>JBIOXB010000071.1:0-8269 GCA_044869275.1 bacterium
GCTTCAATTTCGGATACGACCTTTTGCTTGAAAGCAAGGCTGTAGCGTTTTTGAGGCCCGGGCTCTGACATAGACTAATCTCCTGAAATAGGTTCAAAACCTGTCAACCTATTTCAGGACGTGACAATGTGTCAACTGAACACTGATTACTGAATACTGTTTACTGCACAAACTCACTCACCAAACTTCGCCTTCATCTGCCGGCACACCTCCTCCTTTGCCAGCTCGCGCAAGAAGTCGAACGGATAAATGCCTTCCTGATGCCCGTCACTCCATTTGAAATTCAGCGCGTAGCGCCCCACCACTTCCGCTTCCTTCAAATCCAATGCATTTGAAATGATTTCGTGCGCCTGCAAAATGCGAAAGGGATTGGCGGCAGGTGCAGGCTTGCTGTGCCGCGCCTCATTGCACGAAGCGCAAGGGCATTTGCGCCGCAAAAATTCCAAGGGATAATAGGTGACTTCACCATCCTCCCACGAAATCTTCAGGGTATTTTGATCGATCTTTTCAAGATTTGTTGGAATCATAAACACATCGGCTTTGTTTGCGACTCGCGCGGCTTGCATAAGCACCAAAAAAACTACGACAAAATCGTCTCACAACAAAATACTCATTCTCCGGTTTGAAAGCAACACTCGCGCTAATTTGACAGCTTGTGTAAAAATGCCATGCCGATGCCTGCCAAACCGTTCTGAAGAATCGTCAGTCATGGCATGAAAAATTACGGCTTCCGCTCGCTCTTCTGCCAGAATTTCCGAAACTTTTGTTGGCACATTGCTTGCAATAGGAAGAGTGAGAGCAATGATGCAAATCAATCAAAATCGAACCAAATACCAAGGAGCATGCAGCATGTTAGTGAAATGGAACCCGCTTCCGGCGAGCATTTTCTCTGATCTGGAAAAGGCCTTCTGGCAAGATGCCGCGGTGGAATTTGCACCGCGCGTGGACGTGGTTGAGAACAAGGACAAGTTTGTCGTGCGCGTGGAGCTGCCGGGCGTGAAACGCGAGAACGTGAAGATCACGCTGGAAAACCAGGCCTTGATTCTGAGCGGCGAAAAGCAGCGCGCGCAGGAGAACGGCGAGGCGAATTATCACTTCCGTGAAGTTGCCTACGGCAAGTTTGAGCGCCGCTTCCGCTTGGGCAACAACGTGGACCGCGAGCACATCAAAGCCGACTTCAAAGACGGCGTGCTCGAGATCACACTGCCCAAGTCCGCGCAGGCGCAGAGCAAAGAGATCACAATTAGCGCGAACTGATCACACGCGCAGTCCTTTTATTATCGGACGCCAGCCGGCAAGGTATAACCTTGCCGGCTTTTTTGTTTTCAGAAAAGATGAGGCTTCTTTGAACAGTAAACCAGCTTTGCGCTGTAGTGCCATGCTTCCCTGACAATAGCATCCGCCTTCCGCAAAGGCGAATCGAATCAGGTATTTATCCCATAAGCCGGAAAGCCGGAAACCCAAAAGTTAAAGCACAAAAACCAGAGCCCAAAATCCAAAGCGCAAAACTCAATGCCTCTTTTGGTTTTTGTGCTTTCTCCGCAGGCATGCTTATGTTTGCCCTGAGACTCGTTCTGAGAAAGCATTTCGCAGTGCGAAAGAGTTCGCGGGAATATGCTCCCGCGGTGCTGGCAGGAGTTTTCTTGCTCGCCCACAGCAGCTTCGCTCAAACCCTGCGCTTCGTGGATGTCACTTCGCGCGCCCGCGTCGCTACGCCTGCCGATCCCAATGGCTATGGCCACGGTGTCACGGTCGCCGATTTTAACGGCGATGCGCTGCCCGACATTTACGTCGTTTCCTACGACGCCGACAATGCGCTCTTCATCAACAATGGCAACGGCACATTTACCGATCACGCAGATCAAGCCGGTGTTCTTTCCGGCAGCCGTCTTGATCGAGGAGTGGCAGCCGCGGATTATGATAACGACGGTGACCCAGATTTTTATGTCGCTGCCGGCGCTGGCCATCATAATTTGCTGTTCGTAAATGACGGCAAAGGTTCTTTTTTTGACTTTGCTCTTGAAGCCAGGGTGCGTCTCAACAATTTTCAAGGCCAGGGCGTTTCGTGGGGAGATTATGACAACGACGGTGATCTCGATTTGTTCTTACCAAGCTTTGACGATCCGGCGCGCCTTTTCCGGCAGGAAGCGGATCATACTTTCACTGAGGTGACCGAGCAAGCCGGCATCGTTCATTCCGATCACAGCGTGCAATCTGTGTTCTTTGATTTTGACCTGGACGGCGACCTCGACATTTTCATGAGCCGCGGCGAGGGCTTTGAGAATCGCTTGTTTGTCAACCAAGGGAATGGCACGTTTGCAGATGAAGCTGCCGTGCGCAACGTTGCCGACCCCGAGCCGCACGGGCAGGGGCTTGCCGTTGCAGATTACGACGGTGACGGCGATCTCGATATTTACATGTCCAATGCCAACGGCGGCAACCGGCTTTATCGCAACGACGCCGGCTGGTTTGCAGAAATTGCTGAAACCGCCGGCGTGCACGATGGCGGCCGCAGTCTGGGCTGTATGTTTGCGGATTTCGACAACGACGGCTGGCCGGATTTGTACGTGGGCAATTTCGGCCGCAATCGCATTTTTCGCAACGACGGCCACGGCACCTTCACGGATGAAACCGAAGGTGCGGGCACGGATGGTTCCAATCGCGCTTATGGCACTTCCACGATAGATTACGATGCCGACGGCCGCCTCGATATTTTCTTCAGCAATTCCGGCCAGCCCAGCAAACTGTTGCACAATGTCGGCCCAGCACGGCATTGGTTGAAAATCGCTTTGACTGGCCGCCAGAGCAACCGCAGCGGCGTGGGTGCGCGCATCGCCGTGACCAGCGGTGGGCGGCGCCAGTTGCAACAGCTGATCGCCGGCTCTTCCATGGTTTCCGGAGGCAGCGATCTGGCGTTCCACTTCGGCCTGGGCGCAGAAGCGCAAGCCGAACGCGTCGAAGTCTTTTGGCCGTCCGGCGCACGTGATGTTTTGCAGGAGGTCGCTGGCGATCGTGCGATCAGTATCGTTGAAGGCAGTTATGGCGTTCCGCCCGCGGACACAACCGCACCACAAATTTCCGAAATCATCGTCGAAACCAACGGCCAGGGCAATGCGACGATTAGCTGGACCACAGACGAGCCGGCCACAGCACAAGTTGAATACGGCTTGACCGAACGTTACGGCACGCAGACCGCACCTCTCACCGCGCTGAGCTTGTATCATACTGCAAGAATCACCGGGTTGGCAGGACAAGAGCTCTATTATTTTCGCGTGCGGTCACAAGACGCGGCGGGCAACCTGGCCATTTCCGAAAGCAAAACGGTTCAGGCTGCACCTATCGTTTTGCCGCTGATCGTCTATGCCGTAGAAATTCAAAACGTGTCCGGCAGTGGCGCTGAAATTGCTTGGCGCACGCACGGCCACACGACTTGCACCGTCACGTACGGCACGACCACAAGTTACGGCCTCCAGCTCGCCGCCTTCTCCGCCGATGGCTTGAGCCATCGCGCCAAGCTGGATCGCCTGTTCTCCAACAGTGGGTATCATTTCCAGATCACGGCACGTTACGGCCAAAGCCAGTCCGTGCGCTCACGGGATTACGCTTTCAAAACCTTGGTTGACGACGCGCCGCCGCTGCTATCCAACATTTCCACAGAGCAACCTGCTCACAGCAGCGTGACGATCGTGTGGGACACGAACGAGCCTGCGACTTCGCAGGTGGAATTCGGCCGGACAACAAATTACGGCCGGATTACCGAGGTTGACAGTTCATGGCGCACACATCATGAAGTCAAGCTGGCCAACCTTGAAGCAAACAATCTGCACCACTTCCGCGTGCTCTCGCGCGATGCCGCAGGGAATTTAGCAACTTCAAATGATTTTAGTTTTCAAACTCTGCCCGAGCCGGATACCAATCCTCCACAACTTTCGAATATCGAGGCTCGCAGCGTGTCCACGAATCGCGCCACGATTGTGTGGGACACGGACGAGCGTTCGACCTCGCGCGTGGAATACGGCACCAACACGGACTACGGTGACGCCTCGCAGGATAATTCCTTGTCGACATATCATGAAATTGAGCTGGCCGATCTTGCTGCGAATACCACCTATCATTTTCGCGTGCAGTCGCGGGACGCCGCCGGCAATCTCGCTGTTTCCGGCGACTTCAACTTCACCACCGAAAGAAGCGGCGGCGGCTCGACCATCACCGTGACCGACGATTTCAACCGGGGCGACATTGGCTCAGCTTGGACTTTGGACGACCGCTTTTGGGAGATCAGCAATGGCGAGCTGGCGCACAGCTCGCAAGCCACGGGCTCGTGGCGTTATTTGGCGGTGTTCAATCGCGTCAGCAACGGCAACGGCCGGCGCATTACAGAAGTGTCGTATCGCTGGGGCCGCGAGGTTGACGAGATCGGCGTGCGCGAAGGTGCGATGGCGTTGATGCTCGACCAGGACAGCCCGCACGCGAGCGGTTACTGGATCTGGCATCGCTACAATCAAGTCTGGCTGTGGACGATCGTGAACGGCGAATACGTCGGCGGCCACGATCTCGGACATTTTAGCGGCAGCGGCGACCCCGTGGCGGGTGACGTCGTCACCGTCGTCATTCGCGAAGAATCAGACGCGAACTATTTTGATTACTACATCAACGGCCGTTACTCCGCAACCGCGAGTGATCCCGCCAAACATTTTCCGCGATCGGAAAACTGGTACGCGGGCGTGTTCATGCGCGGCGAAGGCGTGCGCAACGCATGCGACGATTTCAGCGTGACCTACGTGCAGGAAAGTGCCAATCTCGCGCCCGTGGTTTCCGGCATTCGCGCCGGCGAGATTGGCAGCGCCTCGGCGAGAATTTTCTGGACTACCGATGTTGCGGCAGAGACGAAAGTCGAATATCGCCTGGCAGAAGATGCAAGCTGGCTTTCCGCCACGCCGAACGAAATGACAACCTCACACTCCCTTCTGCTTGACCATTTGCTGCCGAATCGCAGCTATCGCTATCGCATCTGGGCGGGCCGCGGCACGAACCAGAGCGCGGTGAGCGCCGAATATCAATTTGTGACCAAGCCGGACAACGGCGATTTGGCGAACAACGTCGAGCTTCTCAGTTTCCTGCCTTTGCGCGGCGAACCCACTTTGGGAAATGTGTGGGGCTATGCCGATGCCGGCGGCGAGTATGCTTTAGTGTGTCTGCGGCAAAACGGCCTGGCCATTGTTGAAGTCACCGATCCGCGCCGGCCGCGGCGCGTCGCCAGCGTCACCAGTTTTTATGGCGATCTCAAAGAGGCTAGGACTTTCGAGCATTACGCCGTGGCCATCAATGAATTCGGCGCCATGCAAATTATCGATCTGGCCGATCCGCGCCGGCCCGAGCTGGTGGCGATGTATCAAGAGAGCTTCAGCGGCGGCCACAATCTCTTTATTTCGGGCCATTACGCTTACGTCGTGGGCACACATCCTCCTGATCCCAAGCAGGATGACCCTACGGGTTTACACATTATCGATCTTTCCGATCCGACGCAGCCCAAGCTCGCAGGCAAGCGCGAAGGATTTTACATTCATGATCTCTATGTGGAAAATGACACGGCTTACGTTCTGGGCTATCTCTCGCACCGCGTGCACATTTGGGATGTGCGCGAGAAGAACAATATTCGTGAAATCACTTCTTTCCCCTATCACGGTCCGCACAGCGTGCGCCGCAGCCACGACAAGAAGACCCTGCTCTTGACCGACGAGGGGCGCGGCCAGGATGTGCAATTGTGGGATATTGGCGATCTTCATAACATTCACCAAGTGGGCCGCTACATGACGGATCCCCAGATCGCTCCCCATACCATTGAAGTCGTCGATCGGCTGGCTTTCATTGCGTATTTTGAAGATATGTTGCGCATCATCGATCATAGCGACCCTGCCTCACCGGTTGAAGTTGGTTTCTATGACACCTACCCGCAAAACCCAAGTCATGGCCAGCCGAACGGAGCGCATCAAACCGCGGCCTGGGGCGTTTATCCCCACGCCCCTTCGGGCAATATTTATCTTAGCGACATGACGAAGGGATTGTATGTCTTTCGCTATGTTCCGCCCGGACCGGCGCAAAGCGACAAGGCTGCGCACGAAGGCAAACGGTGGGATGAGGAGTCAGCTCTTTCTGATCGAAAAGAGCTGGATACTCAAAATGTTGAAACGTTGAGCTTGCCGCAGCACTTTGCACTGTCGGCTTATCCCAACCCATTCCAGGCCGGGCCCGGCACGCGCCTGCGACTGCAAATGCCAGGAGCCGCGCAAATATATTTGAGCGTTTTCGATATTCTCGGCAGAACCGTGAAAGAAATCACTGCGGGAGATTTCGCCGGAGGCGTGCATGAAATCCACTGGCGCGGAGAGAATCAAGAAGGGCGAAGCGTGACCCCGGGCATTTATATCATGCGTTTGCGCTACCATCGCGCGGGAGAACAAACTTGGATGCAGCTCACGCAAAAGATGGTTGTGGCGCCGCATTAGCCACTCGATAATTTGTCGTGCTTCGAAGTATCGGATCGTTGCCCATTTGCGTTGGCGCGTATTCCCCCTCGCAGCAGCGTGCGCATTAGCGTTGCATGATCTCCACCAATGCTTTAGCGCCCTGACGCAAACTTCTTTCCTGTGTCGCAAAATCGACCTGGTAAAGCCCGAATTTCATGTCATAGCCCTCAGCCCATTCGAAATTGTCGAGCAACGACCAATAAAAATAGCCGCGCACCGGGCAGCCCTCTTGCATGGCGCGCTGTAAGGCGTAGAGATAACGTCGAATGAAGCCAGCACGCCGATCATCCTTGGCGTCAGCGATACCATTCTCGGTAACGTATATCGGCACGCCCAATTGCGCTACGTCGTGCACGGCACGATAAAAACCTTCGGGATAGATCGTGTACGGCATGTCGGTCATGATTTCATCGGGCGGATATTCGAATGTAAAAAACTGCTTCAAGTCCCATTGAAATTTCAAGTGAAAATGGGAATAGTAATTCAAGCCGATGAAATCGAGCGAGCTTTTGGCGGCGAGATTTTGATGCTGCACCGCTACCATGCCTGGAATATTGAAGGAGAAATTTCCCGTCTGGAAGAATGCGAAAATGGCGTCGTTGAACAGCACATTCAGCCGGCGCGCGAGCAGCCCATCCATGAAATGCCAGCGGCGAAACGGATCAAATTGAAAAACGTTTTTCACCAAGCCGATTTGAGCCTGCTGCCCACCCGGCAATTTTTTAAGCGCATGATAGGCGCGGGTGTGGGCCTCGAGCAAGTTTTTCAGCACCTCGCCGGTGGCTTGCGCATTCTTTTCTCCCGGGGGAAAGATGCCCATGAAATAGCCCTGCGCCGCACAGACTTCCGGCTCGTTGATCGTGCACCATAATTGGACCTGGTCTTGATATTCACCGAAAACGACCTCACAAAAACGCACGAAGGCTGGGATATTTTCTTCATGCGCGAACGCGCCTTTTTGTTCAAACCAAAGCGGGTGCGTGAAATGATACAACGTCATGATGGGCTGGATGCCGGCGGTCCGCAGCGCGGTGCAAACGTCGCGATAGTGTTGCAGTGCTTCGCGATTGAATACACCCTCACGTGGCTCGATCTTGCTCCACTCAACGGAAAAGCGAAAAGCTTTCACGTTTAATTCCTGCATCAGGCGGATATCTTCAGGATAACGTTGCCAATGTTCGCAGGCCTTGCCCGCGGATTGGCCGTTTTTGACGCGCGGCAGGCCCCGTTCGTCGCGCATTTTCTCCCATGCCGACCAATTGTTATTGTCGCAATCACCTTCCACTTGATGCGCGGCCGTCGCCACCCCCCAGAGAAAATCCTTGGGGAAACGAATCCCGTCAACGGCAATTTTCTCCCAATCCCAATGCGGTTCGGGATATTTAAAGTGCCAATAGCCGCCGATCAAAATGAACAATAAAAAGATTGCTGACGCCGGAACGAGAATTGCAACCAAGGTTTTCCTTAGCATAATAAAAATCCCCAAAAAATTCTTGCTTATCGCTGAGATTTTTCTATCTTTAAAAATTGTCTGCTCAGCCGGGGTGGTGGAACTGGTAGACGCGCTGGACTCAAAATCCAGTGGGAGCAATCCTGTGCGGGTTCGACTCCCGCCCCCGGCACTTCAAGAAAAGCGAGCTTATGTGGTTCGCTTTTTTTATTTGGAATCCCTCTGGGAGTCCCGAAGCCCTCGGGACGGATTCGACTCCCGCCCCCGGCACATCTCAAAAGCGAATCACCAG
>JBIOXB010000072.1:0-11810 GCA_044869275.1 bacterium
GCTTTAAAAGCCGGTGTAAAGCTTCTCCGGTTTCGTGACATGTTGGTGCTCCCTCTTGCTTGAACCAATATAAGCTACCCAGTTATACCTTAGCAAGAGTGTCCAACTTTAGGGGTGCAGTGCACACGTTTCATAAAGCAGCGAATTCAATCCGCTCAAACCAGACTATTCCAATTGCTATTTCAGCTTTGTCGTAGGATTTCAATCTTGTCTTACCAATGAGGGGAACCGTATCGGAAATATTGTGCGGCAGCGAAAGCAATCGACGTAATTCTTTTCTCGCAGCCAGCAAAGAAACACCTGGTCAGTGAGAACTTGTCTATAGGCGCTTACAGGCTAGGAACGGTATATGATTTGCTTGGGACTGCAATGAGCCAAGACTGAGGGAATTGATGAAGTTCCTGATCCACACTAACAAGGAGGTTTTCATGAAGAAGTATCTGAAGGTGAGTCTGGGAGCAAGTCTCGTGGCCTGTGTTTGTGCTTTTATGTGGGCATGCGAGTCGAAGAACGGTGTCTCAAGCAACAACACCACCTCTGATGATGCTCTTCTGGCCCAGGCAATGCAGGATGCGCAATCCGTTGTACAAAGCCTGGGAAATGGCGCTCCGAGCGGCGCACATTACAACCTCAACATGATCGGCGTGCCGAAACAAAAGACCGCCGACATGTCGGATAACAGCGGTCATCGCATTTTCATGAGCCTTGAAGGCAAAACGAAAGTGATGCTGGCGGAAGGCGACTTCGCGGTGTTGGACGCCAATGGCACCGACGGCACGGCCTCCTTTCAGTTGCCGAATCCGGATCCTCTCAATACTGGCGTCACCGCATATTCCGTATTCGCCAGAGCGCTGGGCAAACCGGGCGGCTCAGCTTCAATCACGACTTGCGCTACGGATACTGCCGGCGTGCAATACTGCAGCGTCTACTCCACCATCCAGACCCGGGACAAAGGCAACAGCACGTTCACAGACATATCCCGTGACCTCCTCTACATCTACGCGGACTTGAACGCAGACGGTGTTTTGGAAAGGTATCCTCTCTTTAGCGATGCCTTGCAAGGGTATTTCTGGGATTACGACAATGCCGGGCTCAAGCTGCTGCAACTGAGATTTTATCCGGTTCCCTCCAACGTCGGCGGATGAAAAACGATCACGTGAACTTAGTTAGCGCAGTCGGTGCGTGAAATTCTAGATGCTGCTCTCAGATCGTTAAAACCCAAGATTTTTAGCCACGAAGGCACAAAGAAGACCAAGACTTTCTTGGAATCCTTTGTGCCTTCGCCGTTTTATTCATATCGCAAGGATTCGACCGGGTTCGCGCGCGCGGCTTTGAGGGCTTGTGCACTCACGGTGAGCAAAGCAATGAGCAAGGCCGCTCCGCCTGCCAGCGCAAACACCCACCAGCCCTGGTCGATGCGATACGCAAAACTCTGCAGCCATTGCTGCATGGCAAAATAAGCCACCGGCCACGCGAGCAGGTTGGCAAGCAAGACCAGCTTGACAAATTCACTGGAGAGCAATCCCATGATGTTGGGCGTGGTGGCGCCGAGGATTTTCCGAATGCCGATTTCCTTCGTGCGTTGCTCCGTCGCGTAGGTTGCCAAACCCAGCAAGCCCAGACACGAAATGAAAATGCCCAAGCAGGCAAAAACTCCGATCAAAGCTCCAATAGTCCGGTCGCCGCGGTAATACGATTCCAGGCGATCGTCCAGAAAATACGACGTGAACGGCTGGCCGTTGCTGAACAAGGCCCATTGCTCTTG
Source organism: bacterium (assembly GCA_044869275.1). GTDB lineage: Bacteria > Zhuqueibacterota > Zhuqueibacteria > Zhuqueibacterales > Zhuqueibacteraceae > JBIOXB01. Next base: position 1,766 of record JBIOXB010000072.1, read on the forward strand.
CACGGCGTGTACGATATCCGGAAGATGGCCGCGCACGCGCAGGACGATACGCGTGGGCGCGCCGTGAGAAACCAAAATGACCATCGGATGAATGGGCAAATGCAGAGGCTCATAGTGGAAGTCTTCCGTCACCCCGATGATTTCCATTGCCTTTACTTGCTTGCCAAAAAAGCCGATCAAATTCCTGCCGACCGGATGCTCATATCCCAGCATTTTTGCCGCGCGTTCGTTGATCAAGACGGCGCCGGTGGAATCGGAGGAGAGGCCCGGTGAGAAGTATCGTCCATCTCTTAATTTGATGCCCATGGTGGCAACGTAATCGGGGTCGCACCAGAGCTGGCGCAGCATCAGGAGGTTGGCATGATCGTCCTCCTCGCGCCGGTACGCACCACTGCCAACGTCATTACCGGGAAGATTCTGCGTGAACGCCGCGGCCACGATGCCGGGCTGGTGCAGCAGCAATTCCTTGAAGCTCTCGGTTTGGTTGCCGAGCAGCCAGGTATTATCCACCACCAGCATCTGTTCCTGGTCAAATCCGAGGTCGCGGGACCGGACGAACTGGAGCTGGCGATACACCACAATCGTTCCCACAATCAATGTAATCGCCACGGCAAACTGGGCAACGACCAGCGCGCTGCGCAATCGCCCGCTGCGCATGCCCGTGCGCAACTCACCCTTCAACACTTGGGCAGGCTGAAACGAGGAGAGCACAAACGCCGGGTAGCCTCCTGCCAGGACGCCGACCAGGAGCGTAAACATCAACAGACCGGCAATTACCCACGGCGTAGCGAGCAGGGTGAGAGAGAGGGCTTTGCCCGCAAGGGTGTTGACGGCAGGCAGCGCCAACTGCATGAGAGCCAGGCTGACCAGAATCGCCATGGCTGCCAGCAGCACGGCTTCGCCCAGGAACAGAGAAGCCAGTTGTGAAACCTGTGAGCCGAGCACCTTGCGCACGCCGACTTCTTTGGCACGATGCGCCGAACGCGCGGTGCTGAGGTTCATGAAGTTGATGCAGGCGGTCAGCAAAATGAACACGGCGATCATGATAAACGCGTACACGGTGGCGATGTTACCGGGGGGAAAAATTTCTTCATCAAGTTTGGAGTGCAAGTGAATTCCGGTCAGCGGCTGGAAACTGTAGCGATAGAACATACCCCGTGCTTCCATATCTTCCCAAGCTCCGCCAAACACTTCTTGGATCAGGGGGCGAACGTGCTGCGCCACCAGGGCGTGTAACGTGGCCGCCACGTGTGCGCGGGAAGCGCCTGCCTTGAGCAGCACATAGGTATTCCAATTGTTGCTGATCCAGGTATCGGTATCGGGGAAGGGTGCTGAGACGGCGGAGGCGAGAAAATCAAAACGCCAGTGGGACTGCTGCGGAAATGCCTTCACGATTCCGCAGACCATGTATTGCAGGCGCCCATCCAGTAGCAAGATTTTCCCGAGCGGCGATTCCTCGCCAAAATACTTGCGCGCCATGATATCGGTCAACACGATCGTGTTTGGCTGAGTCAAAAAAGCATTCTGCTCTCCGGCCATCACCTCAACTGTAAACACGTCGAAAAAGGATGAGTCTGTGAAGAAGAGCAACCTTTCATTGAACGCCTTGTCGCCGTAACGCACGGCCCAGTTTCGGGTGGTTCCGCCGCCGCCGCCGCCGCGAAAATGCGTGGCCGCCTCGACTTCCGGCAACTCTGCGCGCAGAGCAGCGACCAGCGGAGCGCTACTTCGTGCCGTCCGGAAATCCTTCTCCTGCAAGCGAGCATCAAGAGTTAGGCGGTAAATGCGGTCAGCGTGTTTATGGAAGCGGTCATACGAAAGCTCATCCCATACCAGCATGCTGATGATGAGAAAACAGCTCATGCCGACCGCCAACCCGGCGACGTTGATCACCGCATAGACCTTCTGCTGGCGCAAGTTCCGGATCGCAATCTTGGCATAATTTCCGAGCATAAACATACTTTTTTCCCGCTTTCACACGGCGCAATTCATGCTAGTGCATTGTAACCTTAATTTTTGAAGGTCACCCTGAGCGAAGTCGAAGGGCGGCATGGTTCGACTCCGCTCACCATGACTAAAAAATTATGGTAACAGTGTACTAGTTTATTTTCCACTCTTGCTCACCACCGTACCGGCTTCTGATGCAAATTGACGTACACCTGCTTCGTTTGCAGATAATTCTCGATGCCGTATTTCCCCAGCTCGCGGCCTATGCCGCTTTGTTTATATCCGCCCCAGGGCCCTTCCATTGGAGCGGGGTGATAGTGATTGACCCACACTATGCCGGCGCGTATTTTTTTCACGAGCTGCATGGCTTTGGTGAAATCTTTCGTCCACACACCTGCGGCTAAGCCGTAATGCGTATGATTGGCAAGCGCAATGGCCTCTTGTTCATTTTCAAAAGGAATGATTGCCACCACCGGCCCGAAGACCTCTTCCTGCGCCAAGCGTGAATTGAAGTCGACCTGGTCAAAAATCGTGGGCTCAATAAAATAGCCTTGGGCCAGTGCGCCGGAAGGGCGGTTTCCGCCGCAAACCAGCTTGGCACCATCTTCTTTTCCAATGCGAATATAGCTTTCCACGCGCTCACGATGCTCTGCCGTCACCAACGGCCCCATTTTCGTGTCGGATTCCAGTCCGTCGCCCAAACGAATCTGCCTGGCGCGTTCCGCCATCGCTTCGACCAATTGCTGGTGAATCGACTTCTCCACCAAAATGCGCGAGCCGGCAGAACACACCTCGCCTTGATTATAGAAAATTCCAAACACCGCACCGGCAATCGCCATTTCAAAATCCGCATCCGCGAAAAAAATATTCGGCGATTTGCCGCCCAGCTCCAGCGTCACTTTCTTGAGGTTTGTCTCCGCCGCGGTTTTGAGAATCCACTTTCCCACTTCCGTACTGCCGGTGAAAGCGATTTTATCGACCTCGTGGCTTTTCACCAAAGCCGCGCCCACCGTCGGACCGTCGCCGGTAATGATATTCACCGTGCCTTTGGGCAGTTCGGCAATGCCATCGAGAATCTCGGCGAGCTGGAGTGCCGTGAGTGGGGTTTGCTCGGCGGGTTTCAATACGAGTGTACAACCTGCTGCCAGCGCCGGGGCGATTTTCCACGCCGCCATCATCAGCGGAAAATTCCACGGAATGATTTGCCCGCACACGCCCACGGGTTCCTTCAATGTAAAATCCAAAGCGCGGCCAGAAATGGGATTGACTTCTCCGGTTATTTTGTTCGCCAAGCCGCCGTAGTATTCGAAGCAATCCGCGGCGTCGGCAACATCGCCTTCGGATTCAGACAGGGGCTTGCCCATGTTCATGGTTTCGAGCCGGGCCAGTTCCTCCGCCCGGCCGCGAATGGCTTCGGCAATTTTCAGAAGAATGCGGCCGCGTTTGGCCGGCGCAAGATTCGGCCATTCGCCTTCATCAAATTCCCGCCGCGCGGCAGCGATGGCTCTTTCAACATCGGCAACTGTGGCTTCGGGAACATGCGCCATGACTTCAGCTTTGGCGGGGTTGTAAATATCGCGCGTTTGCTTGTTACCAGCCTCGACGAATTTGCCGTCGGTATACATGCGGTAAATCATTTTTTGCTCCAAAGATTTTTGTTGAATCCGTGTCTTAATCGTCTTATTTTACCCTATTGGATTTGGAACAGCAATTGCTCAGGTAAATTCAAGCTTGGGGAGAATGCTATGAATCTCAACGTCATTCGCAGGTTTGTGAACTCGCAGCCCTTTAAGCCGCTGGTGTTTCATCTGGACAATGGTGAAAAGCAACTGATCAAACATCCGGAGATCATTGTAACCGAAGATATGATCATCGCGGTGGATGATGACGGACTACCAGTGATCCTTGCTCCGGAAGCGATCAGCTCAATTCATCGTACCCGCAGTACCGCGCGTCGCCGCCCGAGGCGAACAGCATCGCGACGGTGAAGCAACTCCGGACAGAAGAATCATGGTGATTTGCACCACCACGCCCTCAAAGAGTCCTGCCTGCAACGGCGTGTTTTCTTAGTATTCTCACGATGACATACGCCACCGGCCCGGACAGCAAAGCCAGCCCGCCGATCAGAAATTGTTTCGGATTGAACACCCCCTCTTCAAACACTGTGCTGCCCATCGCCACGAGAGCGATCACACCAGTGGGAAACATCGCCACAAACATACCCGCCTTCCCGAAGGGAACCCGAAATGGCCGTTTCATTTCCGGATGCTGGCGCCGCAGGGCCCACACGTTGGCATAGATCAAAATATTGCTCGACATTTGAAACCAGCAATAGATGATAATCAGCTGCGTAAAATCGAACAGTGTGAGCACGCTGTACGTCAGGCTTCCCAACAGCAAAGAAAGGGTGGGTGTGCCAAAGCGCGGGTGCAATTTCGTGAGAAATTTCGGGAAAAAGCCGTCTTCCGCCAAGGTCAAGGGATAACGCGAAGCTGCGAGCATGGTCACATTCAGCAACAAGGCATTGCTGCACAGCGCGCCGAAGGTCATGAAATGGCCGAGCCACGCGCCGCCAATTTGCGCAGCCGCGGGTGAAAAATAGGCTCCGGCCCATTCCTGCCAGTTACCGAGTGCCGCGAGCCCGGCGAGCGTGGGCAAGACATAGCTCAACATCGCCAGCGTCGCCGCAAACAGCAGAGCCGGTGGAAAAATGCGCTGTGGATTTTCGACTTCTTCGGCGGCGGCCGAGAGTTTGTCATATCCAGAATAAAGCCAGATGGCGAGCACCAAGGCGCTGCCGAATCCGGTGATGAGATTTTTTCCCGGCGCCAATAAAGGCGAAAAGGGATGGTACTGCCATTGCGCCACGCCGAGCACCAGCATGATCACGAAAGGCGCGAGCAGAATGAAGCTCAGCACAATCGCGGTGTTGCCCACCACTTGAATGCCGCGCACGTTGAGAAAATGCGAAAACCAAATGAGCCCCAGGCACGCCAGCCAATGATAGCCGCCGGTGAGCTGCGGCAGCCAGTTTTGCAGATAATCCGCAAACAGCACGACAAAAGAACCGTTAGTGACCACGCCCGTCATCCACGCCCACCAGCCCGCTTGAAACCCCCAGAAATCGCCGAAGGCCATGCGCGACCAGCGGTACTGCCCGCCTTCGACTGGAAGCATGGTCGTCAATTCCGCGACGGCAAAGGAAATCGGGATGCTGAACAGGAAAGGCATGACCACCAGCGTGATCAACGCGATGCCCGGCCCCGCCCCGGAAATCATGTCTTCCAGGCCGAAGGCGCCGGCGCAGGCCGCGCCGTAAATCATGAAAGTGAGTTGGATGAAGTTGGCTTTTTTCGCCGTCACCGAAGTCACGCAAGCTCCGCCAGGATGAGAGGGATCGTGGGATTGTTGGATAATGGGATTGCGGGATAAGCGCTTGGCAAAATAAACTCGAATAAAAATTTGAAAGTTGTTTGCATCTCTCCACTCTATTTCAACGCGGAGAACTTAGCTTGACAATGTTAGCTTAAATTCGCGCCCACTCAATCTGTCATCCCGAAGATTTGGGATCTTCCCAAGCGCTGAGCACAAGACCGAAATGAACAGTGATACTGCATCATGGGAAGATCCCGAAGCATCGGGATGACAGTATTGGTATTTGTGCAAACACATGAAATTAACGTTGTAGTATTAAACATCACGAGAAACAGAGCCCACTCTGTGGCTCTCGGTGTTGTTCTTTACAGAATAGTAAAACCCCAAATTTCTCTTGATCTCCCCCGGCAATTCCGGCAATTCCGAGCGTGGGATCAAGAAAGTCGAGAGATCGAATAAATCGGCGAACACTTTGTATTTTTCCACGGTCGCGCGCAGGTAATGATAGCCGGTCGAGCCGCCGGTGCCGATCTTGTTGCCGATCATGCGATGCACCATCAGCGCATGGCGATAACGCCAAGTCGTGAACAGCTCGTCAATATCGGCCAGAACGGTCAACAAGCGAAAAGGCTGGTGGAGAATCGGCTCGTCGCGATAGAGCTGGATCAGCAGTGCGGCCTGGGTTGCTTTATAAGATAAGCGCCGGCGGCCTTTTTCAATCAATTCGCGGTGTTTGGCTTCCTCGAACAGGGCTGAAAAGCTTTCTTCATTGGATGCGAGCTCCTGCAATTGCTTCTGCTTTTCTTCCGGCGTCGAAAGCGCATGCTTCAAAATGGTTTCCCGGTCGCGTTGCAACAGTTTCTCGACCGCAGCGTGATACTCCCTCCAGAAATGAAAGCCTTCAAAGTCCAAAAACGGCGTGCGTTCAAGCCAGCGCTCCACGAGCTGAAACAGGGGCGTGCGCTCTTCGGATTGCTGCAAAAGAGCGCGATGCTCCGCGCTGACGTGCGCATAGTAAGCTTCCTTGTTGAACAGCAGGCGTTGCTCGGGCTTAATCCCGAGCATGTTTTCGATCAGGCGAAACTGCACGCTTTGAAAGCCCGAGGCGGGCAGCAGGTATTCGCGGAATTCCAGGAAGTCGAGCGGCGTCATGGTTTCCAGCACGCGCAATTGGTCGATCAACAGCTTTTGGATTTCGGTGACCCGGCTGAGGCGGGCGGTGGCAATGCCGATGTTCTTTTCGTCCACGTAGTCCTTTTCAAACAAATCTATAATCGCACCGAGCTCATGAATGATTTGTTTGAACCATAGCTCGTAGACCTGATGCACGATGATGAACAGAGTCTCATCGTGCGCGGGCTGGCCATGTTTCGCGCTTTCGGGAAACTGGCTGCCGAGCAGGCGGTCGAGCTGCAGATAATCGGCGTAATAAACGGGGGGATGGGGCTTGTTCATGGCAGTGCTGGAAGTTTTGTCGTGAGAAGATTTGCGCAAGCAAACTTGGCGCGGCAAGAAGCAAAGCAATCTCGCCCGTGAAGTTTCAGCATGAGAGATGGCTTCGTCGCTTCACGCCTCACCATGACGGCTCCGTTGCTTTTGCAGAGTTCAACAAAGGCCTTTTATGACCGCACGCGCAGCGCTTCCTGCGCCAGTTTAACCAATTCCCAATACGGCGGACGATAGCCGTTCTCCCGTTAAACATTCAAAACGGCGCTGTAAGCTTTGGCGATTCTCGCGGGAGGCAGCTTATACCAGGCGTAGGGCAGGTGCTCGCCCTGTTCTGCGTTTTCGAGCATGGCGTCGATGCTGGCGTTATCGACATGATCCTGCCATAGTGTTTCGGGGTCGCGCCATTCCGCGACCACGCGCAGTTTCTTCTCTTTGAGGTATTCCTCCAAAGTTGAAATCGCCACGCCGCGCTCGATATGTGCTTCGATGATGGAGGCCATGCGGGTTTTCTCATCGACATGCGCGAGCGCGAGTGGCGCGAATACGCGCCTCGAGGCCGGACCAATATTCATTCTGCCGCCAGGCAAAGACCTTGCTCTCGCTGGCGCGCGGCGGTACGGTCGCCGGCGAGGGAATCAAAAGCAGGACAAAGATCGTGACAGCGGCAAGGACGAGATAATTAGGGCACGAGCGCATATGATGACCAACTGTATTTTTGCCATTTTGATGGCAGCAGACTCTGTGAAAACTTGGGGTGGCCGCACCCTGAGCTTGTCGAAGGGTGCTAATTCAAAAATCAGGCTTCGACAAGCTCAGCCTGCGTTGAAACCAAGTGTTTTCATGCAGCCAGAATCCTCCCACGCAGCAACACCATTTCCAATCAAAGCATGTTTCGAGCACGTGGGAAGTTTCTTGCAGAATGACAAACTCTGAGGACGCATACCAGACGCAAGTCCAATGTGTTGTGTTCAAAACAGTTTTACCGCGGTGAAAATCTCAATCAATTTCACTTCGAAAATGATGCCACCGGCGATCAGCAACACCAAGTAAATGCCGATAAAAATTGCAAAGCTCGTGATCAAGAAAGGCACAAGTTTGTAGAGCGGCGTGGCCAGCAGCAAGGGCAGGGCCATATAAAAATGAAAGGCACAGTAAGCCGCGCCGATCAGCCACAGGATGCCGCCGGCAATGGGAATGAAATTGAGCGCGCCGGCGACAAACACCGGCGTCGCGCCGAACGCGACGACTTTAAGCGCGCGATTTACGTCTTTTTGCGCCTCGAATTTCGGGGCGAGCAGATGGATCAAATAAGCGCTGAGATCGACGCTCATCAGCGCAATCACATAACTCACGATCGCCGCGCGCACATTGAGGAGAAAATTTTCATATTTCGCCACGCTGATCAAGAAGCCAATCGCAGGCAAGGCCGCCACCCAGATAACATACTTCAGAAAAATTAGCAAATTGGTGATTTTCTCGTCGCGAATACTTTCCCATTCTTGGGCAGGATTGAACAAAATGCCTTGCAAGCGGATAAGCGGGTACATCCTTCCTCCTTCGCGCGGAATCGCGGAATGATCAAGGAATGGGTTTTTCACTTGAATTGCGCAGAAGGTAGCATGAGGAGGGAGGAATGTCAAGGTGGAAGTTGTGGAAAAACGCTCACGTTCAAGGATGAGGCACAACTGTGGCGTGAGAGGGCGCTATCCGTTCAAGCACCCATTGCGCAAGCAAGCGTGGCACTGCAGTCTGCTCTTTTGCCGCGCGCTGCTCGACAGAAGCGATTTGCTCACGGTTCAAACCAAGCAGCCGGTAGAGCTTTTTCAACTCCAACTTCTGCCGAAGTTCCGGCGCAATTTCAAAGTTGCCTTCTTCGGTTTCATCCCAATAATCGGCCAGAGAATGTGTATCCCAGAAATTCTGGAGTTCTTCCAAAGAAGAAAATCTGGCAGGCAGCTTGTCTTTACTCTTTTGTTTACTTTTTCGCATAGTACATTTTGTCTTTTGTATTCATGTCACGCGCGCTTAGAATCAACGCATCTTTGTTCGCCATATAAATAAAAACCACGAACAGATAGCGCCCACTTTCAGCCTGCCCGTAAGCATAATAGACGTCTTCGCCTTTGAATTTTCCTCTCCGCGCCCAGCGATAACGCGGCTTACCACAGAAAACTTCCTCGACTTCCTCCTCCCAGACACGATGCTTGCTCGTAATCTTCGCGGAGACATCTTCAAGCCAGATGAAATCGCGGATTTGCAGGATTCGTTTTCCCCGGCAACGACACAACCAATATTCGATTCGGAAGCAATGGAAGAGTACAAAAAAAACCGTAAGAACTCAAGAAAAATTTGCGCCAACCTGTGGCAATCATGCGGCTCTCGCGCGCTTGAGGCGACCGGCTTTGTGCATGGGCTGCCGTTGAGACAGTGACGGTGCCGGAGCCGTTTCCCTAAAGTCGTTTTCAATAACCCAAATTTCTTTTTCGGTCAACCCGTAGAGTTTATATACCAGGCTGTCAATTTCTGCTTCCCATGTGCTTGTATCTATTGCACGATTGGTTCGTTTTTTGGTGAGAATTTTCTCCACAAGCGCAACTATGACGTTCTGTTGATGCTCGTCAGCTTTAGCGATTGGTAAAGCTTCGATCTCATAGTTATTCACATTGCTATTTGTGCTTGTTTTTTTAAATCGCCAGTTCAATAATTTCGAATTCAAAATATCCCGTTGCCACATTGAGTGCTTGCGCTTCCGGCAGAAGTCGCTGCAGAGCAGCAAGCAGGGTGTTGGGAGATTGGTTGTCGATAATGGTGGGAAGCTTGGTCGGGGGTGATGGTTGAGAGCTCATGGCCGTAATATTCCCGGGAAGTTTTTTCTGAAATGGCGATCAAATAAAAAAGGCTGCTGATGAACAGCAGCCTTTTAAGATTTATTCAGAAGAAACTTACCGGCAATCACTCAAATTGCAGAGAAAACATTTGAAAATGCCGCGCTTGCCGCAAGACGCGGCCCGGCAGCGACAAGCTTTTTACTTTTGAGATCGACGATGTTTTTGATCGTGCATTTTGTGTAAAAAAGTACCCATGTCACATTCCTGCAAAGCGGTGTTGATTGAACGACTTGATCGTTTCATTTCGTGGATGTCATTCCGCAGGAACCAGACGGTGTGAAAACGCTTGGTTTCCACGCTGGCTGAGCTTGTCGAAGCTGGATTTTTGAACTTAGCACCCTTCGACAAGCTCAGGGTGCGGCATTCGCAAGTTTTCACACAGTCTG
>JBIOXB010000073.1:0-43604 GCA_044869275.1 bacterium
GTGATTGAACGGTTAAGGCAGCGATGGGAGCTCGGCGAAAAACTTCTGACGCAATTAATTGACGATCTAATGAGTGTCGCCGCAGGCCTGTTTTTACAGCCTCAAATCACGAAGTCAGAAAGTTGAGCTATTGAGTTTTCTATAGCTTTCTGCGTTCCAGTAATTCTTCCAATCTGGCAAATCTGTGGATCGTGCTGCATGGTGTTCAACACCTCGCCAATTGCTGCATCGACACGGTTGGGCGTGTTTGCATCCATTTGAATTCTGACGAACCTAAAGAGTTTGGCGAAGTAATCGTCAACTGTTCCACCATCGGCTGGCCCTGGTTGATATAAAGCATCACCTATCTGCGCCTCATTGACTCTCGCAAATACGTGACTATTGCTCATGACAAAAACTTTTGAGGGACCATCTTCGGAACGTGTCGAGTGACAAAAGCATGAGATAGTTCCGGCGGTGTCTGCGAAATGAGCCGCGCTTATTCCCGCCATAACTGGTCGCTGTCTTCTCATACGATTAGTGGTGCAAGGAATCTGTGAAATGTAAGCTCGAGGTGATTCAATAACATCCGTTGATATACCGTCAATTTGTTTCGGTAACATTTCCTCGTTCGATAGACGAGAAGATCGCTCCTTTTTGACGACATAGATGCGAATGCAAGTATCCTTAGTAGTCGCCCCACTCACAATTTTAGGGCCTATACCAACAGCGTGAACATTTTTTTCGGTCGAATTAACATCTCGTCGTGCACTGAGCGTTGAAATCGCACTGAATACAATGCCGGTTGACCTATCGCGAAGCAAGCGATTACTTAAATCTTGCTTGGCTTTCAGGAGGTCTTCCAAGTTTTCCATTATCATACTCCCTGGAGGTATCGATGCGGTAGTGCTTTATAATCCTACAAATAGCTCGTCAAGCCATGAACGTGATGATGGCCGTTAAAGATTCTCATCATTCATTTCTGTCACCTTATTTATGCGAACATTTTTATCAAATTGCGGAATATCAAATAACTAAAACCCACCCACACCGACACCAATCCCATAATTACCTCCATTAAGCTCAAAACAGGCCATTGCGCTTTTGTAAACTCGTGATGCAAGGTTCGGCTCTCAACAAACGCACATCAAGTTGATGCTGACCTTGCTAAAAAGATGTTTGACGTAGGGGTCGCTCATGCCGATACCTACGATGGGCAGCATTTCGTAAGCAAAAACGATCTTTCAGCAGCCGAACAAAAGGCCGGCAGTCTTAAGCCCGGCTGTGATCATCCAGCATCGGGACAATGGGGTCGGCGCGAGCAAAATGGTGGTGGCATCCAGCGTGGGGCGTTTGCAGCTCCGGTCACGAATCTGCTGGGCCGCTACCTGGTCTCAGAAATAATAGGAGGTGGTGGCTTGGGGATAGAGAATAGCTTTCGCATTGGATAAACCAGCATCATCGTTCAGAGTCAGATAGTGGCGAAGCGGCAGCTGCAGCAAGGCGCGGCGGGTTGGAGTGAAAGTGCCGTTAGTGCACGCAGAAATTTTATTGCAGAATGTTTCGTACAAGCACTCAAAACAAAATTGCTCTCCCATTTTATGGCTCAATCAAAACTCAGAAAAACCAAAAGAGTTATTTCGCACAAAAAGGGAATTCCTGCAAGAATAAATTCTTGAAGAAAGTATTTTACACGTGGATTAGACGCGACGATTGAGGACCCCGGAAACAACTAAGATAATCTGTGTAAGTTTCGATCAGTGGGTAATGGCACTGACTTCGCGTACTTCAAATCTCCTACAAAGTCCAATTTCCACTCGACATGCTCATATTGCTTTCGCGCATCATGGTGTAAGTTGCACTTCACCGATTTTTCACAACCTCGTCACTCCTTCGATGCTCACTTGCACCGAATCCGCTCCCGGTTCTCCCGGCGAGAGCGCGCGAAAAGCGGTGGCGAAAACCGTTGCCGATCCGGAAAGGCCTTCGACGCGCCAGGGCTGCTGGTAGGGCGGGGAATTATCTACGCCCAAAAGACTATCCCCCACGCGGAACTCGACGCGCTCGATGCCATTGGGATGGGTGGCCAGCGCCTCCACAATGACAACGCCGACACCGGGAATGAATGCACCGGCTGCCGGCTTGACTATTTTTACGGTGGGGCGTTCGAGGGCGATAACCGAAAGCGTAACCGAACCCTCGGCTTCTCCATCCCTGTCATCGCGAACCTTGACTGTGATTTTATAATCGCCAGCCAGGGCGGGCGTTGACCAACGCACGTGGCTTCCGGTCGTGGAGGAGAGCGTACCTCCTGCGGCGCTCCAGGTATAAGCGAGAGCGCTGCCTTCTGGATCGTGAGCCTCTACTTTTATGGTCGTCGTGTCCGCCGGGAAAAGGGGATGGCGCAGAGCGGAAATCCGATCGATCACCGGTGCTTGGTTGGCTTGGATCAGCTTATTCAACTCATCGCAACCGAATAAAAGACTGAGCGCAAGCAACGCGAGCCAGGCCAGTTTAAGGGGGCGAATCAGCCTTCTCTCCATATCTCTTCATTCCGCCAATGCTGCTTGCAGGACTTCCTTGCCAAGATCAGTGTTGTGCTCTATCATGACTGCTGCCTGCAAGCGTGCCGAATCGCGCACGCCAAGCAGGCTTGCCTCAAATCGGACGGATCTGGTTTCGCCGGCGGCGATGCCGCTGAAAATCTCCGGCGAAAAAACCTTGCGAACCACATGGTGGTGCCCGGTGGGACCCAAATCTTCCCACACCATGGCCTGCACGGCAAATGCCGAGAGACCGTTGTTGCCGAGCGGGGCGAACGTGGCGTCGATCTCGATGGTCGTCGCCAGAATATTTTTCCTTGCTTCGATGGTCAAATAGGCGATTTCGCTGTGTGCGGTTTGCAGGGCGCCACGATAACGCGTCGAGGCGTTGCGCGCGTCCGAGGCGCCTTGCAAGCGGAGGGCCGAGCCATTGAAAAATACGTCGGGAACGCCACGATCCGCTGCCGCCAAATCCCGGTAGCGGTCTGCGCTTTCCGGCAAGGCGTGGGCGTCGGCATAATTCGCGCTCGGCAGATGATGTTCCACGATGAGAATCTGATCCGCAGAGAAGGCGGAGGACAAACTGTCCAAGGCCGTTAGTGCAAACGGGCTGAAAGGCGTTGCGTCGTTGACAAACGCTTCAACAAGAGTAACGCGCTGCCGCTCGCTCCGTGGATTTCTGGGATCGAGGAGATTATTTCTCTCCAATGCCTCGCATGCGCACAGCAGCAGGAGACCACCGCACAGGCCAAAGTGTAGTTTTCGAATCAACATTCTTGTCAAAAGTGCAAACAAACGCCGAGGCGTACGCCGCCCTGGTCAGCAAAGAAGGTCATTTCTTGCATCTGCCAAGGCCTCTCTGGCGGCGCCACGCTGGCAAAGACTTGATTTTGCTCCGAGCGCTCCTTCAACCAGAAATTGGCGCTGGCGATCGCCAATGCGCCAGTGGCAATGGCCAGAGCATTGCGGGCATTGCGGAAGTCATGGGCACGATCAAAATACTTGTCGAACTCTTCCAAGCTGGTGGCGGACTGATATTGCTGGTAGGCGTCTTGCGAGATCACATGCGTCACGCCGGTAGCCACTGCAGTCACGGCGGTGGCCAGCAAAAACCATGAGGTGGGATAGCTTTTCACGCGCAGACTTTGCCGGTATTGGCCCTCACCTTTTAGATTGAACAAAATGTTTGCCGCCAGCAAACGCACCATGTCCTCGATGACTTCGCGATCGCGCCCAATCACTTTTTCACCGCGCACTTGCGCCGTCTCTACTTTGAGAATATGGCAATCGATTCGCAAGCGTGAGCTGCCGGTCGCGCTGATCTCGCCGGTTAAGAGATACTGCGCCCCCGCCAGTTGCCCAAGCGTTTGCGCTGTTTTTTCATCAATTACTCCGGTTTGCCCCAGCGCGTGCTCCTGCAAAATCACATCCAGTTTTTGGCGTTCCACCACCGCTATGCCATTGCTGGTTTGAGAAAGCTCGGTTTTCAGCATCTCCGGCACGCTCTTTTCCAGCACATCAAGATTGAACAACCCACTGTTGTTCTTGAAATCCAAGACCGCAACGGTGATGGTGGCGGAATCCGGCGCAGCGAGCGGGAAAACTTGGATCTTTCCGTGTAGATCTGGCACAAGGGTTATATAGAATGCCACCACCAGGACAGCAAACGTGAGGCGAGAAACCAGATCATGCAATGGCCGCATGGTTATTTCTGGCACGATAAACGAGTAAGTGAGCGAGCGCGGGAAAGCTCATGCAAAATGTTTCCAGCAAATCCCTCAATCCAACCCCGGCGCAGCTGGTGCGGCGCTTCCCTGCAAGCGCCGCAACTCATCAAAATGCATTTTCGCTTTGGCAAATTCACCCAAACGGCGGTAGTTGCGAACCAGCAGCTTGTGCAGATTGATGACTTCATCCGACTCGAGCTGGGTAACGAGTTTGTAGGCTTGTTCCGCGTCCTGCACCGCCTGTTTGGGATCGGACTCGGCGAGCGCGGCCATGGCAAAATAGCTTTTGCCGCGGCCCGACCACGGTATCATGGCCGATTGCATGAAATAGGTGTAAGCCAGCTTGCTATCGACTTGCATTTTTTCATTGCCCATGTTCAAACACATCGTGCCGTAGGTGTCAAGATAAGTTTGGTTGGCTTTTTCGACCGGAGCGCCGCTGGCATCGTGCGGAATGCTTTCCACGATTTTAAGCATGCGTTCGCACGCCTCTTCTTGCCGCTCGAGCTGGGAAAAATCGAGAATCGCAATATTGCGGCCGATCTCGAAGCGCGCGCGGTCGGTGCGCAGCTTGGGCAGCATTTCCTGGTACACGGCCGAGGCCGAGGCAAACTCCCCACGCGTTGACCGCGCCGCTGCCGTGTCCCGCAAAACCGTGCCGAGGATTTGACCGCCGTCCCAATCCAGCCATGCGAGATTGTTTTGCACGGCGTTGCGATTTGCCGGCACGCTGGTGAGCGTGAGCGCGCGGCGAAAACTGGCATAGGCCTTTTCTTCGTTGAACAATTTGATCGCGCTCAAGCCTTGATAATAAACTGAAAGAAACAAGAGATTCGAATCAACCGCCGCCGCCACCGGTAGCGTGGCATACTGAATGCGGCTTTCTTTCACCTCGGCGGAGGCCAGCAATTTCTGCTCGCATTTTTCAAAATTATCGAGCGCCGGTTGCCAGGTCTGACTCGCGAAATAATTCTCGCCCAGGTGAAAATAGTGGCCATATTCACCCGGCTCGAGGCGCACCAAGGTTTCCCACAGGGCAATGGCGCGGGTGTAGTTGTTTTTATCCGCCAGCCGGTCGCCCAGTACGCGGTAGACCGCCGCCAGCAATGCGCGCGTTTGCACACTGTAGGGGTTCAGTTGCAACGCCCTGGAGAGCGCAGCCTCGGCTTCCTGCAAATAAGCAAGCGCTTGCTGCCGGGCGCGCTGATCTTGTGTGGCGACATATTGCTGCACGAACGGTGTGCCCTGCTGAACTTTTTGATAACCTTCGCGTGTCGCTTTCGACGCGGCCGCCGAATCCGCAGCCGAGACCTGAATCGGTTTCGCGGCGGCACGATCCAAGAGCGACAACAATGAATCCGCATAGGCGCGTTTCTGCGTCGCCTGCACGACCCATGTTTGCGCTTGCTTTTCTTCTTCCAAGGAAACAAAAAGCTCCTGCGCCAGCGAGTCTGCATGCGCGGCGGTCAAAGGCGTCACTCCTGGAGGGACGCGCACTGAGTCGAAATTGCGCGCGACGGGACGAGAGGAGCTGCAACTTGACAACAGAATAGCCGTGAGGCCCGTGACCGCATCGGCGCGCCAGCGGCGCTGCATGCGTTGTACTATCTTCTTCATAAGCATTTTGTTTGTGTTTCTTTCATTCGCCTGCTTTGATAAAAACCGTATCGCGCTTGGTTTGCTCGATGTAAATCACATCGTAAATGGGTTTGTCAACGAACACCGTATCCGTGCGCGTGTAAAACAGTAAATCATGCTTGTATCTGAAAGAGCGGGTCGTGTCTTGCAGTGCCTTTTTGTCGCCGAATCCCCAAATCTTCAAAGCCGCAATGCCTTTCACGTCGTCGAATTCGAAAAAGAGGCTCAGCTTCTTGCCCTTGATTTGGTAGATTTCTTCTATCATCCGCACCAACCCGGCGTGCATTTCCCGCGCCACGGGGAATTCCTTCTCGCGCACTTCGATTTGGCCGTATTTGTTCTTCGCGCCAATAACCTCGATGAAGCCGGTGCGCTTCCAATTGCGCATGACGTCCAGCGCGGTCTCCGCCTGGCTCAAATTCACCAGCTGGTCGGAAGGATAGACCTTGAGAATGTCCTTGTCGTCAAAGCCGTTTTCATTCATGTCGAACACTTCCATGCTGTCGATGCGATCCTCGCTAATGAAGTATTGCTCGACGAAAAACTGAATGGTTTGGCGATCTTTGATTACCGCGACCGGCAACGCCTTGCGCGAAACGATTACTTCTTTATCGGACTGCGCCGCAGCCGTTTGCAGCAGGCCGGCTGCCAGCACCAATGCTGCTCCTGGCAATCTGGCTGGGAAGATTGAATAAAAGCTCATATTCTCCTGACCTGTTTAGTGTTTTTCATGTGGACGTGCCGGTCCTGGTTGCATGCCACATGCCATGGGGAATGCTCATTACTTCACCGCGCGGAGCGTGTCAAAATAGAATTTGGCTTTGTCCATTTGATTCTTGCGGCGGTAACTGTCGATCAAAAGCCGGTAAAGTTTTTTCAACTGTTCACTATTCAATTGGTAGGACAAGGCCAATGCATTTTCGCCGTCGCGGATGGAAAGATCGGCGTTGGAGTGGGAAAGTTCGGCCATCTGCAAATAGCTTTTGCCGCGTTCTTTCCAATTGATCGCCGCGGCGCGCGCGAAGTATTCATAGGCCACCCGCCGGTCCACCCGCAGCGTGTCAATGCCTAAATTGTAGCACATCGCCCCGTAATTGGCGAAATCCTGGATGTAGGTGGTGTCCAGGGGCGCGCCTTCCGCATCTTTAGGAATCCTTTGCAGCGCTTCGTCCAAGCGGGCGACGGCTGACTCTTTGCGATGCAGTTGCTGGTATTCGATATCAGCGTAATCCCAAATAATTTCATCACGCGCGCGCTTGGTTTTCAAGGTCTCGTTCAACATTTTTTCATAAAGCTGAACCGTGTCGGTATAGCGGCCTTGTGCCACGAGCGCAGCGGCGGAGTCGCGGTAAACCGAGGCCAAAATATTGCCTGCGTCCCATTTGATCCACCGGATATCTTCGGCAATGCTGGCCAAAATCGTGGGGGAATTCACAAAGTTTCTCGCGCGCTCGAGATTTGACAGCGCTTGCTTGTCGTCAAAACTCTTGATGGCGCATTGTCCTTGGTAATAAATCGCGCGGAACAGTGTGAGGCTGTCCAGCGTTGCCTCCGGCAACAATTGGGGATTCCACAATCGCCGGTCGTTGACTTCGGTGGAAGCGAGCAGAATCTCTTCCGTCTTCTTGAAATTCTTCCAGGCTTCTTCCCATTGTCGTTGCGCATATTGGCATTCGCCCAGATTGTAGAAATGATGATATTCCCCTGGCTCCTGGCGCGCCAGCTCGGCCCAGATTTGTGCGGGTTGATCGAAAGACATCGCGCTTGGGAAGCGCTCGGCAAGCAGCTTGTAGGTGGCAGCCAAAAAATGTTTGGTGCGGAGCTGGAAGGGATTTAGCCGCAGAGATTTTTCCAGATGCTGGCGCGCCTCTTGCAAGTGATAGCTGGCTTGAATCTCGAGCTGGCGCTGGCGAACATTGTGCGTGGTTGAACTCTGGCCATTTGAAGCAGTGGCATGGGCGGCTTCGTTTTGGTGGGCTGAATCGGCCGTAGGTGACAACGCCTGCTTGCCCTCTCTGCGCAAAAGCACCAGCAGTGAATCACAGGTGCGGAAATGCTGCAGCCCTTGCTGGCTCAACACTTCCGCCTGGTGCTCTTGTTTTTTAGCGACGAACATGCGCGCCGCCACGGAATCAGCGCGCGCCAGCACTTTCGTCGAGACGCCGCGCGCATTGGAGCTCCCCTTCGAGCCGGCGCAACCAAATGCAAAAAAAGCCATCACCGCCCATGACAGTGGAACGACTCTTTCAAAGTTGAATGCCTTCATTTCTTCTTGTTGTTGTCCCACCAGGAAAGAAAAATGTTGTAAAATTGCGAAGTCTCCTCCCGCGTCGGGCTGTTTTCAAGCATCGTGAGCGAAGAGACGATACGATCTTCATCGCGCGACGCCCGGCCCTTGCTGAGATAAAAGCTCTTTTTGCGAAAACCGGTATCTCGCAGCATGATGGCATTGCCGCTGTGTTCCTCTACCATTAGAATCCCAATATCCTGGGAGAACTCATTGCACAAAATATAAAGATCATAATTCACCGGGGCCGTCGTGAGGCTGACGTTGGCCGTGAGATCGCCCGGCCGGTAACGCAGGTAATGCTTGAGCACGGGCGAAAGCTCGGAATGGTTCGATTTCAACCATTCGATCAATTCCAGAAAGACTCTATTGAGATCAACGGTCTCCAGATTTTTTTCCTTGACCTCGACTTTATTCGTGCCAGCCGCCTCGCCCTTGCGCTCCACCGCAGGCTTCAGCCCCGTGCCGCTCCCATTACCCAGGCCAGGTCCCGAACCCACTCCTCCTCTGCCCGGGTCCTCGCCATAGCCGCCGCTGCCGCCGGAACCGCCACCGGTCCCGGTTCCCCCACGCGTTCCGCCACCACCACCACCATAGCCGACTTTGGTAGCCGCTAAGTCCGCGGTATAACCCGTGGCACTCCCACTGGACGAGGCAGTCGGCAACCCGACCCCGGTGGGATTCTGATAATCTGGAGCGTTTTTGTCGGCTAGGATGATGCTCCCAATATCGAGCTCGGGCAGAGCGGAAGCTTGCAAGGATGAAGTGATGCGCTGTGGCGGCGCCAATCCCGGGGTGGAGGGGCGTCCCAGTTGCGCGATTTCTTTCAGCCGTTCGATTGCCACCATGGGGACGTAGTTTTCAGGAGTGTTGATAGGCCCCGGCTGGCCGGGCGCGGGAGCGCCTGGCGCTGCGGGTTCCGTAGCAGCGCCTCCACCCGCACGTCTGCGAGCGGAACGAATTTCCGGAACAATTTTGGGCTCGATCTCTACATACTTGAAAATCGTTACCGTTTGGGGGTGTTCGCCTTCTTCCAGAGTTGACCAGTAAACCAGTACTCCCGCGAGATGCAGAACCGCAGCAATGGCCAGGCCGCGTGAAACATTTTTCTGATAAATTCTGTGGAGCTCTTGGCGGCCATAATCTGTCAAAAAATAAAAACCCTCGAACGAAATGGGCTGAAACTGTTCTCGCACCGCCTGCACAAATTTCGCCCAGGAGAAACGCGGAGTTTCTGGTGCCCAATCAAGTTCAAGGAGTGCCCGCGCTCGGGCCGGAAAAGTCGAGGCAGCAGCGAGAGCCGCAGGCTGGGTGGCGAGCGCATCCGCTGACGCAGCGGTGGCCAGCCAAGCGTGCAAAGTGTCGACCGGTATTTCGGCGGCCCGTGCAAATTTCCAGTTCGTGAGCTTGCCTTCTTCCCAGAGGTAACGCTGCACGATAAAGTTTTTGAAATTTTCACTGTACGTGACCACGCCGGCCTTTTCGGTCATCGCCTCGAGATGCGCGAGACGAAACCGCAAGACGTCCATTGTGATTTGGTCTTCACGCGAACGGCCCCGGGGCCGCGATTCCGGCGCGGCAGGCTGGGAAGACCAGTGCCTGCCGAGCCACCTGAAGAGACTGTTCTTAAAGCGGCGCAGCGAATAAGATTGTGGAGGCGTTTTCATCAGCTTGTCCAGAGGGAACAATCATAGTCCTCAATAATTACGGATTCAAATGCACGGTTGCCTGAATCTGCTGCGGTAAATTGGCTGGAAGCTGCTTCAGCACTTTTTGGTAAATGCGCTCCGGCCGGCGATCCACCACGAGTTTTCTTTTGGGCGAACGATAGGTGTTGCCGTCTGCCGATTTCCAGGCGAGATAGTAATAATAATTGCCGGCATCAGGATAGCCCCCGTCTTTTACTTTCCAATCCCACACCAAACGTTGCAAGATTTGCGGCTGATCTTTTTTGTTCTTGCGCCTGGCAACGGTCGAATCAAACCAGACTTTGCCGGCGGCGTCCTCAATTAGGAGCGTGCCCGAAACCGGGCCCCAGCGCACGGTTTCATCCAAATTCAAACTGAAATCAAATACCGTCGCCGGCGCGCTGAATTTGCGCTCGAAATCTTCCGTGCGCACGGAGTCGGCACCGAGATAATTCTGCTGCTGCACCTTGGCCGAATCGGCCACGGCCACGAGCAAATTATCGGTGATCGGACCGTACAGCTCAATGTAGCGCAGAATCAAGTGCGTGCGCCGCGCATCCGGCGGCACGATTACGGTGGTGCGAAAACCAGGATCGCGCAGGCGCTCGGCCAGGTTGCGAAACGCCTCACGATAACTCTTGGTGTGGTTCTTTTCCATTTCTTTCACCAGCGCCAAACTGTCGCGCGGCACACTGAAACGGCCCGTCTGTTTTTCCTCTGCGGCGATTTTATCCAGCAAGCGCGCGGCGCTCATGCGCGCGCTGCGTGTCGGAACCGGCGGTGAGGACAGATAAATATTGTCCGGTGTTTCAGGACGCGGGCTGCCGGTGGAATAAAAAATCGCGCGCGGCAATTCCGCACGCTCTTTGACGCTGATTTGCGCATCGATTTCGCGGAAAATGTGGGTGTCGACGATGGCGACAGTATCGACAGAAGATCGCACGGTGAAGGCATCAGCCAAACTAATGGCCGGCGGCAGCGGCACGTTGGTTTGCACCCATTCCGGTTCGTAGGGCAACGCCCGCTTTTTGAAGTTGAAAATCAAGCCCAGCTCGTGCGAGCCGTCACTGGCGAGGTTGAGATCGTTGATGGGATAATTGTAACGATAATTCACGCTCACACCGCTGATCACGTGCAACTGACCCTCGAAGGCCATGGCCTCCGCGCTGTAGCCGACTTTGAGATAGCCGCGCTCCAGCGACAACGCTTGCAGGAAAATTTGTGAAGAGAGTTCTTCGTTTTCGTGGAAGAAAGACAGGCCGGCGGCAAACTGGCTGAACCCGACCACCGCTCCCGCGCTGAGATAGCGCTCCAAACGCACTTCGCTGTTTTCTTGGAAGGCGATATTCGGGCGGTTGATGTTGTTTGCGCTCGCGCCGAGCTTGAGATAGCGGTTCACGTTGACGAAGATGCCCGCACCCAGGTTGAAAAGCGCCCACTCCGAGGTTTGTTGCAGCAGCGGATCGTTCAAATCCGCACCCTCGAAATTCGAAAACGAGCGGTTGAGCACGCCGATGCTCACTCCGGCGCTCACGCGTTCCCCGATTTTGGTGCTGGCGATGGCATTGAGGGCAAGATCATTCATCACCGGGGTGTTGAGCACTTGGCCCTGAATGCCCCAGCCAAAATTCTTCTGGCCAAAGAGTGTTCTATCCCTGGTGGTGAGCCCGAAAAAATTATTGCGGAAGGAAAAAGTGTTCTCACCCACGCCGAGATGCAAAGCTTGCAGACCGGCGGTGAAAAGTGGATCCTGAAATGGCACAGCCGCAGGATTGGCCAAATTCAAACGCGCGTCCAGCATATCCGCGGGATTCGGCGTGATCAACGTTTGCGCGCGCAAAGCCAAGGAAGGCAGCAGCGCTGCCGCAAAGGTTAAAAGGCTTGCAAGGCCCTTGTACAGTCGTTTCTTTCCTTTCATATGTTCTCTTCCTGTTTGCGAATATTCCTGAGCGAGAGAAATCTGCCTTACCTCACCACGCCAACGTGTCCGCTGCCCAGAGCTTTGTCGCCATCCTGCAAAATCCACATGTAAGTATGCGGAGAAACCAGCCGCCGTTCTTGATCTTGGCCGTTCCATCTGATGGTTTTGGTCTCGGCATTGCCTTCGAGCGTCGCAATCAACTGGCCGCGCATGTTGAAGATTTTGATGACCGGCTCGAATACTTCTTCGATGTCGGGAAACTCGAAATCGGCGAAATCATTGTAACCGTCGCTGTTGGGTGTAAACACCTCCGGCCTGACGCGCACGCCGCGATCGGGCCGGCCACGGCCGATGCCGGAGAGCTGCACGGTGCGGGGATCGCGGGTTTGCCGGCTTTTCACCAGCACCTCATTGAGGTGCGGGCCGGAAACCTCAGGTTTGAATTTGACCTGTACCAACACCGAGTCAAGTG
Source organism: bacterium (assembly GCA_044869275.1). Classification (GTDB taxonomy): domain Bacteria; phylum Zhuqueibacterota; class Zhuqueibacteria; order Zhuqueibacterales; family Zhuqueibacteraceae; genus JBIOXB01. The sequence continues at coordinate 12,256 of JBIOXB010000073.1, forward strand.
ACTTCAATTCCGGCAGCGGAAAAGCGGGCGAGATAATTTCGTACTCGCTGGTATGATCCAGCGCGGCCTCGACGTTTCTCAAATCCAGCGGCCCGCTGTTGATGATGTGAAATTCCCGCGTGGTGCTGTCCCTCCTGATGTACAGCCGGCCGAAATCCAAATTCTCAGGATAGACTCTCAAATCTGCAACCAGCTCGACGATTCCTCTTCCCATTAATTGCACCACATGCAGCGTGTCCCGGAAGGCATCGCTGACGAGCACGAAGGAACTGCGCAACTCACCGTCTCGGCTGGGTCTGAAGGTGATCTGCACGTCCTTGGTCTCACCCGGCTCCATCCGCAAAGGCAGACGCGGGAGTAATTCTATGGTGAAATCGGACTGAGGCTGCTGGACGCTCAAGATCGTCAACGGCGCTGTGCCGACGTTCTTGATGGCGTCGTAAGCCGTCACGCGGATGGACCGGCCGACGCGCTCACCTTCGAGGTTTAACGGCGACTGCGCGAAAATGGCTGCCGCCACACCGTCGCCACGCACAGCCACGCCAAATGTGGAATCTTCGCGAGCATTTCCGTTGCGGATTTTGGCAATCGGCACGTCCAGGGTGTCACCGAACAGACCAGGCTCCGGCGGCGCGAAACAGACGGAGATCGAGGCCTTGCCCCCGGGCAAGATCAACAAATCCAGACCTTGTCCTTCGACTTTAAAAGCGGTGCTCCGGCGCAGCGCAGCCGAGGCCACGGACAGACTGTCACGCGACCGATTTTCGATTAACACGAACATGCAGCTGTCCTGTCCCACCCGCACTTTGCCAAAATTGAGTGGATTCGGGCCTACACCGAGGATCGGCGCCGAGCCGTTGCCCTGCAACTGCACCGCTTTCGGATTTTCATCGCCGTCATTGCTGGCGATATTCAATATCGCGAGACGCGCGAGCGAATCCGCGGGTGCAAACTTGATGGTTAACCTTGCAGTATCACCCGAGGCGAGAGAGAAGGGCACCGCGGGTGTGGCGGTGAGAGTGAAATCGTTCGGATGCTGCCCGGCGAGTGAGAATGAATGCACGCGCAGCGAGCAAGCACCGGTGTTGTGCAGCGTGTAAATCCTCTCGGCGAAACTGCCCACAGACGTTGATGGAAAAAGCAGCAGATTGGCGCCCGCGATGTTCGCCTGGCCCTTGTTCCCGGACAAAACAATCACGTAGGGATTTTCGTCCGGATCGTTGCTAACAATGGACAGCGTGGCGTGTGCCGATTGCGCCACAGCCGGATCGAACGAAACCGTCAGGGTAATCTTCTCGCCCGGCATGAGAGTATCGGGCACTGCTTGCGTTGTCGTATAAGCTGGATCGGTGAACGTGAAGGCAGTCACGAACAGGGTGGCATCGCCTTCATTCGAGAAGATCAGTTCGCGCGTTGTTTTTGCGCAATCCGCGCCGAAGCTCAGGGTGTCGCGCTCAACAGCGATATCCGGTACTTTGGGCGGAACGGGCAGGCCATTGCCGATCAAACGCACAGTGAAGGGGTTGTCCGAAGCTGGACCGGGATCGTTGTTGTAGACCAGCAGGTTGGCAACGAACAGGCCCACAGCCGGCGGGGTAAATGAAACAGGAATGCCCAGGCTGTCACCCGGCGGAATGATTCGACCGGTGAAATCGCCCACCACGGCGAACGGTTCCTGCGCCAGGATTTTGGGCAGATCCTTGTTCGCCGCGAGATCTTTGACCACAATCGCGGAATCCACCACCAGATCACAAACGCCCACGTTGCGGACAAAAACCGTGTCGATCTCTGTTTGATTCACCGGCGTCGGCGGAAAGAGGTGTTCTTCCGGCCCGGCGATTTGGCCCGAAACTGCTTCGCCTGAAACCGGAATCAGCACCGGCGGCACGTCGGGATTCTGCCAAACGATGCGGAGCGTGTCCGTGACCCTTTCCAGCGTTTGCGGCTTGAACCCGATGGTCAACGCCTGGCTCTGGCCCGGCAGAACTTGAAAATCGGTCGTCGGCTCGACGCTGAATTCCGGACGGCCCACGGTAAAGCCGAGCGAGGCTGCGACGACTGCGACCGAACCATTGTTGACGATTTCCACCACTTGCGTGCTGTCGCCGCCCAAACACACGGAGAGAAACGCCAGCTGAGGAGGTCTGGGAAAGACATTGACTTGTTGCCCTGCGCCGTGCAGCACGATGCGCACCGGATTTGAATCCGGTGCATTGTTCTCCACCAGCAGCGTCGCGAAATGCTCGCCGGCGCGGAGAGGACTAAAGGTGACCGGCAGATTGAGTGTGTCGCCAGAGCGCAGAGTGGACGGCAGGCCGGAGACATCCACGGAAAAAGATGAAGAATCGGCGCCAGTGAGGCGCGCGGCGCGAATGTCCAAATCACATTGCGCGGCGTTCCAAATCAAAGCGCTGGCGCCTCGCGATTGCTGCAGCGGCACCACACCAAATTCCACGGTATCGACTGCCGCGACTTGCGGTGACAAAACTTTTCCCGGCACGACAATCTGATGCGGACTGCCTGGGGCATTGGACCAAAAGGTGACGCGCAATTCGAAATCGCGCGGCGGCTGGGTGATTTCTATGGGGATGGTTGCGCTGTCGCCCGGCGCGATAATGAGCGGCACAGAAGCTGGATGCGACACGAATGAAGATGACGTCGATGTTGTTTGTTGCAAGAACGCGATCGCGACTCTGAAGGAATCGACGCGCAGCTCACAAGACGTGCTGGTGTTAAAAATCACGATTCTGGTTTCACCCGATCGGCCGAGACAAACTTCGAGCCGCGGCGGCCTGGCCGCCAATGCGATCTGCGGCCGTTCGCCCTTGCCGGTCAATGCCACCGTTTCCGCACCGGCATTGCTTTGTAATGCCAACGTCCCCCTGGAGGTGCTGGTGTCAGCAGGCGTGAAGCGAATCGGCACAAAGAGCGCTTGATTGGGCAGCAAGGTGAAAGGGAAAACCAAGCCGGTGGTATCGATCGCAAAAGCAGGGTTGGAAATAGTTGCGCTGTTGATGACGATATTGACCAGGCCGAGGTTTCTGATTTGAACATAATCGCGAACGGTGGTATCCACGCAAGCGGCGAGCGTTAATGCTCGCGGCGTCACTTCCCAGCGCGGTTGGGGTGTGGTGCCGGTGCCGCGCAATGCCACTGCCAGTGGATTCGTGTCGGTATCATTGCTGAAAACTTGCAGCGTGGCGTTGCGTTCACCCACGGCTTTCGGATTGAAAGTGACGGGCAAGAGCAGACTATCGCCGGCACCCAGTTCCACGGGAAAATTGCTTGGTACCACGGAGAAGTCGGCGGCATGCGCGCCGGTGATGCGCACCGAGTCGACGCGCAGCACACAGCTTCCTACTGCACGAATGGCGACCCTGTCCAAGCGGCTCATGCCCACTTCTGTTGCCGGGAAAATTAAGCTCGCCGGCCCGGCAATCTGCGGCGAGATGCCTTCACCGCGCAGAATAATGGCGAACGGATTATGATCGGGATCGTTGCTGGAGACAAACAGCGTATCTTGAAAAACGCCCACAAGGTTTGGGGCAAAACTAACGGAAATAATCAAGCGTTCGCCCGGCTGCAGACGCGCTGCGCGGCCTTCAAATTTGAATACCGGACTGTTCAGCTCGAAAGCGGATATGATCAACTCCGCAGAACCATCATTGGAAAGAGTATCCTTGAGAACGGCTTCGGTATTCAAACAAACCTGGCCGAATAAGACCGGATTGGGGCTCGCCACCAGCCTCGCGGGTTTTTGGCGCACGGCATAAATTTTCCGCAAGCTGGGGACGTACATCGTGCCGTTCGAGCCGAAGGCGGGAGAGTATTTGCATTGCACCTCAGGCAGGCGCCACAGAATTCGCTTGTCCGGCGCGAGCGCGAACAAACCAAAATCCGAACGCTCATTCACAATAAAAATGTTTCCTTGCGCATCGACCACCGGCATGGTTTTGTAGCGCGAAGTGCCAAGATCAAGAGGCCAACCGGCCTTGGGTCTGCCTTCCGGCGTCAAAGCGAGCAACAAGCCGCGATCGAATCCGGCGAAATAAATCGTGCCGTCAGGGCCGAGGGCGGGCGGGGAAGGAGGACCATAAGTTTGGTCGTAAGCATGGGCCCAAACTTCGTTGCCAGTTTCGGCGTTGAGCGCAACCACAAGCGCATTCGTGCGGGACCCGGCGTACACCAAGTTGCCATTCGGACTTATCACCACCCACGCCACTTCGCCGAGTCTCGCAAGACTCCATTTTGCGATTCTGTTGCAAGACGGGTCAAAAACATAAATGTTATTTCCGGCAGGGGCATAGACTCTGCCGCTCGCACTCAAGGCAGGTGTTGCTCCCGGCTTTTCACCATCAAAATTTGCGGTGCACAGCAAACTGCCGGAAGAATTGAAGACGTAGAGCCGCCCGTCATCGACGGGGACATAGAGATGTCCGTCATTGTCCACATTCGCCGCCGCGCTGACAAAGCCACCAACCGCTGCGCGCCAGCGCAAGTTGCCGTTGAGATCGAGCGAGAGAAAACTGCCTTGCTGCGTGCCGACGTAAATATTGCCATCTTTGCCGATCACCGGCGGCGACGAGAAGGTCTCGTTGCCGTTTCCTCCCTGCCGGGCCCGGCTGAATTGCCATTTCTTGGAGCCATCCGCATTCAACGCGTAGACAAATTCGTCTCCTCGGCTAATGAAGATAATGCTGCCCTCTGGCCCGACCACGGGCGATTCAATTTTCTCTGATCCGATCGGAACTGTCCATTGCAGTTCGGGGAGTAGAGGCCCATTGACGGCGGCACGGCCGTTCAACGCGGCGTTGAAACGGTAGAGTGGCCATGAAGATTGGGCAAGCGCATTTTGCGCAAGGCCCATTCCGGCCAGAATGAGAACGCACAGCATGGCTTGGCTGTGCAGGTGTGGCGAGAGTGTCGGACGAACCCCGGCTGCTTTTTTGCATCTTCCCTGAGCAAAAAGAACTGGCATCACGATTTTAGTCGAGGCTTGAACCATAGAGATACCCTAATACGCGTGCACTTCGGAACTTATCCTTAAGGGCTTCCGTGCAGGCTGCGAATTCAGAATGAGAACGGATTCTCCCCTTGAACGTATTAAACACATCTCCCACACGCACAGCCAATGCGTGGCAAAGAAACTGTCCTTCTCCGCCGAGAAATTGAGTCAAGAGGATGCCAGTGCGGGATGCATTGCGGGAGAAAGGGAAGGAATTTTGTAAACAAAGTTTTTACATATTGGAATTCTGGAAAAAATGTAAAAATTACTCCCAGCGAAGTTTTCACTTCGAAAATAAAGTTGATTACTGTTTGAGCGTTAATTGTATTACAAAAACAGTACCAGCGGTTGTGCTCCCCTCAGCCACGAGAAAGATGTCACCATTGGGACGGCGGCGCCAGAATTGTCGTATCGAATTGGCTTGCGCCTTTCGAAAGCTCTTCATGGCGTCTGTGCGAAGGCAATGTAGGCATCTGTTGGGTGGGTTGTGTGGCTGAGCAGAAGTCCTAAACCCAACGGTTGAGGGGAATTTAAATCCTTTTAACTTAAATGCAAGAAGAATTTCTGCGAGGAAAGGCTGGCAAGGCTAACTCCTTTCTAAACTATTGCATCAACACCATTTTCTTAATTTGCCTGAAATCGTTTACAGTAAGTCGATAAAAATAAATCCCGGAGGGCTGTGCCTTCGCTTCCCAGATGGTTCTATGAAAACCCGCTGGCATTTCGGCATCAATCAAGGTTTCGATTTCTTGCCCCAAGAAATTAAAAACTCCCAATCTGACGTGGCCGCGCAAAGGCAGGGAGAATTCAATCGTGGTTTGCGGATTGAAGGGATTGGGATAGTTGTTTCCCAACTCGTACACGGCCGGCAGCACGGGCTGCGAACGTTCATTGAGGCGCGTGATGTTTAACGAAACATTTGCGCGCGCGCTGGGATTGCCGTTCATGTCGACTGCCGTCACAGCGTAGCTCACCATCTCACCTACAGTCACGGCGAGATCGGTGAAAGCCAAATCGGTCGTGATAGCCAGCAGCACCACACTCCCGTTTTTATAGAGGGCGTAATGGGCCAAGTCCTCATCCGCCACAGCCCGCCATTGCAGCCGGACCGCGGGCCGTTGATTCGCGAGAATGCGCGCGGCGGTGAATCCTGCGGGCACGCTTGGTGCCAGGTTATCGACAGAGTAGCCGCTGTCGATTTTGGCGTCCGCAAAGCGGCGGCCGCCGTCATACGCCGTTACCATAAACGCTGTATAATTCATGCCGGTGAAGTTGGAATCGTTCAAAGTCGGCGCGGCAAGACTGTACGCTTCGAGCCCCGGGCTTGCCGGCATGCGCACGAGGAAATCCCATGCGGCATTGCCGGCCACGACGACACGGTCGCCTGGCTTGCCGTTTTGAATGCCGTATTCATATAAAGCCGGCATACTGGGCACTTCAATGGCGCGAAAATTACTATCTGCTGCGCCGGGATTTTTCACTCCGCGCCAGAGAGCATAATGTGAAATGTTGCGGCTGAACGCTTCGCTGGACGAAGGGAACCAGCTCACCTGCACGCGCCTGCCTTGGTCAGCCGGCAGGTCCCGCACGAGAATGATTTTGGCACCGGGGAGCCAGGAAAGGCGCGCGCGAATTTGGCGGCCGAGACTCGAGGGCGACCAGCGCTTGCCATCAAAAAAGAAATTGTGTCCGGTGAAACGCGTGCCGCCGTCCATCAACAAGCGCGCGTTGCCATGGCTCACGCTGAAATCCACCAAAACCACAAGCCGCTCGGCAGTTAAATCTCGGGCATTCACCTGCAAAACATGTGAAGAAAAATCGCGCGCCGGCACCGGCTCGATCCCATCAAACAGGATCGTCTGCACAGTGGTGTCATTGCTCGCGGTCGCCACCACGAGACGCACTTGATCGCGGCTGTTGCTGCCATTGAATAAATCGACTTTGACCTGATGCAGCGTATACTGCTGCACCCCGCCGCGCAAGTCCCTGTTGACCGTAAAGCTCACCAGGCTTTTGCTGCCGGTCACAAAGCCATTTTGATGGAAGCGATCATCATAACCGAGCTCGGCAATGCCATGGGGATAAACGACGACGGGCGCAACGCTCAAGGTGTCGTTGGCGCGCCTGGTGTCATGAGCCAGTTCCGTCTGAGTCGACAATGTATAAATGCCGGCGCCGGGCGTTTTCCAATTTAAAATGCCCTCACCTTCCGAAGCAGAGGCGAGGTCGAAATTCAAAGGAGGCGAGGGCGCCAGCGCCGGGCCGCCATCAAGGCGATAGCGCACCGGCACCGCGTTTTGACTATGGGAGCCGTGATTGCCGACGCGAACCAGGGCTTGCTGCGCGGGCATCATTTCGACATTGGGAAAAGGGACGTCGAGATCGATCATCGCCACATCGTCAGCGACGCCGGTGATCGCCTCGAGAGCAATCTCATCAATGAAAATGCCGCGGCCGTTACCCTGAGCGAGGCTGCCGTTGGTGACCCAATGAAATGCCAGCCGGATCGAATCGCCCGGCACCAGACCGGCCGCGCTGTCAAGAATATTCAATGACCCGCGATCGATACTCGTACTGTCTCTTTCCACCCACAATGCCGCGGGGTTGGCAGCGTCCTTGTCAAAGTCCAGGCCGATAAACGCATCGCCGCCGGCAAAACCCCATTTCGTCATTGTGGTCCTGCCGTCGTCTCCGCCGTTGTCGGAAAACAGCACCCTGGTGCCGTCTTTTACGGCAATGTCATCGAGGAACCAGCGTGCGTTCGGCTGCGAAAAGCCGAAATCGGAAATAAATCGAAAGCGCAAACGGATTTTTTTGCCGGCATAATTCCTGAGATTCAGTGCCACGCTGCTGTAGAGGGCGCGAATGCCGGAGTAACGCGCGAGAGTCTTGTATGTGGCGAACTGATCCGTGGAAAGATCGACGGCGCAGTAATCGAAATTCGGCTCGGTGGCATAGAGCTGCACGAAGCTCAAGGCGGGATTCACCGCGCCCGCAAGATTGATTTCAGGCGTGGCAATGGATTGCACGTTGAAAGCGCCTTGGGCCTCAATGGGACTTTGGTGCAACGCCCAGTGGCTGCTTCCCGAGAAGGGCGCGACGGATTCGAACTTCCACAACGCCGTGGCGCGGCCCGCGCGCACATAGTAAAAATCCTGCAGATTGCCTTCAAACTCGACGTCTGGCGCGTGCAGATCGAGATAAAAACGCACGCATGCCTTGAGCAGCGGCTCGCCGTCGAGGGATCGGGGAAGATGGATGATCGGCGAGATCAATAGATCGATGGCGGTGTTTTCGTTGTCGTCGTTGCGCCACGCGTGCTTGGGGCTCGGCGGCTCTTGTGCGATCGTATCCACTCGCGCCCAGCCGCTGTGGTCGCCGAATACGAAACCGGCATCGGGATTGCCGGAACGGACCGGAGTATTGGTCCAACTGGCGACTGGTGTCCATGGCGCTTGACTGCCTTCAAAATCGTCTTCCCATAGAATCGTCGCCGCAGAAGTTGTGCGGGAATTCGTCAGCGCAGGCGAGGGCGCTTGGTTCGTCAGCCAAATAGGTTTCTTGAACGGAACCCTGTTTTCCTGGTTGCTGGTTTTCCGCGCATGCGCATTTTTCCTCTCGCTTGTGCGCGCGGATGAAGCCAGCCCGTTTAGGCTGAAAATAAAAAAAATGCCAATCACCAGCCTGCTCCCAGCCGGTACGGCCTTTCGCATATATGCTCCGTGCTCCGTTCACTCCATTTCTTCCCGAAAATAAGGCTCGACCCTCTCGCCATTGTGTTTGAGCTGGACCTTGACCGGCAATGCCGTGGCCTTGCCGGTCCAGCCTACGCGCACGACCTTTTCCCACAAATCCTGCGGGAACACAATTTCCCATTTCTGCGTGGTGAAATTCTGCCAGGCTTCACTATCGGATTGCTGGCGGAACTTTTCGACGATTTGCGCCAGCAAGCCCGGCGCGATTTTTTCTACCTGCTCCGGCGCAATGGCTTCCTGCTGGTCGAAGAACTGTTGCATGTAGCCCGCCACCTCGAACGCGCCGCCCTTGCTCCAGACGTGCCGCCACACGGCGACGATCATCCTGATATCCGACCAGGTTTCGCGCAGTCGCGATGCTTTTTTCTCGCTGAATATCCGGCTTCTGACCAACTGCGGCCAGACGCGCATGAAATATTCGATGATGCGGTCGTTTTTTTTGAACGTGCGCATGTGCCGGCCCAGCAGGATGCCGAACCAATCCGAAGAACGGTCTTCGATGGTGTCCGCGCTGGCGGCAAAGCCCCACAAAAAATCGGCGAGCCAGCGGCCCAGGCGGTTTTCTTTCTGGTTGCGCCAATCCGCCAGCCATTTTTGTTGCCGCAGCCAGCGCTGCCGGCGCTCGATCTGCTCGCCGCGTTTCTTGCCTTCCTCTTCTCCATATAGATACGCCACAGCGGCGCAGTTGAAGAAATGACCCAGGTCCAAAATGCCGCAGTAACGGCCGAGCACGTAGCGATTGTAAAAGCCGGTTTGTTCGTCCGGCTCGCCGATGCCCGGTGAAAACGTCCACGCCAGCACGATGAGACTGGCGAGATTGTCAACCGCGGCGGTCAATCCCACCAAGATGCGGCGATAGACGTAGCGCCATAATCGCTGTTTGAATGACTGGGCCTCTTCGACCTCGCGATATTTCTCGCGCAGCATCAATTCCATGAAAGGCAATACCGCAAAACGATAGTTCTGCCGGACAATATCAACCGCGCCCGGCATGTTCCACAGCGTCAACTGCGCGGCCAAGCGGCCGAGCCGATTCACCAGATCTTCATAGGAGATCGCGGCCTGGTCCGGCTTGACACAGCGAAGAAAACGGCGGGCGCGCGGCGGCAGCAGCGGCCAGAGCACGTCGCGCAGCAGGTAAAGGTCTTTTTGACGGAAATCTGCCACCTGTGCCAGCGCTTTTTGCATAACCCGTAACGCTTCTTCCGCGCTGACGAAGTATTCCCGCTTTTCCGGAAACCGGTCGTGTCGATCAGAAATTTTTATTTCGGGTTCGGGCATGTTTACGGTATGATAGACTATGCCGGATTTGCAGCCACGCTCAAAACCGGTGATCTTCGAGCGGCTTCAAATCAAAAGCTTTTGAACACGGATTTGCTCTATCCGTCTTAATCCGCGCAATCCGTGTCATCCGCGTTCAAAAAAATAATCAGAAAACTTTCAAAAATGTATTCTGAACGTCTCGGCGTCGCTGCGTGCGCTCTTGGCGCTTGCGTCTTTCGGCTCATGCACTCTGGCTTCCCAGCTTGAACGCCAGTTCATTCTTCTCCGCCTCGAAGCGCACGGAAAATTCCCTCTCATTCGAAATGAATAAGTTCAGCAACAAGCCCATTTGATTGCAACGCTCGTTCTCCAGCAAATGCGCGGCGTAGAAAAACAGTGCACCGAGATAGTGGTACAATTTGCTTTGCGCGTCAACGCGGGTCCACTCTTTGCCGAGCTTCAGGGCTTTCAGAGTCGTGGCCACGACTTCTTTGTGGGACAACGCGCGCTCGACCAGTGAGAGTTTCTGCGCCTCGGAAGCCGTGCGCAACAAATCGCCGAGATCGAGAATGATTTCCAATTGAGGTGAAGTGTTCGGGCGGTTTTCCAAATGGCGCAAAGCCCACACTTGGGCGGTGCTCAGCGCCGGGCCGCGCATATCCGCTGCCAGCGGCCGCAAATCGATGCTCCGCACGCTGCTGAAATCATCCACTTCCTCCCAGGTGGCGAGATGCTGCGTGTTTTCTTCCAGCGCGGTGGTTTGATTGAAGCACTTCGCCAAAAATACTTTCACCTTTTCTCTGAACCGCTCGACATGCTTGGGCGTGCTGCCATGCAGCTCCCAGGGCATATAATTCGGCTCTTGCGAGTTCTGTTCCCAATAAAACAATTTCGCCTGGCCATAGGCCGTGATCTCGACGCCCCACAGTACGCCTTCCCACCAGCCGCAGGTGCCGCTATTATAATAAGGTGTTGGAAGTTTGATCGCCACCTCTTTTTGCAGGCCGGGCACTTCCAAGTTTCCCAGGCACAAATGCGGCCGGCTTTGTGGCCAGTGCGTGTGACCCACGAGAATCTGCACCTGCAACAGGCCCTTGGCCCCGGGATATTTCAATGCCAGCGCCAGCGCCGCGGTCAGCGTCTCGCAGTAATAAATATTGTCCACGATTTTGCGGCCGCCTTCTGCCTGCTCGATTCGACGCGACCAGCGTTTGGCCGAGTCCGGCGGCAGCCAATTCTCCACTTGCGGAATTTTGATCAACAGATCTTCGAATTTGAGGATGGGATTGCCACCCAAATCGATGCCGCGCAGGTGATAGGGAAAAGTGGTCATGCCGTCCATGATCACGCCGATGGAATTCGCCAGAATCTTGCCGATTTCGTTGTGCTCGTCGCAATTCCAAAAATCGGTTTGATGGCCGTGCATGATGAACAGCGGCTTGCGCTCGCGATAACGCTCCGGGCTGAGGCCGACCGGAATCAGGCCGGCCAGCTCCTCGACGTCCACCGGTTCTTTGTGTTTCTTCGCCGCGCGAATTCTTTTGAGAATGCCGAGGTAATCATCTTCCATCGTCAGAATGTCTGGAATGATGAGCGCGTCCCAGACTTGAAATGAAACCGGGCCATGATTGAACCATGCCTCGCGCAGAATCTGCTCGTTCTCCGGGGCGAGCGCCCAGAAATCATCGTGGTTGCCGCGCGTGCGAAAATAGCGGCCCTCGCTGTGCAACGCCGACAGCATTTCATAAACCTCGCGATGAATGCCGTCGCGCGCAATAATGCGTTCCGCGCGCGCTTTCACGCCCGCATGTTTTTTCACCGAAGGCACGATCCACAGCTCTTCGCAATCGCCGTTTTCGATGACAATATCGCCGCGGTCGCGATAGTAGCGCAGCGCGCGCAGAAACAAGTCACGATTCTTCGAAAAATGCGACAAATCGAAGAAATCTTCGTCGACGCGGTCGTCGGGCGCATCGCGATGCACGTCGGAAAAAATCACATACTGGCAGTGGTCTTTAACCGGCGCAGGCAGGGTATGAATTCGGAGCGCGCGATCTTTTTGTATGATCTTGTCCGCCTCCTGGCCGATCCATTGAAAGACTTTCATCGGTGTCTGGAGCGCCTGTACTAATTTTGGAAAGAGCAGCACGATCATGCCCGGCACTTTGGCCAAATGCAGCCAGATTTCACCGGCCAGCTCATGCTGGAATGGCAGGGCATTGAAAAACTTCGTGGTGAATTTTTCGATCGCGGGCAAGTCGTGAAAATAATCCTGTAAAAAAGATTGGATGCCGGCACCGAGCAAATGCACCCGCCGCGGCACCTGTGCCGCTTCATTTTGGGGAAGAGCAGTAGCGTCCGCCAGTGCTACTTCCTCTTGCCGCTCACCGGCGCCCACCCACGCCAGCAAACGCGGCATCATTTCATCCAAACCGTTTTCACTGGCCACGCCGCTGCCGCTAATCGCACTGAACAGCCGCGCAAAAAAATGCTCTTGACCTTTTTCCGTTTGCAGAGGAATGTCCAGCAATTCTTCAACGCGGTTAAAAGTTTCCATTCCACAGGCAAACAGCTGCTGGATCACCGGCTGGAGCATGGCCGCGCCTTGCTGATAAAGTGTGTACAACAGCGAAGCTTTCTCGTAGCGCTGCTTGGAGCCCAGCGCTTGCAACACCGTCTGCAAATCGGAGGATTTTTCTGCCTCCTCATTTTTCAACACCGTACCGATCAGTGCGGCGGGATCGAGCTGAGTATTCTCCAGCAGCTTGTCGATCGTTTCCGCAAACACTTCTTTGACTTTGAGTGCGCCCGCCACGAGCGTTTGCCAATCCGCGACGCGGCCGCCTTGGGCGTCGGTGAGCAGGGACAGCAGCGTTTCTTTGGCATTGGTTTGCGGCAGCAATTGCAGCACATTTTCCACAGGAATTTGTTGGACCAGCGCTTTCAACCAATGCTTTTGCTCCTGCGCGGAGGAAACGGCTTCGGTGATCAGCTCGAGAAACCCGCGTTTGCTGGCCAGCCCACGCTCGAACATCCAGGGCAGAAGCCGTGCTTTTTCATGCTGCGCCGATCGCGCCGCGCTGCGCAAAACATTCCCCGCAATTTCGTCCGTGGAATGCCATTGCTGCACCCGCCGCAGTGCCGATTCCATGCCCTTGTGCTTGGCCGCGACGGCGCTCACCAGCTCCCGATAAGCAGGGCGCAACGCAGTTTCGATTGCAGCCCGATTCGCCGCGGGTTCGCTTCCCGGCAAACTGCGCACACGCGCGGAGGAGCGCGTCTTGGCCCGGGGCCGTGTGCGCAAGACCTGGCGGCGAATTTTGACTTCGTCCCCGCGATACCGCTGCCAAAGCTGAAAGGCATAGGCAGGCCCGCAGCCAAATTCGAGGCGCAAAGCCGCGAGCTTCTGCCAAGTGACATAATCCTGCTTCTGCAAAGCAGGAAGAAACTCACGCTGCAAGGCTTCCCAGGAAATCTCGCGCACTTGTGATAAGGTCTTCACACCTTGCGCAAATAGAGCAACCGCGTGCACAGGCGGGAGCGGCTCGATTTCCAGTGCAAGCGGCAGGCGTTCCGGTACGATATGCGGAGGAATGCTCTGCGCAATGAATTTCCACGCACGCAATTTAGCGGAGGAAATTTTTCCTCGCACGGCTTCGGAGTCAAGATTTGCCATGTGCGCAACGGAAGCGACTCCGGCTTGCGCCAATACCTGCGCTTCCTTTTTGCCCAAGCCCGCAAACACCGTTTGCAGCAGGGCCTGCCGCTGCCAGCCTTGCCATTGTTGGCGCGAGACGCGGGTGTCAATTTGAACAAGCGTTTCGATCCCGGCGTCACGCAAATCGGCGAGCGTGCGCAGGCCTTGCGCCGCCAGCTTGCGCCCGAGCAGTGGCGTGAGACTGTGAATTTTTTGGGGAAGTGAGGAAGCGCGGGTTGCCATGGGACCTGAGGAGGTTGGCGACTTCAAAGAGCGGCCTCGCTGGAAATTTTCAGAAGTGAAAATCAATGCCCGCTGCGCCCGCGCCTAACACGGCAACGCGCGGCCAATCGTTTTTTGGCAAGCGACCTCCCGAAGGTGGACTCGGCGCCTAAGCCGCAGGCTGCCAATCATACTCGATATACGTCGCGGTTTCGAGCGCCTGTTCTTTTCCCAGCAGCCGCGCAATGACATGAAACGAGGCGTCGATACCCGCCGCCACGCCCGCGGCGACGATCACCTTGCCGTTGTCAATGAAACGACGTGACGCCTCGATCGTGGTACGCGGTGCCGCTTGCCGCAATTCTTCCACGGCGCCGTGATGCGTGGTCGCGGCCAGGCCGTCGAGAAATCCGGTTTTGGCCATAATCAATGCTCCGGTGCAAATGGAAAGCACGAGTTCTGCATGCGGAAAGCAAGCGCGAAGCCATGCCAAAGCGACGGGGTTTTCCATTTCGCGGCGCGTACCAAAGCCGCCGGGAATGACCAGCAGATCGGGCGTGGGGCAACTCGTGAAATCATATTTAGGATTCACGCTCAATTCATTACGCGCGAGAACGGCGCGGCGCGTTTCAGCAACGGTGTAAACATTAAAAGGCTGCATGCCCTGCCGGCGGCCGGTGACGGAGAATACTTCGAACGGCCCGCAGAAATCCAGCACTTCAACTTCGTCGAAGATGAAAATGGCGACGTTGCGGGTTTTCATGAGGGGTCCTTTTGCTTCATATTACCAGTTCACCGCGTATAATCGCCACTGCGCCACCGCCGACTTTAACGGTTTGAATATCGTTACGCGGCCCGACAATTTCAACCATTGCTTGGCCGGGGCGACTCATACCATGACCTTGCTCGGCGATGAATTGCGGTTTATCGATCAATCCATGATGCCACAAATAGGCCGCCATCCCGCCAGTGGCGGAACCGGTGAATGGGTCTTCGATCGTATCCGGCGGCGTGCCAAAATGCCGCGCCGCGGTTTGTCCTTCGGGCGTGAATCCCTGCAAACAGAACAAATGCGGACTGAAGAAGTCGCTCTGAGCGCGAAGTTGATTGTAGGCGGGAATGTCGAGCTGTGCCCGGCGCAACGTGGCGAGATTGCGCACCGGAACCATCAGTTGTGGCGTGCCTGTGCTCACAGTTTGTAGCGGAGCGCCGGGAAGCGCATCGTCCGCATTCAAGCCGAAAGCAGGCAACACTTTTCCCGGAGCATAGGTCGCGAGAAACTGCGGCTTTTTCTGGGTCATGACGATGCGCAGTACTTTGCCGCCAGCGCTGAAAATTTCCACCGCTATCGGCCCGACTTTCAGCTCCAATTTGATCATGGTATGATTGCCCTGCAACGGCAAGCGGCCGGAATCGATCAAAGCAAGAGTGGTGGCTATCGTCGGATGTCCGGCCAGAGGAATTTCTACTGCCGGCGTAAAGTAACGCACACCGAAATCGGCAATCTTCGAGCGGCGCACGAAAGCGGTTTCGGAAAGATTCATTTCGCGCGCCAGGGCCTGCATCGTGGCCTCGCTCAACGCCTCGGTGTCAAAAATGACGGCGCAGGGATTGCCGGTCAGGGGGCGGTCGGTAAAGGCATCGACGAGCATATAGGAGAATTTGGGCATGTTGAACCTCCTAATCATTCTCATGAAAGAGCGCGGGCTGAATGCGCGCCATCGCTTCCGCTACTTCTCGAGCATTGGCATCATCGCTTTTGCGCAGCTTTGCCATGACATTGGCAAAATCTTCTGCGTGGCGATTTTGGCTCAATTTGAACTTGGCTTCGATTTTTTCGACTTTGATTCGAAATCCCACCAGCCCCTTCATTTCTTTCTTGAGGAATTCTTCCGGCAAGCCTTCAACCATGTACGGACTTTGCGGGTTGGCTACGGCCTCGTTCCGATCCACGAGTCTTTTCAGTATGGCACGAAGCTCTTCGTGATCCTCAATGATTTCCGGCTTGCCATAAACATGCGCCACCAGGTAATTCCACGTCGGGACATTCAGGTGATTGTACCAGCGCGCCGAAACATACGCATGTGCGCCGGAAAAAATCGCCAGCACGTTCTCGGAGGAATTGAGAGTGCGCCATTGGTGATTGCCTCGCGCGACATGGCCGTAAAGAAACTGCCCGCTGTTTTCCGTTTGGACAAATTCCAACGGCAGATGCGTAGCAATAGGCACACCTTTTTCACAGCTCACCAATACGGCAAAACTGTTATGCCGCAAAAAATCTGCGATGATTTTCGGATCGTTTACGCGATAAAACTTAGGGATGTACATGGCGATTATCACGAAAATAGGGTTTGTAGTGGCTCCTTCAGGAGCCGGAGGTTCACTGCGCTGAGTGCCTGAAGGCACTACTACAATCCTTCAATTTCATCATGGTAGATGCCGTCTCACGACATGGCAACTCGTGCGCAAAAAATTTTTCAAACCAATCGCGCGATGGTCTCGGCAAAACGCGCTGGCGCCGCAGGGTCAGCGCGCAAGAAAAGGGCAGGCTCGATCAACTCCAATTCGATCAACAAGAATTGCTCTTCACGTTGCACACCGTCGGCGCGCGCATAAAGCAACGGCGGATCGACCCTCTGCAGAATTTCTTCCGCCTGGGCGATGAATTGCGGCGGCGGTGTGGCAGCGCGATAGCTGCCGCCGAAGTCGGTTTGTACACGAAAATCTCCCGCTTGCGGCTGTTTCAAAACCGCGTGGCTGAATTTTCCGCCGAAAAACATTAGCGACCATTCGCCGTGCGTGGTGATTTCCGGAACAAATTCTTGCACCAATGCGCCGGATTGGCGCAATATCGCGTTGAGTTGAGATTGATGCTCATGTGCCTGCGCCGGCGAAGTTTGGAAAGTCAAATAGGCCGTGGCAGAAATCGCGGGCTTGATCACGGCGTGAGCGAAATGATTCCGCTCTAAAATGGAAACCAGCGCACCCTCTGCTCCCGCTTCGAGCCAAACGGTTTGAGGAATGGACACGCCGCGCGCCGCCAGATCACGCAGATAGATTTTATCCATATTCCAGCGCACGATGCGGGCGGGATTCCACAAGGGGATATTCGACGAAACCAGGCGATCGATCCAGAGGCGAAAAGCCCTCGGTTTGTGATGATAATCCCAGCATGAGCGCAGAACGACTGCCTCAAAATCGCCCCAATTCATCGTGGCATCGTCCCACACGGTGGCCACGGCTTGGATTCCCAGCTTTCGCAAATACTCCGGCGCCAGGGCATCGTCTTCTGTCAAGTGCGGCTGTTTGGCGTAAGTCACAAAGGCGATTTTTTTCATGAGAACTTTTTTGCCCTGCGGGCTGTCTATGGCGGGCACTGCCGTCAAAAAACGTCGAGATCGCGTCCGGAGACTACTTTCCCATCATAGAATTGCCGAATTTCATTCTCCAGCTCTTCGTCCGTCGTGCCCCAAAACAACTGGTGGTAAAGCACCAGCAAGTCCGGCTTGACTTGATTTGCGATCTCCGCCAATTGTTTTGAAGAAGTGTGAAAATTGGAGTGATACCTTTGCCACACCGGCGGCCGTTTGGCAAAACCCGTGGTCGAATAAACTTCGTGAATGAGCACGTCGCAGCCCATGCTGTTTGCAATCAAAGCCGGGCTGGGTGTGCAATCGCCTGAAATCACAATCGTACGATCTCGCGTTTCAAAGCGAAGGCCGAACGCTTGCTTCCACGAGCCGTGATTCACCGGAAAAGCTTTGACGGTCACGTCTTGATCTTGGTAAATCACGCCCGGCGCAATCTCGTGCACCACCACTTTATATCCGGTTTCATTCGCCGGCTCCAAGCCGTTGAGGCGAATGTCAATGTCTTCGGCATATGCTTGCACGATATGTTTGGTCATGGCTTTGAGGCCGGTGGGACCATAAACCGCGAGCGGCGCATCTCTTTCCAAAACCCAGGGCGTGAAAATCAAGTCGGCATAACCGAGCGTGTGATCGGAATGCAAGTGCGTGACAAACGCGGTTTGAAGATTTTTCACTTCCAGTCCCGCGACGCCCTTGCGCGCCGCCGCTGCCGCACGGCGCACTACGCCCGGCCCGAAATCTACGAGATAGGGTTTGCCATTCACCATGACGGCGACAGCGGGACCGGCGCGATCGGGATCGGCGTTCGGCGTGCCCGTGCCCAATAGAACGATTTGTGTCGCCGCTTGGACTTGCGCTCGTGCGAAATTGGGCACAAGCGTAAGCGACAGCACCAGTCCAAGCGCGAGATGGCATGCAGGGGTCTTCATGACCATTTACTTGAGATCGTTTTGCAGCTACTATCCAACGAGCCTTCGCCTCAAACCAGCGAGAAAAATCGCCCAGGGAATTGATACTCCCACGGAAGTATATCTTGGATTCAATTCCTTGGAAACGCGTTTTTGTCGACACCCGCCAGAATGCGCAGCGCGTTTTTGTAGTAGACTTTTTTCAAAACCTCATCGGGCAAGTCCAGGCCATACATTTTCCAAAAGGCATGGCGCTTGCGGTAATAGTCGAAATATTCGTCAGCGGTTTCGAATACTCGGAAATAAACATGATATTCCGCCGGCGCCCAAATATCTTTGCCCATCATAATGCGATCTTGATATTTGATGAACCAGGCGCGCGCGAAACGCGGTTGCCGGCCAATCTCCGCGAGCACGGCGCCGAGCTCGGTGTGCATGTTCGGATACTTTTCCATCAACTCTCCCAAGCGCGCCAGGTCGCCCCCGAGCCAGCCCAGATGCGCGTTGATAAAGGTCGTTTTGGGATGCTTGCCAAAGAGGTGATGCTGCTCGCCCATCACTTGTTCCCACGTCGGAAACATATCCGGCGGCCGCGCGCGATCGGGAAATTGCTTGAGCTCGAGCCAGCGTTCGTTGAACCGATCGCTGGGATCGAAGAAGGGTCTGGGTTCGCCGGTGTGAATCAAGACCGGAATACCCAGCTCGCCGCATTTGGCCCACACCGGGTCGAAACGCGGATCGTCGGTGGGAATGCGCTGGCCGTTTTTGTCTTTTAATGTCAAACCGAGATTCTTGAAAATCTTCAGGCCGCGCGCGCCGTTTTTGTAATCCTGTTCCAGGCGCGCGGCAGCCTTCTGGCCGTAATCGGGATCATCAACGTCCTCAAAGCTCAAATTGCAAAAGACCACGAAACGATCGGGATAGCGCCCCACCATGTTTTTTACGACTTGTTTCAGCGTTCCTCCCGTGCCGCCGCTGAGATTGACCATTACGCGCATGTTGAGCTTATCCATTTCCTGCACCAGCGTATCCACCGCACCGGGCGACATTTTCGAAGATTGATGATTGTGCACGTCGATGAATGGATACCTGGCGCGCGTGACGGGGTGCTGCGGCACGACCAAAGTGGATCTCGGCTCATACTCCTCGATGCTCATCGTTTGCGCCTGCAACCGCAGAGGCAGGAGCGGGGACAATACCAGTGCCAAAATCTCCGGACGGGCAAGGCTCCAAAGATTTTTTCGAAAAAAATCACCGATGCGGCGCATGATACTCTCGCGTTTGCCCCGGATCGCCAGGGTTGAGTTCGAACTAATCGTTTGCGTCGAGCAGCCGGCGTGGATCATGGATCCTACCCGCTTTGATGACCAGCGCAATGTTCTGTGAATTTTTGATATTGTCAAGAGGATTAGCGCGAAGCACGACCAAGTCGGCGCGTTTTCCGGCTGCAACCGTGCCGATTTCCTCTTCACGGCCGAGGGCGAGAGCGCCGTTGTGCGTGGCCATGCGCAGAACGTCTCTGGCCGCAATGCCGGCTGCCGCGAGCAGCTGCAATTCCTCGTGATAACTCACGCCGGGAATGATCCACGGCGTCGGGGTGTCGGTTCCAACCGCCAGCAGCACGCCGCGATCATGCAGCAGTTTTATGAAGGCCAGCAATTTGGGCCACTGCATTTGCGCGCGTTGATATTGCTCCTTGGTCCACGAAGCGGTGAAGCTGCCTTTAGGCCAGCCCCGGCGAAAAACTGCGGGTACCAAATCACTGTGGGGATGCTCCAAATAACGCGCGTCGTTTCCCCAGAATTTGCTGTGCATGGCAATGAGCGTGGGGTCAATGGCTGTACGATGATGCACCAGCGCCGTGATCAGCGTGTCAATGGCCGGTGCCTGCAGGTCGAGATGCTGCAGCCAATACACGCGCCCCCACAGCGTTTGTTGATAGGCCGCCCGTTGCGCTTCGGGCAGGTATTCGGGCGACCACGGCGCGGCATGGCACAGGGCATCAATGCCCAGCTCTGCCGCCTGCGTCCACGTCGTGCGCTGGAGATGGCCGATCACGCGCAGGCCGTGCTCATGCGCCGCTGCTATCGCGGTTTGCAGAAGATCGGCGGGCATGCTGGAATAAACTTTGATAAAATCCACGCCGGCGGTTGCCTGCCAGCGAATTTCATCGCGAACTTGTTCCGCGGTGGTGACAACCGCAAACGGTTCTGGATCGAACGAGGAGGCATTGAGTATGCGGCCGGCAGTCAAAATTCTCGGTGCGATGATTTTCTCGCGCGCCGCCAGTTCGCGCAACGTGATCGCCGCTTCCGTGGGCGCACCCGGATCGCGCACGGTGGTAATGCCATGCGCCAGCAGCACGCGCAAAATTTTGAGAACGGCAGCGCGATCGTAGCGCGGCATGATGTTGCCATTCGCATCCCAGGGATGAAGCAGCGCGTGCGCATGCATCTCGACGTAGCCCGGAACGACATAATGCCCGCTCAAATCTATGACTTTCGAGTTCTCCTGCGGTTGGTATTGCGCGGCAGGCGCAATTATCTCGATTTGTGAACCACGTATCGCCAGCGCCATGTCGGGCTTGATCGTCCCTGCCGCTGCCTCGATGATGACAACGTGATTCAAAACGACGGTTTGCATTGAATCTGCCGCTGGAGTTTTGAGGGTAGCCAAAGCCGGGGAAATGCGGGTCAACAAACGCAAAGCATTGAAAGCAAGCGGCGTGAACTGCCGCAAGGCAGTTTTGACAATTGGGAAGTTTATGCCCCAAACCAATACGATGAAGGCCAGCAGTATTTCGACACCAGCGGCTTTTTCTCTTGCTGCGGGGATTTGTGGAGTGATGACCGCAGTGGGTTGCGATTGTAGTTGCCCTTGAGAAAGCATGTTGTGCATAAATTATTTTGCGTGCGAGTGCCCCCTCGGGAAATGCAATAAATCACAAAGCTCGTCACCAACAACCCGACGGTGATGTCCCGGCGGAACGCAGAAAAAATTTGCCTTTGTTCAAATGACGAATTTCAGCGATGCAAAATAGGAAAATACACCTGCCACGGGCCGCTCGCCTCCTGATAGTGCTTGCACATCACCCGTGCGATTTGCGCGAGATGGCTGAGATCGTGCAGCACCCAGGTCGCCAGCAATTGGCGCAGCGTCACCGTGCCCAATTCGGGATGCGCGCCGCGCCGCGCCAGCTCGGCCGGCGTGATCTTCATCTGTGCAAGGGTCGTGAGGTTTCGGCTGCGCCACTGGGCGAAGGTGTCGAGCAAATCTTCCAAAGATCTGCCTTTGAATTTTTCAAATTGCGCGAAGCGGTCGAACGGCTCGAACGGTTTGGACTCACCGTATTCCAAAATAATCTTCGCACGCGGTATCCAATCCGTTTCCTCGCCATGAATCAGATGGCCCACGACGACGTAAGGACTCCAGCTATCACCGCCTTCGTTTTGGTGCAGCCATTCATGGGACAGCCCACGCAGCAACGTGTTCAAGGTCGCCGGCGTGCGCGGTAAAATCTCCAGTGCATGGTCGAGTTGGAATTCTATCATAACGTGCCTGCAAGATTTCAGAGCATTCACAATTATCAATTCGCAATTGTCAATTAATAATTGTGAATTGGCAATTGTGAACTGTCAATTGTCAATGAAGTTGGCCAATCTCCCCGCAGGCCCTACTTATTCCTGCCTGATCCTGAAAGTGCCGCGCCGACACCGAGTGCGATATAAAGGCTTCCAGTGAAATAACGCTGCATGCGCAAAAAACGCACATTGCCCTTCAGCCATTGACGCATCGTTCCAGCCAGCAAGGCGTAGAGGCTGTCGCTCAAGAAAGCCATGATCACGAAGATTCCACCCAGGAGCAGAATTTGCACCACCACACTGCCGCGCGAGGGATCGACGAATTGCGGCAAAAAAGCGAAGAAGAACAACGCGGTCTTTGGATTCAAAAGATTGACGAGCACGCCTTGACCAAAAATGCGTGAAAGTTTTTGCGGCGGGCGCGCCTTGGCCGTTTGTGCTTCTTCGCGACCACACAATTTGCGCACGCCGAGAAAAATCAAATATGCTGCGCCCAGGTATTTGACGATATTGAAAGCCAGGGCCGAGGACATGAGGATCGCCGAGATGCCAAAGGCCGCGGCGACCACGTGCACGAGGGTTCCGGTATTAATGCCCAAGGTCGAAACGATCCCCGCCGCGCGGCCTTGATCGATGCTGCGAGCAACAATATAAAACACGGCCGGGCCGGGGGTGAGCAGAAATACCAACGTCGTACCCATGAACAGAGCGAGAGTTGAGCTATCGAACATAAGCACATTCTCCTTAATCCGCGAATATCCGCCTAATCCGTGTCATCCGTGGTCAAAGAAATATGAGGAACTGCTTTTGTCCTCAATCCCATCCCATGCGTTCGCGCAGGGAGGTGATGTGCGCCGTATGATGGCGGCCGTGCCAGGCATACAGACACAGCAGCCAATCCAGCGAGCGGAGGCCATGCTCAGGATGAATGAACATGCGTGCGAAATCATCCGGCTGCATCGCCTGCCACTGCAATACCCAACGGCGATGCAAGGCTTCCAATAAATTCAAGGAAAGATCGATTGGCGCGGTGCGTGCTTCCGGCAATTCCGCCCAAAGTTTTTCATTGTAGGCTTTGATGGCAGGTTGATTTTCGGTCAGAGCCAATTTGAGGCGCGTGTAGGCATTGAGATGGCTGTCGGGAATGTGGTGTACCACTTGCCGCGCCGTCCAGCCGCCCGGGCGATAGGGCGTGTCGAGCTGCGTTTCATTCAATCCTTTCACCGTCGCGCGCAGATTTCTGGGCGCCTCGGCTATTTGTTGAATCAATTCTCTCCGGCGTTGTGGCGAGAGATCTTCTTCCAATTTGAAGGGACCAATGGGATAACGCAGATCGGACATGGTGGGGTCTCCTGAAAAATGCATGCTGGCAGCATGGGAAAAAGGACACTATTGGCAAACCTTACACGTTACACTTTACACGTTACACGTGTAAAGTGTAACGTGTAAACAAGACACTGTCATATCCATTCCAATTTCTCAACCGTTCTCTCGTTACGCTGATCGCCCGTGTTCAGTGTGGAGATAGGCTCGAACAAAACGACGTGAGCTTCTTCTTCGGCAACGGGCTTGTGCTCCACGCCTTTGGGCACGATGAAGAATTCTCCCTCTTCCAGCCAGAGGTCGCGGTCGCGCAACTTGAGACAGAATCTGCCTTGCACCACGAGAAAGAGCTCGTCTTCCGCTTCGTGCTGGTGCCAGACAAATTCTCCTTTTAGTTTGACGAGCTTCACGTACTGGCCGTTCAATGCGCCGGCGATCTTTGGGCTCCAATGTTTGTCAATGCGGCGGAATTTTTCCTGGAGATTGACTTTTTGCATGTGAGTGCCTCCTTTGTTTAGCTCAGGAATCGCGGTAACAATTCCTTCCCTAAATTGACGGTCTCGTGCGCGAGAATTTCAAAATCTTCCTTGCGGCTGCGATGATTGGTGATGGCGGCGCGAATCGCGTATTTGCCTTTGAGCATGGTGTAGGTGGGCACGGCAATGCCACGCTCGTGCAATTCCATGAGAATTTCACGATTCAAAGCGTTGCGCTTCGCCTCGTCCAGCTGTTTGGCGACGAAACGGAAGCACACCACGTTCAGCGGGACCGGCGCGACCAATTCCAGATCCGCACTGCTTTCCACGAGCTGCGCGAGGTAGCGTGCTTGCGCGACATTTTGCCGGATCAAGCGCTGGTATTTTTCAATGCCGTGTTCTTTAAATGAAAGCCAGACTTTCAGCGCGCGAAAGCCGCGGGTGAGTTGAATACCGTAATTTGCCAGCCACACCGGCCCGCCGCTCAAGCCGCGCTCGTGCTGCACCAAATATTCGGGAATCAAGGCGAATGCTTTTTGATGCGCGTCGCGATCCTTGATGAGCACACATCCGGCTTCGTAGGGAAGGTACATCCATTTGTGCAGATCGAAAGCCAGCGAATCCGCGCGCTCCATGCCGGACAAGTGGCGGCGCAGTTCCGGCGCCAGGGCGGCCAGCGCGCCAAACGCGCCATCGACGTGGAACCAGATTTTCTCGCGCGCGCACAGATCGGCAAGCTTGTCGAGCGGGTCGATAGCGCCGGTGTTGACCGTGCCGGCGTTGCCGACGATACAAATGGGAATGAATCCGGCAACGCGATCGGCCGCGAGCATTTTTTCGAGCTGCAAATAGTCGAGGCGATATTGATGGTCCACCGGAACTTTGCGCAAGGCTCTGCTCCCCAAGCCCAACAGCTCCACGGCCTTTTGCACCGAACTGTGCGTCTCGCTGGAACAATAGACCGCCAGCAATCCCGGCGCCGCGCTCACGCCCTCGTTGCGCACATCGAATCCGGCGCAGGTATTACGCGCGACGGCCAGCCCGATCAAGTTCGCCATCGAACCGCCGCTCACCAAAATGCCGCTGGCGGCGTGCGGATAGCCTAGCATTTCTTTACACCAATCTAACACTTGCAACTCGACATAAACCGCGCTGTGATCCGCGCCGCCGACATTCGGATTGACGGTCGCCGCCAGCATTTCGGACAGCATGCCGAAAACCGTGCCCGTGCCGTTGACAAATCCCCAGTAACGCGGATGAATGTTGCCGTGGGGATAGGGCAGAACGTTTTCGACGAAATCTTGATACGCTTTTTCCACGCCTTGCGGCTGCAACGGCAGGGGCTGTCGCAAGTGTTCTTTCACTTCCGGCGGAGTCGGCCGCCACGCGGGCCGATCACGCAGCGTCTGCAAATACGTGATCATGTCATCGACCATGCGATGGCCGAGGCGGCGCATCTCGTCCCAATTTTGTGGATCGAGCGTTTCTTCTGGCGGGAGCAAATTCTCTTGGCTCATAGGTCGTGTACGTTAAGAAATTTTTGAAATGTGGTTTTGTGCTTCGTTTCTCAACTGTTATCCCGAGGCTTCGGGATGACAAAACGAAAACAAAAAAACAAATCTCTTCTTCCAACCTGGTTAATTTATAAAACTGAACCGCCGAGACGCCGAGTGCGCAGAGAACATCAAGTTGTGGCATAGCTTCGGTCAAAGGCAGCCACTTCCATGCTTCTTAACGAGATCCACGAAGTCTAAAATTCTTCAACCTCTGCGTGCTCGGCGACTCTGCGGTTATGAATTATTCAGGATTAATTGCTACCCCAGGTTTTCAGGCCAGCTGATCTCGAAGCTTCGGGTGGCAGCTCTGCGAGCGGCTAAGTTAAGGCGCACGGAATTGGAACAGCTCACGGAAACAAAAGAACAGGCATTTTTCCGTGGGTGTTCATTGCCGTGAGCCAGAATTTTGCCCCAAGTTTGATGAACTCATCGGATGCTGCTATTAAGGTAATCGCCGGCGATGAGTTTCGCCACCCGTTTTTTGCGATTTTACGCTTCTTCCAGACAAAGCGCTTCGACCGGAGCCGGAACTTCTTGCTCGCGGGGTGCGGCTGCTTGTTTTTGCGGCACCGGGCTGGTCACGATCAAGACCACGGCGACGACGATAATTGCTGCGGCCAGCAAAGAGGAGCCGGCCAGTTTTTCATCTGCCAATGCCCAACCCAAAAAGATGGCAATCACGGGATTCACGTAGGCATAGGTTGAGACGCGCGCTGGTGTGGTGACGCGCAGCAACCAGACAAAGGCGGTGAAGCCAATAATGGCGCCAAACACGATGAGATAAAGCAAAGAAAAAATCGAGCGCGGAGAGACGGCGGCAAGGTGAAATTTATCCGTTTCACCGGTCAGCAACCCGGCAAGCAGCAGAAGCCCGCCACCACACAACATTTGCATGCCGGTCGCGAGCAGCGGCGATTGCGGCAGCGGCGCGCGGCGTGAATACAACGCGCCCGCGGCCCAGGCCATGGTGGCGACGAGCAAAGCGCCGAGGCCTATGGGATTGAGTCCATGGCCATGCAGCAGATTTTGCGGGCCGATCAAAACCAGGATGCCTATGAACCCGACCAGCAAACCGATCATGGTGCGCAGGCTCGGGCGCGCGCCGCCTTGCCAAATCCAACCCAACAATACAATCCACAGCGGTGTCGTGGCCACCACCAAGGCTGCGATACCCGAAGGCACAAACAGCTCGGCCCAGGTGACGAAGCCGTTGCCCACGAGCAGTAGTAGAACGCCGATGACGAGTGCCGAGCGCCAGTGCTCCCTCCCGGGTTTTTCAGCGCCCTGCCGGCTCGCCCAGGCATATAGAATGGCACCGGCCGCCAAGAAGCGGAAGCCGGCCATCAAGAAGGGCGGAATGGTCTCGATGGCAAAGCGAATGGCCAGGTACGTCGAGCCCCAAATCAGATAGATTGCAGCGAATGCGATAATGATCTGCGCTGACAAGTTTTTAGATGAGTCCTTCAAGATTCACCTCACTCTTCGTTTGTCATCCCGAACGATCCGTTGAGATGGGCGGTGTGAAAATCATACCAGGTTTCCAATTTTATATTCGAGAGAACTCTTGCGATGGTTGCATCTGAAATAAAATTGATTGCGTATCGATGATGGCGGCGAATTCGTTTTGTAGGCTGACGAGCGCGAGCGTATGAATCAAATCGGAAGTATAGTGTTTTCCGTCATAGCCGGCGCGATCGAAAGTTGCCGTGCCGTCTGAAACGACATAAGTGTTGAAGCCGAGATTCCCCGCCATTCTTGCCGTCGTCGAAACGCAGTGGTCGGTTTGAATGCCGGTCAGAATCACGCTCTCAATCTTATGCTGGCGCAGTCTTTTCTCCAAATCCGTCCCGATGAATGCGCTATTGACCTGCTTTTGAATTACAGGCTCGCCGGGCAGCGGCCTCACTTGCTCTTTGATTTCATTCCCGGGATGGTCAGGGCGCAGCGGCGAACGCGGCTCGGTGGAACAATGTTGGATGTGAAAGATGGGCAGCCTGAGTTCGCGCCAGCGCTCCAGCAAGCGGCGCACATTCGTTTCTGCTTGCGGATTGTTGCGGTTGCCACCCCAATGGTCTTGATCGTCAAAGCCCTTCTGCATGTCGATGATGAGCAAAGCTGGATTTTTTTCGAACAGACGCATGATTTGTTCTCCGGGGATGGCCTCACGCCATACGCGTTTAAGCGCCTCGCTTTTCAGACTGAGAATGAGATCCTAACTTTTTATCGCCAACGGATAGATTAAGACCAACTGATGAAAAGACAAAGGGTTTTATCCGTTGGACTTAATCTATCCGTTTGGAGCCGTTCGCAGGGCTTCGGTTTTCATCCCGACCGTTCGGGATGAAAATTCGTTGTAGGGCTTTAAATGCAAAATAAAAATTTCAAAGGCTTTGTGATCAACCAAGTGATTGAGGCAACAGATTATTTGCTTTATTGCGTCGAATTGAACAAGAGCCGGGACAGAAAAATGAAGGACAGAAAGATGGCAATGGATCTCGTGCCGAGAGGCTGGTTTTTGACGAGAGATGACAAACGACTAACATTTTTCTGTCCTACATCTTTCTGCCTTCTACTTTTTTGCAGGATAATTGTGCTATTGCTGCTCTCCTCTGGCTTCGGTTTTCAGCTCGGCTGAAAACACGAGGTAGCATATGATAGGCATGAAACTAAATCAAAATTCCAAAACAAAACAGATGCAGTTACTTGCAATTGTGACCATAACAGTTTTATATTCAGAAAAATTGTTCTGGCAGTCTTTTTGCACCGGGCACGGCCGCAGCCAATCAAGAAATATTTGGACGGGACAAACAGGATTAATGAGGTGCAAATTTAATCCTGTAAGCCCTGCCAAAGAGGAGATGATCGAATGAGAGAAATGATGGCGCCCATGAAACTGCATTTATACGAGCAAGTGGCTGACGACATTGCCCGGCTCATTGAGAAAGGCACGTTTCGCCCGGGCGAACGCGTACCGTCGGTACGCAAGCTAAACGTGAAAATGGGCGTGAGCATGTCCACGGTCTTACAGGCGTACGTCTTGCTGGAAGACCGCGGCCTGATTGAAGCGCGGCCGCAGTCCGGCTACTATGTGCGCTTGCATCCGCGCGAACTGCCGCCGGAACCGCGCACTTCGAAACCGCCGCTTGCTGCGTGCAACGTGGACGTCAGCATGCTGGCCGCGGAGGTGCACGAGGCCGCGATGAATCCCGACAATGTGCCGTTGGGCGCGGCCACCGGCAGCCCGGAATTATTGCCGAGCCACAAGCTGAACCGGCTGCTGGCCCTCATCGCGCGACGCTCGGTCCTGACGACGAATCTTTATGATTCGCCGCAAGGCAATCGGGAATTGCGGCATCAAATTGCACGGCGCTCGCTGGATTGGGGCTGCCATCTCACCAGCGAAGAGATCGTCACAACTTTTGGCTGCACGGAAGCGCTCAATCTTTGTTTGCGCGCCGTGACCAAACCCGGCGACACAGTCGCGGTCGAATCTCCGATTTACTTCGGCTTCCTGCAAATGTTGGAAAGCTTGCAACTGAAAGCGCTGGAAATTCCGACGCACCCGCGTGATGGCATGAGCCTGGAAGCGCTGGAGCGCATGTTGCGTCGCAAAAAGATCGCGGCCTGTTTTGTTTCGGCGAATTTTCAAAATCCACTGGGCGGCTGCATGCCGGACAAGAATAAAAAGGCTTTGGTGGAAATGCTGTCGCGGCGCAGCATCCCCTTGCTCGAAGACGACGTGTTCGGCGATCTCTACTTCGGCGCGGATCGCCCCAAAGCGGTGAAAGCATTCGACCGGAACGGCTGGGTGTTGCTATGCTCCTCTTTTTCCAAAACTATTTCCCCCGGGTTTCGCGTGGGCTGGACTGCACCCGGACGGTTTCTCGATCAAGTGCGGCGCTTGAAGCTGACCAACTCCATCTCCACGGCCACGCTGCCGCAAATGGCCATTGCGGAAATGATGCTCAATGGCGGCTACGAGCGGCATCTGCGCCATTTGCGCAAGATCTACGCCGGTCAGGTGCAGTTCATGTCGCAGGCGCTCTGCAAGTATTTTCCCGAGGGCACAAAGATCACGCGGCCGATGGGCGGGCACGTGTTGTGGGTGGAGATGCCGAAAAGCGTGGATTCACTCGAGCTTTATCGCAGGGCGTTGGAAAAAAATATCAGCGTCGTGCCCGGTCCGCTGTTTTCACCCAAGCGGCATTTCCGCAATTTCATTCGTTTGAATTGCGGCTATCCCTGGTCGGAGCGCATCGAGCGCGCCCTGATCACGCTCGGGCAGATTGCCGCGAAGATGGCGTAAGCCGGATATGCCAGGCTCCGAGCGTTTCCATCGGAGCAGTGGAGCGACAGGTGGATTGTTGTATAGATGGATTGTTGGATGAATGGATTGTTGCAAACTCCATCCATCCAACAATCCATTAATCCACCACTCCATTGATCCCTCTACCCGTCAATCTACCCCCGCAGTATATGCGTGCCAGTTCAGCCAGCGCGTCGCGGCAAACCAGCACTTCATCGAGCTTCACGTATTCTTCCACGCTATGTAAGCCCGCGCCACCTGGGCCGAAAATAACCGTGGGAATACCGGCCTCACCGAGAATCGCTGCGTCCGTCCAAAAGGTCATCCCGCCGCGCGGCGCAGGTCTGCCCCGTTGCTGCAGCGCCTGGCCCAGCAAGTTCGGCAGCTCATGATCGGCTGAAATTTGATACGGGAAGCGCTCGAACATGAATTTGGCGCTGGCATCGAATTCATGGTCTTCGGCACGCAACGAGGCCAGGATTTTTTCGACTTCCTGCAAAACGGTCTTGCCCGTCTCTCCGCTGATCGTGCGCCGCTCAATTTGCACAGTGCACGAATCGGGATGAACACTCAACTCGCGCCCTCCATTAATAATGGAAGCATGCAACGATCCCGTTCCCAGGATGGCATGTTTTGGCTTAGCCTGCAATTCGCGATCGAGTTTTTCCAGACGCGAGAGCACGCGACCCATTCTGAAAATCGCATCACGCCCTTCCGTTGGCCGGCTGCCGTGCGCGGCGAGGCCTTTGGCTTCGATTTCAATCCACACAAAGCCCTTGTGGCCGATGCCAATGAGCAAATCCGTGGGCTCGGTCACCACCGCGGCGCCGGCCTGCCATTTTTTGACTAATACTTGTGCGCCGAGGCTGGCGTATTCTTCGTCTGCTACGGCGGCGATAATCAATCGCCCCGCCGGCAAGCCGCCGGTTTCGGCGAGCTGGCGTGCGGCACCGATCATGGCTGCGACGCCGCCTTTCATATCCTGCGCGCCGCGACCGTAAAGCTTGCCGTTTTTCTCCACCGGATCGAAAGGCGCGTTCATGCCCGCCACGCCGACGGTATCGATATGGCCGCAAAACATCAAGGTTCGTCCTGAAGTTTTTCCTTCTAAAATGCCAATGGCATTTGGCCGGTTCGGGGCAGCCTCTTCAATTTCGACTTTCATTCCTATCGCGCGCATTTCTTCCGCAATGACTTGCGCGATTGCCGCTTCGCCCGGCGCACCGGGAACGAGCGTGGGGTTGATGGAGTTGGTGGCGACCAGTTTATGTAAGAAATGAAGGGTAGGGTCCGGCATGATTTATTTTCCAAATGTTGAGCAGGATTTTGATTGCTGGAGTTGAGAATAACGATTTGTGGCGAGGTTGTCAATGCAGGTTTGCCGAGTGGCTGAAAAAGGCTAAATCGAGTAAAGTGCAATTTAGCTACGATGGCAAATCATAGAGGCCATCGATTGAAAAACTTCGATGGCCTTTTTTAATTCAGATTTTGTGTTTGACTTCACGCCAGCTTTGCAACTTCAAAACTCTTCGCCGCAAGCTCAGCTTCATCCGCATAAACCACGACAGGCAAGCGCGTTTCAATTGTTCTTCGACCACTCGTGTAAACTCACCCTTCGATGCTGCATAGACAATTTCGCAGCGTTCGTCCAACTCGATTTTTCCGCCTAGAAAAACTCCCCTTGCAGTATAGCAGATCACGGGGATCGACCAAATTTTTCTTTTCTCATCGAAAGCGGCATGCCAGTCGCTGCCTTCTCACCGATATAAGCCGCTAAATAATCTGCTGCTACGGCTGCGCTTTTTTGACAGATGTTTGCATTTATAGTGATTTTTGAAAGGTAGTGCCTTCAAACGCAGTTTCTTTCATTGTTGCAAACTATGATA
>JBIOXB010000074.1:0-24499 GCA_044869275.1 bacterium
TGGATTGTTGGATTGTTGGATTGTTGGATTGTTGGATTGCAGCATTCTCCATCAATCCAGTAATCCATCAATTCGACAATCCGTCAACCTCACAATCCATCGATCCATCAATCCAGTAATCCATCCATCCATCCATCCATCCATCCATCCAATACTCCATCACTCCATTCTTACTTCGGCCCAAAAATCAACGCGCCAATCGTTCCCACGTCCCACCACGATTGATTCTGATTGAATCCCGCCCAAATGTGTTGGTTCTTGCGATAATTCAAACCGTCATTGTCATTGATCGCCACGTCGAAACCAATTTTATAACCGGGCTCGGCTTTTACGTTTTTCAAACTGGCGAGCGGAAAGCGGCAGATCATACTATAACCTTTGTCCGTGCGCATGAAGTACGTTTCAGCGTTCGGGACTAAATTCGGTTTGGGCAATAATGGCCCGCCCGCGCCGCCGCCCTGCCATTGTTTCGCGCCGAAATCCGTGGTGCGATATTCTGCCAGCGAGAGATGCCGGAACAAACCAGGAGAAGGTGGATCATGGCCCTGTTCGGAATTCGTTCTGGTATCCAACACCACTTCCATGCAATCCGTATCCCAGGGATAACTCATCACCGGGAATTCCCAGTGCGAGATGAGCACATCATCGGTCACTTCCGCGCCGACGTAGACATAATCCTGATCGTACATGGCATAAATTTTCGCCGACAAGTCTTCAACACCTTTCCAAGGTTGATTGCCCATGAGCAGGCGGCAAATCTGATTGGCTTTGTCAATGGTGATGGGATTCGTGCGATTCCAGCCTTCCCAACTGCCGTCCAATGTTGGCGGCACTGGTGCAAAATGCGCCACACCAACGTAGAGGTCGCGCACGCTTTCGGATTGAAAATTCTCGCATGCGAGACGCAACCGCGTGGGATAGAGCTGTTCTTTCGCGTTATAGCCTGTGAACTTGACCGGGACTGCCAGGCTCTGTGTTGCTTGCGGTTTCAAACGAAGAGTGCCGGCGAGCGGTGAAGCAATTTGCCAGGCGGGATCTGCAATGAGCAGTGGCGCAACCTGCAGCTCTTGCGCCGTGTGATTCGCCAGCTTGATCAACAACGTCTCTTTTTCAGCGTTCGGCAACATCAAGTCTGCCGTCACCGGCGCTTTGACGCGCAGTGTGTGTTGCAGCGATTCCTTTCCAAAACTGATCAGCACGGAATAATTCACGGGCGGAGCCTCATTGGGAACACCAATCGGCACCTTGATCGTTTCAACGCTGCCCGGCGGAATGGTCTTGGTTTCCGACCGTACGCCGTTTATCCAACTCACAGAACGACGATTGGGAGTTGGAGATGTTTGCCTTTGTATCGGGCCTTTGTTCCAGGCCAGCAGGTTTACAATGCCACCCCACCAATCGAGCTGGCTCTGCACGTGTTCCGGCCAGTCCGGTGGCAGGGAGATTTTCACCTGGCCCGAGATCGCACCAGCGGCGGGATTCATCACGCGAATGGACAATTGGTTTTGCATGCCCAGGAAAAGCGTGGTGTCTGCCGTAACCATCGCCACGCCGTCATTTTGCCGCAAGCGAATGAAGTCACCTTCTCTCTGGAAAGGCGAGGGCGCGTCGTTTATGATTACCGACTTTGTATCCGGAGCCCAAATTTTGAATTGACCAAAACGAGCAGGGGCAATGACAGCAAGCTTTTCGCCCTGCCACGTGCATTCGAACTTATCCAGGGGAAGCGCTGAGGACAACAGTGTCACCTCTTCCCATTTCACCTCGTTCAGATTGAAGCCAGAGAGTAATGCCGGCTTGCCGTTTTCTCGCCGCAAGAGCCAGTAGCGCGTTTGATCGACCTCAGCAAATAGAATGTCCTCACTCGCCCCGCGCCGCACGCGATAGAGGTTGGGTGCCGCGTTCTTCTCAAATTCATTCACCGTTGGCGCTTGCTCATAAGCTTGAATCAGATGTGCGAAGCGCGTGGTGTCGGTGACGCGGCGGCTCATGAGCATGGGCACGGGCTTCGCTTCCTTCACCATCTGTTTGTAGAAGCCGCCAATCGGCGGGGTGATGGCTTGAAACACTTCAGTGCCCGGCTCCCCGATCGCTTTCACCAACAAACCTTTGTGATTCGCCAACACGAAATTGCCGCTCCAGGCTCCACCGGTTTTCCCCGCATAAACTTCGGTAAGCTGATCATAGCCGGGAATGCCGGGCGGATGGCCGAACAAATCAATGGGCTGCTTTTGCAAATGGATACCGCTGAGGGTCAAATTTCCAAAACTGTGCAGCGGCCAGTCCATGATGCGTTTTTCCGGACATGCGACGTCGAAAAGATCTATGAAGTAGTCTCCCACCTGCAACAGCGTGCGCGTGAGCCGCGCGCCGCCATAGGCGGTCTCTGAGGCGCCGGATGCCAACTGCAATCCCGGCAAGGCGCCAAAAAATCTGCCATAGCCGTTGGTCCACGTTTGCGTGGTTTGATTCAGTACCACCGTGTTGTGCGCGATGCTTTGGCGATACCAAAGTTGCAGATTGGGATTGAAATAAGATTCATTCAGCGGATCGAGAATCCAGTTTTCCCCAAGCGCATAATAGCCCATTTGCAAACGATCGGGGTGCCCGTGCTCGCCGCCCATCAGGCCGTAATCGAGATAGAGATAGCGCCGCTCGCTGTCCTCCCGGTGGCGCAGAATCGCAAAGCCGTTGCCTTCGAGATTGAAGCTGTTTTCCGGATAAATGCTGGTCGTGTCTTTGGGAAAAGGCAGTTCGGGCACGAGATTGAACAGCGTGATCGGCGAACGCTTGCCACCCAGGCCGGATTCCTCCGCGACCACCTGTGTGCCACGCTTCACTTGGGTGAGGTGCAGCAACGCGAGATATTTCGGATCCCGATAAAGCGCATAACCGATTTCATAAAACGTGGCGTACTCCAAAATATTTCCGCCGCCGCTGTCTTTGATGCGCGGAAATTCATAATTCGGCTTGATTAATTCGAAGGGCACGTCGAACATTTTTTTCATCGTGCGCCCGGCGATTTGGCGATGATACAGATCCATGCCGTTGTGGCGCGCCATTTCCGCGAGATGAATCATGCCGCGCAACGCGACGTAGTGATATCCCGGCCCCTCTGCCCAAAATCCGCTTTCGGGTGTCCCCGATCCCAATTGCCATTCGAAACCATACTGTCCTTTCATGGCAAATTCGATGAGCTGAGCATCGTGGTAAAGAAATCCCACGGCCGCCGAGACATTGTTGTACCACAGCTGGCGGTTGGAAGCCGATTCCGGAAACTTTTGCGTGATCTCTGCCAGCGGATAAAAAAACTTTTCCTTGAGCTGGCGATGATCGGTCGCGGTGAAGCCTTCGTAGTTATAGAGCAGGTCATAGCCATACGCCATATCCACGCCCCAGAAGGATTCCGAGAGCGTGCCGAAGAAAACATGCGCCGGGCCGAGGATGGTGTTGGTGGTGGGATATTTCAAATAGAGATCGGCGAATTGCATCAGAATCTCGCGGCCGGCCTCAGCGTATTTCTTGTCGCCGTGCACTTGATACAGCGTTCCCATCCAGACCAAATAAGTGGCAAGCTGGCGATTGTACCAGCCCGACCATGCCGAGTCGTACTTCTCTCCGCGGTGCACTTCGGCGGTATCGACCGGACAGCGATGCTCATGCGGCCGGAACAATTCGTATTTCAATTCAACGTCGTGCTTGGGGCACGTGTACATTTTGTATTGATACGTCTGCTTGATCGGCGAAACGTAAATGGGGCGGCGTTTGAGAAAACGGTCGATTTCAGCCTGGTTTTGATCGAAGATTTTGCGGTACCAGGAATGCTGTTTGTACCAGCGTTGGGCTTGCGCAATATCTGCCGCATCGGCCATGAGACGGGGGTGGGAAGGTTTGGCCATGAGTGATCCGAAAGTGAGGAAGATCAGAAACAGGGAGACGTGGTCTTTAGAAAAAGCTGCAAGCGGCATGTGGTATCCTCATTCAAGGTTTGTTTCCTCTGAGAGCCTGCAACCGCAAGGACGCAAAGAGCGCCAAGATTTTTTCTTCGCGTCCTTTGCGCCTTTGCGGTGAGCTTTTTGAGAAGCTTTTGAGTGGCTGCTCTGCATTGGACGTGTCAAAAGTCAAATTCTTCAAGCTGTTTTGCATTCGAAATTTGTTGAATGACGGCAGGCGGGGTCGTCCAATCGATGACGCCGAGAAACAAACGAAAACCATCCGAGCCATGCCCGAGGCCCATCCGAAAATATCCCACCAGCCAGCGCTCGCCCTTGCGCTTGATGACTTCCATGGCGGTGAGGCCTTTGCCAATCGGCTGCCGCGGCTGTTCAGGCCATTGGGCGGGATGATCGGAGGTGACGTATGACCAGTATTCGATATGCCCGCCGAAAAAAAGCAGGTATTTGCCATTCAACTCCTGCACGTTGCACGATTCCGGATGCGTTAAATCTTTTTCCATGTATGCCGGCCCTCGATCTTGCCAGTCGATGAGATTCTTCGAAACCGCTCGTGCAATGCAGGCTTTGCCGGTATTGGTCACGGCGGTGTAATAAAGCCAGCACTCATGGTGATATTTGATCACATGCGGATCGCGGCACGCCGCACCTTTTTGCGTGGGACAAAAGGCCCATCCATATTCCTCGGGACGAATCACCGGGCGCTGGCCCACGCGCTCCCAGTTGAATAGATCTTTTGAAACAGCCAGACCAATGCGCTGCGTGTTTTCCATCGTCACGCCGGTATAAAACATCCAATACGCGCCGTTTTCTTCAATGACAAACGGCGCAAACACGTGGCCATTATCCCAGCCCTTGGGATCGATGTAGAAACAAGGCTCATGCGTCTCCCAGGTTTGAAAATCTCTCGTCGCGGCATGCCCGAACCAGATTTCATTCCCCGGCAGGCAACAGCTCACATTGGGAACACCGGCAATATGAAAGAGGTGATAGACGCCCTCTTTGTTGATCAAACAAAAATCTTTTAAATAGAAGCCGCGAGGGGCATAGCCCGTTTTCAGCCAGTCCTGCTGATATTCGCGCTGGCTGTTGACGGCTTCGAGGTAGCATTCGTAATCGAGATTGCGGATGGGCATATTCAAGTTTCGCGTCGCGAGGTTTGTTTGGAATTACTGATACTGGAGGCTTGATGCTTGATACTGGATCCAGTATCCAGTATCCAGGATCCAACATCCAGCATCAAAATGGGCTATCGATCGTCTCGGCGAGCCGATGTACCTGCTCGCGCCCCTCGACAACACCAAGCCGCAACACCGTCTCGCAAGATTCTCCCGGTGCCAGCATGCGCAAAGTGCCGCGCTGGCGTTCGGCCGCCCGGCCCATGACGAGACAGTTCGCCGGCTCGATGCCCAGAACATAAGTGCCCGCGCCCATTTGCTTCCATTGAATCAACTCTGGCAATTCCCGTTGGCGATAGTTCACATATCCGGCTAATTGCAGATGATCATTGATTAGCGCAACCGTGACGAACCCGTCGGGCGCTGGCAAAGTCTCGTGAAAGAAAACTTGTTCGGCATAACCGGCTTGGGGAGAGGTCATCACGAGATGCGTGTCCATTCCGGGTTTGGCGGCATCATCACGAGGCTGGAACGATTTTTTCTTCATCACAAGATGGCTGCCCTCGGCCAACAAAGGAAAACCAAAGTTGCAGTGATAGAGCAGCATGAACGGCGCTTCACGATCGCCAAGATTTTCTATCGTATCCACGATTTGAAGATCGCTTTCACCCAGGCGCGTGGTCAAGCGCCGGGTCAATTGCAGATTGAAGCCAAATATAGAAGTTTCGCGCAACACCGCTTCGAGCCAGAGCTCGTATTCTTCTCCAAACCAGCGACCGCCGCAGCCAAGTAATTGTGCCGGCAGGTTCGAAGCGCGGCCGTGCTGGCCGTATTCGCCCCATTCATCACGGCCCGGAGAACCGACGTTGGTCAGCCCGCAGGTATTCAACCACCCGCCGTGAAAATTGCGCATCCAGCCCGTGCCTTCAGATTCATAAAATGATGGGGAAGTGATGCCGCCGGCAGATTGCCACGCCAACGGCATGCCCCTGTAACCGGCGTGGTGAATATCCAAGCCGCGATCGAGCAGCACGGTGAAGGCAAAACCCGATCCGGTTCTGAAGTCGGCGAGGCGCACGCCCCGGCCGGGACCGTCGCTCAGTTCAGACAATCGCACATCGGCAATCTGGCGAATATCGCCGGTGTGGCGGAGCAGTTCTGCGCGCGTCCAAGTTTTGCCGAAAAGAGTGGCCATGGTTTCTAATCTTTGAATAGAAAATCGAACCCCATAGCCCAAAATTCAAAACAAGCTTTGGATTTTGTGCTTTGCACTTTGGGTTTCCGTCTTGTTCGGGTCATGGGTATTCATTGCACAGATAATACAACGGCGGCTCGTCTTCTTCAATTTTTGGAAAGCGGCCGACTGGCGCCAAAAAACGATTATCTTTTTGGTCATCGTTTACACGCGAAACTTCGCCGATCAAAACCACGCCTTTGCCTGCGGCAGCATAGAACTGATGGTACATGCGCGGCGGCAAAGTAATGCTTTCACCGGGCCGCAACACAATTTTGCCCTGCGCCGGCACCGTGCGGGCAATGCCATCGGTGAGCACGGTGACCGGCGTGTCGGCCAGCTGTTCGTCTGCAGTGGAATGGCATACTTCGATCACCAATTCGCCGCCGCCGCGATTGATGATGTCTTCCATTTTGTGCCAATGAAAATGCCAGAGCGTCACCTGCGCTTCGCGCGCCATCATCACTTTCTCGCAATAGTCTTTTCCGCCGGCGCCGCCCATCTGGCCGTTGCGCACAGTGAATAGGACCAGACCCATTTCGTAAAATTTTCCCAGGCCGAAGTCGGTCAAATCCCATCCGAGTTTGTTGTCGATGATTTCCTGCGCATGCGGGCGATGTTTTTGCCACTCCTTTTTTGACCAAAAGGCCCAGGGCGGCAAATGGAACTGATGCTGCTTGAAAAAGGCAACTGCCTCGCGTTGTAGCGTGTTGATTTCGGAGCGTTTCATGATTGCTTCAACCTCGTGAGTCCTACAACGTTAAGTTCGGGATTTCGCCATAAAACCCGAAGATGTCATTCCCCAGGAATCAGACTGTGTGAGAACTTGGGAATGCCGCACCCTGAGCTTGTCGAAGGGTGCCAAGTTCAAAAATCCGGCTTCGACAAGCTCAGCCGGCGTTGAAGCCAATCGTTTTCACACAGTCTGAATCTTGGTTAGCGCTCTTCACGGCACTGCAAAAAGCATCGTTGGGCAATTACACTTGAAATCGGTATGGTGCAGGAGTCAACCAAGATCCCTCCGGGATGACATTTCGGGGTTTAGGATATGCGCTTCTTCAGGTGTAACTGTCCTGCCACTCTTGCTCGACTCCAGTGCCGCCGTCAAGATTTTATGTTGTAGCAGCGTCTCTTCCGGGGTGATGCAGCCGAATGGCATGCCGGCTTTCGGCTCATGCAGTTCGTCGATGAAAGCCGCCCACATTTGCAGAATGGCGTCAGTGAAGCCAAATTCAAAAATCGATCCGGTTACGGTGGCATAGGCGGAGGCAAAGCCGAGATCTTCGTGCTGCCAAATCTGTTGGGCGCCATTCTCATAGCGCATGGTTTGCAAAGTCTTGGTGAATTTCGTGCTGTAGCGTGCGCTGAATTTGGTGCCGATGATTTCGATATACCACGTGTCCGTTTCGCCCGGCGCAATGCGATAGGTTTTAACCGTCATCGGAAAACTGTAACCGGCAGTGGGGTGCCGCACTTCGCATTGCAGCGTAGCGTTGTCCCAAGTTTCGCAAGGCGCCATGCCGCCCTTGCCATCGGGGCGCTCTGTGACAATTTTTGCAAGCGCGGCGTATAAACGCGAGGGGATCCACCGCGCGCGCAGCGGCAGGTGCAGCGCGTGCATGCCGAGATCCCCCAGACAGCCATACTCGCCGTTGCAGGCGAGCATGCGTTTCCAATTGATGGGTTTGTTGAAATTCAAATCAGAGGAATGGAGATAGCCGCTGTGCACTTCAATGATGCGGCCCCAGGGATTTTCCAAGATATATTTGTGAATTTGATGGCCGCCGGGATAGAAGGGATATTCCGAGGAGCAGCGCACGAAGATTTGCGGATGTTGCTGAATGGCCGATAGAATTTTTTGATTGGCCGCGAGATCGATGCCGAATGGTTTCTCGCCGAGCAAGTGCTTGCCCGCAGTGATGATGTCGCAGTAGATCTTCTCATGCAAATGGTGCGGCACCGCACAATAAATGGCCTCGACTTCCTTGGCCGCGAGCAAATCATGATAGTTCGTCGTGACGATTTTGATCGAGGAAAAATTATCCGTGTACCACCCCAACAATTTTTCATTGAGATCACAAATCGCCACAATTTCGGGCTGTGCCTTTGTGTCCAGCAGCGCGGGCCAGCGGGCGGAAGCCACAGCAAATTCGCGGCCCATCAAACCGCAACCAACAACTCCGAACCGGATTTTTCGTTTGACCGCCATGGAAATTTTCTGGATCGTTGGAATACTGGATTGCTGGATCGTTGGATTGCTGGATTAATGGATTGATTGAATAAGCTTCTGTTTTCTGGCAACCCAACTATCCATCAATCCAGTAATCCATCACTCCAACACTCCATCACTCCCGTTGTCTTGTCTTTACTCTTTGATAATCGCGAACGCTTGCTCGACGCTGGCACCCTCGTGCACGAGGGCCATCAATGCGCGTGTCATGTGCACCGGCTTTTCGTGTTGAATGATGTTGCGGCCATAAACAATACCGCTCGCGCCTTGCTGCATGAGATCATAGGTTCTTTGCAAAACCTCGCGTGTACTGGCCTTGCCGCCGCCGCGCGGCAGCACCGGCCGCCCGGCGATTTCGATGACGCGATGGTACTGGCTCACCTCGTCGCAAGGATCGGCTTTGATGATGTCCGCGCCCAATTCGCAAGCCTGGCGCACCAGCGGCAAAATCTTATTGAGATCGCCGTCCACCTGATAGCCGCCTTTTTCTTCATTGGGCCGCATTACCAGCGGCTCGACCATGAGCGGCATGCCATAACGCTCACACACCGGCTTGAGGTGGCTGACATTCTCGACGCACTGCCGATGTAAATCTGGTTGATTGGGCAAGATCAGCAGATTCATTACCACGCACGCGGCATCCAGCACCAGTGCCTGCTCGACCGCGTCCGCAATCAAGTGACTGAACAAAACCTCGTGCACTTTGGCATTGTAGCAATTCGCGACATCGGTGCGCAGCACCAAGGCCGGCTTGTCCTTGCCGGGTATGTTTTGCAGAATTTCCCCCTGTCCCACGGTGAGTTGAATGGCGTCAGGCTGCGCGGCCGCGAGGGCATGAATGGCTTTTTCAATGTTCTCAATGCCGCTCAGGAAGCTCGCTTCATTGAAGAAACCATGGTCGAGGGCGACATCCAGGCATTTGCCGGTTTTGCCGAAGAGGCGATGGAGGCGGTGTTTGTTGCGCATGTATTCGTTGTGTCTCCTAATTATAGAAAAAAATCCAAAATCCAAAGCACAAAATCTAAAACTCATCCCTGGATGTTGCGCATTGAATTTTGAGCTTTGGATTTTGAGTTTCTTTGCTAACGTTACGCTCCGATATTCACCACAATCCACAACAGCAAAATAATCACACCCACCAACCCACACGTGCCGAAGAAACCGAAGTAATCCAGCTTTGTGGGCTTGTGAATTTCCCAGTGGGTTTTGGGAAAAAGCTTGCTCGATTCGAAGTGGTGCATGTGTGCGGCGTTTTCCCGAAGCATGCGTGCATCTTCATCCAGTGTCGGTTGAATGGGGGTATGCACTCTTGCGAAGAAGTCATCCAGGGCTTTGCGGCTGGCGGGCTTGGTGAAATAGCTCAGCAGGATCAGGCACATCAGCGGAAACAAGGCGTCGAAAGCGAAGCGTGTAGCCTCGAGCTGAGCTTTGTTGAAGCCGGTGAAATCGACGCCGAACCAGCTCAATACCCAGAGCTCGGCATTGAAACGGCCGATGCCGGTAAGGCGCGAGTTGGGGTCTGCCGGATTTTCGCGTGCGATGCGATCGAAGAAAAGAGGGTAGGGTGGCACGACCCGCGTTTTGCTGATGCGCTCACCGGCGTGCTGCGCCCGGCCGGCCTCCACGTCCGCTTGCAAAGCCTTGGTCTCGACCATAATTTGCCGTTCCTGCGTTTGCTTGAGAAACGGCTCGTGCGTGCGTGTGCCCTCCCACGAGGTAAAAACATTGGGGATGATCACGATGATGAGAAAGGAAACAAAAATCTGAATCGTGACGGCGGCAGCGCTCAATCTGCGCCACATGAAACCCAGCCAAATTGCCGCGCCGAAAATGGCCGGCATGCTGATGAAGTATTTGAACAATTCCAGGAGATTTTTCACGTACAGCGCCATGCCTATGCCGCCGAAAATAGTGAGGAAAATAATGACGCGGCCAACGTTGATGTAGTGCAACTCGGATTTTTCCGGCAGAATGGGCTTGTACACTTGATTGACGAACAACGCCGCAAGCGAGACCGACTGCACGTCCAACGACGACATGTTGGCGGCGAGGATGCCGACCATCATGATGCCAATGAATCCGGGCCCGAGCAATTGTTTGGTCATGTAACCCCAGATCAGATCCGGATCATTGAGCTGCCCGGCAAATAGGCCGATGGCGAGCAATCCGGCCAGCGCCCAGAAGATCATCATCACGCGTTTGAACATCATTCCGCCGATCATGCCGAAGCGCGCGGTGTTCTCGTTTGTCGCCGAGCCCGCCACTTGCATCCCGGTTCCGACCGCCACGATGGAAACCAGATTGGCAAACGACATGGCGAGGATCGTATACCAGGCATATTCGCTCAAGGCTTCGGTGCCAAACAACCAGAACATGTGCTCGGGCACGGAGGCATGCAATCCCGAGAACCCTCCCACTTTTGCCAGCCCGAAAGGTATGAGCAAGCAGGAAAAGAAAACCATCAGAATACCCTGCACCACATCGGTAACCGCCGCCGCGGTCAGTCCGCCCAACAGCACATAGATACACACGATGCTGCCATAAACGAAATAGAAGTAAACCGGTTTTACGTAAGATACAAACGCGCCCAGTTTGCCCTGACTGTCCATGCTGCGCAATTCCTGAAAGCGCGCCTGCTGTTCTTCCGCGAGGTGGCCGTCGGTATACTGTTGCCGCAATTCACGATACTCGAAATAAGATTCGACACGCGTTCTTTCCGCGACGGTGTATTCCGCAGGTGGCTTGGGTGTCAGCGCCATGAAGGTCTTGGCCGAAACGAGGTAACCCACGGCCGTGCCAA
The DNA here is from genome assembly GCA_044869275.1 of bacterium. Lineage (GTDB taxonomy): Bacteria > Zhuqueibacterota > Zhuqueibacteria > Zhuqueibacterales > Zhuqueibacteraceae > JBIOXB01. Next base: position 11,336 of record JBIOXB010000074.1, read on the forward strand.
AGAGCGCCATGATGATGGTGAAGACCGCAAAAGCGGCGCCGAGAAATCTGCTTTCAAATCGTTCGGTGAAGAAGTCGCCGATCGTCACCATGCGGGCGCGGCGAAACAGCATGGAGGTGAACCAATAAAAGGGTGTGAGAAACAAAACGAGATACTGAATCCACATGCCGGCAATGCCCTGCCGATAGATCTCGCGCGAGACGGCGGCGGCCTGGCTGGCGTCGGTGGAACCGCCAAAATTGAGAAAGAACTGGTAGACACGCCCCATCTTGCGTCCGCCCATGAAATAATCATCAGTGTTGTGCATGCGCTCCTGCAGACGCTTGCCGATCCAGATCATGGCTGCAAAATATGCTATGATAATGGCAACGTCCAAGATGTGCATGCCGATGATGTGCATTCTGGCCTCCGCTTGGGGGTGAGAATTTAAGGCGGCGATTGCGCCGGTGGCCACACTCAAGTCGTGGCCTCGGCAATTTTACAGCAAATGCGATCGTGTATTGTTGAAGGAATTTGGGAAGTACTGGCCACAGCAGCAGTAATTTAACGCTGCCTGCGCCAATATCATAGCCATTCCAGAGGATTCTTTTTTGTCATTTGGCGATGCGCGTGCCCGGAATGACGGGCAAATGATAACGGAGTTTGATTCGAATTGCAAGCGGCAAATCTCGAGGATCACCCGGAATGGCTGTGCCAAAAAAGCCAATATTTTTAGCAGCGATGGCAAAGATATTGGCGGCAAAAATGATTGATTTTTGTGGTACTAGGCTGTTTTCCCCTTAGTTCTCCATAAACATACACGGCTGTGTAAGTCACGCAAGACGGTAGTCGCTTTTCCTCCGCTGTTTGAACTGCTTTTGATCGAAAAATTCATGATGTCGAAACGGTTCGTGCCTTAGCATGGTCTTTCTCATTCTGTGTTTTTTGGCCAGTATTAAAGCGCTCACACACAAATTGAATGAAGGAGGTGACGGATCTCAGCGATTTTGTTTCCATCGTGACAAAAAGTGCAGCCTCAATCGTCCATGAGAATGAGTTTGAATTTCATCTCCTGTCCTAACACGGAGGGTCGTTATGCATGATCGAGTATTGAAACGTGTTGGTAGCGCCGTGCTGCTTGCCTGTGCTCTTTTGGGCGCCACCGGCGCCTTCGCGGGCTTGGGCAAGATCGCCGGCACGGTCAAAGACGCGCAAACCGGAGCCCCTCTGCCCGGTGCCAATTTGACCATCGCCGGCACCAGCTTTGGCGCCAACAGCGATGCCAACGGGAATTATTTCATCCTGAACGTTCCCCCCGGAACCTACAGCATGAGAGTCACGTTCATCGGCTATGAAACCAAAGCCATCAACAACATTGCAGTGAGCCTGGATGTCACGACCCCGATCGACGTTTCCCTGACGGCCACTGCGGTCGTGGGTGAGGAGGTCGTGGTGGTGGCGGAACGGCCCCTGGTCGATAAGACCCTCACCGCTTCGCGCTCGAACATCGGCATTTCCGAGTTGAACAACACTCTGCCGACTTCGAGCCTGGCTGAGATCGTTGAAACCACGGCGAGCAGTTTCCGCGGCTATATTCGCGGCGGACGCAAGTATGACTCGCGCACCTTGGTGGACGGTATCAATATTTCCGACACCTACTTTTCCGCTGGCACAGGTGGCAACAATGCTGCGGTTTATCAAGTATATACTGCGACCCGGCGTTCGGAGGGCGATGAAGCGAATGTTGTGGATGTAAACGCGCAATCGGTCTCGGAAATCGCGGTTTTGGCTGGTACATTCAACGCCGAGTACGATGCCGCCACAGCCGGCATCGTGAATATCGCCACGCGCGACGGCGGGCGCAAGCTCTCTGGCAAGTTCTTTTTGCGTAGCAGCGCTGGTGGTCTGGATCACGCCGGGCCTGATACATACAATGATTTGGCGCGCTATGAGGCCGACCGGCAATCACTGTACAACCGCAAAACACGTGCCGACAGTGCGAGAGCGGATTTGATGACGTTCAACCAGGCCTCCATCGACGCCGTCGGTTATGGCGTAGATCCCACAGTTGATGGCGAGCTCTCTCTCGGCGGCCCATTGACCAGCAAGGGCAATTTCTACTTCACCGGCCGCTTGCTCAATTCCTATGGCCGCTTCCCTAATGAGTTTAATCGCGAGCTCAACACTTCGCTGAAGCTCAATTATAATCTCAAAAGCACACAGAAGTTGACGGCAAACGTCATGCTCAATGATGGAGGTGTTCTGGGCGGCTGGAAGAATCGTCAGTTCAGCAGCCGGTTCAAATACTTTCCCGAAGGCAATGGGCAGAACGAGAAGCAAGGGCTGGTCAGTTATTTGGCGTGGACCAATACGATTTCGCCCAAGACTTTTTATGATGTGCGCGCCAGCTACACCGGCCGCCTCTCACGTTTTGGTTATTCTGACGACGATGGCGACGGCATCATCTCACCGGGTGAAAATGGCGATTTTCTGGTTCTCAACACCAAAGAACAATCCGAAAAATATCTTGGCGTGGGCGGCTCCGGCGTCATCGGAACCCGGCGCACCTTTTTTACAGGCGACCCGGGGAACGAGGCCTATTTCAGAGTGCCCTATAGCGGCGACCAGTATCGCTTTGGCCAGCCCGGGTTCTATTATGAAGAGCTGAAACGAAATGCGGTGCAACTCAAGGCTGATTTCACCAGCCAAGTTACTTTCAATCACCAGCTCAAGGGCGGATTCTTGTACCGCTACCACACCGTGGAAGATTTCCAGCAGCGCACGCAAGTGGTCAAGACTTATGACCGGAATTTTCCCTTTGAGCAGACTTCTTACAAGCTGCATCCGAAAGAATACGCCGTCTATGTGCAAGACCGCATTGAATACCAGGGCATCATTATCAATGCCGGCTTGCGCCTCGATGGTTTCAATACGGGCGCAGAGCAGTTCACAGATTTCTTCAATGTCTCTCGCACCGACACCTTGCCGAATGGTGCGCTTCAGCGTACGCAATTGCGCTCGGCCAGCGTACCCACAGAGTGGTTTTTAGGCCCACGCATCGGTATTTCGCACCCGATCTCAGCAACTGCTGCCATGCATTACTCCTGGGGCCGTTTCTTCGCGCCCCCGCCTTTCAGTGCGCTCTACGAAAACTACGGCAACTGGTCCAATCCCTCGCTGCCGGTATTGCAGGACGTTGCTTTGGAGCCTTCAAAAGCCACGGCATACGAAATTGGTGTGCAATGGTCTTTCCTCCCCGATTTTTCGCTGGATGCCACAGGATACTATCGCGATATCAGCAACTATGGCACCGCCGGCTACACGATTGTGCCGGCAGCCGGGCAGGGCTTTGGTTCCTATACTTATTACACCAACGGTGGCTATGCCGATTCGCGTGGCATCGAGCTGACGGTTGAAAAGCGCCCGTCAGGATGGTTGTCTGGCCGCTTCTCTTACGCTTACAGTTACATCAAAGGCGCTCGAGATGCTTCCAATATTTCTCCCAACAAAAACTCCTTCTCGAATGCTGCTGACGCCGCCACCGGTATTCCGTTTGAAGATCGCTATCAGTGGAATACCTACCCCGGTAACATCAACGGCGGCGGTAACGCCCTGGCTTCCGGCTTCGATCGCGAGCATCGCCTGGCGCTCACGTTCTTGATGGATTTTCCGTGGGACATCGACGTCACCGGCATCAGCACGGCACAAAGCGGCTTTTGGTATAATATCGTGCAGACCACCAGCGATCCGCGTGGCCGCCAGCAAGATCGCTCGCCGTGGAGCTATCGTACCGACATGCGTCTTTCCAAAGGCTTCAATTTCGGCGGCTCCCGCTTGGGCCGCATTTTTGTGGAAGGCCGGAACCTTTTCAGTCAGTACAATATCCTGACCTGGGACAATTATAACCCAAACAGCGACAGGTTGTGGGAAGAAAAACAAAATCCCACGGGTGATTTGAACCGTGCGACCACGCCCGATGGTGTGCCGCTGATGGATATCGCGCGAGAGATTTATTTTGGCATTGATTTTTCGTTCTAGTGCATTGTGCCGCGAACTCATGTGAACACATGAATATGTCATTTAGACGGAATCTTGTGACGCACAAGCACAGTGCCTAATTCTACCAAGATTCGATTAGAATGACATCCTGGGTAGTGAGAAACAATCCTATCGTGAGGAGCCGTATGAAACCAACGAAGTTCTCTATTATAGCCGCCGTGCTCTCGACCGGGGTCATGCTCGCGCAAACCCTTCTGGCGCAGAGTCTCGGCAAGCCCAATGACCCTTACCCCAAGGTCGGAATTATCACCGCCGGAGATTTTTGGGATACCTTTGCGCCGACTTGGGTGAGAAAGACCTACTACGAGACCCAAGATAATCCCAATCAAAGCTGGCATCTCGTGCGCGTGGGAAATTTGGAGCGCCAATGGACCACGCCCACGCAAAATATTGCGGGCACGGATATGCACATTCCGTGGAAGCAAGATATCGAGATGATCGAATATACTCCGGGCATCAACAACTTCATCGCTTCGAGTGACCCGCGGGCGAAGGACTATGTTTATGCCTTCGAGACCAGCAAGGTGAGCCTGCCCGCGCCCTACAATCAACGTCTGGCTGACCAGGGAGCGAGTTGGGTCGATCCTCAAAAGAAGCATCAAATGATTTATAATGCCGAGGGCCCGACCAACCTTGGTATTTACGTGAAAATGCGCGTACGGCAATATACGATCAATCATGCCAACATGAATGATTTCATCGCGGTGGAGTTTGAATTCACCAACACCGGCGTGCTCGATGCCAACGGCGACGGCACCCCGGAAAAGACCAACAACCGCATCAATTGTTTGGTCTTGAACATGCGCAGCGAGCCCATCAACAGCATGACTAATAGCCTGCAGGGCGCGCGTGGCGCCAGCGGGTTTTTCACCGGCCCCACGGAAGGTTACGATGCGACTCCCGATGAAAATGGCGACCCCTGGGATGTGCCGGTGAATTTTACTGGGCCGGCTCCCTCAACGCTGACCACGACAAGGACGTTTACGACCGCCTCCGGAAGCCAAGCAACAACCTTGTGGGCGCCTGATGGCGGCCGCACTTTAGGTAATACTATGAACAGCCGCCGGTGGTATCAGGATTTCTACGTGGGCCACAATTGGATTGCAGTCAAGCAAGGCGCTTTGCCGACTGCTGGCAGCAGCGTTGCGCAGGCAGATAAGAAGACTATTTATGACAGCCCGCCCGTGGGCACGGGCCGGCAGCGTGGCTGGTTCACTTCCGTGAGCAAGGGGTATGGCAACAACGACCATAATGCCTGGGAAAACCACGTGCTCTCGATGGGTTCCTTCTATGCAAACGGGGGCAAGGTACCGGATCGCACCAAATTCGAGTTGAGGCCAGATCCCAATTGGTTTGATGCCTCGCAACCCTACACGGTCGGCGATCCCTTGTCTTTTGTCAATATCGTGAAGCCCGAAGGCCAGCGTGGCCGTCCGGATGGCAGCATGAAGTACAACCGCACCTGGCATCAAAACTGGGAATTGGGCAATCCTGATCCCAAAGACGATTGGACCGATGGTTATTCCTTCCAGCACGGTTTTGACGGCGATTTCTATGTCGGCGTTGGTCCGTTCTCTCTCGAGGTTGGCGAGACCATCAATTTGGTCATGATCGAGTACAATGGGTTCCGGCTGCAAGGCGCGCGGCAATCGCGCAAAGCGGCACAATGGGCTTATGAAAACAACTGGACCGTGCCCGAGCCCCCGCCGACGCCGGAAATGAAAATCGAGCCGAGTGTGGGTGTGAAAGTGAATGTGAAATGGGACAATCGCGCGGAAACCGCGGCGGATTTTGCCGGCTACAAAATCTATCGCACCACGGCCTTCCCTCGCGTGAATTCCCTGCAATTGGGCTCTCGTATCATGGAGACCTATCATCTGCAAACCCAGGAGAATCCCACCGACGCCGTACTGGCGGCTCTGGGCAAGCCCAACAACCCCAACATCAGTGCTGCTTCGACTTTTTATAACGTGCAGGATCCGAATGCCTGGGGCCCGTACAAGCTTATCAAGATCATTCCCAAAGCGGAGGTCGGCAATTATTTGAATCAAGACGCAGATGCGAGCCAATTTAGATATGCTTTCGAAGACAGAGATGAACTGGTGACATTTGGATATACCTATTGGTATTATGTTGCGGCGTACGACAACGAAAGCGGCACGATCGCGGGCCAGCCTTTCACCAGCCTCGAGACTCACAAGAACAACTGGAACGGCCGCAGCGGATTGTGGGAAGGTACTTATCACTTTGCCACGGCGAATTCTTACTTCCCGAAAACTGTGGAAGGCTTGAAGGCCATTGGCGCGAGCTTTGTTCTCAAAGCGCCACTGCCTGATGCAGAACAACTGACTTCAGGAGAGCTCAAAGTTCGCGTCAAGCCGAACCCTTACAAACAGCAAGCGTTGCACGACACTGGCTTGGAACACAAGATCTTGTTCTTCAACTTACCGACCAACACCAAGATTACTATTTTTGATGTTTCCGGCCAGGTGATCGATGTGCTCGAATTCACCGGCACCAACCCCAACGACGGCACGATCTTTTGGGACATGTTCTCCAAAGACGGCATCGAAGTCACGAGCGGGTTGTATATTTACGTGGCGGAATATCCCGGCGGACAACAGACGGGGTATTTCTCGATTTTGAGGTAACGGTTTAGCGGGAAAATGTGGTCCTGCCCCTCTCGTGGGGCACTGGTAAACGAGACAAACTCGAAGTTTGCACAGCCGCCCATGCAGGGCGGGGGCGACAGATGAAAACTCACTTTGGAGAAAAAACATGAATCTCATAAAACGCCTCCTCGCAGCGCTGGTGCTGGTGATTTTTGCCGCCGGCCTGAGTTATGGCCAGGTGAGAAAAACCGGGCTCACCGGCGCGGCGTTTCTGAAAGTCGGCGTGGGCGCACGCGCCGTCGCACTGGGATCTGCCACTACTTCGCTTTTGGGCGACGTCAACCAGATGTTTTGGAATCCAGCGGGCATTGCACTGAGTAACGAGCAATGGCAGGCGACCTTCACTTACAATCGCTGGATCGCCGATCTGGGGCACAACGCCGGCGCCATCGCGCACAACTTCGGCAACCTCGGCACGATCGGTATTGGCTTTATTTCGCTCGGTGTTTCCGATATTGTCGCGGATCGCGACGTCGTGCCGAGCTTTTTGCTGGCAACGTTTCAGCCCTATGACACGGAAACCGGCTCGACCTACAGTTATCTGGATCTCGCGATGCAGGCCACCTGGGCGCGCAACTTTTCCGACCGGCTGGCCCTGGGCGCGTCGGTCAAGTACATCCGGCAAAGCATCGATAACGTGAGCACCTCGAGCGTTGCTTTCGATTTCGGCTCCACCTACAAAATCGGATTTCGCAACGCCGTCATCGGCGCGCGCCTGAACAACCTGGGCAAAGATCTCAAGTTTTACGACATCGCTTCGCCCTTGCCGCTGGTGTTCAGCGTCGGCGCTTCCATCGACTTGTTTCAGGCCGAGCAAAGCATCGTGACGTTGATGGTGGATGCCACCAAACCGCAAGACGCCGACCAGATGATCTTCACAGGCGGCGAATACTCTTTCAATAAAATGGTCTCGGTGCGCGGCGGCTGGAAATTCAATTACTCCGGCGTGACCGACACCAAGCGCAACGAGTTCGATCAGCGCATCATCGATGCGCCGCGCACGGAGGAAGGCATTTCCCTGGGCGGCGGCGTAAAGATTCCGATGGGTGAAAACCGTATTCTCGTCGATTACGCTTTTACCGAATTCGGCATTTTGGACGCCACGCATCGCTTTTCGGTCAACGTGTCGTTTTAATCAAGGAGTCGCTATTCTGCTCCACAATGCTCCCAAGGTTGAGCGCCGCCGTGGGAGCATTTTTTGTTGAATCGAAAGTCGCCGAAGACCCATAGATGCTATTGACCCTCCGTACTTTGGCGACTTTCTTTATTGGAAACTATCTTGACCATGTCAAGTCCAACTCGCGCCGTCTCCATCTGTCATGCTGTAAGTATCTTCCCCAGATTTTGGTGCAAGCTTCTTGGGAAGATCCCGAAGCATCGGGATGACATGTTTCGAGGGCGTGCTGACAAAACGTTGGAGTACTATGCCGCGAAACTTCGCCTCAAACCGACGAGTTCACATCAGTTTTCTACTTCTTTCGCTCAAATTGCCAATCATTCTTCTCATGATTGCATTCCAATCTGTGCCGGCTCAATCTCAAAAATCAAAATATCTGGCATACCTCAAGACGGCAGCCGAACAGGCCTGGCAACAGCATCCCGCCGTCATCGCCAAATGGAAAGCCAACGTCAATCCCAGCGCGTTGTGGGGCTACAACTCGCCGGCCGAACCGATTTATCTCGCCGACGTGTTGGGCTTTCTCTATCAAGAAACGCGGGAAAAGATGCATGCCGAGCGCGCGGCGCAATTGCTGGCGGAATACGGCGATCTGCGTGCCGCCTATCCCAAAGACTACGCCAAGACGCGCGCGGAATACGTCAATGGGATTCCGGCGCTGGCAAACTTTTTCTTCCTGCCACCGTACGTGCGCGCCTATTTGCGCCTTCGCGACAGCGGCGTCCTCACCGATAAAACCCAAGCCAAAATCGAAGCCGAGCTGGCGCACAGTTTGGATTTTGTTTTCCATTTTCCCGAATGGGGCGCGCACAACCGCGCCATGTTGCGCGCGGAGGGATTGTATTACGGCTACCTCGCCATGCCTGGACATCCGCATGCGCCCAAGTGGCGGCAAATGGCCGAGACCATCGCCAGCGACAATCTCAAACAATGGGAGATCGAAGACGCGAGCATCTATCATCCGGTGTGGCTGCTTTCGCTTTTCACTTATGCCGAGATCAGCGGCAACGAACAGCTTTATGATTCACCGTTTGTGCGCTACTACGCCGAGTATTTCAAACGCCTGTTCACACCGGCGTACAACATACCGGATTTCGGCGATGCAAACTGGAATCCTTCGTGGGATCGCTACATCGCCGTTTTCGAGCGCCTGGCGAACCGTTACCGCGACGGCGAGCTCAAATGGGTCGCCGAGCGCATGTTTGCAAAAATGATGCGGCTCTACGCGCACACGAATTCGGACTCGGCTGCTTATTTCTATCCGCAAACCGGCACCGGCGCAGCGTCTTCTTTTGCTTTGGCTTATCAATGGACGGATGATGCCCTTGCCGCGCAATCGCCAAAGTCACTGAGCCAGGAAGTCCTGGATGATGTCATCGGTAAAAAAGTCGTTTTCCGCAACGGTTGGGAACCTACGAGCACTTATCTTTTGTTAAACTATCGCGACGAAGGCGCGGGCGGGTTTGTGCATCGCGAGTTTTTGCGGAATACGATTTCCGTCGAAGAAGAGAAAATGCATCACGGCCATTCGGATGAGAATGACATCTCGCTGCTCATGTCCGGCGGCGCGGTATTGTTGCACGATGGCGGTTACCGCGACGGCCTGCCCAGCGGAAAATACGGCCAATTTCGCGCGGATTATTTTCACAACCGTCTGGTGGCGCGCAAGAACAAGCGCGAGGTGCACCAATCGCTGCAGGAATTCGTGCGCAACTCCGGAGCCTATCGCTCCGTGCGCACGCAGAAGATCGAGTTCCTCAATCTGCGCGAGGTGGATATGAGCCGCACGCGCCTGCACGATGAGGCACTGGGGTATGCCTGGGATCGCGTGATCACATATCTCAAAAAACAAAACATGTTTATTGTGATTGACGCCGTGGAGGTCAAGCAAACCGATTATTACACCTTCACCAATTTTTGGCATACGCGCAAGATTCATGAGCAGGGCGAGCACTTCTTCGTGACTTCGGTTGATTCCATCGGAACGATCGTGCTGCCGCAGGACCAGCGCCTGCGCATTCAATTTTTGGAAACCCGTGCCAAAACCGCGGGCACATACGAGGAAACGCGCCACTATCAAGACGAAATCGCGATCTATCAAACGCAATCCAGCCACTACCGCGCCGGCGATTACGAGGTTTTTGTGACGGCACTTATTCCTATGAATAGCAGAGAAAACGCCTCGGCACATTTGCAAAACCTGCGGATTATGCCCATGTCTGCATTCCCGCGCGCCGTGGGCATTGAGATCAAAGAGGGCAATGCCGTTTCTGTTCTCGGTGTGAAGCTTGATTTAAATTCAGGCGTCGTGCGCGAGAACATTCGCCCGCGCTACACCTGGGAGGCGGGCCGCGTGCAGTACGGCGATCTCGAGACCGACGCGCATTTTCTTTTTGCCACGATTTCCGGCAATGAAATCAGCTATTCCGCCTCGGAAGTTTTAAAGGTGTTTTACCAGGGCAAAGTGTTGATGGAAGCCTTGCCCAACACCCATGGCCTGCAGCTCGATGGCGCGCCTGATCGGGTGGGGTTTGTGAAGTGGCGTTATTGGGAAGATAGGGCGCCACTCCATGCAAAATAACCACTGCATGGTATTCTCCAGACTCTCGCATGCGGATTCTACCGGTAAACACGAACCACGGTTGCTGTCATTCTGAAAGAACCTTGGTGAGACACACCGAGAATGCCGCTTACCAAGATTCAGACTGTGTGAAAACGCTTGGTTTCAACGCAGGCTGAGCCTGTCGAAGCCTGGTTCTTGGACTTAGCACCCTTCGACAAGCTCAGGGTGCGGCCTTCCCAAGTTTTCACACAGTCTGATTCCTTCTGGATGACACGCAAATTCGGTTCGGCTGAGATCATATTGCAACCATCAAAATAGCGAGAACCTCACCATGCCCTCCCGCCGCGATTTCCTTTATCTTGCTTCTCTTTCTTTGCCGGGCCTGCTTTTGCCAGTGCCGCAAGGAAGCTCCAAAACCGCGGGCACAAAGCTTTCTTTCGGATTGTTTTTTGATGAAGATCATCTCCAAAAAATGCGAACGTCTTTTGCCGGCACTCCACTTTTCACCGGCCTGCGCCAACGATTGGCAGCCTTCGATCGCACCAAAGAACGCCAATTTATCAAGTCCGAAGTGCGTTACAACGATCATCTTTTTCACATTGCGCGCCTCAGCGATTCCGCCCAGCAACTGGCATTTCATTATGCCATGACGGAAGATAAAGACGCGGCGAAGCTGGCAACGGATTGCATTCGCACGATGATGAAATTCCCCAAATGGGATTATTTCTTGGAGGCGGGCAAAGACGTGATCGGCATTCAACGCGCCTCCAGCTCGATCGTGGCCGTGGCCTTATGCGCCGATTGGCTGGGAAATTTTGTCGATCAACAGGAGCGCGCGAGCTGGCTGGAAACCATGGGCGAGCGCGGATGCGAGCCCTGTTTTCGCAGCCTGTATGGCATGCGCTATCCTGAGCGCGTCGTAGGTTGGAGCATGGACAAAACCAGCACCTACTTCGAGCATCGTCCGGGTGATCGCATCGACATGAGCAACTGGCCGCACATTTTAGATAAAACCAATTTGAAAGCAGTGCCGGCCTCGGCCTTGGCAATTGGCGCGGTCACTTATCAGCAGCAATTGGGCAAAAGTGACAAGACCGAACGCTGGCTGGAGCAGGCGATCTTCAGCATCAAGACGTTTCGCGACCTCTTCGCGCGCGACGGCTCATATAATGAAGGCGTTTCCTACGCGCATTACACCGCGCTGCACCTCGCGCAAGCCACGACGATCTTGCATCGGTTTCACCATGCGGATTTGCATGATTTGATCAATTGGCCGGGTTACCTGGATTACCTCTATGGCATGTCCATGCCGGTGCAGGATGACCTTTACGAAATCGTCAACTTCGGCGACAATGGCAATGTCAAATCTGGTGAAGCGGGCAAGCCTAAGCGCACCTCCATGGCGATGTGGATTGCCGCGCGCTTTCAAGATGGCCAGGCGGCGTGGTTCGCGGAAAAACTGGGAGGTGAATTGGATGAGTGGGCTTTGATCTGGCATCAACCGCAGCTGCTAGCCGAAGCGCCGAAGCCGGGGCCGGAGTTGTGGCATTCGGACTTGGATTGGATCGTGGCGCGCACCGGTTACCAGCCCGAGGATCTGGTCGTTGCCATGCGCAGCGGCGGCCCGTCGAATCATGAGCACGCCGATCGCAATAGCATCATGGTGAAATGTTTTGGCGAGCATCTCGTGGCCGATCCTTATCGCCCGCCGTATAGCTTCAGCGATCCGAGCTGGATGATGCGCACGACCTTGGGCCACAGTGCATTGTTGATCGACGGCAAGCCGCATCAATATCACGATGGTTCGGAGGGCACAAATCCTTCGCAAGCCGCGGCACGCATCATTCGCAAAGGCGAGCGGCCCGGGTATTTCTTTTGGACAAGCGAGGCCACACCCGCGTATCAATTGGTGCTGCCGGACGTAATGTCGGTGATGCGCACCGTCGTGGTTCTGCATGAGCTGCCGGCGGTTTTGTTGCTGGACAAAGTGATGAAAACCGCGCAGCCCTCGCGCATACAAGCTCGCTTCTTTGCGTACAATTTGGATGGCAAAGGCAGCATCATCGCCACGACCAATGGCTTCAAAACCCTGCGCCCATATGCGGCATTGCATGCTTTCGCTGCCGGCTCGAATGGCGTTGGTGTCGAGGTGCTGCGCCTGCCCATACCAGAAGAAAATGCCGTGAAGCACCCTTTAGTTGAGGTCCGCACCCAGGCTCCGGGTTTGGAATCCTTTTTGGTCACGGTTCTGCTGCCAGTGCGCAAAGGCGATACGCCTGGTACGGTGCAGATCTCACGAGGCAATAAGCAAGAGTTTGTGATCAAACTGGACAATTCATCGCGTCAACTGACCTGCCGCGTGGCGGATACGGAGGCGATCCCAGAGGTTGAAATTGTTTTTTGATTCCAGCAAGCTGTTTTCATGCTCGCCCGTGAATTAATGCACAGGCTGAATCCGTTTGGGCCAGAAGCTCTCAGAATTATGTTCCAATGCTGCACCGTTGAGTCAGCACCACCACCAGAGATGTCATCCCGATTCATCGGGATCTTCCCAAGCGCTGGGCACAAGGCCGAAATGGGCTGTGATATTGTATCATGGGAAGATTACCACGAAAATGACATGCATAGAGATTTGCAAATTTGAGGTTTAGTTAAGCCTTTTCTTGAGATGTCATTTCGTTAAGTTCGATTTTGTAACCCAACCGTTCTAACGC
>JBIOXB010000075.1:0-77119 GCA_044869275.1 bacterium
CGAAGACGGCGTGCGCACGGGCGTGACCGCCATCCTGCCGCGCGGCCGCAAGGCACTCGAGCCCGTGTTCGCCGCCTGGTTCTCGCTCAACGGCAACGGTGAAATGACCGGCACCACCTGGGTGGAAGAATCCGGATTTCTCGAAGGGCCGGTGATGATCACGAACACGCACAGCGTCGGCGTCGTGCGCGATGCGGTAATTGCGTGGCAAGTCAAGCAGAGCCAGATGCAACAGTCCTGGGGCTTGCCGGTGGTGGCGGAAACTTGGGACGGCTGGTTGAATGACATCAACGGCTTTCACGTGAAGGAGCAACATGCCTGGGACGCGCTCGCCAGCACCAAATCCGGCCCGGTGATGGAGGGCAACGTCGGCGGGGGCACCGGCATGATTTGCTATGAATTCAAAGGCGGCATCGGCACTTCGTCGCGCAAGCTGGCGGAAAAAAGCGGCGGCTACACGGTGGGCGCACTCGTGCAGGCCAATTTCGGGTTGCGCAGACAGTTGCGCATTGCCGGCGTGCCGGTGGGACAGGAAATTCTCGAGGGTGCCTATCGCGAAAGAGAGACGGGATCCATCATTATCGTCATTGCCACCGACGCGCCGCTGCTGCCGCATCAACTGAAAAGATTGGCGCGCCGTGCTGCTCTGGGCGTCGCGCGCACGGGCGCCACCTCTGGCAATGGATCAGGAGATATTTTCATCGCCTTTTCCACGGCAAACTTGGAAGCGGCGCAAGCGCGCGAGGTTGCCAGCCTCAGCATGCTCCCCAATGAACGCATCAATCCGATTTTTGAAGCGACGGTGCAAGCGACGGAAGAAGCCATCATCAATGCCTTGATCGCGGCGGAAACGATGACCGGGATCAATGGCCGCAAAGTGGTGGCGCTGCCACATGAACGGCTGCGCGAAGTCATGAAGAAATATGCAAGATTACAGAGCCAGAGCCAATAAACGTGCAACAAGGCTGAGTTGCAACCCAACACGTTATTTACGTCTTATGAATTACGCATCACGTCTTACGTCTTGCGCATTATTCAGCTCGCAATATGAATTCCTCTTCACCCGATCTCATCATTCATAGCCGCCGCGCGGTCACGCCGGAAGGTGTGCGCGAAGCGTCAATTCTGATCAAATCCGGCAAGATTGTCGAGGTCATTGCCGGCGCGCCGAAGTTCGCCCAATGTCCCATCGAAGAGGTCGGCGACTTGGCCGTCATGCCGGGCGTGATCGACGCGCACGTGCATATCAACGAGCCCGGTCGAACGGATTGGGAAGGATTCGAAACCGCGACGCGCGCGGCAGCAGCGGGCGGTGTGACCACGCTCGTGGACATGCCGCTTAACAGCACGCCTGTCACCTCCACTCTTGCCGCGTTCGCGCAAAAGCTGGCTGCCGCGGCAGGCAGGCTGTGGGTAGATTGCGGCTTTTATGCCGGCCTCGTTCCCGAAAACAGCCGCACGATCTTGCCGCTACTGCGCGCCGGGGTACTGGGAGGTAAAGCTTTTCTGATTCATTCGGGCATTGATGATTTTCCCAATGTGACGGAAGCAGATCTTCGGGACGCCATGCCGATGCTCGCGAACGAGGGTATGCCTCTGCTCGTGCATGCGGAGCTGCAGAAGGATCAAGCCACGTGGCGCGATGATCCGCGCAGCTATCCGGCTTATCTCGCTTCACGCCCGAAGTCATGGGAAAACGACGCGATCACGCTGATGGCCAAACTATGCCGGGAATATCATTGCCGGGTGCATATTGTCCATCTGTCTTCCGCCGAAGCGATTCCCCTCTTGCAGCAAGCGCGAGAAGAAGGATTACCGATTACCGTTGAAACCTGCCCCCACTATTTGTTTTTTTCAGCGGAGGAAATTGCCGAGGGCGACACGCGCTTCAAATGCGCACCGCCCATTCGCGAACACGAAAATCGCGAGCGGCTTTGGCAAGCGCTGCAAGCGGGTGTGATCGACTTTATCGCCTCTGATCATTCCCCTTGCCCGCCGGAGCTCAAGCTGCTCGAAGCCGGCGATTTTCAACGCGCGTGGGGCGGTATCGCCTCTCTGCAATTCATGCTGCCCGTGGTGTGGACCGCCGCGCGTGCGCGAGGATTCTCGCTGTTGGAAATGGCGAGATGGCTGTCACACGGGCCGGCCACGTTCTTGGTGTGGCATGGGCAAAAGGGCGTCATTGCGGCCGGTTTTGACGCCGATTTCGTGATTTGGAATCCGGAGTCAAGTTTCAAGGTGACTGCGGATATGATTCATCATCGTCATAAAGTCACGCCGTATGCCGGGCGGCAACTCCACGGCATAGTGGAAATGACTTTTCTACACGGCAGAAAAATTTACGAAAGCGGCCGTTTTGTCGCCGGGCCGTCGGGAAATCGAATCATGTTGCAACCCACGTAAGATGTCGTTCTGAAAGAATCTTGGTCAGAGGTGCCGAGGGTGCTTTCACCAAGATTCAGACTGTGTGAAAACCCGAGAATGCCGCACCCTGAGCTTGTCGAAGGGTGCTAAGCTCAATAATCCGGCTTCGACAAGCTCAGCCGGCGTTGAAACCAGACGTTTTCACACAGTCTGATTCTTTCAGAATGACACGTACTGAGTTGTACTGTGTCGAACTGTGTGTGCTAAACCAGGCGGAACGAAATTACAATGTCTGCATCAATAAGCCCTGCAATTGCCACATTCACCGGCCTTATCGATCTCGCCGCCGAGCGCGTGGGCGGACAGGCGCTGCATGCGAATGACGAATTCTTTGCGCCGAAGGAGAACTTGCTCAAGCCCGGTCGCGGCGTTTTCATTCCGGGCAAATACACCGAAAACGGCAAATGGATGGACGGCTGGGAAACGCGGCGCAAGCGCGGGCTGGGTTTTGATCATTGTATCATCAGGCTCGGCATTCCCGGCGTCATCAAAGCCGTGGACATCGACACCAACCATTTTCTCGGCAATCATCCGCCCTATGCTTCACTTGAAGCGTGCCATGTGAATGGAAAACCCTCAGCAAGAATCTTAAGGGCTGCGAAAACTGCATGGACAACGATTTTGTCGAAATCTGCGCTCAAGCCCGGTTCGCAAAACTTGTTTGCGATATCCAGTGATCGCCGCTGGACGCACATTCGCCTCAACATTTTTCCCGACGGTGGCGTCGCCCGGCTGCGTGTTTATGGCGCAGCCGTTCCAGATTTTACGCGCTTCAAATCCGGTGAATTGCTCGACCTCCTGGCCATAGAAAACGGCGGCCTGCCGCTGGCTTGCAGCGATATGTTTTTCAGCCCGATGGAGAATCTCATTATGCCGGGCCGTGCCCTGAATATGGGCGAGGGCTGGGAAACACGGCGGCGGCGCGGGCCGGGCTTTGATTGGATCATTTTGAAAATGGGAGCGCCGGGTTTCATTAAACGTATCGAAGTCGATACCAATCACTTCAAAGGCAATTTCCCAGACACGTGTTCGCTCGAGGCATGCATGAGCAAGGCCCGTGCCGGCGACGATCTCACCAAGCCGGAAGTCCATTGGACGGAGGTTCTCGCCAAAACAAAACTGCAGGCGCATACGCGCCATTTCTTTGAAAAAGAATTGCGCACCGGAGGCCCATTTACACACGCGCGCTTGAATATTTTTCCAGACGGAGGCGTGAGCCGGTTGCGGCTGTGGGGGGTGTTGGCGGGGAATGAAAAATAATCGGCGACTTCATCACACAAATGGAAAAATCTATGCATTTCGCTCAGCTCAACCGTCTCGACTCCCAAACAGCCCAAGCGGAACTCCTGCGCTGCTGTGGCGCTTCGCGCTGGGTGAAGGAAATGGCCTCGTGCCGCCCGTTTCACGACGAAACGAAGTTCTTCGCGGCGGCAGATGAAATTTGGTGGCAACTCTCGCCGGAGGATTGGCGCGAAGCCTTCTCGCATCATCCTCGCATTGGTGGCCTCGATGGCCTTCGAAAAAAATTCACCAGCACACGAGAATGGTCCATGGGCGAACAAACCGGCGTGCAGGAAGCAGCCGAGGACGTGCTCAAAGCACTGGCCGCAGGCAATACTGCTTATGAAGAAAAATTTGGCTATATTTTCATCGTGTGCGCCACCGGCAAAAGCGCGGAAGAGATGCTCGCCATTTTGCAGCAGCGTTTGCCGAATGATCCTGCCGTGGAGATCAAGATCGCGGCGGAGGAACAAAGCAAAATAACCAGAATTCGCCTGGAAAAACTTTTGGCGAATGAGTGATACAAAAATCGAGGCCAAGCCTTCATGAACACTTCTCTCCCTCCGGAAGCGGTGCGCGCCGTTCTCGGCCGCTTGCACGAAGCCAACCATGCTTTCGCCCAAATCTATCCCGGTGAGTCGGCGGCGCGGCAGCCGGTGCACACGGTCTATGGCGGCGCGCAATTGTTCAAAGCCGATGCCGCGCAAAAACTCGGGGCCGCGGCATTGCGCACTTTACAGGAGCATGCCCCGAATTTTGTCGCGCTCGCCAAAGCATTCGGCTTGCGCGGCGCAGAGCAATTGCCCGAGGCGCAAGCCCAGATCGTGGCTCTGCAAAAAAAACTCGCGACGGATGCCGAAGCGGTTCACCGGGAGAACGAGCCTGCCTGGCTGGCTCACACCGTTTACTCGCGCGTGCTCGAAAAGCTGCAACGCGAGCCAGTGGAGGACTTGCGCATCGACTTCGAGGACGGCTATGGCAATCGCCCGGATGCGGAGGAAGATGGCCATGCCGCGGCAGCGGCGGAAGAAGTCGCGCGCGGCATGAGTGACGGCCTCCTGCCACCCTTCCTTGGCATCCGCATCAAACCGCTCACGGAAGAACTAAAAGCGCGGAGCGCGCGCACGCTCGATATTTTCGTCTCCACATTGGCGGGGCGCACTGGCGGGAAACTACCGGAGCATTTTGTTGTGACCCTGCCGAAAGTCACAATGCCGGAGCACGTTGCGGCCCTGGTGCAATTGTACGAAAGGCTTGAAACCAATGCCGGCCTGGCTTCGGGCGCGCTGAAGCTGGAGATCATGGTCGAAACCACGCAGTCCATCATCAATCCTCAGGGCTATTGCTCCTTGCCTTCTTTCGTCACCGCGGCGCAGGGGCGCTGTGTGAGCGCGCATTTCGGCGTGTATGATTATACCGCCGCGAGTAATATCACGGCGCCGTACCAAAGCATGGATCACCCCTCATGTGATTTCGCGCGGCACATGATGACGGTCGCGCTGGCGGGCACGGGGATTTGGCTCTCCGACGGCGCCACCAATGTCATGCCCATCGGTCCGCATCGCGCCCTTCCCAATGGCCCGCCCTTGACCGCAGCGCAAAGGCGCGAGAATCAACTCGCCGTGCATGACGCCTGGCGACTGGGTTATGGTCACATCGCGCATTCGCTCCGGCATGGCTTCTATCAAGGCTGGGATTTGCACCCCTCGCAGTTGCCGGTGCGTTACGCGGCCGTGTATAATTTCTTTTTGGAAGGGCTGGACGCGGCTTCGCAGCGCTTGAAATCATTCGTGGCAAAAGCGGCACAGGCGACTTTGCTGGGTGCCGTGTTCGACGATGCTGCCACCGGACAGGGCCTGTTGAATTTCTTTTTGCGCGGCATCAACTGCGGCGCGATCACAGAAGAAGAGGCTTTGGTCACGGGCTTGACGCTGGAAGAAATCCGCGGCAAGTCGTTTGTCAAGATCTTGCAAGCGCGGCGGGGGCAGTGAAAAAAGATCGAGGATAGTAGATGGTGGATGGTAGATGGAAAAAGCAACAGCGAGACGTCCTGTCTTCGATTCTATAATTTCTATTCCTGATTTTTCGAACCAAGGCTTCGCTGGGTAAACAATAATGAAGAGTTTCATAACTACTCATGTGCTCGACACGAGTCGTGGGCGTCCTGCTGCCGGCGTGCGAGTCGTCTTGGCAAGGCAGATTGAAAACGACGCGTGGCAAGAGCTGGGCCAGGGCTCGACCAATGACGATGGCCGCGTAAGCGATCTGTTGCCGGCGGACAGTTCGCTCGCCGCTGGCGTGTATCGTTTGACGTTCGAAACCGGTGCTTATTTTCGCGCCTTGGGCTTGCGCAGTTTTTATCCCTATGTTAGCGTCGTTTTTGAAATCGCGGACTCTTCTCAGCATTATCACGTGCCATTACTGCTGAGCCCGTTCGGATATTCGACGTATCGCGGCAGCTGAAGAACAAAAGCCGGGTCAGCTAGCGCAATTGGTCCCAATTGCCTGCGCCGATTTTCAAACAAGATTTGAATTGTTTTCCAACTTCCAGCCCGCAAGGGCAAATTCATGAGGCCCGAGATGTCCATTACCCTGTCACACAACTGTTATGGCAAGTCTTCCGTGCGCGTGGCAAAAGTCACTCGCCACGCCGATCATCACGACTTGAAAGAAGTCGCCGTCAACATGCAGTTCTCCGGAGCATTCGAACAAGTCTACTGTGAGGGCGATAATCGCACGGTTTTGCCAACGGACACCATGAAGAACACCGTTTACGCATTGGCCAAGAAGCATGCACTGCGCACGATTGAAGAATTCGGGCTGGCACTGGGCCAACACTTTCTCGCGCACCATCCGCAAATTGCAAGTGCCACCGTCGAGCTGATTGAAACGCTTTGGCAGCGCATTCCATCTTCCCCGGCGGGAAAAGTCGAGCCGTTGCCCGCGCATGCGTTTGTAAGCGCGGGCCGGGAGCAACGCACGTGCTGCATTACTCAGCGCCGTGATCAGCTTGCAGTCGAATCCGGGCTCAAAGACCTGCTCATCCTCAAAACGACCGGCTCAGGCTTTGCAGATTTTTTATCCGATCAATATACCACTCTGCAAGACACACATGATCGGATATTGGCGACGAGCCTGGACGCGAGCTGGCGATATCGAGACCCCGCAAACGACTACGACCATTGTCATAACCTGATCCGCCAAACGTTGATGGAAACGTTCGCCCGGCATCAAAGCCTGTCGGTGCAGCACACGCTCTATGCCATGGGCGGAGCTGCGCTCGAAAAATGCCATGAGATCGTTGAAATCCACCTCGTCATGCCGAACAAGCATTATCTCCTGTTCGATCTCACGCGCTTCAGCATGGAGAATCAAAATGAGATTTTCGTGCCGACGGACGAGCCGTTCGGCCGAATTGAGGGAACATTAAAGAGAAATTGATTGGGTGGGCGGATTGACGCTGCGCGGAAGATGCGGAAAGGCATTCACCTCAGCGCTGATTTGGCCTCGTGCACCAGAACGGTCCGCTGCATTGCTGCTTCTGGCTTCGTGTTTCACCGCGCAGGATTGATCCAGCGCTGCCAATCATTATCCTGCAGCTCGCCGCGTGCGCTGGAATGCACGAGTTTGAATTCTCCCCAACTGTTGACGTCGACGAACACAAACTCCACGCCGCCTTCGATTTGATAATACTTCCATATTTGGTATGGCCGGTTTTCGCTGGTGCTGGGAAAGCGCTCGACTTCGTCCGCTTGGCCGTAAACTAACAAGACGCGGCCCATATCCGTCTCCACGCCTTTGCGCAGGCCGGAAAAATATTCGTTGGCAAACCTGGCGCGATTGAGATAATCTTCACGAAATTCGTTGCGCGGCGTTTGCGGCGTGCGGTCGCGCGGCTGCCAAAATTTGACAAAAAAGTCCCGTTTGCCTTCATCATTAAGTGAAGCATAGATTTTTTGCTCTTCTTTCGTGGCCAAATAACGCACCGCTTTGAACTCTTCATTCAATTCATCCGGCGTGCGCTGGCGATAAGTCGCCAGCATGAGCTCCAGCCCAGCGTCCAAACCACCGCCTTCGACCGGCAGCGATTCGTCTTCGCGGTAAACGAAAAACTTGCGGCGGCGCACTGCTTCTTTCTGCGTGGCATGATCGACGACGCGCAACTCCAGGAAAAAAGTTCCCAAGGGCAAGGACACCACGTTGACAGCGCCCACTTCCACCAATTGCCGGCCGTACACAGCCCGGCGTTTGGCCGGCAGCGTTTTGACTGCACTGCCCTGCCCATCGAGAATGCGATAGGTCACGGAATACGCACTATCGTTGGGAAACGTAAGATTATAGATTTCGGTATAGGCATACAGCATGGGCAGTCCCGGGCCGTAGGTGGCAGCGGGATTGGGAATGACAGTGTAGTGATTCTTGAAGAAAAGCGAGAGCGTCGTGTCCTTCATCAGGCGCGCCGAGATTTCGATGTCGCTCAACGCCAAATTTTCCATCTCGAAATTTTCGACCGGAACCGCCAAAGTTCTTGTCCCGGCATTGCCGCTGCGCGGATCGCGCACCTGTACCTCGAATTGATACTCCCCCACCGGCAATTGAAAATTCGCCTGTGTGTACAGCACTTGATTGGGCCGGATTTCAGCAGTGTCTTTCGCCGGTGAATGCGCCACCCAGGCATGCGTGACCAATTGGCTGTCGCCGCGCGAAATCACCACACGCGATTCAAACGAGGCGATGAGGCCTCCATCTTCCGGAACGAAGAGCAGTTGGGCGCGCGGCACGCCGACGTAGAGCTCGACATGCGCGGCCAAAGCGTTGATGCGGAACCGGGCATAGTCCACGGCAAATTGCAGGGTAGAATCCGGTGTGCCACCGGCAGTGGCAGCCGCCGGCGGAGGCCAGAGGGCGGCAAGAGCAGCGACAAGAAGGTAGAGCTTGCTGAGCATAATGATTGAAGATAAAAGACCAAATTCGAATGGCAAGAGCGAAAGAGTTGACGGGGTTGTGGCGTGCGCTCCGACTAGTGACTTGCGACCTGCGCCGCCCGCAAGTCATCGAGGAATCTTATGCCTGCACAAAACTCTTTCCAAAACTGCAGTGGCGCCTGCTGCATGACCGGCAAACCCAGCTCCTGGAAGCAGCGCACTACAAAATGAGAAGCGACATCGTCCGACCGCCGGACAAAAATCTCGGCAAAGGCTGCAAAATTCCGCCACCAGCCGCGGCGGTCGCGGCCGAAGAGCGCGAGCGTTTCATCAAAAACCAGCGCGGCTAAATTGAACGGCGCCAGCGGCCAGATGCGGCCATCGGGCATGTGCGCCACCAGCTCGTGCCCGCGCCACGCGAATACCGGCGAAGAAAAAGCAGAAATCTCCGGCAATTGCAACATGACCAGCGGATGCAAATGCACCCAATTGCCAAAGCGCACCAAAATGCGCGCTTCCCACAAGCGCCGCAACGCGCGATTTTCAGCACGCGAAGCTTGAAAATCCGCAGGCAGTTTCGCCGTGGGCCAGCACAACTGCTGGCGCAAACTTTTCGTCTCCTCCTGGCCGCTGAGAAACAGCGACAACAAGAGTTGAATCGGCCACTCGCCCACGCGCTCACCATACCAACTGATCAGCCGGTCTTCTTGCAAAGCGCGATAGAAAAGAAAATCATCGGCGAAGAAACGGCTGGACATCAGGGCGGAATTGCCGGAGCGCACGACGCGGCGCCAAAGCCACAAGCGCATCTGCTCGCGGGTATGGGCCCCCGCTAGCATTTTTTCCAGTTCGGGATAATCCGAAGCGAAATATCTTTGCAAAACTTCCCACAGGCGCGCGATAACTTCTCGCTGGTTGGCTTCGGAATGGCCATAGCTCTGCAGCAATTTGGCAAAGACCACCTGGCTATTTTGCTTTTTGGCCGCCGCGGCGATTTCGGCATACGCTTCCCGCGAACGCGCCAGCACGGGCAACTCGTTTTCGCTCCAAATCTTTGCCAAGAAGTCAATTTGATCCATTCTTTTTGCTCCTGATAGGATAGCAAATTTTCACTTGATACACAAGAATTGCTTAGAGCAAAACACCGTGCTTGTTCAACCAGCGTCTGCAGTCTCGAAATGCGGCAACGATCTCAGCAAAAGAATAATGCGCATTCGCCGAGCTGGTGGAAGGCAGCACATAAAGATGAGTCTTGCCGATCTTGTCCCCTTGCAGGCCGATGGTGATTTTGACGCGGGCGGGCAAATCAAACAACCAGCGGTATCCGGTGAGGCCAATAAAACATGCAAATTCCGGGGCATAATACCGCAGTTTGCGACGCAGTGCTTTTGCACCCTCCTTGATTTCTTCACGCGACAACTCATCCACCTGCCCGCTGGCGCGTTTGACGACGTCGGTAAAACCAACGCCTCTTCCGAACAATACGCGCTCGTCGCCGGCCCGCACGCTCCTGCCGAAGAAATTCGAGTCCGACAACGCCGGCCAGAAGCGGTTCGTGGTGCGCGCATAGTATTTTCCTTGTTGTGCGGAAAGCAGCCCCGGGTTCAGGCCGATAAAGATCAGGCTCAAGCCCGGGCGCACATAATCCGGCAAGGTCAAGGAATCCCGCGGTGAAAGCTTCGCAGCGTTGGATTTGTTCTTCATACGGACAAAGCGCTTGGCATTCTACTCCGGTTTGTTTAGATTGCAACGTCAAGACCAATTTATTAATATAAAGCTCTTTTCAAAGGCCTGCAACACTGCCCCGCGAAATATGTCCAAAATGCTCGCTGTGTCAACGCTCGCGCTTTTTGTTATGATTGCTTTTGTCATCGCCGCTGCCTTTGTGCCTGACTCTGAAGCGCCCATAACGGGCAGGCCCTCGCATCATCGCGAAAAAGGTTTCCGCAATCCTTTCTCCACCTTCAAACCCCATGGCGCCGGGGCTTTCTTAAAATGGCAATGGCATCGTCTGCGCGGCAAGGCGCCGGCGAAACCTGAGAGCTATGATTTTAAGATTGCCTTCAACGACGGCGCGGCGTTGCAAGGCGATGACGAAAATATGCGCGTGACCTGGGTCGGTCATGCGACCACTTTGGTGCAAATCGCAGGGGTGAATATTTTGACCGATCCGATTTTTTCCGAACGCTGCTCGCCGGTGCCATTTGCCGGTCCGAAGCGCAAAGTGCCGGCCACACCCGCTTTCGAAAACCTGCCCCGCATCGATGTGGTGCTGATTTCCCACAATCATTACGATCATCTCGACAATGACACAATTAAAAGGCTCGGCAACGGGCCGCGCTATTTCGTGCCGTTGTTTATGGGGAAATTTCTGCGCGATCTCGGCATCAAGAAAGAGCACGTCGTGGAATTGGATTGGTGGGAATCTGCGGAATTTCGCGGGCTGAAATTTCACTGCACGCCCACGCAGCATTTCTCCGGTCGAGGCTTGCACGACACGAATCAAGTGCTGTGGTGCAGTTGGGCGGTGCTGGCCAAAAAACATCGCTTTTATTTCGCGGGAGACACCGGTTACTTTCCCGGCTTCAAGGAAATCGGAGAGAAATTTGGGCCGTTCGATTTGGCGATTCTGCCCATCGGTGCGTATTTGCCGCGCTGGTTCATGTCGCCCGTACACGTGAATCCACCCGAAGCGCTGCAAGCTTTTCTCGACGTGCGCGGCCAAAACATGCTGGCGATTCATTGGGGCACGTTCGATCTTGCCGACGAGCCCATGGATCAGCCGCCCAGAGATTTGCGTGCGGCCGTGGATTCGCTAGGCGTGGCGCCGGAAAGAATTTGGGTTTTTCAACAGGGCCAGACGCGCGCCGTGAAATAGTTGAGTTTTTGAAACGCTCCTCTCAAAATGCGCTCGCGGAAAACTGCGCCGGCACCGCGAAAAGACTTTCATTCACAGTGGAAGATACAATCAGTTCTTCAAAAACGATCCTGCGATTGGTCCCTTCCAGGCGGCGCTCCGTCGCCAGATAGAGGCCGCCAAACTCCTGCCAGTTTGTCCACCACGCGATCAACGGTTCAGACTGCGGCGTGGCAAAGAATTCCCAGTGATGCAAGCGAAACGAAACGGGATCAATAAACAATCGATAGCTGTTTTCCGGCGTCAATCCTGCCTGGCCGACGAAACGCAAACGCAAGACCGCAAAAGAAGTGTCGTTGACCGACTGTATGCCTTGATACTCCAAACAGGCGCCGGGATCTTGCAGCTTGAACGGCAGCAGCAGCCAATAAAAGTCGGAAAGAAAGCGCGAGTAGGCCATGGCCAGCAGCGGTTTGGCCTCCTCCACCGGTACGGGCTGGCCGTTTTGAAAGGCGCGGCCGGTTTGGTTGTTGAGATGCATGAGAACCAAAGCGTGATCGCCGTTGGGCAGCTCGCCCTCGAGGCGGTAGCGATTCGCGCGGCGGTCCCAATCATGGCGCCAGTCCGCAACCACGACGGTATCGGCTGCAATCACAAAGTGAAAAGAGAGATAATTAGCGGCTGCCAGCCCATGATGGCCACCCGCGGCCGCCAACACCTTTTCCGCCAAGGCCACGGCCATCGAATCCGAGCACGTGTCTGCGGCATTTTGCGCGGTCGTGGTGGGAGCAAGAGTACGAGTGGAAGAAGGGGAAGAATCACAACAAGTGAATATCGCGCCGCAGAGACCCACTACACCCAAAGCAGGAATTCCTTTCATGAAGCGTCCTCAATGATGAATCGTCACGTGTTGTATTTTGTCGCCGACCTGCAGCGCTTCCACGATTTCCATACCCTTGCGGACTCGCGCGAAAATCGTGTAGCGGCCGTCGAGATGAGGTTGGTCGGAATGCGTGATGAACCACTGGCTGCCTTCCGTGTCCGGCCCAGCACTGGCCATGCCCACGGCACCGCGCACGTAGCGCAGGCGATTGAACTCGGAGCGAATCGCGTAACCGGGCGAGCCCCACATGTCGCCGCGCGGATCGCCGGATTGGATGACGAAATTCGGCACGACGCGATGCACCTCGAGGCCGTCGAAGAACCGTCGTGCGGCCAAACGTGTGAAATTCAAAACCGTGAGTGGCGCTTCTTCGGGCAATAGTTCCAATTCAATTTCGCCGCGTGCCGTGGCCACGCGCGCCCTGGCGCCGCGCAAAGCCTTGATTTCAGCGATGGTAAAGTCTTGTTGCACTGCACCGGTTTTGGGAAGAAACTCGGTGTAATCTTTTCCGGTCAACTTTTGCAGGGCGCTGGCAGCGGCACGCGCAAACGGCTTGTCCGGTGTTTTCAGTGCTTCTTCCAGCAAAGACTGGGCCGCGCGATTGCCGCAATCCGCAAGCGCGTTGAAAATCATTTGGGCGCACTCAACGTCGATCGGCGGCTCGAGCTGCCGATATGCCGCGATGATCGCCGGCCCGTACTCGTGCCGCTGCACGGAATCCGCCGCGAGAATTTGCGCCGCCACCGCCGTGAGCACGGCGTCGCCCCTGGACAGCGCATTTAAATATATCGGCAACGCACGTTTTTGCGCAGCGCTTTTCGGCAGAGATTCGAGCGCGGCAAGTCGCACCAAATTGTCAGAATCATTGGCCAATTTTTCCAAAATCGGAAAAGCCTCGGGTGCGTCCATTACGCCGAGGGCATGAGCAATCTCCGCGCGCAAATGTTTCTCGGGATGGCTCGCCCAAGGCAGAAGATCTGCGATGGCTGCCTGGCCTCGGGCTTGCGCCAAAGCGTAAGCCGCCGCTGCCGCCGCCCGCCAGTCCGCGCACATATCGACCTCCGGGGTGGGCGAGCGCAGTTGATCAGCAAGAAATACCGCCAGAGATTCGCTCACCGCGAGCTGGCCGGCTTTGCGCGCGCGCGCAGCCGCGTTGCCCAGCGCGCGCAGGGCTGTCAATTGCACGTGCGGACAAGAATCGGCCACCGGCACATCCCGCGGAGAAATAAACTGGTTGCCGGGGAGGTCAATTTGGCCGAGGGCCGCTGCCGCATTCACGCGCACGCGCCAATCGCTATCCGCGTTCGCCGCGTTTTTCAACAGCGCGAACGCAAAGGGATCGCGCAGCAAACCCAAGGCACGCGCGGCCTGCATGCGCACACGCGGGCTGCGATCGTTGAGTGCCG
Organism: bacterium; assembly: GCA_044869275.1. Classification (GTDB taxonomy): domain Bacteria; phylum Zhuqueibacterota; class Zhuqueibacteria; order Zhuqueibacterales; family Zhuqueibacteraceae; genus JBIOXB01. Next base: position 13,777 of record JBIOXB010000075.1, read on the forward strand.
GGAACAATGCTGAAGCCGTGGTAGAATCGGACAAGCGCATGAGCGCGTAGGCGGCTCGCCAGCGCACCTCTTCCGCATGGTCCTGCAGCAGAGGGCGAAGCTTGTCGCCCCAGTTTTTACCCTTCAGATTGCGCTGCGCCAAACGGCCCAGCGCCAGAGCGGTTTCTGCGCGCACGATCGGGATGTCGTCGTCGAGCTGCCGCACCAAAGTCGAGTCGATGGCGGGCGGGAGAGAATCTTTTGCCACTTTGCTCAGTGCTTCAATCAGCGTGAGGCGGACTTCCAAGTCTTTTTCATCGTTGCTATGTTTCAGAATGACATTGGTCGCTGCCGGATCCGCGATCTGCCCCAACGCAAAAGCCGCTTCGATACGCACCGCGGCATTGCTATCGTCCAACAAACCTGCCAAAGTCGGCACGGCTTGCGCATCTTGCATGCGGCCCAGCGCGACGGTCGCGCGGCGCTTTACCTCGGCGTTGGGGTGCAGGGTGAATCTCACCAGTTCGCGCACGTCCGCACGCCGGTCCGCAAGGCGCAGGATGTCTTCAAATTGCTGGTCGTAGTTTTTGCAGCCCCCCGCCGCCAGAATCACGACGGTACAAATCAGCGACGCTTTTTTCATAATCCGTCCTAAGCTGTCCGTTCAGCGCAAATACAACCAAGTTCACTTGGTGAGTGAAGTGCGGGATGGCATCATGTTCTGGTGCATCGATTAGCAGCAGCGCGCGGGAAGGCGAACACAGGAAAAAACGTCATGCAGCGTTTGGGAAAGAAAGGCAAAAAGGAGGTGACGATGCGGCAATGGCCAGAGTTCATTTCTCATGATTAGGCTTCCTGATTTTGCGACGACACGCTTCCCTCGCCAAAATAACACCCTGAATAGTAACCAGCCCGCAGGCCAAATGCAAGTGATTTGACGCCGGCTTCCTGAGCAGATTTGGTTTGCATTCTTGCGAAGGCCCGCTTATACTACGTTGGGATCGCAGGCGCGAAACACAGCCGTATTTTTGTGACATTCACCGATCAGGGCAGGAGAAAGCAATGACGCGAATAGGCGTTGCCGGCGTCGGCCGTTTGGGAAGCTTGCATGCGGCGCTGTATCGTGAGGTCGCCGGCGCGGCCTTTGTCGGTTTGTACGACGCCGACCAAGCCCGCGCGGCAAAGTTGGCAAGCGACCTGGGCGTGCGCAACTTCTCGTCCTTTGCCGAAATGCTGCAAGCATGCGAAGCCGTGAACATCGTGGTGCCCACGAGCTTTCACTTTGAGCTGGCCGAGCAGGCCTTGCGCACCGGGCGACACGTGTTCATTGAAAAGCCAATTACGACGACGGTTGCTCAAGCGCGGCAATTGCTGGTGTTGGCCGAGGCGCGAGGGCTGGTTTTGCAGGTCGGGCACATCGAACGCTTCAATGCCGCGATACGCGCGCTCGCCGATTTTCCCCTTGCCCCACGCTTTATCGAATCGCATCGCATGGCCTCGTTCGATCCGCGCGGTACGGACGTGGCGGTCGTGTTGGATCTCATGATTCACGACATCGACATCATTTTGAGTTTGGTCAAAAGCCCGCTCGCGCAAGCGCATGCCAACGGCGTGGCCGTGGTCTCATATGAGCCCGACATTGCCAACGCGCGTTTGCAATTTGAAAACGGCTGTGTTGCGAATGTCACTGCGAGCCGCATTTCACAGAAAAAAATGCGCAAAATGCGCCTGTTTCAACGTGACGCCTACGTCTCGATCGATTTTCTGCAGGGCTTGAGTGAGGTATTTCGCATGGTCTCGCCGGAGGAAGCGAGCGGCCGCCTGTCGTTTCCGGTGGTCCTGGGCAAGATCGAACAAGGCGCCCGGCCGCGGCATATTCTTTACGAAAAACTGGAGGCGCCGGAAGGCAATGCGCTGAAAATGGAAATCGAAAGTTTCCTTGCCGCCATTCAAAACAATACGCCGCCACCGGTTACCGGCGAAGATGGCATGCGCGCGCTGGAAGTCGCCACGAAGATTACTGAAATGATCAAGGAGCAAATCGAAAGGTAAAGCCGTCTGCCGGGACACAAGCCCGGGTTTCCTGCCCAACCTCCATCCCCCCGGCAAAAAGCTCAGGCGCGTGCGATCATGACCAGAACGCTCTGATCATCCTGCGGCCGCCAGACCCCGGCGGCAAGCGCGGCGGCATAAGGCAAATCTTTCAGCACCAGGCCCAGCAGTTGGGAGGCAGAAAGATTTTTCGCAGCAAAAACACCTGAAGTGGCGCACTCGATCAAGCGTGTGAGGCCATAGGGTTTGCCATCTGCGCCCGTGGCTTCGGTGACACCGTCGGTGTAAAAAATCAGTGCCGCGCCCGCGGGAATGGCGATTTCTATCTCTGCGATGGGATTGCTCTCCAGCACTCCGAGCGCCGCGCCGCTGCTGCGTAACAACTCGAAACGCGGGGCAGCGGTGGACGGATAAATCATCACGCCGGGATTGTGCCCGGCATTGACGTACAGCAACACGCCGCGTTGCAGATTCAACACGCCCAGGAACAGAGTGGTAAAAGCCGCTGTCGAACGCATGTCGAAAACGAGTTGATTCAATCCTTGCGCCCACGCTTCGGGGCGTGATTCATACAGCACATGTAAACGAAAATACGCCTGCAGACGATCGCGCATTTTCGCCGCCGCCGTACCTTTGCCGGCAACGTCTCCGATCGCTATGGCCAGCTCCGTCTCATTGATCGCCATCACCTCCAAATAATCTCCGCCCGCAGCGCCGGCGCCGGAGGTCCGGGAAGCATAGGCGAGGTCATATGGCGGAACTGCAAGCGGACGGATATCGCCCTGGCCCAATCTCATGGGCACCTCGGGCTCGGCTTCGTGGTCGCGGTCGTCTTGATGATCTTCGTCTCGGCAGATTTGCGCCATGCAAATCGCCGATCGTTCGACCAGCTTCTGCAGCCCTTGCGCCTCCTGCCAGGTCAAGCTGCCTTTCGCCTGCGCATCTTCCAAAAGCAGCACACCGGCGGGCGCGCCGGGCTGATCAAATGCGCGCAGGGGGATTCCCAAAATGCGATGCGCACGGCCGGCGATCGCCAGCAGATTTTCCCATCCCAGATCCTTGGTTTCGGCGCGCTCACGCAAGATGATGCTGCCGCTTTGAAAAACCTTTTCAGCCAAGGGGTGCCAGGGCGCATGCGAGAGCGGCGTACGAGTCTCCTGGCCTGCATTCATTTGATGCTTCAGAGTTAGTTCACCGGAAATCTCTGGAAGCCAAAGGGAGGCGACGCCGGCACTCGATAATCGCAACGCGCCCCGGAGAAAGTGATGCATCAACAGTTCCCGCCATCTCTTCTCGTCGTGTTTCCTCATTTCAATGCTGGGTGCAGCCTTCGGCGTGTCAGGCTGAGCAGCTGCGCGTGGAGGTGCCGGCGGTGGTTCCTTCTCTCCGGCGGTATATTCCGTCAAAAAGAAAAACAACAGCACCGGCCCGATCTGCAGGTAATCCAGATTCTGCAACTCTTTCTTGCCCAACTTCTGGCCGTTGATGAACAAGCCGTTCTTGCTGCCACAGTCTTCGACATGATAAACCCCCTCCACAAATCGCAGACGTAAATGCTGGCGCGAGACCCCCTCAACAGAGAGAACCAGATCGTTCTCCGCGTTCCGGCCGACCGTGAAATCGCGCAATGGCAAAGCCACGGTTTGATCATGGCCAAGATGATTCAACACGCGCAAATGAGCGTGGTAGAGTATTTGATGGCAAGTTTGGCAGGTTATATATTGGCAAGTTTGTGAGGTCTGGCAGCACGGGCGATTCATGGTACTTCAAACTCGTGATCATGTGGAAATATTCTTGTCAAACAGGCCTCCTGCGGCCTCGAGATGGTGATGATGTTCTCAAGAGAGCAACCTCGCTCTCACCGCGGCCAATGCCTGTTGAAATTCCAGCGCATTTTGATAGCGCTCGTCCGGATTTTTCGCCAGCGCGCGTTGCAGCACTTCATCCAATTCCATAGGAATTTCCACGTTTTCCAGGCTCGGCGGAATATGCGGCTTGTGTACGATTTTATAGGCCAGCGCGGCCAGGGAGTCCGCAACGAACGGCCTTTTGCCGGCGATCAATTCGTACAGCACGATGCCGAGTGAAAACAAGTCGGCGCGGCCGTCAGTGTCCTGCCCCTCGATTTGCTCGGGCGCCATGTAGCTCGGTGTTCCCAAAACCCGTCCAGTTTGTGTGAGTGAAAGATAATTGCTGATTTTCGCTATGCCGAAGTCGGTGACCTTGGTTTCATCATTCTCCAAGAGCATGATGTTCGAGGGCTTGACGTCACGATGGAACACCCCCGAACGGTGCGCATATTCCATCGCCTCGCACACTTGCATCACGATGTGCAAAGCGCGCTCGCACTCCAAGAGGCGCTCGGCCTCCAAAACCTGCTTAAGATCGCGGCCTTCGAGATACTCCATCACCAAGTAAGAAAATTCCGGCTGGTCGTCGACGTCATACACAATCACGATGTTGGGATGGCTCAATTTGGCAATGGCCCGCGCTTCGCGATAAATGCGATCTTTCAACCCGGCGATTTCCTGTGTCGAAGTGGCGAAGCCGTATTGTACGGTTTTGAGCACCACGGTGCGATCCAGTTTCGGATCCCAGGCTTTATAAATTCTTCCCGTCGTCCCTTTCGCGATTTCCTTTCCAATAATGTAGCGGCCGATGCGAGCTGCGGAAAGTGCCGAGATTTCCATCGTGCGCGTGGCGAGAAGCATGGCCGTTTCCGCCGGCAACCCTGGTGCGGCCGGTGTTGCAGACAGCGTTGCGGCCTGCCCGCATGCAATCGGCTCGTCCATCATTTCTTTCACGCCCGCGACGAGGCCCATCGTGGTCATTTCCATGAGCTCTTCGTGGTGGATTTCGGCGGAGTGTTCGCGAAGCGCAAGCGCATCGGAAGAAAGCGCAGGCATGGTTACCGTGCGCGGATCGGGTGCGAAATCAAGCACGGGAGTTTTGTCTTCCGTTCTGCCGTTTGCGTGCGGAAGTGCAGGGACAGCCTCTACACGCTTCACCGGTAGCAGGCCAGTTTCAGAAGTCTGGAGTCCTGCTTCCTCATGGCCGTCGCGCGCCGGACTCGCCTCCACGTTCAGTTCATTGTTTCCAGAATGCCCGTTTTCATTAGCTTCGTCGAGCGGAGCCAGCGCTCCAGAAATCATCTCAGCAAACAACATTTCGGTCTGCAGGCCAATGGGCGGTGCGGCTTTCTCCGGAGCGGGCGCGGGTTGGAGCCCGGCTTCAGATTCGGGCACGATGCTATCTTCAACCACGGCCGGAGCCGGCACGTTGCCATTTTGAGAATTGTGCGTTACCTCCTCGACTAACCGCTTGGACTTATGCGCCGGCGAGGTGAAAGCCAATCCTGAAGATTCGAGCTCCGCCGGCGGTGCTGCAGCGCGATGCAGCATGCGCTGCGACTCGTTCGCCGTTTGTTCATCTCGTGCCGCAGCCGGCAAAGGCGTCTGCGTTTGGCGCTTTTTATCCTTTGCCCTTTTCCTTTTTCGTCGCGAAGGTGCCCGCAGTACCGGCCGCAACTCTTGAACTCCGCTTTTTTCTCCTGGCTGTTTGCTTTTCCAGGACCGGCCGAAAAGTCCGATTCTCAAAAGCATTTTTTCCAAAGCAAAACGCAACGCCAGTGCTTTGTGCGGAAAGAACTTCCACCACATCATGAACAGGATGGACGCCAAACCCGCCAAACCCCAGATTCCCAAAGAAAAGTCTTGGTGGCGTACAGTTTTTCCTGCTTCGCTTGTGGCCCGCTTTTCCAGTGCAGCGGTTTCAGACGAATCTCTGGCTTGAACGAGGGGTTCGATTTTCGTCTGGCCCGGCGAAGGCGGCGTTAGCGCACGCTCCGGCGCCTTAGTTTTTGAAGCCGGAGCTTTTTCCGGAGTGAAGGTTCTGGGGGAGGCTTTCGGTTTTGCCTCCACCTCGGCACGCGCCGGCTTGGCAATTTTGGGCGGCGGTGCGTTCCCCGTGTTTTTCGTCGGAGCTTTGCTCACAGCTGGTTTTATTTCTTGAGTAGAAACTTTTCCACGCTTCTCAAGCTGTTTTCCAGCGGGAGCGGCCGGGGAGACAGGGGCCGCCGCTGCCGCCAATTGCGCTATCCGGAGATTGACGCGGTTCAAATTGTTTTGCGCTTCGCTGCGACTGGGCGCCAGCGCCAGGGCCTGGCTGTAATGCTCTTTTGCGGCAAGCCATTGCCCCTTGCTTTCATAAGCCGCGCCGAGGTTATTGTGATTCTGCGCCGAAGGCTGCAGCGCGATCAACCGCAAACCGGTGCTGATGGCTTGATCATACTCGCCCAATTGTTGATAAGCGACCGTCGCCGTCGCCAGGCAGGGTACGGAATTCGAATCGTGTTTCAAACCGGCAAGCGCGGCTTCAACCGCGGAAATCAGCTTGCCGCGCCCGAAGCGCTGAGAGGCGATGGTGGCATAGGCGGAAGCCAAAATCTTGCGCAAGCTGGTTTTTTGCGTGAGCACCTCGTCCAGCACCACGACGCGCTCGAATCGCGCTGCGGCCGAATCCAATTGCGCGAGTTGATAGAACTCGCGGCCGAGTTCATAGTGCAGCTCTGCGGCCAACGGAAAACGTGCCGAGGCTTCACGCAACGCCGCCAGGCGTTCTGGGGCCTTCTTTTTCTTGATGGCCTTTTCAAATAGCGCATGCGCGGCTTTGGCGTCGTCTTTGTCCTGGGCGCGCACAAGATGATCGGGCCACGCGCTCAACAAAAAGGCAAGCACCAGAGCGGCAGCGACAGAGTTGTTTGGAAAATAGATCTTCAATGGAGTAAAATGATTTTTCGTATGGCGTTGAATTGCCCGGATTTCATGCGGCAAAAATAAACCCCGGCCGCCACCATCTGGCCGGCATCGTCACGGCCATTCCAGAGAATCTCGTGATGCCCCGCGCCGAGGTGCTGGTGCAACAATGAGCGCACGGGCTGGCCCAACACATTCCAAATCGTCAATTCCACTTCCGTTTCCACCGGCAAGCTGAAGCGCATGGTGCTGGCGGCCTGGGCATGTGCTTGCAGCCTCGCAGGATTCGGATAACTTGGGGCCAGGGAAAAAGCCTGCGGCAGCGCCGCAGCGAGCAAGCCGGTCTTGTTGAGCTCGTCTTGGCTGCCGGCCCACAAAGTAAATCGTCGCGGTGCTGCAGCGCTACGCAGCGCAAGACTTTGCGCGCGGCCGTTTTCATCGAAATCAATTTCACGCACTAGGCCGTCCTCATCTTGCAGCAGCATCTTCCCATCGCCTGGAAACTCGCCGGTGAGCTGGAAATCCAAAGTCAAAGCTTTGCCCGCTTGTGCCGCCAAAACCTCGAACACCCATTTTTCGACCGCCGCCGCGGGTGGGCGAAAATCAGTGGTAAAATCGCCCTTGAATTCCTGCCAATGTTCTTGTGGGAAACGCAGTGATACAAACTCACCCGCGGCCGGCGGTGGCTCGCTCAGTTCCATCCCATCCCATCCCTCGTGGGCGTACGTGGAAACGCCCAGCCAGTTTTGCGTGTCCGCAAACTCATCGTTGCGCAGGGTCAATTGCAGTTGCCAAATGAATGGTGCCGCCGCGATCGTTGCCGGCCCTGGGATATCCTCTGCGGCGTAAGCCGGCGTTTCTTGAACATTGCGCCGTTCGCCGGCCGGCGAGGAGACTCCCGCCCGCGCGGGGATGTCGCTCGTCGTGCTGTTGACTGGCGAGTTCGTTGCGCAACCGGCGCATTGCGGCGGAATCACCAGCGTTTGCGGCTGCCCGCTCAAATTGCGAACAAAATATCCTTGCCATGGCTGCATCACCGCGCGATGCGCGAGATATTGTTTGCCATTGAATGCCCACAGTTGCGCTTCGACCAGAGGCGGTCTTTGCACGGTACTCCAGTCCGTGGGAAAGTCAAAAGGCGTGGCAATCAAATTCCAGCCGGGCTGCAATTCCAGCAAGAAATCTTGTGCGGTAGTAACGGAAAAACCGACACCGGCATCGAAGGCTTGCGGTTTCGCAGTAATCAGCCAGTATGCGCGGCCAGGCTCCAGTGGTTGAAATTCAGGTTTGCCAAATTCGATGTTGCCGGCTCGCGGCGCGTAAGCATAAAGCCGCCAGCCCATGGGATCGTATGCACCCAGGTTATCTGCAAACACCGCCTCGGGCGAATTGGAGAAAAGCCGGTACGGAATCGAAACGAGCTGATAATATTTCCCCCGGGTCGTGGTGGGCGCAGGAATTTGTTGCGATTTCACCACCACCGCATGCACGGCGCGGGGATCCGCATTCACCGTTGACCGTCCCACATTGCCGGCCGAATCCGCGGCAAGTATCACATACTGCAAACCTGGAGATCGAATTGCGGCGCCTGGAATGGACGCAACAAATTCGCCGCCCTCTGCAGGCATCAGAATTTCAGAAAAATCGGAAAGGCCGGTGGTGCGGAAGAGCACACGAACGCTCGCAATACCCCCCAGCTGATCGCGTGCGGTGGCGCGCACAGAAGATGTCTCTTCGGCTGCAACGGTGTCCAACGGCGTATGCGAAAGCGTGGGCGGCGTATGATCGACACGAAAGCTGGCGGTCGCTGAGGTCGCGGTATTGCCCGCGCTATCGAATGCGGCGATGCGCCAGTCATACTTTCTTTCCGCGAGCACGGTGTCCAGCTTGAAGGCGCGCGCGGCGCCGGGCAAACGCCTAATAGTTCTGCCCGCGAGAATCAAATCATGGCGCGCAATGTTGCTGAGTGCATCGGTGGCCGGTTGCCACTCAAAGCGCAGCGTGTCATTGCCAGCCCAGGCAAAGGCGTTGCCGGCATGCAGCTTGCTTGGCGGTTGCGGCGCTGAGGCGTCATAACGACAATCAACACGAATGGCGGTGCGATAATCGACATTGCCGCTACCATCAACAAGCCAAACATAAAATGGCACCTTGCCTTCGCGCGGCGCCAGCAGGCTGACCTCTTGTATCGTCTGGCCAGCGGGTGGAAGCGCCAATTCACCATCCCGATTGCCGTCGGGCGGCGAGTCCATTTTGTAAAACGCCCCGGTAATGCCGCTGGGATCGAAAGGATTCTGCCAGCGGACGGTGAAGCCGGCCAACCGGCTCCAGTTCGCGGGAGTGATGGTCACCACTTGCGGTGAAGCAGGCGCGGTGGCATCCGGTGCGCCCAAGTTATACACCCGCAACAAAAACTGCTGCGTGGTGACGGCCTGTGACAAATCTTGGGCGTGCAACGTGATCACGTGCACTCCCGCATCCGGCAGGCGGGGCGTGCCGTGCAACCTTTCATTCGCCGCATCCCAAGTTAACCAAGCCGGCGCCTGCGCGATGGTGATGGTCACACGATCGCCGGCGTCGATATCTTGTGCGGTCACCTGGTATTGATACAGAGAATCTACGAATGCGACGGTATCCATTTCGCCGGTGAATGTGGGCGGATCATTGCTATTCGCGACGCGCAAAGTAAAGCGCTGCTGATCGCGTGCATTCTTGCGGTCGCGCACTTCCAGGGAAACGCTGTGCTCGCCGACGTGATCGTTGCTCGGTGTTCCGCTCAACAGGCGGGTCAAACTGTCCAACTGCAGCCAGGCCGGCGCTTGCTGGAGTGTGAGCCGCAATTCCTCGTCCGGATCAGGGTCGTTGATGGCGATTTGATAACGATACAGCGAATCCTCTGGGATGGTGGTTGGTGGCGTGGAGGTGAATCTTGGTCGCGTGTTGCTGAGATCAACCGGAATCGCATAGGTTCTTGGATCGCGCGCGTCCGCGCGGTCTCTCACATACAAGGAAAATAGCGTGTCGGTGTAATTATTGCGTGTGGGTGTGCCGCTCAAGTTGCCGTTCACCGAAAACTGCAGCCACGCCGGTTTGCGCGTGGCCAAGAAGGTCAGAGAATCACCTTGATCATCATCGCGGGCCGTCATTTTGTATGAATAAACCGCGCCTTCGCTTGCGCGTGGCGGCGCCGCACTCGTGATTTGCGGCGGATCGTTGGTGTTCACCACCCTTACCTGGAATTGTTGCTGCCCGAAATTGCCCTGGCGATTCGTGACGGTGATTTTCACCGCGTGCAGGCCGACGTGCTCGTTCAAAGGCGTGCCGCTTAGCTCGCCTGGCGACGTCAAGGAAAGCCAGGCCGCGTCTGTTTCCAATTCATACTCCAACACTTCTTGTGGGTTGGGATCGCTCGCCAGGATGCGATAACGGTAGACCTCATCCTCCCTCGCGATCGTGTCCGGCCGTGAAGTGATGGCCGGCGCAGAAAAATCAGCCAAAACGCGCAGCTTAAAATTTTGCGTCGCCCGCCCACCTTCAAGATCACTCGCCTGGATTTGGACGTCAAATTCGCCACGATCGTTGGCGCTGGGGAGGCCATGCAAAGTTTTTTCAGCCTGATCGAGCTGCAACCATGCCGGTGCCGTGGCCACCGCCAGTTCCGGCTGCGCCTCAGAATCAAAGTCAAGGCTGGCAATGGTGTAGGCGTATGCCGTATTCACATAGGCGGTTTCCGGCGGCGTGGAAACGATCAGGGGTGGCACGTTCTCAAATTTCCCATCTGCAGCGAGGGGCTGGGCATAAATGTCATCGCTCGGTTGGCGCCCGTCGCTCCACGCCGCCAGGGCCCGGCCATTCGCGCGTGCGAGGATCACGGGCGTGGAAGTCTCTTCTTCATGATCCGTCAGGAAAACCCCTGCGGCTGGCCACAATGGTCTGCCGGCTGCATCCACGCGCTGTGCGGCGATGGTCGTACCGCTGTTGCGATCTTCTTCCCAAACGCAAAAGAATCCTCCCGCAGCATCGCCAGCAGCGCGCGGGCGATATTGCCCTTGTTCTGCCCGTACGATCGCAAGGCCCGCAGCGGACCACAACAAGCGGCCGTCGCGGCTGAGGCGCTGCGCATAAATGTCGCCGTCGTCGTTGCGTGCATCCTCCCATACCAATATCAAGCCGCCCTCCTCGGCGCCAAGCAGTTGTACCTCTTTTTGTTCGTCGGATGCTCTTCCTGCGGCCAACCCCAGAATGCTCCACTGCAGAAGGCCGCTGGTATTTAACCGCTGCACGTAAACATTCGGAATGTTAAGGCGCCGCTCAATCCAGGCAGCATAAACGGAAATGCTGCCAGTGTTGTTCGCCTCGACATGCAGCATGGCCTCGCTTTGATCGAAAAGCGATTGCGCCACCCAGGCTGCGGCGTTCCAAACTTTATTGCCGTTGAGATCGAAGTTTTGCACGAGCACGCGTGCAGGCGTGGTCCGTTCATCGCGCCAAGCCAAAAAAAAGCCTTGTCCTGTGTGCGCAGCGGCGTCGCCGAGCAACTGGCTGCGCGCTTCCTGCACCAGCGCAACGCCGGCCGGATTCCACAGCTTGTCACCCCCGGCATTCACGCGCTGCGCAAAAATGTCCCAATTGCCGGCGCGTTCATCCTGCCAAAGCACTATCGCACCACCGGCGCCGTCTGCAATTACCAACGGCACCGTTTGCTCGCGGTTGCCGCGATATATTTCTTTGCCGCCTTCGCCCCAGAGCCGTACGCCGTCGCCATTCAATCGTTGTGCAAAGATCTCACCGTCGTCGCTGCCGGCGGCCTCCTGCCAGGCGACGATAAAGCCGCCGCTGCCGTCCGGCATGACCGCGAATTGTACGTGCTGGCCGGCAGTTCTCGCGGCTTCCAAACCGTCCCTTTGCCACAGCGGTTGGCCGAAAGGACTCAAGTGCTGGCAAAAAATCTTTTGCTGCGCACCGCGTTGATCCAACCACAATATGAATGCGCCATCCCCGCCGTCTGCAACCATCACCGGTGCGGATTGATCGCCAGGGGCGCGGCTGATCGGAAGATTGTAAAAACCGGCGGCAGGCAACACGGTGGAGACGCTGAAAAGCAATGCTAGCCTAGCCACTGCCAAGTTGAGCGTATTGCGATTTCGTCCTGGGCGGACCGATGCTTTGGGGCTGTCCTTCCGTAAGAAACTACCCTCCGGCCGCGCACAACCATGGCTGGGGAGATCGTCTGAGCGCAAGGGGGGATGCCTGCGGCATAGCAGGAGCAGCAATCGGTTTTTACTTTTTCCGAAATGCATAAAAAGATTCTTCCAGGAAGACGTGAGATCGAAAGGAGGCACCGCTCAAACGGTGCCCGCTCTCCTCGCCTGAAACGATGCGCTTGCGTTTCACTGTGGTGGCGGTCCAGGCGGCTCGGGCAGCAATTTCGGCTGTCCTTCCGCTGCTTCGCGCCCCAATAGCCAATAGGCTGAGCCGCCGCCCACCACCGCTGCGGCGGAAAGATACCACCACCATTTTCGCGATTTACTGCGTGCGACGGCCGGTTCGGAAAGCGCGAGCGGCAAGGGCAGCGGCGTGACGGTCTCTTCTTGCGAAAAAATGAGCTCGGGCGCGCCCAACAATGCTTGCATGAGCACGCGGGCGTCAAAATCTGGCGTGAGGGCGTATGCCGCTTCACCCACCTGCTGCAGCCGATGCTCGCTGGCGTGCACTTTCGTCACTTCTCCAGAAGCACCGTCGAGCCAGCGCAAAATCACGCGCAGACCAAGCGGCTGTGAAGGCTGGGCGATAACGTTAACCACCGGCAAAACCATTTTTTGCACCGCGAACGCAGCGCAGAGCTTGCTCACGCTGTCGGGATGAAACGGATCGAAAGCCGGGCGTGATCGCAAAAACTCGCTGAAGGTTTCGGGCGGCAGGGGAATCAAGCTTTCTTCAGGCAGAGCGGAAGAGAGCAGCGTCGAAATTTGCGTTGACAAGCGCGCAAAAGCGGAATCCGTTTTCGCGTGCGCGGCCAGCCCGCTGTGAGGTTGCGGCGGTGCCGCGATCGCGGGATAAATCGCGACGCGGAGGCGATCCTGGCCGCCGGCCGTCTGGCACAACCCTGCAGCAAAAAAGCCCGGCAGCCACCAAGCAGTGACGCCAATCAGTGCAAAGCATGAGCGAAAAGTCGTATTCATCGCCCGCTTACCATCCATGTAAAGTGCACCTTTCAGACGATTTCCTGCTCATCCCGAAGCGTCGGGACGAGTATGACGAAAATTTCATCAAAGACATGAGCGCCTCCGCATCAAACGCCTGGAAGCCGGACGGCAAGGAACATTGCAGCCGAGTCCTGTTGTATAGAATACGCGCAATACCGCGGGATGCGTTCTACTGTGAATGAAATTTGCGGTTCTATCCGCTTGAATTTGCTAGGCTATCCTGGCAAGGGGATATCGCGTGGGGGCACCTGTGGCGAGAGCATGGGAACGAAAAAAGGGCGGCCCGAAGGGCACGCCCTAAAATAAAGCGGAAAAATTCCGGCTCAGTTCCGGCGTTGCAAGAGCCGGTCCTCTTCGATCGACCCATCGCGCAAGCGCACGATGCGGCGCGCGTGGCTGGCGATCTGCTCGTCGTGCGTGACGAGAATAATCGTATGGCCTTGACGGTTCAATTCACCTAGGACCGCCATGATTTCTTCCCCGGTTTTGCTGTCCAAATTCCCGGTGGGCTCGTCAGCGAGGATAATGGAAGGATTGTTGACCAGCGCGCGCGCGATGGCCACGCGCTGGCGCTGTCCGCCGGAGAGCTCGTTGGGCTTGTGATGCATGCGGTCGCCGAGGCCCACGCGTTCGAGCGCATTTTTGGCCTGCTCCCGCCGCTTGGCAGCCGGAATGCCGGCATAAATCAACGGCAATTCCACGTTATGCAGGGCGTTCGCGCGCGGCAAGAGGTTGAAGGTTTGAAACACGAAGCCGATGCGGCGATTGCGAATCTCCGCGAGTTGATCGTCGTTCATCTTGCTGACTAATTCACCGCCGAATTGATACTCGCCGCTGGTCGGCGTGTCCAAGCAGCCGAGAATGTTCATCAGCGTCGATTTGCCAGAGCCGGAAGGCCCCATAATCGCGAGGTATTCATTTTCAGCGATCTGCACGTCAACTCCGCACAGGGCGTTGACTTGAATCTCGCCGATTTCATAGGTTTTCACCAGAGCGCGTACGTCGATTAGCATGGGAATTTCTTTCGGGTTATGTGAAAAATAAATGGATGCTTTTACACGTTACACCTTACACCTTACACGTGTAAAGTGTAACGTGTAAAGTGATGTAGCAATGCTCGTCCTACTCCTGCAGCAGCACGCCCATCGTGGCATGGAGCTGCGCATACGCGATCATGCTGTCGTATTTAGCGCTGATAAAGGTGGAGCGTGCGCGGGTCAAATTGGCCTGCGCATTGATAATGTCCAGCAGCGTGCCCGCGCCGACGCGATAGCGCTCTTGCGCCAGCCGCAGATCTTCCTGTGCGGAGACGAGATTGTCACTGTTGATGGCGGTGATTTCTTTCCAGGCGCGCAGCGCCAGCAGCGCCTGTTCCGCTTCTTGCCGCAACGTGCGCAGCCGGTCGGCGTAATCTTCTTCAGCAATGTGATAAAGGAGCGATTGGCGTTGCACTTCGGCGCGGTCGGAAAAACCATTAAACAGATTCCAGCGCAAGCCCAGGCCAATTGTTCCAGTCCAGTTCTTGCTGAAATCGCCATAGACCAGCCGGGCTTCGTTGTGGCCGCGGCTATAATTCGCATTGAGGCCTAAGCTGGGCAAAAAAGCCGTGCGCGCGATACCTTTGCCGAATTCTGCGCGCCGCATTTCATACCGCACACTTTGCAGCTCCGGATTCTTTTCCACCGTTATATTGACGACTTCATCCAAAGTGTATTCGCGAAAGGCAGGGACTTCTTCGATATCAACGATGCTGAGCTCGGTGCCCGCTTGCCTGCCCATGGCCACGTTCAATAAGTCGCGCGTGTTCGTAACCCGGTTTTGCTGGGTGATCAGATTGATGCGATCATTGCCGTGCGTCGTCCGCGCGCGGAACACATCGCCCTGCGCCACCGAGCCGATTTCGTACATACTCTCCGTGCGTTTGAGCTGTTCGTCACTCGATTTTGAGGCCTCTTCATAGACTGACAAAAGCTGCAGTTCCTTCAGATAGCCCAAATAGCGTTGATAGACCAGTAAAATCGTGCTTTGTTTGATTGATTCGTAGCTCTTAATGCTGCTTTCCTCTGCGGCATCGGCCTCGCGGATGCGGTTCCAATTGGCGCCAAAATTAAAAATCGGCATGCTGAAATCGAGCCGGCCGGAATGGGAATTGGTGCTATAGCCATCTTGCGTTGCCGACCGGCGCTCGAAAATGGCGTTGCTGTCCGCGTCAAAACCCACGAGCACGTTCTCCTGAATATCGCGTTCGCCCGCCTGTGTTCGCGAGGAGCCGAGCGAAAGATCAAGGGAGGGTAAAATTCCAGACCGCGCCGCTGTCACTTGCGTGCCGGCAATGCGGCTGCGGCGCTCGGTGTTGCGCAACTCGGAATTGTTCTGTAGAGCAAGCTGAATGCACTCCTTTATCGTCAGCGGCTGGGCGTTTTGTGCCAAGGCCGGATCGAGGGATGGCAAAAGCAGCAACATTGCAAGCAGGTACGAAAAAGAATTCTTCACGGCCATGACTCCTTCCGAGTAATTCATCAAAATATCGCCTTCAATCCCATGCCGAGGGCAAGAAAAACCGCCCAGCATGCGAACACAGTGACGATGCCCTTCTGATTGGTGAACTTATACGTGGCTGCGAAGCCGAGGCCCACCACGACCAGCCACCAAATGTAGAACAGGTCGAATTGCGAAAATAAAAAGAACAACGGGGACCCTTTGTCCTCGCCCGCCAGAAATGCCAGGCTCGTGGGGCTGGTCATATCGCCGCGCGACAGCATGAGAGGAATGTGCACGATCATACTCAACAACGTAATCAGAGCACTCCAGCAGACCACGGCAAAGGGAATTTTGAATTTGGTTTCGCCGCCCAAAATGACATTTCCAACGAACAAGAAAACGCCGGCAATGAGAACATACACGACCGGGGTGAAAATCACGGGAGCAATCATGGTGCTCCCGCTAATCCACGGCACCGCCGCATCCATTTGCTCCTGGGTCATGTTCGGGTTTTTCGCCATCTCGTCCAGGGCTTGTTCAATAATCAAATCTTTCAAGAAAAATCCCGATAGACCCGCCGCCACGATCATGATCAGTAACGGCACAACCCAGGACGGGCGCGCGACAATGTCGTCCATCGTCGGCCTTGGCGAAGTGCAAATGCCGATCATGCGATCGATTGTACTTTGAGATTGCGGCACAGCCGCAGCGCCAGTGCTCATTGTTGCCATGGCTTCCTCCTCCTCACGAATGGGTTAAAAGATTGTGAAATAAGACGGATGATTGTAACAAAAGTTTCTTAACGGGTGTTAAACTTTATTACACGCAGCTAATCCCATGTTCACCAGGCAAGCTTTGCTCCGCGTAACGAGTGAAGTTCGCAGCGGTTTCCTGCTTCCGATATGTTTGCGGAAAACTTTGCTGCCGTCTAAAAAGGGCACCTCCGGTCTTCCGTTCCATGAAGGATGAGTGTTTTGAAACGGATGAACTGCTACACATTAGCTTGATACTGCTGGTCATGCTGCAGGGTCGAATCGTTGAGGAATTCCGGAGCGAGGGATGCTTGCGCCTTCTCGTGGTACGTTTTTCCTTCGGGATGACAGGATAGTGTTTTGGCCAAGTTTATAAAGCTGAACGCGTATTACTTTTTACCAATTCGTCTTGATTCTGCCGCATCACCTCATCCTTGATCGCCAGCAAATAATCCCGCGCCGCCTCGTGTTCGTTGGGGATGAGGCCGTCGAGAATCGCTTCCTCGATCGCGGCTTTGAGCTTGCCGACCAGCGGGCCGGGTGCCAGCTGGCAGAGCGCCATGATTTCCTCGCCGCGCACGGGCGATTGAAACGCGCGCATGCGGTCTTTTGCTTCCACTTCCTGCAGGCGCTTCACCACAAAATCAAAATTGGCGAGATGGCGCTGCCGGCGCTTGACATTGCCGGAGGTGATGTCGCAGCGGCAAAACGCCAGCAAATCCTCCAGATCTTCCCCGGCTTGAAACAGCAAGCGGCGATAGGCCGAGTCCGTGCATTCCTCTTCGGTGAGCGCGATCGGGCGCAAATGCAAGCGCGTGAGCTTTTGCACGTATTTGGCCCAATCCATGGGCAGCTTGAGCCGGCGGAAGATATTGGGAATCATGCGGCCGCCGGCTTCTTCGTGGCCGTGAAACGTCCAGCCTTTACCCGGCTTGAACTCTTTGGTGCGCGGCTTGGCAATGTCGTGATACAAAGCCACCAGCCGCAGCGGAATCTTATCGGAAATTTCCGCGAGATTGTCGAGCACCATGAGCGTATGGTTGAACACGTCTTTGTGTTGATAGCCTTCGTATTCCTCCACGCCCTTGAGCGCTGCCACCTCGGGCAGAATGATTTCCAGCACGCCGCATTTGTCCATCAACGCAAAGCCGTAGGAAGGCCTGGGCGCGGCGATGATTTTCAGCAGCTCGTCGGTGATTCTTTCTTGTGAGATGATTTTCAAGCGCTCACGCCTCTCGCGCATGGCGGCGAAAGTTTGTGCTTCGATTTCGAACTGCAATTGCGTGGCGAAGCGAATCGCGCGCAGGAGCCGCAGGGGATCGTCATTAAAAGTCGCGGCCGGTTCCCGGGGCGTGCGCAGCAGGCGGGCTTGCAAATCCTTTTGCCCGTTGAACGGATCGATCAGCCTGCCGAAATCTGACTTGCCGAGCGCCACGGCCATAGCGTTGATGGTGAAATCACGGCGCGCCAAATCCGCCTGCAAATCCGCAGCCTCCACTTCCGGCTTGCGCGAATCGCTGCGATAGCTTTCCCGGCGCGCGCCGACAAATTCGAGCTGCTGCTCGTCCCATTTCAACATCGCCGTGCCAAAATTGGGATACACCACCGGTGGGGGCAAGCGCAAATGATGCGCCAGCGCTTGCGCAAAGGCGATGCCGTCGCCGACAACGACGAAATCGATCTCGCAGCGCTGCTCCGCGCGCTGCAAAAGATAATCGCGCACGAACCCGCCGACGGCATAGGCTTCGGCGCTGACCTCATCCGCCAGACGGCCTACGGCTCTAAGAATCTTGTGGTCCTGAAGAATCATTCGCACAAATGCGTTGTGACCTGCACAAAATTTTCGAAAAGGTATCGACGAAGTCTGAGCAGGTGATCAGCCCGTTTATACGTGAACAAGATAGCCACAAATTTTCTGCACGGCAAGCGAAAACAAAATCGCCCATCGCTGTCGGTTTTACAACGATGGGCGTTTTTTTGAAACCGTTGCTCGTGGATCGTCGATTGTAGATCGCAAAACTTCCGTCACGATCCACTATCCACCATTCTCGATCCTCGAGCCTTTCAATCTTTCTCCGCTTCTTCCAACGCCGCCTGCGCCGCGGCCAGCCGCGCGATGGGCACGCGGAAGGGCGAGCAGCTCACATAATTCAGCTCGATTTCGTGGCAAAATTTCACAGTCGCGGGATCGCCGCCGTGCTCGCCGCAAATGCCGACCTTCAATTTCGGCCGGGTGCGGCGGCCGCGTTCGACGCCCCATTGCATCAGGCGGCCCACACCTTCACGATCGATGGTGTCGAATGGGTCGTTGTCCAGAATCTCGTGCTCGACATAAAACGGCAGAAAGCGGCCGGCATCGTCGCGCGAGAGGCCGAACGTGGTTTGCGTCAGATCGTTCGTACCGAAGCTGAAAAACTCCGCTTCCTGCGCGATTTGATCCGCGACCACGGCGGCGCGCGGCAGCTCGATCATCGTGCCGACGAGGTAATCGATTTTTTTGCCATTTTCCGCGAACACCTTATCCGCAGCCGCCCGCACCACTTGTGCTTGCAGCTTCAGTTCGTTCACGTGGCCGACGAGCGGAATCATCACTTCGGGAATGACTTTCTTGCCCGATTTCGCCACGGCACACGCCGCCTCGAAAATCGCGCGCGCCTGCATTTCGGTGATTTCCGGATATACCACGCCCAAGCGGCAGCCGCGATGGCCGAGCATGGGGTTGAATTCGTGCAACGCTTCGACTTTCGCTTTGATTTTCTCTGCCGGAACGCCGAGCTTTGCCGCGAGATCGGCCTGTTCGTGCGCCGTGTGCGGCAGAAACTCGTGCAGGGGCGGATCGAGCGTGCGAATGGTCACGGGATAGCCGTCCATCGCCTCGAAAATGCCGATGAAATCCTGGCGCTGCATGGGCAGCAGCTTGTCGAGCGCGCGCCGGCGGCCGGCTTCGTCGTCGGCGAGAATCATTTCCCGCACCGCGTCGATGCGGTCGCCGCCGAAGAACATGTGCTCGGTGCGGCACAGGCCGATGCCTTCCGCGCCGAACGCAATCGCGTTTTCGGCTTGATCCGGCTGATCGGCGTTGGTGCGAATGCCGAGCTTGCGCAGGCCGTCGGCCCATTGCATGATGGTGTTATAGATCTGAAAAACTTCGGATTCCTGCGGCTGCAGCGTTTTATTGATCAACACCTGCAGAATTTCCGAGGGTCTGGTTTTGAGCTGGCCGTTGATCACCTCGCCCGAGGTGCCGTCGAGGGAAAGCCAATCGCCCTCGCGCAAAGTCCGGCCTTTGACCGTCATCGTGCGCGCGCGGTAATCGATTTCCAAGACGCTGCAGCCCGCGACGCAGACCTTGCCCATCTGGCGCGCGACCAAGGCTGCATGTGAAGTCATGCCGCCGCGCGCGGTCAAAATGCCTTCGGAAGCATCCATGCCTTTGATGTCTTCCGGCGAGGTTTCGATGCGCACCAGAATCACATGCTCGCCGCGTTTCTTCCAATCCACCGCATCCGGCGCATTGAACACGATGCGGCCGCTCGCCGCGCCCGGACCGGCGTTCAAGCCTTTGGCCAGTACTTGGCCGTGCTTTACGGCCTCTTCCTTTTCTTTGGCATCAAACACCGGGCGCAAGAGCTGATTCAGCGCTTTGGGATCGAGGCGGCGCAACGCTTCTTCTTTTTTGATCAGCTTTTCTTTCACCATGTCGTGTGCAATCTTGAATGCAGCAAAGCCGGTGCGTTTGCCGTTGCGCGTTTGCAGCATCCACAGTTTGCCGTTTTGCACGGTGAATTCGACGTCCTGCATGTCCTTGTAATGGCGCTCGAGCTTGGCGCGAATCGTGAGCAGTTGTTTGTACACCGCGGGCATGTCTTCCGCCAGGCGCGAGATCGGCTCCGGTGTGCGGGTGCCGGCGACTACGTCTTCGCCCTGCGCGTTGATCAGATACTCACCATAGAAAACATCCTCGCCCGTGGCCGGGTCGCGCGTGAATGCCACACCCGTACCGCAATCATTACCCATGTTGCCGAAGACCATGGCCTGCACGTTGACGGCCGTGCCCCAGCTTTCGGGAATGTCGTAGAGTTTGCGATAGGCAATGGCGCGATCGTTCATCCACGAACCGAACACTGCTCCAATTGCACCCCAAAGCTGCTCCATCGGATTTTCGGGAAAGTTATGGCCGGTACGCGCTTTGATCGCCGCTTTGAATTCCGCCACCAATTCTTTGAGTTGCCCGGCGGAAAGCTCATGGTCAAACTTCACGCCCGCCGCGTGCTTCTTCTTTTCCAAAATTTCTTCAAAAGGATCGATCTCGTCCTTGTGTTCGGGTTTGAGGCCGAGCACCACGTCGCCGTACATTTGCACGAAGCGGCGGTAGCAGTCATAGGCGAAGCGTTCGTTGCCCGTCTTCGCAATCACACCTTGCACCGTGTCCTCGTTCAAGCCGAGATTCAAAACCGTATCCATCATCCCCGGCATGGAAACGCGCGCGCCGGAGCGCACCGAAACCAGCAGCGGATTCTTCTTGCTGCCGAATTCCGCGCCCATGATTTTTTCAATGTGCCGCAAAGCGCGTTCGACTTGTGGCGCGAGTTCTTTGGGGTATTTGCGCTTGTTCTCATAAAACGCGGTACAGACCGCGGTGGTGGCGGTAAAGCCCGCGGGCACCGGCAATCCCAGCGCGGCCATTTCCGCGAGATTGGCGCCTTTGCCGCCCAGCAAGTTTTTCAAGCCCGCTTCGCCTTCGGCCTTGCCGCCGCCGAACACGTAAACATACTTCCTTTGCGCGCGGCCATTGCGCGCGGCATCGGCTTTCTTCGAGCTGGACTTCTTCGAAACTTTCACCTTGCCATTGGATTTCGCATGCAATCCAGCTTTCTTCTTTGCTTTGGCTACTGCCATCGAAGGCATTCTCCTATTGTGGTGATGATTCAATGAATTCGTTAAGGCTTCTTTGCCGCAACCGCCAAAATCTGATGGTAGCGCGCTTGATTGCGCAACACCTTCAACGCTTCCTGAAAAACCGGATCCTCATTCAAAGTCGCTTCCACCCGCCCACGCGTGCCAAACAGTTTCGCGGCGATTTCCTTTTTCAATTCACGCGCAATGAAGTCGCTGCTGCGGGCAAAATCGTCCGTTTTTTCCGCGAGCAGCGCATTTTCAAGTGTGGTCATTTCATTCGCCAGCTTGTCGAGATAACCCTCTTCTTTGGCGATGTTTTTTAAGTCCGCTAGTACCTCTTCGCTTTCGGAGACATAGGTGAAGTTCTTTTCTTGCAGAAACTTTTTGAATTCGTTCAGCAGAGCATCATCCACTTTGAAATCGCGCGCAAGCGTGGAATGCTGGTGAGCATAAATCAAGGCGAATTGAAACATCATGGATTTGCGCAGCAGGCGGTCCTCGTAACGCGACAGGCGGGGGCTGTCGAGGCGGATATCCGGCTTGATGCCGCCGCCGCCGCGCACTTCGCGGCCGCCGCGCGTGCGATGCACGATCGTGGTATCTTCGCTCAGGCTATTTTCGTCCAACGCACCCGGCGTGTCCACTTGGTTGCCCGGTTCTTCGCTTCCTTCTTCTTCCGCGGCGATGATGCCGTTGTCTTTGTGATGCGGCAAACGATCCGGGCGCTGAATCAAGCGGCCACTGGGGGTATAGTATTTTGCCGTGGTGATTTTGAGCGCCGCGTCCCGGGTGATGGGCACCACCGTTTGCACCAGGCCTTTGCCAAAAGTGGGCGCCCCCACGATCACACCGCGGTCCAAATCTTGAATCGCTCCAGCGACGATTTCCGAAGCCGAGGCGCTGTACTCATTCACCAAAACAACCAACGGCACAGTGCCGGCCACCGGCTCTTTCTCGGACAGGTATTCCTTGGCGCTGCCTTCCACACGGCCCTTGGTGGAGACGACGAGATCCCCTTTCTTGACAAAATTTTCGGAAACGGAAACCGCGGCGTCCAGCAAGCCACCGGGGTTGCTGCGCAAATCCAGAATCAAACCGGTCGCACCTTTGTCTTTCAAATCGCGCACGGCTTGTTGAATCTCGTAACCGGCGTTCTTGGAAAATCCCGAGAGCTTGACGTAGCCCACACCGTCCTGCACCAGACCGGAATACGACACGTCCAGCACCGTGATTTCAGCGCGGATGAGGCGAAACTCCATGGGTTCGAGCTCGCCTTCACGCTCGATCTTGATCGTGATCGCCGTGCCGATTTCGCCGCGCAGTTTGGAGGCGACCTCGTTGATGGAAAGCTGTTGGGTGGCTTCGCCGTTGATCTCGACGATGCGATCGCCTTCGCGAATTCCGGCCTTGCCGGCGGGGTCATCTTCGAAGGGCTGCTCCACCACCGTGGGCGTGCCATCACGCAAGCCAATCTTCATCCCCAAGCCGCCGTATTTGCCAGTGGTGATGATTTGCAAATGCGAGTTGGCTTCCTGCTCGATCAACACCGTGTAGGGATCGAGTGTCTCCAGCATGCCGTTGATGCCCGCTTTCATGAAGCGGTCGGGGTCAACGGGCTGCACGTATTTCTTCGAAATCTCCTGATACACCAAACCGAAGATTTCGATGTTCTTGCGAATTTCCTGCACGTAATCGGCGCTGACGCCCACGCCCCAATTGAGCGCCCAGCCGGCAACGGTCAGCAACGCGGCGGCGATGACGGCGACGGCCCCGGTTTTCTTATTCCAAGCCATGATTCATGTCTCCTTGATATTTGAGCTTCGGCCTAAAGGGTAAAGCACGAATCCTGCGGTTTTGAGAATTATCGGACGCTGAGTGTCCGCAAGCATGACCCCGCAGAGCGCGGTCACGAGAGCGAATAGATACTATTACCGTATGATATGAAATTTATGGGGCTCGTGCAATGTCAAATCTTCAATTCCAACCGTTGCCGCACCGCCTCATTTACCCGCGCGGCAACGGCTTCGACCTCCGGCGCACCGTCGATGACCACAAATCGCTGCGGCTCCTGTTGCGCGAGCTGCAAATAGGCCGCGCGCACACGTTCGTAGAACTCCGCCTGCTCGCGCTCAAGACGATCTTTGGGGAGATTCGCGCGTTGCTGGCGCTGCAGCGCCACGCTCCAGGACACATCAATCAATAATGTGAGGTGGGGCAGCAGCGCGAAAGTGGCGAAGCGGTTGACGGCGGCCACCAATTCCAGATCGAGGCCGCGGCCGAAGCCCTGATACACCGTGGTGGAATCGAGGTAGCGGTCGGTGACCACGATTTTGCCGGAGTGCAGCGCCGGCAGAATTTTTTCCGAAGTGATTTGCGCGCGTGCAGCGGAGTAGAGCAGCAATTCCGTGCGGGCGTTCATTTCGACGTTGCGATGATCCAGCAAGATGCGGCGAATCGCTTCGGCAATTTGCACACCGCCCGGCTCGCGCAGTGGCTCGACGTTGCCGTAACCGGCTTCACGCAGGCGCGCCGCCAGGCGCCGGCACTGCTCGCTTTTCCCGGAAAAATCAAGACCTTCAAAAGAAATGAAAATGCCGCTGGCGGTGTTTTTCATGCTTAAACGGTCTTATATTTCCATTTGCCCCGGCGAAAACGCCAATAATTCGCCGCCAGGCGCACGGTTTCATCCAGCATATGCACCAGCCAAATGCCGACGAGCGTCCACACGATCGGCCATTTGAACACGAACACCACGGCCGAATTCAACCCGATGTGAAAAACGAACACGCCCGCGATGCTGAGCCACATGAGCCATTGCAAATCGCCGGCGCCGCGCAAATTGCCCATCAAAACGTTGTTGACCGCCTTCGGCACCTGCGCGAGCGCGAAAAAATAGAGCCCAAATGCGCCAACTTTGATCACTTCCGGATCCGTTGAAAACACTCGCAAGATGGTGGGGGAAAAAAAAGCCAGAAGCGCCACCACCGCCATCACGAAGGCGTACATCACCCATCCGGAAATCTCCGCCGTTTTTTCGGCGAGACGGCGTTTGTCGGCACCGAGGTTTTTGCCCATCAGCGTCATCGCGCTCATGCCGAAGCCCATGTAAATCATCGAGAGCACGGCCTGAATGCGCATGAACACTTGATGCGCCGCGAGCACGACGACGCCGAGCAGCGCGACGTAGCCGGTCACAATCAATTGACCGAAAGCCCACACCAATTGTTCAACCGTCGTGGGCAACCCGGCCTTGAACAACCGTTTAAACGTTGCCCAATTCGGCTGCGCCAACTCACGAAAAGAAAGCATGAGCGCGGTTTTGCGGCTGCGCAGGAGATAAAACGTGGCGCAAAATCCGCAGGAGTGGGCCAGGCCGGCAGCCAAAGCCGCGCCCTGCACCTCCAGCCGCGGCAGGCCGAAATGTCCGAAGATCAGCAGCGGTGCCAGCACCAGGTTGAGCGTGTTGGTGCCAACGTTGATCATCATCGAGTACTTCGTATCGCCCACGCTGCGCACAATGCCCAACGCGAGGAAATTCGTGACAAAGAGCGGCGCAAACACGGCCAGCGTGCGCAGATACGTGACCCCCGCGCGCTCCGCCGCCATACCGCCTTCTTTGATCAGCTTGAAAAGCTGTGTGGCGCCAAAAAACCAGAACAGAGCCAGCACGATCGACATGCAAATGCCGAGCATCATGGTCTGGGAAAAAATGTGATTGGCCTCGTAGGTATCGCCGGCGCCGAGATTGCGATTGATAATCAGCGACGCGCCGACAATGAAAGTGAGCAACAGCGTCAACATCGCGACGACGATCTGCAAGGCCATGCCCACTCCGGCAAAAGCGGCGGCGCTCAAGCGGCCGATCAAAATCGATTCGACCGTCCA
The DNA here is from genome assembly GCA_044869275.1 of bacterium. Lineage (GTDB taxonomy): Bacteria > Zhuqueibacterota > Zhuqueibacteria > Zhuqueibacterales > Zhuqueibacteraceae > JBIOXB01. The sequence goes on from JBIOXB010000075.1 coordinate 38,785, forward strand.
CATGATCGTCTGCGAGGACAAATCCACCACCGCCGGCAACGAAGTTTTCAAAATGCTCTTGAGCGGCGATAGCTGCCCGCCGCTCACGCGGCCGTTGGTCGCAGCTGTTTCCGCGTCGCTTCGTCGCGGGTCCGGCTCCGATGACGATGCAGTCGTGGGATCAGCTTGGGACAATTCTCGATCTCCCGATCACGCGGACCTCACCTAGCGGCAAAATCATCCCCCACCACTTTTCGAAAGCCGTGTTCAATCGTAATACTCCAGCCCGAGGTGGGTAATCAACTCCTCGCCGCGCAAATGACGCAGTGTATTTTTCAATTTCATGAGCTGAATGAACAAATCGTGCTCGGGATACAGACCGGGTGCCGTCAGCGGGCTTTTGAAATAGAACGAGAGCCATTCTTGCACGCCTTTCATGCCCGCGCGCTTGGCCAGATCCATGAACAACGCGACATCGAGCACGATGGGCGCGGCCAAAATGCTGTCGCGGCAGAGAAAATCGATCTTGATCTGCATGGGGTAGCCCATCCAGCCACAAATATCGATATTGTCCCAGCCTTCTTTATTGTCGCCGCGCGGAGGATAATAGTTGATCCGGACTTTGTGATAGAAGCCTTGATACAGAGACGGATAAAGCTCCGGCTGCAAAATGTATTCGAGCACGGAGAGCTTGCTTTCTTCTTTGGTCTTGAAAGACTCGGGATCGTCCAGCACTTCACCGTCGCGATTGCCCAGAATGTTGGTGGAGAACCAGCCCGACAGCCCGAGCATGCGCGCTTTGAGTCCGGGCGCAACCACGGTTTTCATCCAGGTCTGGCCGGTCTTGTAATCCTTGCCCGCGAGCGGCGCTTGGGTTTGTTTGGCAAGCTCCATCATCGCCGGAATATCGACGGTCAAATTCGGCGCGCCGTTGGCGAACGGCAGGCCTTCTTGCAGGGCGGCATAAGCGTAAATCATGCTCGGCGCAATCGCGGGATGATTTTCTTTCAGGCCCTTCTCAAAAGATTGGAGGGTTTGATGCACGGCCTCCGGTTGCAGGAAAATCTCCGTGCTGCCGCACCAAATCATGACCATGCGATCGAGATTGTTCCTGGCTTTGAAGGCCGCGATATCCTCGCGCACCATCTGCGCCAGATCCCATTTGGTCTTGCCTTTCTTGACGTGCGTGCCGGACAGCTTTTTGACGTAGTTTTGATCGAACACCGCCGGCCACGGCTTCACGGCTTGCAGCGCATCTTTGACGGAATCGAGATGCGCTTGCTCCAACACGCCGGCCTTTTTTGCGGCGACGTAGCAATCGTCTTCAAAAACGTCCCAGCCCCCAAACACCAGATCGTCGAGGCCGGCGAGCGGAACGAAATCCTTGATCAACGGCGTGCGTTTTTCCGTGCGCTTGCCCAGGCGCACCGTGCCCATTTGGGTCAAGGAACCAAATGGCTGTGCGAAACCACGCTTGACCGCTTCCACGCCGGCGATGAACGTAGTGGTCACCGCGCCCATGCCGGGAGTCAAAATGCCCAGTTTGCCTTTCGGGCTTTTGATGTTGACAGACTTGCTTGACAATGTTGCCTCCTTGTTTCCTGAAGTTGCATAAAAGGTGATTTCAGATTTTCACGGGCGCCACCACGAACGAACTACTTCTGCGGTGCTCGCAGCGGCTCGTGCTTCTTTCCATTTTCCACGGCCCACACGTGATAAAGCCGCTGAATCGCGGTGAAATTGGCGAAAACGGCGATGACCCAGATGGCGAGGTCGAGCGCGTATTCATAAAACAGCGAGGAAATCGCGCCCAGGCCGAGCAACACGATGCGTTCCGGGCGCTGCATGATGCCGACCTTGCATTCGAAATTGAGCCCTTCGGCGCGTGCGCGCACGTAACTCACCATCATCGAACCGCCGAGCGCCATGGAAACCGCGACCGAACGCCATAAGAAACCGTGATCGACAAAATGATAAGCAATGCCAAAGAACACGATCACTTCGGCATAGCGATCGAGCGTGGAGTCGTATAACGCGCCGAATTTGGTGACGCGGTTGGTGGCACGCGCCACGCGGCCGTCGATAATATCAAAAGTGCCTGCCAAGAGCACGAGCGCGCCCGCGAGCGCAATCGAGCCTTTGGCAAAAACATACGCGGTGATCACGCTCAGAATAAAACCTGCGGTGGTAAAATGGTTCGGATTGAGCTTGTGTTCGATGAAAAAATTCACCACCGGCGTGATCAGGCTCAAATACCAGTTTTTGAGCCCGTCCGGCAGCAGATTGACTTTGAGCGCCACTTGCGATCTCATGATGGCGGTGCGAAACCACTCCTTCCTTATGGGGGGCAGCACGATCAGCGCATTTTCATCGTTTCGTCGCTGCTTCCCTCCTCCTCGGAGTTCTCCGTTGTTTGATCCGGATCTTTTCCCTCAACGATCAGCACGCATTCTCCTTTCAGCGTGCGCGCCAATAGCGACGCCAGCAATTCTGCAACGCGCCCGCGCAAGACTTCTTCGTGCATTTTCGTCAATTCACGCGCCAGCGCGGCGCGCCGGTCGCCGCAGTGCTCGAGAATGGCCTGCAGCGTGCGCACCACGCGATGAGGCGCTTCATACAGGATGATGGTGCGCTCTTCGTGCGCGAGCGCCGCGAAAAACTTGCGGCGTCCTTTTTTCACCGGCGGAAAGCCTTCAAACACGAAGCGATGGCACGGCAATCCGGAAATCGTGAGCGCGGGAATCAAAGCCGCAGGGCCGGGGAGCGCTTCGACTGGAATGGCGTGCGCCAGCGCTTCACGTACCAAATAAAAAGCAGGATCAGAAATGCCTGGCGAACCGGCGTCGCTTATCAATGCCACGTTCTTTCCCTGCAGCAGATCTGCCAGCAACCGCGGCGCCGCGGCGCGCTCGTTGAAATTGTGATAACTGACCAGCGGTTTTTGAATCGCATGGCGCTGCAAGAGTATCGCCGCGTGACGCGTGTCTTCGGCGGCAATCAGGTCGACCGCGCGCAGCGTTTCCAATGCACGCAGCGTGATGTCTTGCAGATTGCCGATGGGCGTGGCCACAAGATAAAGCTTGCCAGTCAAAATCCCCTCGGCAGTGTTCAGACGCGACAATATTCCCACCCTCAACGATTATCAATCTGCGCCCGCTGCAGCTTGCCGGAATAGTCCACGAACACGGTTTTGATCTCGCTGAAAAAATCGTAAACCGGCCAGCCGCCTTCGCGATGGCCGTTGCCGGTTTCTTTCACGCCGCCGAAAGGCAGATGCGCCTCGGCCCCGATCGTGGGCCCGTTGATGTAGGTAATTCCAGCTTCCAAGTCGCGCATGGCCTGGAAAGTTGAGTTGACCTCGCGCGTGTAAATCGAAGAACTCAGGCCGTACTTTGAATCATTCAGCACGCGCACGGCTTCCTCAAAATCGCGCACCTTGAGCACCGCCAGCACCGGACCAAAGACTTCTTCTTGTGCAATGCGCATGGGGGAGGATACGCCGCTGAAAATCGTTGGCGCGAAAAACGCTCCGTGCTGGCATGCGCCCGCGGTGTAAGGTTCGCCTCCAGTTTCCAGCTTCGCCCCTTCGTTTTGGGCGATCTTGACGTACTGCGCCACGCGCTCGCGCTGCTCGAAATTGATCAAGGGACCGACCTCCGTATCCGCTGCGAGGCCGTTGCCCAGGCGCAGCTTTTCCGCGCGCTGGCGGAGCAGGTTGAGAAATCGGTCATGTATCGCCCGGTGTAGAATCAAACGGCTGGTCGCGGTGCAACGTTGTCCGGCCGTGCCGAACGCGCCCCACAACACCCCTTCGAGCGCGAGATCGAGATCGGCGTCGGGCATGACAATTTGCGCATTCTTACCGCCTAATTCCAGCGAGACGCGCTTCAAATTCTTCGAGGCGGTTGCGGAAATTTGCTTGCCCACTTCGGTCGAACCCGTGAAAGAAATCAAGTTCACACCGTCGTGCTCGACCAGCGGCATGCCCACCGCGCTGCCGCCGCCATGCACGAGTTGAATCACTTCGGCCGGCAATCCCGCCTCGAGCAGGATTTCAACAAAACGCGTTGCGGTTGCCGGCGTGTCGCTCGCCGGCTTGAATACAACGGTGTTGCCACAAATCAGGGCAGGGAAAATTTTCCACGTGGGAATCGCGAGCGGGAAATTCCAGGGGGTGATGATGCCCGCCACGCCGATCGGCAAACGCATGGACATGCAAAACTTGTTGGGCAACTCAGAAGGCACGGTATGGCCGAACAGCCGCCGGCCTTCACTGGCGGCATAATAGGCCGTGTCAATGCCCTCTTGCACGTCACCGCGAGTTTCGACCAGGGTTTTGCCCATCTCCTGCGTCATCAAACGCGCGATTTCTTCCTTATTTTGCGTGAGCAAATCGCCGGCGCGCTTGATGATTTCGCCGCGCCTGGGCGCGGGCGTCAAACGCCATTCCCGAAAAGCCTCGCGAGCTGAAGCCACAGCCCTGTCGAGATCAGAACGCGTAGAAGCGGGAAAACTTCCGAGCACTTCGTCCCAATGCGCGGGATTGTGATTTTCGAAGCGCTCGCCGGAAGAAGACGCACACCATGCACCGGCAATGTAATTTTGGAACTCGCGGCTCAAATAAATTCCACTTGGTTTATTCCAGTCATCCTTCCGGCCAAAATGCACGACTTTGGCACACGCGGAGCTAGCCGCTCAAACCGGTTTCGCGTCGATCTAATCGAAACGAAACCTCCACTCGACAAAGTTAAATGATAGGAAAGAATTGCGCAAAAGTCAAGAATGGGGAAGAAACTGGGAGAGTTTGGAATTGGCATTAAACCCAGTCGAAAGCCGTGCTCTATATACTTGTATTTTAAGGATGTGCAATTACCATCAATGTTTTGGCCCGCTTGATGGCGCACTGCATCGCCATTTGCAAATTCTCCGGATCGAGCGCGGCAAAGCTTTCGTCGAGAATGATCAAGTCGGCGTTTTGCAGCAGCGCGCGCGCCATGTACAGCCGGCTTTTTTCGCCATGTGATAGCTGCCAGCCGGTTTCACCCACCATTTGCATGAGCCCGGCAGGCATGCGTTGCAACAATTCGCCCAGACCGAGCTCATGGCAAAGCATTTCGGCTTCTTCCAAATCTTCCGGTGAGGCTGGCCAGCGCCGGCCCATGAGCAAGTTGAACGCAAAGGTACCGGTCAGCACGTGGTTCTCGTGAAACTGCGGCGCGGAGACGATGCGCCGTCGCCAGCCCTCAGAGCCAAGCGTTTGCCAATCAAGGCCGTGCAACAACAGCAGGCCGGTATTGGGTTGGCGCAAACCGGTAAGAATCGAAGCGAGCGTCGATTTGCCGCCGCCGGAAGGACCTTGCAATAAAATGCGCTCGCCGCGCGAAATCTGAAAATCGTAGCTCTCTAAAACCGGCTTGCTATTGTCGTGATAGCGGAAAAACAGATCTTTCGCATTCACCAATATCTCCGGAGCTTTTGGGCTTGCGCCATCGACGGTGAGAAGGGCGGCAAAAGTTTGTTTGGCGTAGGAGCGGGAAGCAGATTGCAGAAGAACGTTGAGCTGTCGCCACGCTACGACAGCGCCGGTGAAATAGGCGAGACTCTCGGCGATTTTGTGAAAAGCGCGGTAGGCGAGCAGGATGCCGCCCAGCCCGACAGCCAACAGCGCCGGCGAAGTTTGGCCCGCAATGAAACTGGGCGCGAGCCCTGCCAACCCAACAATAAACCAGCCGCGTGAGGCAAACCCGATGGGAATAACGCCGGTTTGATCCATCGTCTTGGTGTGCTCGAAATAACTCTCAAGTTCTTGGTCATCGGCATCATGCCAGCGACCGCGGCCTTCCTGAACGATACGGGTGCGATGGCCGACCATGCGCTCCACCAAATTGTTAGTCAGGTGGAGACAAGAATTCGTCCAGCCAACGCGCACGTGCAGGAAACGCCAACCCAACACCACGGTCAGCGCCAGCCAAGCTGCAATCAACAACAGGTGAATAACACTGGCAGGACCTTGCGTTAAGACCACCGCTGCCAGGATCAGCTCGATGATGCCGAGCAAGCTGATGAAGCCGCCATTCAATGAAAAAGTTTCCAGGACCTCGGCTTGCGCAACGCGGCCGAAAAGTTGTCCCGCGCCTTGATGGCGAATCTCATCCGGATGCAGTTGCAAAGCGCCGTGCAGCAGCTTTTGTTTGATGAGCGCGCCGAAGCCGGTAGCGGCCAGTCCCTCCAGCCATTTCGACAACATCCGAAAAGGAATGAGCGTCAATAAAATGAGTGCCCACGCCAGCATCCAACCCCAATCGAGCCGGCCTTGCAACGCGCCTTTGCCAATCAGCCACCAAGAGATAATCCACAGGAAGTAATAAACTACATAGGAGACTAGGAAGAACGAAAACCGGCTTGGCAGTTTGGCCGCGGCTGCATGCTTCCAAATGCTCTGCGTGAGCGGCAAGCGAATCAGCCAGCAACTGCCGATCCAGGCGTCGCTGAGCCGCTCGCGCAAGATGGCTGTACGCGCTTTGGTTTGGTGATGCTTCGCCACGCCGGCTTCGCCGAGCAATTGCTCGACTTCCGGCAACAATGGCGCTTCGATGGGTTCGCAAATCAATGCACGAATTTTTTCACTTGGCAGGCGATATACGAGGCGGTCCGAGCCGAGAATGGCGATCTTGCTGCGGCTTCGTCCGAGCAATACCAAGAGATAAGTTTTATTTTCGCAGGAAACACGGAGCAAAGCCGGCGCGGCGCGGTCGAGCAATTTCTCAACTTCGATGTAGTTGCTAAAAGTCGGTTCGGCTTCCAATCCCAGATTGCTGGCGGTGGTTTCGAGCCAGCGCGAAAATTTCTGACGATCATCAGCCCAACCTTCGGGCATTGCCGGGATCTCGATTGGCTTTGCCGCAAGCCCATATCGCCGCGCCAGCTGCGCCAGGGCTTCATCCGCGCTCGCAAGGGGCCAGAGGTGTTTTTCGAGATTGATCATGCAGAGCGGTTTTTTTGACAGGATTTTCAGGATGCACAGGATTACAAACTTGTTTTTCGAAAAAATCAAGGTTCACTAATTTTTTTCATTCAATGGCTGGTTGTGTTCCCAGCCAAACTTTTCGCCAGCGCTGGCTCGACCAGAGTTTCTCTCGCACGGCATTTTCCGCTTCCAATAATTGGCGGTAGCGCGAATCGGCGCGTTTGGCTAATTCCATGGGAATGCCGTCTTCGATCACTTGGCCGTTTTCAATAACCGACACGCGGTCGAATTCCAAAGTCTCGCCGACGTCGTGCGTGATGCAAAGCAGCGTCGCGTTCTTCCACAACTCGCGGCAACGCGCCAGCAGCGTGCGGCGTTGCTGGCGATCCAACCCGCGAAACGGTTCGTCGAGTATCGCCAGCCGCGCGTTGCCGCGCAGCATAGCGCGACCGAGGCGCACGCGCTGTCCTTCGCCGCCGGAAACCAAACGGCCGCCTTCGCCGAGCGGCGTTTGCAAACCCTCCGGCAATTTTTGCAGAACGCCAATAAGCTCCGCTTGCTCGATAACCATTCCGAGCGCAGCCGCATGTTGATTTTCGTTGCCGTAGTGCAAATTGTCAAACAGCGAGCGATTCCACAAATGCACCGCCGGATCGGCCCACGCGGTTTCCTGGCGCAATTGATCGAGCCGCTCACCGGCAAGAGCTTCGCCATCCACTAAAACTTTTCCGGCCGCCGGGCGATGCCATCCTAAGAAAACTCCGACTAAACTCGATTTGCCCGCGCCGGAAGGTCCGACAATCGCCGTATGGCTTCCAGAGGTAATCGTGAAATCGATGTCCTGCAGAATCGTGTGGCCTGCCACGCGCACGCTCACTTGCTGCAGCGCGAGCGCCACGCCATGAGTTTTTTCCTTGTGTATTTGTGTTGATGGAGAAGTCGAGGCGGTCTCACCTTCCTCAGGCGCGCCCAGCGGTTCGAGCAGGCGCAGGATGATATTGCGATGCGCCGGATATTGTTGCATGACCTGCGCCACGCCTTGGCCGAGCACCGGCAGATTCAGCGTCCAATACGCCATCAGCAGCACCCAATTGACTTCCGCGGTTCTGGCGAGATAGCTGAACAAAATCCAGGCGGCGAGGGCATATCCCGAGATCGCCAAAAGGCCATCGAGCATGGCGAGCATGCGATGGCGGCTCAGGCTGGAGCGCGCCCATTCCACCAACAGACCCTCATGCTCGGTCCGCACCGCGCGTTCCGCACCATGGCTGCGAATGGGCACGAGCCCGAGCAATGCATCGAGATAAAAACGTCCGAGCGCGCCGCTGTGGGTTTGCAGGCGCGAATCTTTTTCCATCAACAACGGCAGCGTCATTAAGGGAAGCGCAATCACCAAAGCCGCGGCAAGAAAGGCAAGCGGCGCGCTGGGCGGATCGATCCAAGCGATGCCGGCGGCCGTCAGCAGCAGCTCGAAGATCGCTCGCAAAAGGTTCGCGTAGATGTTAGGCATCTCGCTCAAGTGGTACACCACATGACTGCGTTGCACCATATCCGAAATGGGGCGGCTTTGAAAATAGCGATCCGCAAGCCGCGGGATTTTTTTCAAGAATGCCATGCGCAGCCGCAATTCCAGGCGACGGCCAAAGCGCCAATAATTGGAGATATTGGGAACTTGCAGCAGCAATAGGGCGAGCGCAAAAATGAGCAAAATCACCATCGCACCGGCGCGTTGGCTGGGCAGGCTAAGCACCTCCCAAACTTCCATAAGGCTGCGCAGAACCAACGCTTCGAGAATGAATGCCACTGCCGTGGCAAACAGCGCCGCGATCATGAGCGCCGGCGTTTTCCAGCCATCTTGAAAAATGAGACGAAAGAGCTCGCGATCCGGACGGAGGGGCGCTTCTTCGAGCGCGGCGGCCAGCTCCGGCGAAAGCGTTTTATTCTGCGCCGGCGTCGCAGCGTCGCCTGGAGCGGCATCCACACCATTGTGAGGCAATGGCCGTAAGGCTCGCACCAAAACAGCGCCGCGCAAGAGCAGTTGTTCCGCCGACGCGCCTGCGGAAGGCGAGGGTCGAACCGACCAGTAGGCGTTGGGAATGGCGCGATTTTCTGAGGAAGACTCCTGTACTGATTTCTCGAAAAAACGTTCGAGCACATGCCCGGCTTGCGGTCCGGCTTTGATGCCATCCGAACGAATCAGAGCATCGACCATGCGGGTCGCGGCATCCAGCGCAGCGAGCGAATGCCAGCTTGTGTCGACAAGTGCAGCGTCGATTATACCGCGAGACCGTCTTGGTGCGAGGCCCAAGTTGGCCAAGCGCCGTTGCAGCGGATAGATGAATTCCTCCGAGTCCGCCCATTCTCGCCACCCCGCCGCTGAGACCGCCATCGTATGCACATAAAGCTCATTTAGAAAAAAATGCGTTGAAGGCCAGCGCCGCCCGGTGCCGGGATCCATGATTTGGAGCACACCCCCGTGCCGGCGCCAGGCAACGACAAAGTGCGTGGCGCCATCGGCTTGGCGCACCACGACGATGGCTGGCAAGGCGTTCGCCTCGGAAAGCAGCAGATGATCGACGGGAATCATGATTTGATCCGCGTCCAAGCCGAGCTGGCGCGCGATCTCTTCCATGGTGTCAATCGAAGTGCCGTCGACGTCGGTTTGGCAGGCTTCGCGCAGACGACCATAACTGACGCGAATGCCGAATCCCTCGAGCAAACATTTGAGCGCCGCCGGCCCGCAATCCATCGCCGAAGTCTGCACCACTTCGGGGGCGAAATAACGACGCGAGATTTTTGAAGCACTGACTTTCATGATAATTTTTTGGGCAGGGTAACAGGATTGACAGACAAACTAAAACTGAACCGTCTTTTTCGATGACTTCACCAACTCGCTCACCGTTTGCAAAACCAGCGAAGCCGGCGAAACACGATCCACTTCGATTTCGATGGCACCGGTAAGGCCGTGTTGCAAGAGGAATGTTGGATTTTGCTGCGGCTGCACGCTGCACTCGACGCGGAATTTGCCGTCACGCGGCTCGCTGGCGACGTTGCCGACTTGCGCCGCGAGAATGCCGAATTGCGTCCATGGGTAAGCATCCAAACGCATGCTGGCCGGTTGTCCAGAGCGAATGCGTCCCAAGGCCCGACCGACGGCAAAATTCGCCACGATGCGAACCTCGCCCGAGGGCACGATCGTCGCCAGCTTGTCGCCGGGTTTTACGACTCCGCCAACCTGCAGCTCTGTGGTCTCACCGATGCGGCCGCTGATCGGTGCGTGAATAAATTGCTCTTGAATCTCGAGCTGCTCGCGCGCAATCGTTTTTTCCGTGGTGGCAATTTGACCTTCGAACAGAGCCACTTCACGATTCAAGCGCTCGAGCTTGGCTTCCTGATCGCTCGTTTTGGTGCCCTGCTCGTTTTGCATTCGGCTGGCCGTCAATCGCAGCGCTTCGGCGGCCGCACGCGATCGGGTAGCATTGGCCTCAGCGCGGCGAAATTCCACTTCCGAAATCAGCCCGCGTTTAAAAAGCTCCCGCATGCGCTCCGCTTCCTTTTCGGCCAATTGGGCGGAAGTCTCGGCTTCGAGCTGGCGCGCACTGGCCTCTTTCACAGCTGTCGGCGCAGCTTGGAGCTCCTGCTCATACGCTCGCGCCTGCGCGCTGACTTCATTGCGCAACGCCGCGAGCTGATTCTGCAATCCGGCCAGATGAGATCTTTGCTCTTCCAAATGCAGCTTGTGCTCTTCGGTATCCAATTCCACGAGAACGTCGCCGGCAGTTACTTCCGCGCCGAGCTGCAAGCGCGTTTGCACAACACGGCCGCCGAACTGCACGGCCACCGGATGCACCGCGCTTTCCACTTCCAACCGCGCGGTCTCACTGGTTTCATATAACGCAACGCGCGCCAGCAACAGCCACAGTGTCCAGACGATTAACAGCGCCAGCACCGTCAAAACCGCGAGATTGGCGCGGCGAAAACCATCCAATTCAAGTGAACGAAGTGACCGAGAGAAAGATATAGACATGGCGAAACCTACAAAATTGGGTGGTCATAATTTCCGGAAGGATTCCATAAATTAACTTAAAAGTCAACTACTTTTATGACTTGCTCCTTTGGTGGTGAAAACTTCCGCTATTTTTTGATTCCGCCTTCTTTACATGAACTCCAATTCCGGATTGCCAAGCAGCGTGATACTCTCCGTATTTCTTATGATCTGCGTATCTCCCTCGAGCACAGCAACCACGGCGGATTGAATAATTTCAAAGCATCTTTCTTTTGGTAAACCGATGATCGCAAGAGGGAAAGACCCGATAATGACCAGTAGGGGAGTGCGAACATAGTGTTTCGCGGCATTCCGCGCTTCGAACACCAGGGCGTCACCGAAGGCTTCCTCCAAGCCGGGCCGAACGACGCCTTCGAACCACGCGCAAGAATTGCATCCCCAGCGTTTGTAAACGACGATATGCGCTTTGCCTTTTGGAACCTCAATTCCCTCCTGAATCACTGACCGCACCAATTTGTGCGCTCCGTAGCTCAAGCGCCGGTTCGTGATCTGGCACGCTATCCGCACCGCTGCCCAGGTCAAACCGAAAGCGATTCCCGCCGTGCCCGCTAAGCTGGCGAGCTGCGCGTTGCTCGATTTTGTTGCCGTCAGAGAGGCCGCCATAGCGACCATTGCGGAGAATCCCACCATTAAACAGGGCATGCAAAGAATACGTTGCTTAAGGAGACGGCTCAACAAGAAAGCATGCGCACCCATCGCAACAAAGATGCCCACGAGGATGGCAAAATGGCCGAGGGTATGCAACGTGCCGGCCCATAGCACGGAGTACAAACCGGTTCCCAGCCATGCCAAAGGCAATCCACCCAACAAGCTGGTGGCGCGGTCACAGGAAACGCAGTTTTTGGCCAACAGCGCTGACCATAGGGAGCCGCCAAAACAAACCGCCAAAGCCGTCAATGCCAACCATGATGGTTTCTGTCTCGCCGATAACATCCACGGTAAATGGTCAAAAGTTGCCATGAGCGTTGCCACAGCCACGATTCCCACACTCAGACCAAAGACCAGCCGGGGGCCGGCGCGTCGCAGGTCTCTTAACTCCTTCAGCGCCTGCTGCTCAGCATCGTGATCGCGGCTCAGCACCACCACCTCTCCGGTCCAGCGTTGGCAGAATTGTTCGCGGGAAAGAGTGACCAATCCAACGGCGGGATCAGCGATGAATGCTTCGCGATCGTCAACCTGATGCAGAACGACGAAACATTCGCGCGCGTTTTCCTTGAAGACCATGATTGCAGGTAGAGCCACTGATGGGAGCTCCTCGTAAGGGCCTTCCATGGCCACTGCACTGAGACCGTACTGGCGGGCTGTCCCCAGCAGCAGCGCTAGCTCTTCGATTTTATCGGCATTGCCGAGAAGACGCATCTCTTGAAGGCCGATTGGACTGTGAAGATGCTGTGCGACAATGGCCAGGGCCGCCGCGCCATTTTCTTGGGGCCGCCCTTGCCGAACGCAAAGAAGATTTTGCTCAATCAAGATGCAAATGCTCCTTTTCTTCTTCTTTCATACGGCGGGCGGGCAGTCCCTAATCAATCGGAGCTGCCCGCCACCGAAGACCCTGTAGATTAGCGCCAGCAACCTCGGGGGCACGGACCGGCCTTGATGTTGGTTTTTACCTTCATGACGTTCTCCTTATGAGGGGTTGGGTTAACAGCTTTGTGGTTTGTTTTGTTTTACTTCTATTCTTTCGACTTCCACTTGTTTGATGCAACTCGTATTGAAATTCCATAAGACCTTTTTCGTCGTTTGGGAGATCGCGACGAGTCCCGTTGACTTCGAGACTCGTCAGGAGCTGGCGCCTAGTTCATCGCCAGACCTTTGGGCTTGCCGGCTTTCACGTTCGTTTTTACCTTCATGGCTTTCTCCTTCGAGAGTTTGGGGTTAATTGCTTCTGGTTTGGTTTCAGTTTTTTGTTTTCAACTTCCACATACTTGATGCAGCTTGTATCGAAATTCCATAAAATTTTCTTGTCTGTTTTTGAGAGCGCGCGGAGCGACCTTTTTGACCTCCAGCCGCGCTCTCAGCAGCGCCGGTGTCTTGCTTAGCGAATGTTCTGCGAAATGCACTTGTGGCAGCCGGCTTTCACGTTCGTTTTCACCTTCATGACTCACCTCGTTGGTTTGGGTTTGAACTGCTATCTTTGTGAGTTGATTCTCTTCTGCCTTCATTTCCTGCTTTCACTCACAGAGATGCACCCACCACAAAAATTCCACAAAAGTTCTCTAAAAATTTTGCAGGCTTGACAAAACAGGCAAATTGTGCAATATTATACCGCTTTCAGATTCCCACCGGGTTTAATGAAAACGAGGTTTTGAGCTTTTTCGCCTATTTTGTCTTTAGCCCGTAAAGCATGCGGCTAATCCCTGCTTTCATTTGCCACATTTTCTAACAGAAGCATTTAGCCACGCTACGCGTGATGATTCGAAGATTCAGGAGTTACAAAATTGCCCCTTATAATTGATCGAAAAGCTGAAGTCGCACTTTCAGATATAGAATTGATTGCGCGGTACAGGGAATCCCGAGATGTGGCTTACCCGGGCGTGCTCTTCCAGCGTTATGCCCACTTGGTTCTGGGTATTTGCTTGAAGTATCTCAAGAACGAAGAGGATAGTAAAGACGCGGCCATGGAACTGTTCGAGAATCTCACCGAAATGCTGGTGAAACACGAGATCACCAATTTCAAAAGCTGGTTGCATACCACCACGAAAAATCATTGCCTGATGAAGCTGCGTAAGCCGGAAGCCAAAGCCATCAGACGAAATTTGGAAGGCGTGGATGAAAGTTTATTTATGGAAAATCCCGAGTCCGAGCATCTTATAGTAGAAGAAATGCGTGATTTACAAATCCGCCATTTGGGAACGGCCTTACCACGGTTGAACGAAGAACAGAGGGTTTGCATCGAATTGTTTTATTTGCAGGGAAAAAGCTATCAAGAGGTGGCGGAAACCACCGGATATAGTTTGAATCAAGTCAAGAGCCATATCCAAAACGGAAAGAGAAACTTGAAGAACTTTTTGACGAATGTGAAGGAATAAAGCGATGCTGGTTGCATTTGAGAATGTGAACGCCGCGGACGAAAGAACGACTCCGTGTTTGAGTTTCGAACAAATGGTGGGTTATGAGGAAAAAACCTTATCCCCGGCGCAATATGCTGCAGTTGATGAGCACTTGACGCAGTGTGAGCTTTGCAGCGAGGCCATGGAAGGCTTTGCCGCTTTTCCGGATAAAGCCCGGCGGTCGTTCTTGGTGCAAGAGCTGCACGAGGAGATTCAGAGAAGATCCCTGCCGGAAGTTGCACCGGAATCTGAGCCTACATGGTCCGAACGACTCGCAGGAGTGGTGCGATCGGCAAAAAGCTGGCTTGCCGGAACGATGAAAAATTCCCACTCGATTTTGATCACACCGCGATACGGTGTGAAGCTGGCTTATGCTATGGCAACGACTTTCTTGGTCGGCGTAGTTTCGGTAATTTATCTGAATCGCGAGACGCCGGGCGAGAAGTTGTTTGCTTCATACTTTCAGCCTTATCCCAACCTCGCCTCCTCCGTGCGCGGCGAGCAAGACGCAAGCAAATTGCAGGAGGCTTTGCAATCCTATGATGCGCAAGATTTCGAGGCCGCGCTGCAGGAGCTGCGAGACATTCTCGCCTCCCAGCCCAACAACGTCATGGCGAATTTTTATGCCGGTATTTCTTATTTGAATCTCAAAGAAACTGAACGAGCGATTGCCAGTCTGCAAAAAGTGCTTGCGCTCAACGATGCGAAGTTTTCAGCACCGGCGCTTTGGTATCTGGCGCTCGCTTACCTGCAGCAAGATCAATTGGTGCAAGCACGTGCCACTCTGGAAGGCATTACCGCCAATCAACACCTGTACCAAGCGCAAGCCATAAAGCTGCTGGAGCAACTTCGTTCCGGTGGCCAGTGAGTGGTTAACAATCGTCCGTTTCGTACACGCTAAACATTGAAAACGGGCTACTTCAGACACACCCGCCGCGGAGGTCTACCATGAATCCCAGCCGAGTTATATTGGCGGGCTTTGCGGTTCTCCTTGCCTGTTGCGCCCAAAAAGAAGAGGCCGCGCGAGAAAAGGCTGCGGCTTATTCTTCACCCTCCGACCACGATCTCACCCGAGCGGAAAACTTTGCCAAGGAAGCCAAATACGATAGCGCGATAACGGCTTTAGAAAGGGCGCGTGCCGGAGATGAAGCCGCAGGAAATTGGGAAGGCGTGGTGCAGGCGGACAATAAGATCGGCGAATATCTGACGGAAAAAGGTTTGTATGATCAGGCACTCGAGCTGCTGAAGAAGACTTTGACGCTGGGCCAGAGCAAAATTGGTGAGCAGCACCGTTTGGTCGCGGAAACATATCATAACCTGGGTTACACCAACTGGCGACAGGGCAAACTCGACGAGGCACTGGCGCATCACAAGAGAGCCCTGGCGCTTCGCTTGGCGGTTCTCGGCGAGCGCCATGCCGAAGTCGGACAAAGTTATCATTTTCTTGGTGAGGTTTATCAGTCGCAAGGGGATCTTGATCGCGCCATCGATTTTCACGAATTGGGTCTGTCCATCCGCAAGGCGGTGCTGGGAGAGCGGGATGTCGCCGTGGCCGAAAGTTACAATGCGACGGCCGGCGATTACTGGTTCAAAGGCGATTATGACAAAGCGCTCGACTATTGCCATAAAGCTTTGGCGATTTGGCGCAACACCGTCGGCGAGCAGCATCCTAAGACCGCGAATTCCTACGGTAACCTCGCCATTCTTTATGCCACCAAGGGCGATCATGTGCAGGCGCTGGAATTTTTCCATAAAGAGCTGGCCATTCGTCTAGCGATCTTTGGCGAGCAGCATCCTCGCGTGGCCAACACTTATAGCAACATCGGACTCACCCACGAAATGCTCGGCGAGTATGACCAGGCCCTGGTTTATACCGAAAAAGCCCTCGTGGGCATTGCGGCGCGCATGGGAGAGAAGCATCCTTTGCTCGCGAACACTTATAATAATAAGGGAAAGATTCTTCATCACCTCCGCCATGACGATCAAGCGATCGCGGCGCATCACAAGGCTTTGTCGATTCTGTTGCCAACCGTCGGCGAAAAACATCCTTTTGTGGCTCAGGCTTATAACCATATCGGTGAAGCGCATATCGGCAGGCGGGAGTATGCGCCAGCGCTCGCCTCGTTCAACAAAGCAGCGTCGGTCATGCAAATATTGTATGGCAAGCACCATCCCGAGCTGGCGCAGGTTTACAATAATCTAGGCAAGACGCACCTCAAGCTGCGCCAGTATGATTTCGCGCTGCAGGATTTTCAGCAATCGATTAGCGCGAATATTCCGACTTTGCTCGATGACGATATCTATGGCGAGCCGCCATTGCTCAATGTGCTCTCGGAGAATGATTTATTGCAGTCGCTGAGCGGCAAGGCGCAGGCTTTCGCCGAGCGCCACGACCATCAGTCGCGAGATCCGCGCGATCTCAAAGCCGCTGTCGGGGCCTATCAGCACGCCTCGCGCTTGATCGACAAAATGCGCAGCAGCTATAAAGCCGAAGGCTCCAAATTGTTTTTGTCGCGGAACGCCCGGGATATTTTTGACAAGGCGATTCAAAGCACGAGGCGCCTACACGATCCCGCCGATCGTGAAACCGCGTTCTTATTCGCTGAAAAGAGTAAGGCGGGCATTATTCTGGAGGCGCTTACCGAGGCCGACGCCAAGGAGTATGCCGGCATCCACGATAGCTTGCTGGCGAAAGAGCATCAACTGCGCATCGATCTGGCATTTTATGACCGCAAACTGAGCGAAGCGCAGATGAATCCCCAAAGCGCGGATAGCGCCAAAACCGCGCAATGGCGTGACGAGGAGTTTCAGCTCAAGCAAGATTATGAGGCCCTGCTGGAACGTTTCGAGCGCGAACATCCGCATTACTACAATCTCAAATATCGCCTCAACACCGTCACCGTGGCGCAGGTGAGAAGTGAGATTTTGAGCGAGAATACTGCGTTGGTGGAATATTTCACCGGCAATGATTCGCTGTTTATATTTACGATCACTGTGAATGCTTTTGACTTAACTGCCACGGCCAAAGACACTGGGTTTGAAACGGATATTCAGGCGTTGCGCCAGGGCATCATTGAGCAGGACTTCGGCAAATACACGCGGTCCGCGCATCGGCTTTATCAAACCTTGCTCGCGCCAGTGGCGGGCAAGCTCGCTGCAACCAATCTGATCATCATTCCCGACGCGGCGCTCAGCACAGTTCCGTTTGAAGCGTTGTTGGCGCATCCCGTCGCTGCCGAAGGCGGCTTGCAAGATTTTGCCAGCCTTCCGTTTGTTTTGAACGATCACTCCTTGAGCTATGCCTATTCGGCAACGCTATTGCAGCAGACGATCAAAAGGAAACAGGCGACGACGAGCCGCGACTACCTGGCCTTTGCGCCGGTCTTCGCGGAGGGTCTGCCCGTGGGCACGCGCGGCGGGGATCTTTTCAAAGAAAATTTTGCCGCCGGCTCGTCCCAGGTTGCTGCCACAGCTGCTGTTTCAGCTACACGCATGCGCGGCTATTTGCCTGCCTCCAAAATGGAAGTCACGAATGTGTTTGGCGAGTTTAACGCGCGCTATAATTTTTTTGAGCGTTGGTTTGGCACGAAGTCGCAGATTTATTTGGAGCGCGAAGCAAAAGAAGAGAGACTCAAGTCGCGCGATTTAAGCGCCTATCGTTTCCTCCACTTTGCCACACATGGTCTCGTCAACGAGAAAAACCCCAAGCTCTCCGGCTTGGTTTTTGCTCGGGAAGACTCGAGTTCAAAAGAAGACGGCGTTTTGCATTTGAGCGAGATATATAATTTGAATCTGAACGCCGATCTCGTGGTATTGAGCGCGTGCGAGACCGGGCTCGGACAAGTGGTCAAAGGGGAGGGTATCATCGGTCTGACCCGAGGCTTTCTCTATGCGGGTGCATCCAATCTGCTCGTCTCATTGTGGCAGGTGAGTGATGCAACCACGGCGGATTTGATGGTGGATTTTTATGACAAGATGCTCGAGGGCATGAGCAAGCCCGAAGCTTTGCGCGAAGCCAAATTGCAAATGATTCGCCGCCATCCCGAATATGCCAAGCCGTATTACTGGGCGCCGTTTGTTTTGGTGGGAAGATGAAGGCAAAGCGCGGAAGGCATCGTGCGAAAAAAGTACAGTGCCTCTGCTGCCCTCAATCCACCCAGTCCGCAATGAACACGTTCGTTTGCCCCGGCTTGGCACCATTGCGGTTGGAACAAAACACCAGCTTCTTGCCGTCATGCGTGAACATGGGGAACCCATCAAATTCGCCGTGAAAAGTAACCTGCTCCATTTCGCTGCCGTCGATATTGATCAGATGCAAATCAAAATTACGGCGGCGCGGGCTGCTGGTGTCGCTGACATTAGAACAAAAAATGATCTGCTTGCCATTGGGATGAAAAAAGGGCGCGAAGTTAGCCGCGCCATTGTTGGTGATTTGGCGCCGGTTGGAGCCGTCGGCGTTCATCACGAACAATTCCACCTGGCTCGGGCGCACGAGATCTTCTTGCAGCAATTCCTGATAATCCGCCAATTCCTCCGGCGTTTGCGGATGATAAGCGCGATAGACGATCATCGCTCCGTCGGGCGAATAAAATGCCCCGCCGTCATAGCCCGCTTCGTGTGTCAGGCGGAGCACCTCGCTGCCGTCGATATTCATGGAGTAAAGCTCCAAATCGCCGTCGCGCAGCGAAGTAAAAACGATGCGCTTGCCGTCAGGTGAGATCGTGGCTTCGGCGTCATAGCGCGGCGTGGTGGTGAGCTGGCGCAGCTCCGAGCCGTCATCTTTGGCGATGAAAATATCATAACTCGGATAAACCGCCCAAACGTATCCGCGCGAAAAGGTCGGCGGCGGTGGGCAGGAGTCCGCGCCGAGATGGGTGGAGGAAAAAAGAATATGTTCGCCGTCCGCAAAAAAATACCCGCACGTCGTCCGGCCTTTGCCCGTGCTGGCCAGGTGGACCGCGCTGCCGTCGACATTCATCGTATAGATTTGATCACAGCCAAACGGCGGCCGCGTGGACTGAAAGATGATGCGCTGTTCATCGAAGCTCAAATATGCTTCGGCGGAATTTTCGCCCTCGCGCGTCAACTGTCGCAACGCTCTGAAGTGCGTTTCTTGCGGCAGAATATGGCTGGACTCGTCTTTCACTTTCGGCTTTTGATCACTGCAGGCCATCATGAAAAATACCGGCATCCAAAGCATGCGCATCTGGTTTACTCCCATCATCCTCGTTGCATTCGATAAATTAGGCCGAAATCGCGCGCAGCAATTCCGCCGAGCGCTCCGGCGGCATCCAATTCACCTGAAAACCGAAGCCGATTTCAAAGGAAGAATAGCCGCGCAAACGCGGAGTGATTTCCACGTGCCAATGAAAATCGCGTTCCACCGTTTTCCAATAGCCGCGCTGCCGGCCCGCGGTCAAATTCGGACCGGTATGGATTTCCATTACATAGTTCGGGTCACCCAGGCATTCACGAATTTTCACCAACGTCACGCGCAGCAGCCGGGCGAGCGCTGCCAATTCATTGTTTGATTCAAAAAACGTTTCATGGTGCTTGGGCAAAATCCAGGTTTCAAACGGCGCGCGCGCGGCAAACGGGCAAAACGCCAGAAAACTCTCATTCTCCGCCACCAGGCGTTGCGCATCGTCCAACTCCTGCCGGATCACGTCGCAAAAGATACAGCGATCTTTGATCGCAAAAAACTGCTGGGCATTGAGCAATTCGTCGCGCACGCGTTGCGGCGTGATGGGAGTGGCCAAGACGTGGCCGTAAGCATGGCGCGCGTGCGGGTCGTTGCCGTCGCGGTAATTTTTGTGCGCCAAAATATACCGAAAACGGGTGTCGCGCTTCAGATCCAAAATGCGCTCGCGATAGGCGGCCAGCACTTCGGAGATCTCGTCGTCGGAAAGCTCGGAAAGGCTGCGATTGTGATCCGGGCATTCGATCACGACTTCGTGCGCGCCGATGCCGTCGTGCATATCGTAAATACCGACGGCGCGGTTGTTGATTTCGCCATGAATTTGCAGGACCGGGAATTTCTCGGGCACCACGCGCACTTTCCAGCCCGTTTCATTCCTGCCCGAGCCGGCATGGCGAATCGCAAAAATCTCCGAAGGCGTCTCATGCTCGCGGCCCTGGCAATAGGAACAATTCTCCCCGGGCAGTTTGCGCACGATAGGGTGCGCTGGATCCGGCCTCAACTCGGCCAAGTCCTTGCCGTCTTGCACAACGATCGTCCAGATGCCGGTAATGGGGTCGCGTCGGAGTTGATTCATACATTAGCCTCTCGAAAAGCGTTTACATGGCGGCGCTCCCCCCACTGCTTTAGATCAAACGGCAAGCCCTCGTCGCGCGCGGCAATTGATGAGGAGGTTCTCGATGGCGAAAAAGCGGCCAGAATTATCTGAGGTCGAGCGGAGAAACTGCGCTCGCTATAAGTCGATAATGGTAGGAAAATTTTGATATTTTGTCAAGCGAAAGCTCGGGGGCACTTAATCAGGAAAGTCGTGCGGCTAACGGCAGGCGCACGGCCGAATTTCAATCGTGCACCAGGCTTAAAATTTGATTTTCCCGGCGCCGCATCTGCCGGCGTTCTGCCGGAGTGTGGTCGCCGTAACCCAGCAGATGGAGCACGCCGTGCACGACCAATCGCCGTACCTCTTCGCTCGGTGCGACGCGATAGCGCCGCGCCTGCCGGTCCGCCTCTTCGCAGCAAATAAAAAGCGCGGCCAGGCGGGATTGGTCCGGCAAGAAACCCAAATCAAATGTGATGATATCCGTCGGGGAGGGATCGCCGAGATAGTCCTGATGCAAGCGGCAAATCACTTGGACATCGACGAGGTTCACTTCGACTTCTGCCGCGGGCTGGCCATGCGCGGTCCATATTTCCCGTAAAACTTTCTGCAATCGCATTCTGCCGGGCAACCAGCGGCGTGCCCGCGAAATCTGCGGAAATTTCAAGCGCAGGGCAGCAGGGCGAGCAGCAGCCCGCGCCGAATCTGAGTTCGGGGGCTTCGGCTTTACTCTGCTTTTGCGCGGTGCCGAATTCCTCATCCTTTTCGATGCGTTCATTGCCAGCGTGCCGAAAAGATCAGAGCCGATTGGGGATCAAGCATGGGCGGAGGCTTCGTCGCCGATTTCATCGTCTGCTTCCCAATCGCGACCGGAGGGCGAACCCTGAAGATCGCGCTTCTCTTTTTGCGCCTCATTTTTTTGATCGACGGGATAAGGAACGCGGCCGTGGAAAATGCCGGCAATCGTGCGCTCGAAACTGAGCTTGATCTGATTGAGATCGCGCAAGGTCAGCGGGCATTCGTCGAGCTGGCCGGAAGTGAAGCGGTCTGCCACGATCTGATTGATGATGTTGCGAATGCGGCTTACGGAGGGATCGCGAAACGCGCGGGTCGTGGCTTCCACGGCATCGGCGAGCATGACGATGCCGGTTTCTTTGGTCTGCGGTTTGGGACCGGGATAATGAAAATTCGAATCATCCTCGTCCACGTCGTCGCCACGTTCCTTGGCTTTGTTGTAAAAGAAGGCGACCAGATTCGTGCCGTGATGCTGCGTGATGAAATCGCGCAATTCCTTCGGCAAGCCGTTGCTGTCGGCGATTTCCACGCCGCGCTTAACGT
The DNA here is from genome assembly GCA_044869275.1 of bacterium. GTDB lineage: Bacteria > Zhuqueibacterota > Zhuqueibacteria > Zhuqueibacterales > Zhuqueibacteraceae > JBIOXB01. Next base: position 60,478 of record JBIOXB010000075.1, read on the forward strand.
GATTGATGATGACCAGGCAGCTCATGCTGGGCGCGAGCTTTTCATGAGGATTTCTGCCGCCTTTTTGATTTTCGACGAAATATTCCGGTTTTTCGATTTTGCCAATATCATGGTAGTATGAGCCCACGCGCGCAAGCAGGGAGTTCGCGCCAATGGCTTCTGCCGCCGCCTCAGCCAGCGTACCCACGAGAATGCTGTGATAGTATGTTCCCGGGGTGCGCAAGGCCAGTTCGCGCAGCAAGGGCCGATTTAAATCGGAAAGCTCCAGCAGCGTCGCGTCGGTGGTGACGTCGAACAAATACTCCAGAATCACCATGACGCCATAGGTTAAGATCGGGCAGATCAGCGCATTGAGCAGGCCGAAGGCGAGGTTCTCGAGCACGCGCGACCACGGTGAATAATGTAAGGCGGCAAGAGCCAGCACGCTGAGGACATAGGCAACGGCGAGATAGAGCGTCGCCTTCAACATCCAGGTGCGTGCACGCACGCGGCGTACCGCCAAAATGCCTGCGATCCCGACGATAATGCTGGTAAGGACCACGGCAAATTCGTGGCCGCGCAGGCTCGCCAGCATCAGTCCCAAACTGACCGCGCCCACGAAACCCACGTGCGCGTCAAAAAAAACCGTCAGCAGCATCGGCGCCAGGGCGAGTGGAATCAAATATTCGGAAGCACCGAAACGCTCGACCAAGTTGGCCATGAACAAAACCAGAAACAGGGTCAGCGCGATCAGTATCAGGCGGGAGAGCCGATAATAGAAATGGTCACGGCGGTAAAACAGATACACGCCCATCACGCCGAGCGACAAAACGACCAGCAATGCCCGGCCCGCTTCGGGAATGATCAAAACCCACACGCCCTCGGATTTCTTGAGCTCCGCCTTTGCCGCTTGCAGGGAGGCCAGTTTTTGCAGATGCTCCCGGGTGATTTTTTCGTGGCTGGTAATAATGCGCTCGTTTTGCAGCACCGTGCCCCGCGCCAGCGGTACGCGCGCCACCGCTTCCGCGATGCGCGCATTCGTCTCTTCCAGCTCATGAGAAAGATTGGGCTGCAAAAAGGCGGTGAGAATTTGATATCCCAGCGTGACGGCGGATTCATTCGAGTCCTCTATTTCACGCAGCTTCTGCAACATCACTTGGTTGATCGAGGCGAGGTTATGGAGATTGTCCAAGGGCTCGACCATTTCGTCCGCACCTGCGCGCAGCGCAATCTTTTGTGCATATGCCGGCAGCGCCGAGCGCTCAACATTGAGCAAGCCAATGGAATAGACATCGCGCGCCAGGCGCAACAGCTCATGGCCATAGTCTGCAAAACTCACCACGCCGGTGGTCGCAGGCCCGCTGTGGCCCTTGAATCCATGCAATAGGAACGTAACGCCGTCCGGTGAAATCACAGTCCTGTGGGAGGCAAAAAGCTCTTGGAGCGCGCGCCCTCGCAGCGAATCCGGTGCCAGCGCGTCCAGAATGCGTGCGATGGCGTCCAAAAAACCTTGCAGCGCCACAAGCTGCTGCGCCGCGACGCTGTCGCGGCGCATGAAAACGGGATAAACCGTCTCGCGCACCAGTTGCACGTCGCGCTGATATTCTTCCGGGGATTTATTGACGGAAAAGGTAAAGGGAGCGATGAGTTGCTCGCCGAGGTAGATGTCTCCTTCGCGCAGATCAGAAAACCGCAGGGCTTGTTGGCGCGGAAAGAACAACAGCGCACAGGCCACGAAGAGCGCAGCGATGACAAACTGCCAGCGATGCTCGCGCCAGCGCCATTTGTGCAGGCGCAATTTGCCGAAAGAACGCAACCCGGCTTGAAACCGCGGGCTCAAGCTTTTCGCGAAAGAGTTTTTGCTGTTCATCGCTGGTGCATGTCGTATGCTTTGATGATTTCCCGCACCAACTTGTGGCGGACCACGTCGCGATCATCGAGATACACAAAGCTGAGGCCTTCGATGCCCACCAGGATCTCGCGAATCTGCACCAGGCCCGATTCCGCCGTGCTCGGCAGATCGACCTGGGTGATGTCGCCGGTGATGATCGCTTTGGAATTGACACCCAAACGGGTGAGAAACATCTTCATCTGCGCCGGCGTGGTGTTTTGTGCCTCGTCGAGAATCACGAAAGCGTTGTTGAGAGTACGGCCGCGCATGTAAGCCAGCGGCACGATTTCGATGATTTGCGTTTCGAGATAACGCTTGAGTTTTTCCGCCGGAATCATGTCGTTGAGCGCGTCGTACAGCGGGCGCAGGTAGGGGTCGACTTTTTCTTTGAAATCACCGGGCAGGAAGCCCAGGCTTTCGCCCGCTTCCACCGCCGGCCGGGTGAGTACGATGCGATCCATTTGGCGATCGCGCAAATGTGCCACGGCAATCGCCACCGCGAGATAGGTTTTGCCCGTTCCCGCCGGGCCTATGGCAAACACGATATCGTTCTTTTGCGCGGCTTGATAGAACTCCATCTGGCCGGCAGATTTGGGCTTGATGGCAGCGTGCTTGGTATAAACGATTGCTGGCCGCTCATTGAGATGATTATTGCCGGCGGGCGCGTCGCCGCGTTTGACCACGGCGATCACCGTTTCAACATCGGCCTCGCGCAACTCGCCGTTGCGGTTCAACATCAAGATCAGTTCCGTGAAAATGCGCTCCAGGCTTTTGACCTCACTTTCGCTGCCGCGCAGGATGATCTCGTTGCCGCGCGCGACGATGAGCGCTTGGAATTGTTTGGCAATTTCGTGAAGATGGCAGTCCCCCTGGCCCAGCAGTTGCAGAGTGTCGACTCCCCGCAGGCTGATTTTATGCTCTAAGACCGTTTGCTCCAAACGTGCAACCTCTTCAGGGTTTTATTCCTGAACCGAAAAATTTAACTGGCCCAAAAAAACAAAAGCAGGCTACGAGTAGGGCGTTGCCACACTCGCAGCCTGCTTCTTCAACTTTTGACAAAAGCAAGGTTAGCGCGGAATGCGCAAAACCGTATGCGGATAAAGCTGGTTCGGATTGTCGCCGACAATATCCTTGTTGGCCTCATAGATTTTCCGCCACATGGCCGGATCGCCGGCGCCCATGGCATTGGCAATCTTGCGGAAAGAATCGCCCCGGGCCACGAGATATTCATCCGGTCCGACCTCGCGTTGAACTTTGAAAGTCTGATTCGGGTAGATCAGATCCGGATCTTTGATTTGGTCGCGATTATAAGAATACAGGCGCATCCACTGATACGGATCGGCATAGATGTCTTTTTTGCCAGAAATCCTCCACAAATAATCGCCTTTTTCGACGTTGTATTCTGAGTATACCGCCGCCGGCATGCGTCCGCGCAATTGCGTGATCTTGCCTTCGACCACGGCGATTGCATCTTGCATCTCGGTCAGGGTGGCGATTTTGCTTTTCTTCATTTCATCGAGGCGCGCTTGCAGCGCGTCAATCTCCGCCCGGCGCTTGAACAACTCTTCGGGTGACAACGCCATCATACCGTCAACTTCGGATTCGAGAGCCTTGAGCTGGCTGCGATACGCATCGACTCCCGCGCGGTCCGTGCCCAGCATGCTGTAGATGTTGTCCCATTCCGTGGCGATTTGCTGGTCGAGCTCGCCAACTTGTTTTTTGAGTGCATCGATTTCAGTATCTACTCCCGCGATCGCCGCCTTGGCGTCCGCTTCTCTCTTTTGCCATTCCGCGAGCTGCTGCTTGTATTCGTCCATCGACATTTTTTCTTGCGCAGAAGCAGGCGCGGCAAGGGCAAATACGAGCATGCTGACGGTCAAGCTCAGCAGAATCCTGTGAAAAAACTTCATCACTTCCCTCCGCCTGTTGGGTGAGTGGAGCTTCATCTTGCAAATTCCGTTCTTGATTGATCAAAAGGAAAACGATTCGCCGTGTTTCGTGCGATTACTGGCCCTGCCGGCCAGAAACGGCGGTCTTTTCATTCAACACCTTTTGCATTTCGGCCTTCTTCTGGTCGAGCTGCCGCTGCAGGTTGTCGCGTTCGCTGCGCTTTTGCGCGAGCAACTCTTCCGCGGCGACTGCAGCTTTTTTCGTTTCATCAAGTGCGCGCAACTGTTCTTCGTTGGGATGCTTGCTGCACGCTGTCAGTGTCAGCGTCCCTGCGAGCATGCCCAGTGCCACACTTTTCGCTACTTTAGACTTGAGCGATTGTGCCATGAGCCTCAGACCTCCAGTTAATTTCTCGAATAGTTGAATGAATTTGAGTTGCGAACTTGCATTTGGCATGGCAAAGCAGCATCAAAGCGCGGTTGCTTTGCGTAAGTTTTTGTGCGATTGGAGTTTGGTTGCCTCAGAACGCTGGCATGTTATAAAAAAATTGCTTGATTGTCAAGCAAAAAAATCCCCCACCACTTTCGCATACGCGAAAGCATGACTATTCGTTCACATAGGCTCTGGCACCGGCACACTTTACACGCCGCAGCGCAACACTGCAGCCGCATCGTCGCACACGCGCGCAAACACTTGTTCGGTGAGATAGCACGGCTCGAATTCGCGTTCACCGTTTTTGCCGGTTTGCTGATAACGTGCAAAAAGCAAAGTGTCGCCGCAGCGCAACAAAACTTCATAGTAGTGCAGCGCATCTGCTTCACGATAGGGCGTACCGCTGCGAATCTGGGCCGTTCCGCCGGTTTCATCCAACTCAAGGAGCCGGAAATTCTCCAGCAAATAAGTGAACCTTTTTTCAACCTCAGCGGCTTGTGCCGCCAGCACACCGGGCAGAGGTGCATCGGGAGAAATGGGGACGTGGGCCGAGAGCGCGTGCATCAAAACGCCGTATCTGTCCGAGTCCTGAACTTCGATCCTGAGGTGAATACCGTCAACGATTTCCTCGTGGGCGAAAGGCGCTCGTGCCGCGCGGGCGCGCGCCTTCACCGCTGCAACGACTTTCTGTCCGAGGTTCATGGCCAACACCTCCGTAAATGAAATGAGCAACACACCAGTTGTGGTTTCCTCTGCTTCCCAAAGCCACAAAACGCAAAAGGGAAAAAACTCCCTTGTCCCGGTCATGCCGCCCTGGCGGAATCCTGCCAGAATTGCGCCGGACACAGGCGACAAAAGAATCCGGCGGAATGACACCAGCACCGTAAAACATGGAAAATTCAACTTCCGAATCGCACCGCTACAACGCACAGGTTATGGCAAGGAGGAGGCGAAATCAGTCTATTTCGATTTCCTTGTGTTCCGAGCCGTCAAAAGCCAGCAATGCTTTATTCTCATCCACCATCGTTTCCAAATTCACCGGGCGCGACCACACCGCATAAAGATTGCGCAGCGTGTCGCGCGCCTCGTCGAGCTTGAGATCGATGCCTTCGTGCTGGTGCCGCAAATAGAGCTCGCCGCGATTGCGATAATTGGATTCTTCCACATAAATGAACGGCTGGCCGTGGTTCGTGAGCAGAAACAGCAGCTTTTGCTTGATGGCTTTGAACTCGCGGTCCGAAATCTCGTACATGCCGTTGCGCTCATTGTAATCAAACACGAACATTCTGTGCTCGCGACAGAATTCCGGCGTCAGAAATGCGTCGATGAAGGTGACGTCGTTGTAAAGCTTGCGCACTTCGAAAATTTTTTGCCGGCCCAGGCCGGTTTCTCTATTCCAGTTCTTTTTGGTGGCAAAATCGTCGCATTCTTCATATTCCTTGCCGAACCTGCCCTTGTTCCAACGCTCTTCGATGTCGCGAAACAGCTCGATGCCGAGCTTGTAGGGATTCAGCCGTCCCGGGCTGGTGAATAATGTGCCGGAGTGATGATCGGCATAGTCGATCACTTCCGCGTCAGTGAGAATGCGCTCGGTCATCATTTTCGAGTGCCAGTAGCTCGCCCAGCCCTCGTTCATGATTTTAGTCTGGCCTTGCGGCGCAAAGTAATACGCTTCTTCCCGCACCATATCGAGCACGTCGCGCTGCCATTTTTCCAGGGGCGCATATTCGATCAGAAACTTCAAAACATCGCGTTGCGATTTTTCCGGATGCTTACGATGGCGCTCGCCGTTTTTCTTTTCCTGCTTTTGCCTTTCTGCCGCCAGCACCTCCGGCGGATTGATGTAATCTTCCAAATAATCCTTCGGGCTTTTGAACCGCGCCGAGGGCGGCTCGAGCGACGGCACCTCTTCCGCCAAACCGTCTTTGCCGTTTTCCTTGCCCATGAACGGCAGATGCGGGTCAATCAAATTCTCCAGCGAGAGGCAAACATCAACGAAGTTTTCCACTTTGTCTTCGCCGTATTGCTCGGCATACCGCCGAATGCGCGTGGCGTGGTTCGCCATTTCATCCATCATCTTGCGATTGGTGGGCGCAAACCACAGGTTGTTCTTGAAAAAATCGCAATGGCCATAAACGTGTGCCATCACCAGCTTTTGATCGACGATATTGTTGCAGCGCATCAAATACGCATAGCAGGGATCGTTGTTGATCACCATCTCGTAAATCTTCGACAAGCCGTAGGAATAGCTCTTGGCCAATTCCTCATATTCCATGCCAAAGCGCCAATGCGGATAGCGCGTGGGAAATCCCCCGAAACTGGCGATCTCGTTGAGCTCGTCGAATTCCACGACTTCGAAAACCGTCTCAAAAAAATCCAGGCCATACTCGCGCGCAAAGCCGCGAATTTCATCTTTAAAGGCGGAAAGTTCAGGCGTCAGACTCATGGGTCCGTTTCTTTTTTGACGAATAAGTACTCTCAAGAAGACCGGGAGAGTGGGAGACGGGGTGACTGGGAGACAGGGTGACTGGGAGAGGGGGTGACGGGGAGAGGCGAAGCAAGGATCGCACTCTAATCTCCCACTCTCCGTGTCTCCCCGTCACCCAGTCACCTCGTCTCCCCGTCTCCCACTCACCCCGTCTCCCACTCACCCCACTCACTCCACACCTACTTCCCTTTTCCTAAAAACTCCTTGATCGATTTATAGATCGATTCCTTGTCTGTTATTTCAGACAACACCAGCTTCTCTTCGCTCTCAAAATAATCTTCCAAATCGCGAATAAATTGGCCGCTGCCGTACGGGCTTTCGACCTGGCCGTAGCAGAACAAATTCGCGGCTGGAATCAGCTGATTTTCGAGAATGTTGATGCATTCATCCGTATCGATCTCGCCCCAATTGTCGCCGTCGGAAAAATGCATCAAATAAATGTTCCAGTCCTCGGGAGTGTACTCCTCGGAAATGATTTTGGCGGCCAGCTTGTACGCCGAGGAGATGATGGTGCCGCCGCTTTCACGCGTGTGATAAAACGTTTCCTGATCCACCTCGCGTGCCACCGCGTCGTGAATGACATAGCGCGTTTCCAAATTCTTGTATTGATAATGCAGCCAGGTGTCGATCCAAAACGATTCGATGCGCACGATTTCTTTCTGCTCGTCGCCCATGCTGCCGGAAACGTCCATCATGTATATGATCACCGCATTCGCTTCGGGCAGTTGCACGGTTTTCCACGTGCGATAACGCCGGTCTTCGCGATACGGCACGATGATGGGATCGTCGGGATTGTAACTGCCGCTGATGAGCTGCCGTTTCAGCGCCTGCTTATATGTACGCTTGAAATGGCGCAACGTTTCCGGGCCGCTTTTGCTGATGCCGGTGTAGCGGTCTTTTTCGCTGATGATGTTCTTTTTGCCTTTGGGCGAAATATTGGGCAGCTCCAGCTCTTCGCCCAGCAATTGCGCCAGCTCTTCGATCGGCAGATCGACTTCCAAGATATGCTCGCCCGGAGCCTCACCGGCCTGGCGGGAGCCATCACCATCATCGCCGCGGCCGATGGGCGTACCCACGTCACCGTCGCCCTGGCCCACGCCGCCGGTGTTGCGGCCGCCGTAGCGAAAACGTGGGATGTCGATCTGCGGCACGGGAATACTGACCAGATCTTTTCCCTTTTTGCCGATCATCTCGCCGCGCGTGATGTACTTGCGCAGTTCCTTCTTGATCTGCCCGCGCAAAATCTGCCGGAATCGGCTGCGATCTTTTTCGATGCGTTTGACCATAGTTCAGCCACCAAACAAATCCAAAACTCAAAGCTCAAAGTGGTTTTTGGATTTTGTGCATTGCGTTTTGGATTTCAGCGGTGCTTCACATCCCCGCGCGCAAAAATGCTGGCCACGTAATTCAGCACGTCCGTCGCGCTTTCGTCATTATAGCCATAATACTTGATCATACGCGATTTCACTACGTCGATCTTTTCCTGTGTTTCTTTATCCACCACGCTGGAAATGAGGGTCGTGAGTTTGATCGTATCTTTTTGATCCTCAAACAGCTTTAATTCAAGTGCTTTTTGCAGGCGTTCGTTGCTCTTGTAATCGAAGGTCTTGCCTTCCAGGGCCAAGGCACCGATGTAGTTCATAATCTCGCGCCGGAAATCGTCCTTCCGGCTTTCTGGAATGTCGATTTTCTCTTCGATCGCGCGCATCAGGCGTTCATCCGGTTCTTCGTCTGCGCCGGTGAATTTGTTTTTCACGCGTTCGCGCTGGGTGTAGGCCTTGACGTTGTCGATGTAATTGCCGCACAGGCGTTTCAACGCGTCTTCGTCCGCGGCGATCGCGCGCTGCACCTCGTTCTTCACAATGTCCTCGTATTCTTCCTTCACCACCGCGAGTAATTCTTTGTAACGTTTGCGCAGCTCGTCACTGCTGATCAGCGAATGATGCTTGATGCCCGATTCCAGCTCATTCATTACCATGAAAGGGTTGATGCTGGTCGCGCTCTTCTCGCTCACCAGCGCATTGGAGATTTTATCCTGCACATAGCGCGGCGAGATGCCTTCCATGCCTTCGCGGCCGGCGTCGGCGCGCAATTCTTTGATGTTGTCTTCGGTGAAGCCCGGCAGGGTTTTACCGTTGTAAAGTTTCAGCTTTTGCAGCAGAGTCAATTGCGCTTTCCTCGGATCTTCCAAGCGCGTCAGCACCGCCCACATGGCCGCCATCTCGATGGTATGCGGCGCAATGTGTTTGCCCTTGATGCGCTTGGGGTTGTAATCCTTGGCGTAAATTTTGATCTCGTCGTTGAGCTTGGTGATGTAAGGCACGTCGATCTTTACCGTGCGGTCGCGCAACGCTTCCATGTATTCGTTCGACATCAGCTTGCGATATTCCGGCTCGTTGGTGTGACCGATGATCACCTCGTCGATATCGGTCTGCGCGAATTTTTTCGGTTTAATCTTGTGCTCTTGCGACGCGCCCAGCAGATCATAAAGGAAGGCCACGTCCAACTTCAAGACTTCGATGAACTCGATCAAGCCGCGATTGGCGATATTGAACTCGCCGTCGAAATTGAATGCGCGCGCATCCGATTCCGAGCCATACTCCGCGATTTTGCGGTAATTGATATCCCCCGTCAATTCCGTGGAATCCTGGTTCTTCTCGTCTTTGGGCTGAAACGTGCCGATCCCGACGCGATCTTTTTCCGATAACAGCAGGCGCTCGACGCGAATGTCCTGCAATAAATCTCCCCAGGCGCCGTCGTACTTGCGGATATGCTCCCGGTACATCTGCCGGCAAAACGGGCACAGCTCGCCGGTGATGTTGATGTGCTGATCGGCAGGCTTGCCCTGGTTGAGCATCTCCAACAGCTTGGGCCGCAGCTCTTCCGGCACCAAATGCAGCGGCTCTTCGTGCATCGGGCATTTCATCCAGGTCGCTTCGCCGTCTATCTCTTGCTTCCAGGCGAAGGTATAGAGCGCCCCTTCCGGCTTGCGCGAATAGTGCTCGACGCCCTTTTTGAGAAGGCGCACGATGGTGCTTTTCGAGCTGCCCACCGGTCCGTGCAACAACAGCACGCGTTTTTCCGTGCCATAGCCCTGGGCAGCGGCTTTGAAAAAACTGACGATGCGCATCAGTGTGCGATCCAACCCATACACCGCATCGCGGCCGTCTTCAAAGGGATCGTCGAAGAATTTGTAGTGTATCAGCTTTTCTTTGAATTCCACCACTTCTTCAGTGCCGTACGCGAGGATCATGTCGTAAATGCGCTCGAAAGCCGTGCGCGTGATCGTGGGCTGGCGCTGGACCACGGCAAGATATTCTTCAAACCTGCCTTGCCATGTCAACTCGCGGTACGACGCGGTGTCCTGTATTTTGCTCAAAGCTGCAACGATGCCATCCGAGAGCGCAGAAGTAGAAATTGGCCGCGAAGTTTCTGTATTCATGAATCGAACCTCCATTTCACTATGGTGTGCAGATGAAAACGAAAGCGACGTCGCTTGGGAGATGAGGGCTGACGCCGGAGCGGCTGCAGAAATGATGCGAAGCCCTGGCGTTCACCATTGCACGCCCGCTCCACTTTGGAATAATGTCAACGTAAGCTAACGACTGGGTTGCGGTAGGATCGAATAACATCGAGCCAAATTGTCAGCTCGATTACAAGAGGTCGTATGAACGGCAGAGCCCTCTGCCTCAACTTAAATAGGAAGATGTTTGATCACCCGGACAATTCCGTGCCCTCTCGTCCTGAAGCGCTCCGGCCTGTCATGGCTCGTAATCAAGAGGTGATAGTCTCAATTATGGAGATTTGCAACTTCGCTCACGCCGCCGCACGGCCCAAACGAGCGGCATCGTGACGAGTCGTCAAAGAACATGACCTCAAACCACCTCACAACAATCGAATCAAACGAAGTCCGAATCTCCCAAGACAAAAAAAGTCGAAAGCAGAAGCGTTTCGACTTGACAAGACAAAGAGCGATATTGCAAAACGGTGCGCGATATTACGAACGCGCCTCATAAAAGTCAAGGTCTTTCTGGTAACATATTAGCCGCCGCAACTGCAAATTTCAAGCCGTGCTTTATACAGGAACTTATTTGAATTTGACCTATACAACTCTGCCGTTTGAGAAAAGTTCCTTATTCTTTCCAATTGTCTTTAGCGCTCCCTTGGCTTGCCCTGCAACGAGCAAAATCTTGAAGCGCCTATGCCTCATAAAATCAAGCGGCATGCGCCATGGTTCAGCTATGGTTGTTCCAGGTTATAGGCTTGCTTTTAGAGTCCCGTTCTTGAACGCAATAGCAAAACAAATTTCCTTCGCCAACAGTAATGGCAAATTCATGAGCCAGTGCTTCATTGCTCAAGCCGTCGCGCACACCCCATTCCAAATCTTCCTGCTGAAGCGGATATTTCAAGCCTTCAGTCACGATGCCGCGCACGCGCCGGAACGCGAGCAAGGAAATTTGCTGTCCGGCAAAAGATTCGAAGCGCGCTCGTGCGGGCCGGTCCGTGGCGTGGATGAAACTGCCGATGCCAAAATCGTCGTAGATTTCCAATGTCAGCCGATCGCAAAATTTTTCGGCAATATTGATATTGACGAGCTGGTGATCGAAACGCAAGCCGGTGATACCCACGAGAAGTGCGTGTTGGATTTCTTGTTCCAGGGCGAATGCCAGCGTTTTTTCCAGGTCCGTGGCGTGCTGGCTCGGGCGATAGATGAACCGCGCTGACGCATAGGCACGGCGCGTGTCTGCGGTAACCGAATCGAAATCGCCGACGATATACTGCGGCTCCAATCCTGCCGCGCGTGCGCGGTTTGCTCCGCCGTCGGCGCAAATGATGACTTCAGCGCGGGCCGCGCAAGCCGCGAGTATCTCGGCCGCGGGCAGCAAGCCGTTGGCAATGACCAGGGCGGTTTTCATCGTTCATACCTCGCATTCACAAAAAACTGCCTCTCAGCCGCCGGAAAAAAATCCTCACCTTCTCCGTGCAAAACGTAAAGCTTGTCGAAAATGTTCTGCACATGCAATTGCAGCGTCAAGCCGAGGTGCGCGAAAGCATATCCCGCAGCGCCGTGGAACACCGTGTAGGCATCGACGACATTTTCACGGGGTTCACCGAAAATCTCGGGAGAGCGGTCACCGAAATTGTCCGTGTATTTTTGGCCGCTATGCTGCATGGCAAGTGAAGCGTTAAAGCCCCCCAGCAAAAAGCTGAGCCGCGCATTCGCCAGGAAATCCGGAAAGCCGGCGATGGGATTGCCGTCCAGCGGCACGCCGGTGTGGGCGCTGTCGTCCAGGAAGATGGCGTATTCCTTCAATTCGTTGTGGCTAGACATCAGGCTGCCGCTGCACCTCAGCCAGGGAAGCGGCTGGACTTCGGCTTCAAACTCCATTCCGGTGTGCAGGGTGCGCTCGGCATTGCCCGTCACCGGCTGGCCGAAGCGATCCAATTGACCGCTATTGATGATCTCGTCCTTGAAATCCATGTAGAAAAAGTTGAGTGCCACGCGCCATGCCTTGCGACGATAGCTCAATCCGGCTTCGTAATCATACAACTTTTCAGGATGCACCAGTGGCCGGTCGAAAGCATAGCTGCCATCAGGTGCGCGCTCGAATTGCGGCTCGACCGCGCCCCAGCTCGCCGGCGTGCTCGCTTCGGCAGCGTCGTAAAAATTCTTCAAACGCGGCTCCCGGCTGGTGCGCGCGAAGCTGGCGTAGGCATTGAGCTGTTCGTTCATATTATAATTCAAGCCCAAACGCGGATTCCAAAAATGATACCGCAGCGTGAAATCGGTGTCGAGGAATTCTTCATCATATAAGCGGTATTTGAGATTGACGAATTGCAGATCGAAGTTGAGATTCAAGTTGCGGCGCAGCCGGTAATTGGCGTGCACATAAGGCGAAATGATGTCCTTGGCGCCACGATACTCGTAATAGCGTCGCGTCCCGATGTAGTTGTGGCCGCTGTATTCGCCTGAAACCGCCGGCGGCAAAGCATCGTCGCCGGTTTGAATGCGACCCCAGTGCAGCGAACGATGCCGCCGCAGCTCAGCGCCAAACACGGTTTCGCCGCGCCCGTGTTGCCAGGTCAATTGCGGCAGCCAGCCAATTTGCTTGTTGTCAACGTAAGCACGAATCAGCACGCTATCGACAAAAACTTCTTCGGGGTTGCCGCTCACCTCAAAGCCGTATTCCGGGGCCAGGCGAAAGTAGGACAGCGGCGCCCAATTGCCGTTGTAATCGAAGAAGCCGTAGCCGCGTATGCCAAACCACGTGTTGCTCAAACACAAATCTTTGTTCAGGCGATATTCGTTGAGAAGCTGGAGCTGCGGCTGATTGAAGTTCTCCAGTTCATCCGGCCGCAGGATGGGATTCTGCCGCCGCGCGCCGCGACGCAAGGTCGAGTCTTTGGGAATGCCGTAGTAGGCGAGGTGATCCGCAATCGGTCCGCCGTAGAGATGCACGCGCGTAATCGACTTCTCGCTGACGTGCGCCGCGCCGACGAAATAACTTTTCAAATCGGCCCAGGCGCGCTCGCGATACCCCTCGCTGCGAATGCGCGAGAATCTGCCGAACAGCAAAAACTTCCGCGCGAGCCAGCCGCTGTGCAGCGCGAGGGAATATTTGCGCGTACCGTACGTGCCGCTGCCGGCATAAGCTTCGATCTTCGCACGCGGGGAAAAATTGGCGGTCGAGACATTGACTGAACCGCCGATCGCCGGCGGACCGTAGAACGCGCTGCCCGCGCCGCGCTGCACTTGCACGTCTGCGGTGTTGCCTAACAAGTCAGGGAAATCGATCCAATACACGTTGTGATCCTCGGGATCGTTCTGCGGTACGCCGTTGATCAGGACGGAAATACGGCGCTGGTCAAAACCGCGAATGGCAAGGTAATTGTAACCAATGCCATTGCCGCTTTCAGAATAAAAAGTCGCCGAGGGCAGCTCGCTGAGTATGGCGGGAATGTCCTGCGTGAAATAGCGCTGCTGCAAATCAGCAGGCGTGATCGTGGAAAACGCCACCGGGCTTTCACGCTCGCGGGCACGGGTGGCCAGCACAATGACGGCGGGACTGGTCAACGCATGCGGTTGCAAGCGAATGACCACGTGTGTTTCGGGTGGCTGGATTTCGAGCGCGAGGCTTTGGCTGGCATAACCGATGAAGCTGGCAATCAATGTGGCGCGCCCGGCCGGAATGCTGTGCAACTGAAAATTCCCCTGTGGATCGCTGACCACGCCCTGCGTGGTTCCGGCAATCACAATATTGCAAGCCTTGAGCGGTGCGCCCGATTGCGCATCATACACGGTGCCGCGGATGGTGGCAGTTTCCTGCGCCAGCGTTTGCGCCGGCCACCAGCAGCTTGAAAGGGCAGCCATGCCCGCAACCAGCAGCCGGCAGCGGGCAGCGGGTCTCCGGCAAAACATAGTTCTCATCACCTCTCCTCCACAAAATAAAAAACCGCATTCCCGATTTTCCACCGCGCGCGGGAAGCGGCTGCGTGAAGGCATGACGCCGGAGAAGCATGAAAGCTGCAATTCGACTCGTCACAACCACGACCGTTTCCCTACGCCGGCATCATCCGGTTCAGGTTCCAAGGGTATTTTCTCAGTCCCGCATCGCGGGACACCCCTAACGGAGTGATCAAAAGATATGGCAATGCCGGAGAAAAACCAAACAGAAAATCGCAGTTGTAAATTTGCGAGAATCTTTGCATTATGCCATTGGCGGAAATGAATGAAGGAGGTAAAACAATGCCAGGCTTGTTTGATAAAGTTGCCAAAGACCTGCAGAACGGTTTTCTCACCCTGTCCGAGAAGGCCGCGGAATGGGTCAAAACCGGCACGGAAGCTTTGCGCGGGGGAATGGAGGTGGCTTCGACCAAAGCGACTTATGCCTCGAGGTTGGCCAAGCTCAAATGGGAGCAAAACGTTCTGCAACGCGAGATCGAAAAGGCGTTCACGGCGCTGGGCGGGCAAGCGTACGAGCTCTTCGCCGCCGGGCAATTGCAGGAATTGGGGACGCGAGCGCAGGATAAACTCGAACAATTGCGCAGCCTCGAACAGAAACTGGAGGAAAAAGAAAAGGAAATCGAGATTCTTTCCAAAAACCTCAACTTCACCTCCACCGGCTCCTCAGATTTGAAAGATTTGCGGCAAGATATGGAAGGCGCCGGCGGCACGATCGTGCAAGTCACCATTGTGCCGAATTCCCCTGCCGCGCACAAAGCTTGCCGTGAAATCGCTGCCTCGCCGGATCTCATGATTGGTGCGATTCTGCGCGCAGACGAAATCGTCATTCCGACGCCAGATACGATTCTGCTGCCCGGCGATCGTGTGACTTTACTCGGCAGGAAAGAAGCGGTGCAGCAAGCCGCGCAGATGCTGGCAGGCTGATGCGGGAACCTGGCAGACGAGTTATCATTCTTGCAGCCTTCCAGCGACGGCAACTCCGTTGTGGTTTTACATTCTTACTGATGCCATCGAACGCATGCTGCCAGGAAATTCGGAGCGGCAAATCCAGGAGTGAGTGATGACTTACGTCCAAGAATCCTACCCTCTCGCAGCAGACGACATCCTCTGCAGTTATCATGTTGAACCCGCCAGCGGCAAAAGTATTTTGCCGAGCATCGAAGAGTTGTGCAAAAAGGCCTCCGTGGATTTCGTGGGTGGCGCGCTCATCCGCGATTTCGCCGCGCACGCTTATCAGATCAGCGAGCAAAATGTCAAAGTGGCGTTCCCCGCGGGCCTTTTTGAAGACGGCAACATCCCGCATTTGCTCACCATCGTGGCGGGAAAAATTTTCGGTCTGGAGAAGATCGCGAGCCTGCGCTTGCAGGACATTCGTTTCCCGCCCTCGTGGCTCAAGACTTTTCGCGGCCCGGCTTTTGGCAGTTCTTTAATTGAGAAAGTTTTTGACAGCCCGTCGCGGCCGCTGGTTTCTTCCTTGATCAGTCCCGAAGTCGGCCTCGATCTCAAAACATATCAAGGAAAAGCCGAGGCCTCGTTCTTGGGTGGCTGTGACATTGTGCGCGATAGCCCGCAAATCAATAACAAAATCATTTCTTTTGAGAAACGCGTGGAGGCGATGCTGGGCTTGGCCGACGCCTGCTCGCAAAAAACCGGCATGCCGAAAATGTTCTTCCCCAATGTCAGCGGTCCGGGCGATCTGGTGTTGCAGCGTATCGATTCTGTCGTCAAAAAAGGCGGGCATGGCGCCGTGGTGAATTTTCAAGCGGCGGGATTCGGAATTTTGCAGATGGTGCGCAACATGTTTCCAGAATTAATCGTTTATGCCGACCGCACTTCACATGCGGCGACCGCGCGCAACAAACGGCAGGGCATCTCCATGACCACGCTGGGCAAGCTCGCACGCGTCGCTGGCGCCGATTTGGTGGAGATCGGCTCCATAACGGGTGACATGGTCGAAAACGAAGCGCATGTCGTGCAATTGCATGCCAACTTGCTGGCAGATATTTTCAAGACACGCGATCCCGATCGTTTCGATCAGGATTGGCAGGGTCTGGGTAACAGCTTACCCGTCACCTCCGGCGGGCTGACCGCCGAAGACATTCGCGAATTGCGGCATCGCTTTGGCAATCACCTGGTGCTGCAATTCGGACGCAGCATGACCGGAAAAGAGAAAGTCACGCGGCAGCACGTGGAAAAATTTCTGGATGAGCTTGGCCCACTCGTGCCGCTGGTATAGCTTGAGAGGATTGATTTCGGGGAAAGCAAACAAGCGGAATGGAACGGAGGCACGAGACCAAATGTCGTGGGAGAGCTTTCGGCTTCTCGCGAATTTTGATGGGTTGAAAAGAGAACCAGGCCCTGTCTGACCGCTTAATTAGGGGCTGCTGAAAAACTCAAAAGATCAAAAAAATCCTTTAAAACTGGGCATTTCCTGGTTATATTGTGTTGTTCAAGTGCAAGCTTTTTGAGCCAAACCCTGCAAAACCCTTGCACTTTT
>JBIOXB010000076.1:0-25270 GCA_044869275.1 bacterium
GGCAAAATTGCTTATGCCGCTCATGCGGCCGCGCACGTGCCGGTCAAGCCGCCCGCTTCTTGGAAGGATTTTCAGGCACAACGCACGCGCTATGCTTCGAAAGGCAGATTTTATCCATGGCAAGTAACGCTGGCGTTGGCAGCAGTTTATGTTCTGAACCTGCTGCTGTGCCTCGGCGTTTTATCGATCTTTGCGAGTCAGTTCGAACTCTTTGCCTGCGCTTTCATCTGCGGCGGGCTCAAAGCGGTTTTTGAATATGGCTATTTGCGCCAGGCCGCCGGCTGGTTCGAGGAAGAAGCATTGCTGCGTTACTTTCCGGTTGCCGCACTGCTGCATCCATTTTATTTAGTTTATTTCGCAACACGCGCGCAATTTGGAACTTTTTTCTGGCGCGGGGAGAGATTTACAGCCCGCACCAGTCTCGCCTGAAATTCTGCAGGAGGGTCGCAACAATCTTTTGACCTCCAATTGACGGTTTTTATCATGCTTCACCATACGGCATTGCCTATGGTTTTACCTCTGTTTGCCGGAACAAAACTCCACCTTCCTCTTCTCAAAATGCCGGAAAACAAAAAGCCTCTCATATGAGAGGCTTTTGATTTTGCTGCCAGCGGAGTTCAAAACAACTTGATCTTCTTGGCAATTCTGCGCAGGCTGCGGCCGAATTTTTTGGGGCGGATGACGATGTGCCGGCTTTCGCCTTCGCCGGCGGAGAGCGTTTCCACACTGCCGAATTCCTTGAGCAGGTTGTGCACGATGAAGCGCTCGTAGTTGCTCATCGGCGGCAGCGCGATTTCCTCGCCGCGCTCGAGTGCCTCCTGCGCCTTGCCTTCCGCGAATTTTTTCAAATTGGCGACCGGAAAGACCCAAAGCACCTGGTCTTCGCCGTCGCGGTAGGTTTTGGTCTCGAACAGCATCTTGCGGCGCTCGAAATACTGGTGAATCTGCTTGCGCTCGAACGGGGCCAGATCTGGCAAACGCAGCGGCTCATGCGACGCATTCAACTTGCTTTCCGCGGCTTGAATCATCTCTTGAATGCGTGCATCGACTTCCGGCGGCTGTTCGCGAAAGCCGCGAGGCCCACGCCCGCCGCCTTCGCGACGCCCTCGGCCATGGCCGCCGCCTTCCGGCCGGCGCCGCGGGCCATCGCGAAATCTCTTCGGCCGGTCCGCTTCGAAAGCGGCCCTGCTGGTGGACTCGGAGCTCTGCTCGAAATCATGCTTTGAAGCTTCGGGATGATCTCCCGCGCCAGCGGAAGAATCAGAATTGTTGGGTTCCATCATATGCCTCGCACCACTTGACCACGCCATAAAAGCGCAACGATGCTCCCCGGTTCATCGCGCGCCGTTGAGTTTATCGATCAAGAGCGCTGGCGTTCCCTCGAAATCGCCGTTGCTCATGAAAAGCAAAACGTCGCCTTTTTTGAGATGGCGCCAAATATGGTTCGCCATTTCTTCACCGCTGGGCACCACCTCGACGCCAGCGCCCTGCGCGCGAATGCCTTCGACCACGGCCGGCAAGGAAAGCCGTTCCGCTTCCGGCACTTTGTCCGGCCGGTGCACCGGGGCAAACACCACGCGCTGCGCTGCGGAAAAAGCGTGGATGTATTCTTGCTCGAAAATTTTACGTTTGCCCGTGGCCGAGCGCGGCTCGAAAATCGCCCACAGGCGGCTTTCCGGAAAACGCTGCTGGAGCGCGGTGATCGTTTCGCGCACGGCGGTGGGATGATGCGCGAAATCGTCGAAAATTTTAAGGCCGTCACGGTCGTACAACAATTGCAGGCGGCGGCGCACATTTCTAAACGTTTGCAGCGCGGCGCTGGCTTGATCGAAAGAAATGCCGAGCACACTGGCGGCCGCCAGGACGGCAGTGGCGTTCTTGACATTGTGCTCGCCACTGAGCGGCACAAAGAATGGCCCGACCTTTTCATTTTGCCGCTGCACGCAAAATTGCGTGCCGCCTTCAAGCACGCGAATTTCCTGCGCGCGCCATTGCGCCTCCTCCCCGGTGCCAAAAGTGATGACGTTGGCGAAAGCCGCCGGCAGCATGCTGCGCACCGCCGGGTCATCGCTGCAGGCCACCAAGAAACCCCGTGCCGGAACGAGATTGATCAACCGGCGAAACGCGATCTTGACATCGTCAAAACTGCGGTAAATATCGGCGTGATCGTATTCCACGTTGTTGAGAATCAGGAGTTGCGGCAGGTAATGCAGAAACTTCGGCCCTTTGTCGAAAAAGGCGGAATCATACTCGTCGCCTTCGAGCACGAAATGCCTGCCTTCACCCAACCGAAAACCTTGCCCGAAATTCTCCGGTATGCCGCCGATAAAAAAACCGGGCTCGAGCCCCGCGCAATACAGCGTCCAGGCCAGCAGGCTGCTGGTGGTGGTCTTGCCGTGCGTGCCGGCGACCACGCACGAGTATTTGCCGCGAATGAAGTGGTTCTTCAGCGTCTCGGGCAATGAAGCATAAGGGATTTGCTCATTCAAAACATACTCGACTTCGGGATTGCCGCGTGACATGGCGTTGCCGATGATCACCAAATCCGGAGGCGGCTGCAAATGGGAGGGGTCGAAGCCTTGATAGAGGCGAATACCCAGCGACTCTAGAAACGTACTCATCGGCGGATACACATTCGCATCCGAGCCGGTGACGAGGCAGCCTCGCTGTTTGAGCATGCCGGCCAATGCCGCCATGCCCGTGCCGCAAATCGCGATGAGATGAATGCGCTGGGAGTTCATTGTCCTCGCGTGGTGTCGGCCGCCGCTCTTCTCGTGCGGTAAGCGCCGCCCGGCCGTTCCGGAACTACGCCCTCGCGCGTGATCATCAGATTGGCGGGTTTGCCGCTCGGGCCGAGGTTTTCAAGATTTTTGCCGTTCAACCTCAAGCTCAGGGCGCTGATGTTGCCTGCGCGCAACTTGAAACTTTCTTTGGCTTGCCAGGTTTGCGTGCTGCCTGCCGTATAAGTCGCTTCCACCGTATCTTTGCCATCGGCAATCAGTCGCATCCAAACCTGTGCATTGATTCTGGCTTCCAATGCCAGGCCCTGCGGCTCCAGCGTGGAATCCGGCTTGGCGTACGCCTGCTCTTGCTTCACCATTTGATCCAAGGTCACTTCCGGGGCCGCTGGTTGCGAAGCGGTTGAAGATTCAATGGCGGTGCCGGAAAAACCGTCGTCCGAGTCACTTTGTCCCGAGCGCGACACGAGATAAAGCAAGAGCGCGATCGTCAAAATGATGCCCAGGCTGATGGCGATCTCGCGCGCATAGGGTACCCGGTCAAAGATCTCCGACGGTGCATTACGAGGCGCGGCCGCTCGCGAGCGCCTGGCCACAGGCGGTGGCTGCTCCAGCCATTGGGACTCCGGTTCGGCAGGCACCGTCGCGGGCAAGCGTGTGGGCATGGCAAACTTCTCGCGCAGCGGCGCGATGATTTGTTCGCCATTCAATCCGACGAAATTTGCAAAGATTTTCGTGAACGCAATCACATAAGGCTTGGGCAGAAAATCAAATCTGCCTTGCTCAATGTCCTTCAAGTAAGCGAGACTGATGCGCAGGCGATGGGAAACTTCCTCGAGCGTGATGTTTTTCTCCAAACGTGCCTGCTTGATTTGTTCGCCGATTGTTATCATCACTTCACCTTCCGCCAAAACACTTCTTGAGTATTCGCCTCCCGTCGTCACGCCAAAGCTTACTGCATGCTACTTGCTTGCAAGAAATTCCGCAACGCCACGTAGAAACGCGTCAACGGAAAACCCACTACATTATAAAAGCAACCGTTGATGCGTTCCGTAAAAATCGCACTGAAATCCTGAATGCCATAGGCGCCGGCTTTGTCCATAGCTGCGCCGGTCTCGACGTAGGCTGCGATTTCCGCCGGCGTCAAGCGCCGGAAGGTGACCTCGGTTTTTTCGACCTCGCTGATCTTGCGCTGAGAAGGTTGATCCACGATCGCGAAGCCGGTGTACACCTGATGCGTCCGCCCCGAAAGCAGGGCGAGCATTTCGCGCGCTTGCGCGAGCGAAGCCGGCTTGCCGAGCACCTGCTGGTCCAACACCACGGTGGTGTCCGCGGCAATGACCAGTGCATTCGAGAATCTATCGGCAACCGCGAGCGCTTTGCGTCGCGCCAATTGCTCCACCATGTCGTGCGGCGGGCAATGTCCTAAATCATCTTCCGGCGCAGCGCTGGCTTGCACGGTGAATTCCAGTCCGATCTTTTTCAGCAGCTCCGCGCGGCGTGGCGAGGCCGAAGCCAGAATCACCGGCTTGTTGGGAAGCGAAAACGGATATTTCATGGCGCTGGTTCCGGCGCAGCTTTTGCGGGAGATTCGAGCATGAAAGTGGCCGGACCGTCATTATGAATTTCGACCAGCATCATCGCCCCAAAAACTCCCTGCGCCACCTGGATTGGATGTTTTTGCAGTTCTTCGATAAAAATCCGGTAAAGCGGCTCCGCCGTTTCCGGCCGCGCTGCGGCCTCGAATCCCGGCCGCCGGCCTTTGCGCGTGTCGCCATAGAGCGTGAATTGTGAAATGACCAGAGCACCTCCTCCTGTTTCCAGAAGGGCCCGGTTGAAATAACCGCTCTCATCCGGAAAGACGCGCAACTGCACGCATTTGTCGGCCAGATAACGTGCCTCTGCGGGACTGTCGGTCTTGGCAATACCCAGCAAAATCACCAAGCCCGCGTCGATTTTCCCGACGACTTTGCCGTCCACAGAAACGGCGCCCTTTTTTACTCTCTGCAATAATGCCCGCATATTTCTTGCAGCTGCCCGGAAGCTTTGCGCCTCCGGGCGAAGTCTCAATTCCTTCAAAACGAACCCAAGAAAATCGCCAGCAATCCCACCAGCATGCCGGCCTTGAGCACCTGGCTCGTGCGGCGCATGTGCCGCACTTCCGGCTTGCGCCACACCGTGCACAGGGCGTATCCCAACACCGGATAGACTCCAGCCAACACGCACCACAAATAAGGCTCGCGGTAATAACCAAGCGCGAAGGGAACGAGGGCGGCGGCAGCCAGCAGCACGAAGGCCGCGGTGGCCACGACTTGCGCCGTTTTCAAGCCATACGCCAAAGGCAGCGTGCGCGCCCGCGCCGCGCGATCGCCAGCTTGATCTTCGATGTCTTTCACGATCTCCCGGCCAAAATGAAACAGAAAGGCGAGCAGGGCGGGAAACATTCCAGCGCGCCATGCGGCAGGTGCGAGAGCAGAGGAGGTCGTGTGATGTGCTTCGACGCAGGCTGCAAACGCGCCGAAAATGAAGGCAAGAGCCGTGATCAAACTGACGGCCAAATTCCCGATGACGGGCTGTCGTTTGAACCAAAGACTATAAGCGATCACAATGATGGTGCTTCCACATGCAATGCACAATGCTGGCAAGTTAATGAATATACTAAAAAATATTCCGCAAACAAATAGAATTATCGTGTAGAGCTGCGCCGCGCGCCATGAGATGCGGCCGGCAGGCAGCATGCGCTCAGGTCTATTGATCCGATCGATGGCCAAATCGCACAGGTCGTTGATCACATTCGCGCCCGCGGTGATGAACATGCCCGAAAGTACCGCAAACCACACCGTGCGGCAGGCGACGGAAATACTCGCCAATGCCGCCGCCAGCAAAACAGAAAGACCGGTGATCGCGACGTTCAATGGCCGCGTAATGGAGAGCCAGGCGCCTGCCGTGCGCATCATGCCGAGATTCCAAAAACAAGCGGAAGTGAAATGCAGGAACATAAAGCTTTAACTTATCGCAATCTCATCTGAATGTCAAGCCTCGGGTGCATTCTAAAAGCTATTCACCAAGCTCACATGCACCTTGCCATTGAGCCAATCGTCCCCTTTGCCGATACCATAGTCCAATCCCACGACGCCAATCGGAGAATCCAGCCGAACCCCGAGGCCATAAGAGATTTTTACCTCCTCGCTGGTGATCTTGCCCGCGTTCGCCGGCGCTGCTTCTTCGCGAAAATAATAGCCCAGATCGCAAAACATGAAGGCGCGCGAACGCCGTGCCAACAAATACCGATATTCTATATTGCTCCAGGCCACGCGCGATCCGCGAAATTCGTCCTCCCGATAACCGCGCAACGTCGTGGCGCCGCCGAAGCGAATTTGATCCGTGATGGAAACAAACGGCTCGTCGGAGGTGACCTGCCGGCCATGCACGGCGAAGCTCACCACTTGCGGCCAAAACGTGGGCGCGAGCGCGTGAAAGTCCACGGTGACTTGCTGGCGGGTGAACCTTTGCGCGACGGCTGAAGTATCAAGGCGCTTTTGGCCATATGCCAGTGTCGTTGCAAAATAAATGCCTTTTTGCGGATTGACGAGATCGTCGCGCGAATCGTAGCGCCATCCTGCCAGGAAGTTCGTGGTGCTGCTGCCCGGCACTTGGAGGCGCAATGCCGCCAGCGAATCCGGGGAGACGCTTTCACGCGCCACCGCGCCGAGCAAAGTGATGCGCTCCGCCCAAGGCACCATTTCCAGCGTGAAATCCCATTTGCGTTCCACGTACAAGGTGTCTTGAATCAACTGTTGAAAGCCGCCGGAAACGTGCAGAGGATAGGCGAAGATCCAGGGCTCACGATAGCGCAAGCCCAGCTCCTGCGTTTCGATTCCCCGTTTTTCCCAGCGCGCACTGAACGCCCGGCCGGTGCCGAGGAGATTATTGAAGTGCACATCAATTAGGCCGGTGAAATATCCCTGCTGCGTTCCCGCGGCAGGATTATACCCGGCCACGCCATTAAGAAAATTGCTGTTGCCCTCTTGGACTTCGATCAGCAAGAGATAGCGGCCGCGGCCGTCCATCAGCAATTCCGGCGGCGCCACCGACTGCAAGAACCCTAGACGCATGAGCCTCTCGGGGATTTTTTGCACCTCTTCGAGATTAAATTTTCCACCGGCTTGTACCGGGAGCTCGCGCAACAAAACCTTGGGCTGGGAGAATTTATTGCCGCGAATCAAAATCGAGTCGATGGCCACGAGCGGGCCGGGCACAAAGCTGAGATAGAGGCGCGCTTGGCGGCGCTCGGCATCTTCTTCATGATGGACTGAATCCAACTGAAATGCCGCTAGCGGATAACCTCGGCAGCCAAAATCATACAGCACATTTTCCAAACGTCGCCGCCACTCGTTTTCGTCGTGACGCCCTCGCAACTCGCGCTCAAGGTATTTGTCAGCAGTGCTGCTGTCGCGCCAGGTGGTGGTGACGTGTAACTCTGTAGGTGTGCCGAGATAAAAGTAAAAATCGATTGTTTGATTGTCCGATTTGTCGCGACGCAATACTTTTGCGCTATCCAGGCGGGCGCCATAATAGCGCTGCGCGCGTAAATATTCCCACACCCGGCGCAAGCCACTTTCGATGTCCTGACGCTGCAATGCTTCGGCTTTGCTGAAGCCGGCTAGGCTTTCGAGTTGCGCACCGGCTTTTTTATTCTCACCCAGAACACGCGCGCGATAAAGCAGGCTGTCTGCTGGTGATTGCGCGAGAGCATGCACTTGCCCCAAGATGAAAGCGGCCAAGAGCAGGTGCCACGGTCTCAACAATTTTTTCATGCGCATTTCATTCATGAACGGCATTAGAAGAATAACCGCATTTCCATTTTACCCAAATGCGCTGTGCGCGGCAGGCCGGGCTCGCGGCGGCCGAGATAGGTCAACGACACATTGATGTTGCTGGCGACGCGATACTCAAAAGCCGCATTCCAGCGAATGGTCGTGCCCGCGCGATTGCCCTTCGCCATTTCATAAGGAATGGTCGCCCCGGCCGGATCCGCCGAGATTCGTATCCATTCGAATTCACCCCGCCAGCGTCCTTTGCCGCGCCAAGAATATGTCACGCGCGGCCGCAGCAAGAACCCATACACGGTGAGTGTTTGCTGCGGCGGCGTGGCATTGAGATCGCGGTCATAAATCAAACCGAGGGCGTTGGCCACTTCCAGAATCGTTTTCGGGCGGTAGGATAACTCGAAATCGGCCTGGCGAATGCGCAGCTTGCGGTTGGCGCGGCCGGAAATATCGTAGGTTAGATCTTCATTGCTTAGGCGCAACTCGGTTTGGGTGCCGAGTTGGGGCGAAAGCGCCGCGAGCAGGCGAATCTCGTGCTGCATCTGCCGGCGTTTGCTGCTGCCTTCCAAAAACTGATTGTTGAGGTCGCGCAGCGCCGTCACGCGGTAGCGCAGAGATTTGTCGCGCCGGTTTTCCCAAAGAAAAAAATCCTGCTGCACGCTTTGCAGTCCAAAAAGCGTGGTGGAATCATTCAAAAACTTGGAGAGCTGCAGGCGGTAGATTTCCCAGACCTCGCTCTCCTGGGTTTTTTCTTCCAAGCGCACAAAAGTCTCCATCGAAAGCGCGGACAACGTGCGCCGCCACCACGCCGCTGGCCTGCCGGGCTTTTCCGCGTCCGGTTTCGCGGCCGAAAAAAACTGATCGAATTTCAAACGCAACTTGCCGCGCAAGCGGACTTCGACGATGGGAATGAATTCTTCCGTGTTCAATACCCGCAAAATGTAATCACCGAAAACAGGGTCAGGAACGTACTGCTTCAAATCCGGATCGAAGCGATAGTTGCCTTCTCCGCGCGGGACTTGAAGGAAAATCCGCTCCTGTTTCGAAGCTTGCGTGTTGGTGATTTGATAGAATCCGTCGGCCGTCAGGGCGCGGCGAAAAGGCGCGAATTGCATTTGCAAATCCGCGAGATCCGAGCGCGTGTCGCTCGCGCCGGCGTCTTTGAAATCCCGCTCCCGGTGAGTAAGATTCATGCCGACGGCCAGCGTTTTCCATTGCGCCAGATTGAGCGAATAGTTTTGGCTCCAGGAAGTTGATTTGGGAATCAAGCCGGTATGGAGGCGCGTATCGTCATCGCGTTTGTTCCATGAGGTCGCGAGGCTCAAATGCCTGGTGGTTTGCCAGCCGAGTCCCGCGGTCACGCTTTCGAAGCGAAAGCCCGCGGTGGTGTCCGCGCTTTCATCCTTGCGATCCTCGGCTTCGTATCCTGCCAGGGGTTTGAGTCTTCCCAAAGTCCAGCTGAGCGTGCCGCGCTGCCGCAGCCAGGAAGATGCCGGGCCCGCGCTCGTCGAGTCAACAGCTTCATCGCGCGCGATGTTCTCGATTTGATATCTTAATTCCGGCCAGCGCGGTTTAATGAGCGCAGTGCCGGCTTCCCAGCGCCGGGATTTTTCCTGCGCGCCGCGCTCCAGGCTGCCCACATTGCCGAAGAATCTCCAGCCCGTCACCGGCAGATAAGTCAGTGCAGATTCCAGAATTCTCTCCTGCGCCAGTTCCGCAGCAGAAAGATTCCAGCGTCGGTTGAATTCGACTACGTCGCTGCGATCGATGTCGCGATAATTCGTATCTTTGTTGCGATAAAACAACTGCCACGACATTCGTCCCGGCGAAAACTTTCCAAATTGCAGCGGCCGCTCCTCGATCTGCAGGCGCGTCAGCCAGGCACGGCCGGTGTTGTCTTGATCGTCCAAACTCGAGTACAAATTCAAGTCCAGGCGGCTAATCGCCAATTCGTTGATCCACTGCACGCCACGCCAGGGTTGCAGCACCAGCCGGTTGTCCCAAACTTCCTGCCGTTCTGCCGGCGTCAGCAAAATCACCGGCAAATAGCGGCCCTGCTGCTTGCCGATGAATTGATAGTGGCCGAAGCTCACGTACTGGTAGTCGCCGCTGCCCTGGCCCACGTCGCTGAAGGTAACGTCGTAATCGCCGGAATCCTGGCCGGCATAAACCCAGATCGAATCTTGCTTGAAATAATCGCCGCGCTCGGGTGGAATGGCCAGGCGCGCGCCCTCGCGATAGGCGAGGTTGTCACCCGCGGCCGCGAGCGCAGCTTGATCGCTTTCCGAAAGCGAAACGCCGAGCGGATTGTTTTGGTCATCGCCTTCGCGCAAGAACGTGGTTTGGAAATCCACCTTGCGCTGCCAGGCCGAGGCGCGGCCCTGCGCGCTGTACAAGCTGCGGCGAAAGCTTTCGTCGGAATATTGAAAATCTACCGTGATGCGCGAATCGGCCGTGATCAGGCGCCGGCGGGTGAAAGTGATTTGGCCGTTGCCGTACTCAATGACGTAATCATTGTTTTCGCCGCGCGTCATGAGCTCGCCGTCGATCCAAACGCGCTCCGTGCCCGCCAGCACGATGACGTCAATCTGCCCGCGCTCGCCTTTTAATTGATACGGGCCTTGATTGCCTTCGAGGCCAAGAAATTCATTGGTGACGAATTGGCCGCGCGAGGTCGCACCGGAGACGGTCAAGCCGAGAGCCGAAGACGGAAGTCGAATCAGGGCGCCGCCGGCTTCAGTGCGAGCGCCAAGCTCCAGTTTTGCGCCCTGCAATTTGCGTGAATAGCGCGCGAACTCGCTGCCGCCGTATTGAATCTCGAAATCGCCCAGCGTGGCGGCAAAACGCTCGCTGCGCAGCAGCACGGCGACTTTGTCGATTTCACTCAACGTCTGCGTATTGCCTTCCGGCTGGATCGGCGTGTTTTGATCGCTCAAGGCCGCGATCACTTCCACGTCTTCGGCAAGCTTGCCCTCGACCTGCAAACGCAAGCCCGAATCAACTTTCAGGGCTTGATCCGTGCCCAGCGAAAGGCCGCGCGTGATGTTGCCGCGGGTGGTCAAATTCATTGCGGGGGTGCGCGCCGAATAACTGGCGCGCGTGGGTTGAAAGGCGGCGCCAGGCGGCCGCGCGGCCGCGCTTTCAGGTGGAACAGGTTTTAATGTCAAAAGCGAAAGTTTGGTGGGGAGCTGTATGGGCAGAATGCGATAGGTCAAGATGAGCGTATCGCAAGAGCCGCCGCCGCCAAACCAAAGGAGGCGCGCGACACCGTATTGCAGGTCATAGTCCTGTCCACGCCGCAACTGTGACCGGCCGCAGCGCAATGTGTCGGAGCGCGAGAGGATAAAGCTATCCGGCAACGCGAGCACCAGCGTATCATTCGAAGACAGAAAACTGAATTGCCGGAGGGTCAAAGACGAAGGCACGGAGAAGGGGAGAGCAGATTGCGCGCTGAGCGTTTGCAGATTGAAAAAACAATTCACGGCGAAGAGCAAAAAAAAGCACGCCGGTCCTGCGGTTTTCCTTTCAGATAACGTGCGAGCGCCGCGCAGACAAACCAGGCAGAGACTTTTTACGAACGGGCAAAAGGCAAACATATTTCGCGAAAAGAACGAGTATCCATGACGAAAACGCCAAGTCTCGAACCACGTTCCCAACCCTGCTGCCCTGCCGTGGAAATCATCTTAAACGGTATCCGCACCTGCGCCTAACCTTTCGGCAAGCGCATCATAAGATACTTCCAGCAGGATAGTCAAAAAAACGGGGGTGAAGACTCAGCGCTCGAGAGCGCATCAGCTCTTCGTGGCTGAACAGCGTTTTGTAGCGCTTTACCTTTTGCCCTTCTCCTTTACTCCAGCGATTTCAACGCAAAAACCTGCACACGATTATTGCCGGCATCGAGCACGGCGACGAGAGCCTCGGGGTGGGCATCCCGTTCTTTTTGTTCCTGCAGTACCACCACGTCCACTGGCGCAAAGATTTCCTCCGCGCCGCTTCCGGCGTTGCCGAATTGCCCCAGCGGCTCGCCCTGTCGGTCGAATATGAAAACACCATGGCGTTTGCTATCCGCCACCAAAACGCGGTCGCGCCATTCCGTCATGCCCGCGGGCCGGGAGAGAGTATTTTCGCCCATCTGCCCGAGAAAATTGCCATAGGCGTCATACCGCATAAGCGCGTGCAGCAGCGAGTCGCTGGCCCAAATCTCGCCGCTGCGCGTCGTGAACAACTTCGCCGGACGCTCCAATTGGCCTGCGCCCCAACTGAAATCACCGAAGCTGGCTTTGGGCGCGCCGAAAATGTCGAAGCGCAGAATGCGGTTGAAATCATGATCCGCGAGAAACAATTCGCCCTGCCAGGAAAGCGTGAGCGCGGCGGGATAACCGAACTGCACGCTCACGTCGTAAGCCGGGTCTGAATAAAAAGCAGCGACGAAGTTCAAATCCTTATCATAACGCTTGACGCGGCGATTGTTGTAATCTGCCACCCAGACGTCCAAACCGTTTGCCGCCCAGACATCGACGGGCCGGTCGAATTCTTCGTCTCTAAAACCGAATCCGCCGGTCTCCAGCAAAGTATTGCTTTCCCGATTGAATTTGATCACGCGGTTGTTGCCGGTGTCGGCGAGGTAGAGGTTGCCGTTTGGATCAACCGACAGGCCAAGCGGGCCGGATAAACGGGCCAAACCGATCTTTTGATCCAGCAGCGTTTGCACGAAAACGGCTTCGATCTGAGCGTGGCCAGCTGTGATTGAAAAAGCAAACGGCAAAAAGCAAACGACACGAAGGAAGGCTTTCTTCGACGGAGCGGAGGGCATAGATTTGTTTTGCTTCAAGCTCAAAGCATGTCACTCCCAGCGAAGCCTCGGCGTCACTTTAAGCAGCGTCTGCTTCACAAGTCTCGGGCTTTGTTTTCTTTTTGAGGCCTGAAAGATTCCCCTGTATCTTGACAAAAATCCAAGCGCCTAGCGCAACACCAATGCTGTCGGCAATCCAATCGCGCCAATCGGGGGAGCGGCCCGGCACAAAGAATTGATGAATTTCATCCGAGGCGCCGTAAGCCGAGCCGAGCAACAATGCCAGCCAGAACAACGCGCGTTGCGTCTTCGCCAACCGCCCTTGCGCCACCGCACGCAGCAATAAAAATCCCAGCGGCAGATAAATCAACAAGTGCGCCCATTTGTCGTCCCATCGACTCAAGTGAAGCGGCGGATCGAGATCGGGAATGGAAGATTGCACGAACAACACTGCCGCCCACGCGAGCGGCGCCCAAAAGTTTCGCCAAAAGTTGCCGGTCATGTTGATATTCTATTCAAGAATTGTCCATTGCCAATTGTCAATGGACAATTAAAAAACGAGGGTCAAGTAGATCCCTGCAATCGCAAGAATGCTTGCGGCAAGGCATTCAAAATATCGCCCGCGATCATTCCCCACACACCGAACTGATCCCTGGCCAGATCGCCTGACAATCCGTGCACATAAACACCCAGACCCGCAGCCATCGCGGGCGGCAGGCCCTGCCCGGCCAGACCGGCGATCAAGCCGGTTAACACGTCGCCGCTGCCGCCGGTGGCCATGCCCGCGTTGCCGGTGGAATTGATCAGAACTTCCTCGGTGGGCAAAGCCACGATCGTGGGGGCGCCTTTCAGCACGAGAATATGCCCCAGTTCTTCCGCGATGCGCCGCGCTTTTTCAACCGGAGAGCCCGCGACCAAGATGGGATCGTTGGCCACCAGGCGTTTCAATTCGCCGGGGTGCGGCGTGAGAATTACACGGCACTTGCTTTTTCGAATCGTCATGAATTCACCCGCCAGAACATTCAAGCCGTCGGCGTCGAGCACCAGCGTGCCCTCGAAATGCGAAAGCACTTGTTTGGCTAATTCCGCTGCCGCCGGGGAAGTTCCCAGACCGGGGCCGAGGGCGATGACATTCGCCCATGACACTCGTTCCTGCAGCGCGTCGAACGCACCCGCAGCGACGCCGCCACGCTCGTCCTCCGGCAACGGCAGTTTTATGATTTCGGTGCTAGCGGCTTCGAGAGACGCAAGCAACGAAGCCGGAGTTGCCAATACCACCAGTCCAGCGCCCGCGCGTAAAGCCGCGGTGGCAGCCAAACGCGCCGCGCCGCCAAATCCACGCGAGCCCGCGATCGTGAGAATTTGTCCGACACGATTCTTAAAAGCATCGGGTGGGCGTTGGGGCAGCCAATGGCCCATGCTCCTGCCCTGCAACAAGTAACACGGGCCCGCGGCATTCTGATAGGCGAGTTCGGGAAAACCGATATCCGCGACAAGAACTTCGCCGGCATATTCACGGCCGGGGGAAAACTGCAGCCCCATTTTGCGCGCGCCGAAAGTGACCGTGATCGCCGCGCGAATGCAAGGGCCTTCCACGGCGCCGCTATCTGCGTCCACGCCGGTGGGCAAATCCAAGGCGACGATGGGCTTGCGGCTGGCGTTGAGGTGATTGACGACTTCAGCGAAATGGCCGTGCAGCGCTCCGCGCACACCGGTGCCCAAGATCGCATCAATAATAAAGTCCTTTTGAGAAAGATCGGGCAATTCGCCACCTAGGGGCAAAGCAATGACGGCATGGCCGAGTTTCTCCAATATTTGATAATTCGCCAGCGCGTCGCCGCGCAAGTCTTCGGGTTTGCCCAGCAGGAAAATCTCGCACGCCACTCCCGCCTCACCGAGCAGCCGCGCCACGACGAAACCATCGCCGCCGTTGTTGCCTTTGCCGCAGAACAGCGCCGCGCTTTTTCCGGCCAGAAGCTGCCACTTTGCCCGTATGATCGCAAACGCTTCCCGGCCAGCGTTTTCCATCAACACGCGGCCGGGAAGGTCCAGCGTTTTGATGGTAAACTCATCGACGGCAGCCATTTCTTGCGCCGTGACCACGCGCGGGAGGTCAAGCAGCAGATCGGATAAATTAAGATGGGTATTCATAGAGATCAGTTCATGCCAACACCGTAAGCACAGAAAGTCGAGCGGCGTTGAGCCCTCGCAACGAGATCACAATCTTTTGTCAGATTTCCAGAATAACCACGGCCGTGGCGTAATGGTCCGCATGCGACAGGCTGAGATGGACTTTAGCCGGTCCCAAACGCGATTGCAGACGCGGGCTCAACAACGGCAATGGACGGCCGTCGGGCGCAGTACGAATCGAAAAATCCTTCCACGAAAATGATTCGTTCCAGCCCGTGCCCAGTGCTTTGGAGCAGGCTTCCTTGGCCGCGAAACGGGCGGCATAGGACGCGGCGCGGTGCGTGCGTCCATCGCACAAAGCGATTTCATCTGCCGTGAAGACTTTGGAGATGAAACGCATTTCCCAGCGCTCCAGCATCTCTGCGATGCGCGCAATTTCGACGATGTCAATGCCGATGCCGGTAATCATGAAAGGCTTTTCACTTGCTTGTTAGCACCTTTTCATTTACATTTCCGCGCAAAAAATGCACATCATGGGCGCTATGGCGACGAAACGTTCAGATGCTCCTCTGGTTTCCAAAGCTCTGCAAGGCGATCAAAAGGCCTTTGCCGAGTTGATGGCACGCCATCGCGGCCCATTGTACAACCTGCTCTACAACATGGTGCACCACCGCGAAGAGGCCGAAGATCTGGTCCAGGAAGCGTTCATGAAGGCCTTCGCCGCACTCGCCAGTTTCAACAAGGAATTCGCCTTTTCCACCTGGCTGTACAAAATTGCGATCAACACCACGATCGACCACCTGCGCAAGAAGAAGCTGCAAACTTATTCGATGGACAAGCCGATACAGTCCAAAGAAGGGGAGTTGAAGCGCGAATATGCTGATATCGATACTTCCACCGACAACGACATTCTTTCCACCGAAAAAAGCTCGCTGATTTCCAGAGCCATTGCCGAACTCCCGCCACATTACCGCGAAGCCATTATTTTGCGCCACGCCGAAGAAAAGTCCTACGAGGAAATTGCGGATCTCACCCGTGTGCCGCTGGGCACGGTGAAAGCCCGAATCTTCCGCGCGCGGGAAATGCTCAAGCGCAAGCTCAAGGGCAAATTGTTGATCTGAAGCTGGATACTGGAAACTCGATACGCTGATGATCCAGAATCGAGCATCGAGGATCATTCCTCCCGCCTCAAGCCTTCCATCATTCGTACATCAAATGCTTTGCCCGCTTTTCGCGATACGGTTTCAGCTCATACTCCAGCGTCCGATAGATCGAATCCGGCGGCACGCCGCGGCGCAGGCGCAGCTTCACCATATCCGTGCCCATGGCCTGGTCGAAATTTTTCACCCGGTCAGTGTTGAAAATATCAATTGACGGATAAAGTTGCAAGAGCGCAGCAATAATATGCAATTGCACCAGCATGGGCCGGAACACACGCGCGGCCGTAATATGCACTTGCACGCCGTAAAGCTGCTGATCTTTGTTTGAGAAATAGTAGGGCCGGTAATACAGTGGCCGGAAAATAACTCCCGGCAGTTTTTTGGCATTCAGGGTCTGCGCCAGTTCACGGCCGTCAATCCAGGTTTGGCCGATGAGCTCGAACGGTAGGGTATAACCCACCCCTTCATTCACCACCCCCAGCTCACCCAAGCAGCCGGAGGCCGCGAGGTGAAGCGCCGTGCTCGCACGCGGGACGTGAGGCGAAGTGAGCACCCACGGCAGGCCGGTATCTTCGTACAGCATGTTTCTCTTCCAGCCTTGCATGGGCACGACGGTCAAATTCGCGCCGAGATTGAATTCTTCATTGAAAAACTTTGCCAGCTCGCCGACAGTGAGACCGTAAACATAGGGAATCGGATAGAGGCCGATGAAGGACTTGAACCGCTCATCGAGCATCGGGCCTTCAATCAAATCGCCGCCCAACGGATTGGGACGGTCCAGCACCAGGAAAGGAATACCCTGCTGCGCCGCCGCCTGCATCGAAAGCGCCATGGTATAAATGTACGTGTAGGCGCGCGAGCCGATGTCTTGAATATCGTAAATCAAAACCTCAACGTTTTTCAGCATTTCTGATGAAGGTGCACGATTCGTGCCGTACAGCGAAAACACCGGCACGCCCGTGCGCGCATCGACGGAATCATTGACGTGCTGGCCGGCAAACGCGTCGCCGCGCACGCCGTGCTCCGGGCCGAACAATGCCACCAGCTTCACTTCGGGAAGCGCGTGCAAGGCGTCAATGGTGGAAATCAGATCCGCCGTGACCCCGGTGGGATTCGTGATCAAGCCCACGCGTTTGCCGCGAATAAGATCCATTCTTTCCGACAATAATACTTCGATGCCCGGCTTGACTTGCGCCGGCAGGGAAAAGGCAAAAGGAAATAGGCAAAATGCAGACAGATAGCATAACCGGGTGGCCGTCATTTTCATGTGCAATTCGAATTGTTGATGTCCCTTAATTGACGCTACAGAAATTTTACGAAATCTGCCGGAAATTTCTCCGGCTTTTCCTCAAACTGACTGGCAAAGCCCGGTGAGATTGAGCGTTTCCAGTTTGCAACCGCATGATCTTGCAGCAACCATCCTTTCGTCATTCTGCAAGAATCAGACTGTGTGAAAACTTGGGGATGCCGCACCCTGAGCTTGTCGAAGGGTGCGAAGTTCAAAAATCCGGCTTCGACAAGCTCAGCCGGCGTTGAAACCAAGCGTTTTCACACAGTCTGAATCCTGCTCGGCGCAACAAACACCTCTGATTTTAACAAGATTCCCGTGGAGTAACAGGGCAAGGCAGGAGGAGCAGGAGAAACAACCGCAAGGTCAGCGCAGCAACCGAGGTGATGCGCTACAATTTTTTGCGATACCTCCAAAATACACGCGCGATCCTGGCGCCGGCGTAATGCCAATAGAAGCCGTGGGGCCCGACCCAGGGGATGACCGCCAGGCGATGCCCTTGCGCTTTGAGATCGGCAAGGCAGCGCTGCAACAAAACACCGCCCAAGCCCTGGCTGCGGTGCGCCGGATCCGTCCCCATTGGACCGAACCAGCCCGTGTTGAGATTGTTGCTATCATACGCCGAGAACGCAATGATGCGATCCTGCTGCAGCGCGAGATGCAGGCTGATGGGATAATTCATCAGTGCGCGCTCGACTTCTGGAATCCACGCGTCCCAGTGTTGTTGCAGGAACCCGCACAAGTCATCGCGGTCGCCCATGATGGCGCGGCGCATTTCAAAACCGCGGCGGCGCAGTTCGGCCTCTGTGCTTTGGGTGTCGAAGTCGCGCGCGTGCAGGTCGACTTCCATGTTTGCGGTATCGCCGAAGCGCTCATAGCCGCGGCGCTCGAAGAAAGCCAGCAATGCCGTATACCGCGGATCGATACCAGGCAGCAAATAGTTCGGCGCGCTGTCGAAGACGCGCATCAAATAAGCCCCTTGATTCTTGACCTCGGTTTCAACCGCCTCCACCAGCGCCGTGCCGATCCCCAGGCGGCGATAGGCCGGATCGACCGCCAGGAGTTTCACAAAACCGATCACGCCATGGGCGTCTTGCCGTTTGGTGCCGGAAACAAATCCGGCGATACGCTGGTCGCGTTCGGCGACCCAGTTGAGCTGGGGCTGGTAGGCCAAATCGTCAAATATTTTTTCATCCAACAATTCGGGAGTGAGCCGGTCGTGCACGGCGTTGCGATTCCACAGGGATAGAATCGTGGCGAGATCGTGATCATGCAAAGGGCGCAGGTTCATTCTTCTTGCTCCGCCGCAGGCTCGATATGGGCGCTCATCGACCCCTTGCAGTGCGGAATGCGCCAGTCCGCGCCGTAGGAATGAATCTGATCGCGCTTCAATTCCGCGCGCTCCAAAGTTGTGGTATCGACGATGACGCGGCCGTGCGCATCGACCTCGCACGCGAGCAAAAAAGCCTGCTCGCGGCCGTGGTTGAACAGCGTCACGAGCATTTCGATGACATAGTCATACGTGTGATCGTCGTCGTCCAACAACACCACGTGAAAACGAGGAATGGGGCGAGTACGCGTGTGTGCGCGCGTGCGAGGCGATTTGACCGGCGAGGCAACTTCCATGGCGTAATCATAATGAACAAAAAAAGCATAATCCCACCGTACGGAATTATGCTCATTTTTACCAAGGCAAAAATCAGCTAACGTTCGCTGCGGCGTTCTTTTTTGTAAGCGTTGATTTCGTCCCGCAGCCGGGCTGCTTCTTCATAGCGTTCTTCTTCCACCGCTTTCTGCAGCTCGAGGTTCAAACGTTCGAGGCGATCCACCGGCAGCGGCCGTTCTTCGCGCTCCGCATCGCGCTCGGAGACCGAAGCTTTGCGCATGACCTCTTCGGAAACGAAAATTGGCGCCTGCGTACGCAGCGCCAGGGCAATGGCATCGCTCGGCCGGGCATCGACTTCCACGCTGCGGCCATTGAGTTTGACCCCGATGACGGCGAAATAAGTGTTCTCGCGCAAATCACTCACCACGATGCGCGAAATCCGCGCTTCAATCGAATCCAGCAAGCTCTTCATCAAATCGTGCGTGAGCGGGCGCGGCGGAATAATGTTTTCCATTTGCAGAGCGATCGCTTGCGCTTCGGACGAGCCGACCACGATGGGCAGCCAGCGATTGTGCACGTCGTCGCGCAAGATCACCACGAAGCGGTTTGCCGTCGTATCCAGCGTGACGCGATCGACGCGGACAGAAATCAGCATGTGCAACCTTCCGAACTGGGCATTGAAGAAGAAATCTCCTGAGGAATGGCCTTGAGAGCGGCAATACCTGTTTACAATCCGCGGGCAATATTAAAGATTATCTGTAAAACAGTCAAGCAAAATTCCAGTGGAAATTGCCCGCGCTCATGAGTACATGCATACACGCACAAATCCGGAGGGCCTCGCGAAAATCGCTTACCCTCGTCGGGTTCATCCGGGCCGCGCCTCCGAGTTTCCTGTTGATTTTCGCGAGCGAATGCTTTACTTTTTGCCATGCCGGTATTTGACGTTGGCGGTGTTCGCACACCCGTGTTTCTTTTCTTTATTAGTATTTTAACGCTGGCCTTTTTCTTCGCGCTGCCCGCGCGTTCGCAAGAACAACAGCAATTCGATGATTTGCGGCGCAACATCGAGCGTTTGCAATCAGAGATTTCCAATTTCGAAAAAAACGAGAAAGCCACTCTGGATTATCTGCGCAGCCTGGATCACGAAGTGGATCTCACCCGCCGCTTGGTCGGCGAGTTGCGCAAGAAGGAAGCCGAGAAGCGCACCGAGATTGGAAAAATCTCTCAAGGCTTGCAGCAATCGGAAATCGAATTGGCGCGTTTGCAGGAAATGGCGAAGCGCCGCGCGGTGTTTTTCTATAAATATGGCCGCATTCCCGACGTCGAAATGCTGCTCACTTCACGCTCGCTGAACCAGGTGCTGCTCTGGGCGGAATATCAGCGGCGCATTTCGGAGAATGACCGCCGCCTCATGGCCGGGTTGAGCGCCAAGCAGAAGCAGATTCGCGTGCAGAAGGACAAACTCTTGCCGGAACTGGAAATTCAAGCGAAGCTGCTCGGGGAAAAGTTGAAGCAGGAAGAAGCGTTGCGCGATCGCAAAAAGGAGCGCCAGCAGGTTCTAAACTCGATTCGCAAAGACAAGTCCTTTTACCAAGCGCAATTCAACGAAAAGAAACAGGCGGCCGACGCGATCGCACGTTTGATTGCGGCCGATGCTCCGCGCGAAAACCCTGGCAGAGCGGAAACAAATGCCGCGGCACGCGAACCTGCCGCGGGCAAAAATGCCAGTGCCGCCGCCAGCCCGCGCCCCGAGACCGCACTGGCATCTAATGCCAGCCCGCCGCCCGATCTCGTTCCGCCCCGGCTGCCGAATTACGATGGCTCTTTTACGAATTTGAAGCGCAAGCTGCCGTGGCCAGTGGCGGGCAAAGTGCTCTCGCCCTACGGCACCTATCGCCATCCCGTGTTGAAAACCATCACGACGAATCTGGGCATCGACATTGCGACGCAACCGGGTGCCACCGTGCGCACCGTGGCGCCGGGCCGCG
Organism: bacterium; assembly: GCA_044869275.1. Classification (GTDB taxonomy): domain Bacteria; phylum Zhuqueibacterota; class Zhuqueibacteria; order Zhuqueibacterales; family Zhuqueibacteraceae; genus JBIOXB01. The sequence goes on from JBIOXB010000076.1 coordinate 20,532, forward strand.
TGATGACGATCACCTGGCAACGCGGCTATGGCAATGTCGTGATCGTCAATCATGCCGACGGCTTTTATACGGTTTATACGCATCTCGGCGATATTTTGATCTCACCCAACCAGGAAGTCGAGGGCGGTGAAGCGATCGGCAGAATTTCGGAAGACGGCAGCGTGGAACAAGCGGTTTTGCATTTTCAAATTTGGCAGCGCAGCAAAGACCGCCGCTCGCAGGATCTCAATCCGCAAGAATGGCTGCAATGAAGCTGAGCGAATCCAAAATCATTCAGCACTCCCGCGCCCGTGCGGTGTTGCAGCGCGCGCTTCGCCACCAGCGCCTGGCGCATGCGTTTTTCCTTTTCGGTCCGGACGGCTCCGGCAAAGAGGCGCTGGCCCTGGCGATGGCGCAAACCTTGTTGTGCGCCAAGCGCGACGAGGCCACGGCTCCGCCAACCGCGGACTTGTTCGGCGGTTCCGCGGTGCGGGTTGCGCGCGACTGGGCCTGCGGCGAATGCAGCAGCTGCAAGCGCGTGGCGGAGGCGGCGCATCCGGATTTGCACATCGTGCTGCCGCGGCCGGCCTCGGCGGCGGAGCTGGATCGCCTGGAGGTTCTGCAAAGTTTCGCCGCGCAGCCCTTCAATCGCCTGCGCCCGTGGGAAAATCCGTTTATTTTGATCGACGACGTGCGCGAGCTCAAAAAGAGTTTTGCCGTGTCGAGTTATGAAGGTCATGGCGCTGTGGCGCTGATTCTCGAAGCGCAACGCTTGAAAGCCGAATCCGCCAACGCGCTGCTCAAGATTCTGGAGGAGCCGCCGGCAGACAAGTATTTCATTTTGACGGCGGTTTCGGAAGAAAGCGTGTTGCCGACCATCGTTTCGCGCTGCCAGCCGATCGCAGTGTCGCCGCTCTCGCGTGCGGTCATTGCAGAGTTTTTGCAGCAACACCAAAACCTGCCGGCGGAACGCGCGGATTTCGCCGCGATGATCGCCAACGGCAATCTGCGTCACGCGTTCGAATTGCTGGCCGAAGAATGCGAGATCATGCGCAAGGCCGCGGTGGAGTACTTGCGCATGGCGTTCAAATTCAACAAACCGGTGGAGCAGGTGGAATTCCTGAATCGCCTCACGCACGACTACGACCGTCGTGAGCTGCAGCAGCTCTTGCAGTTTTGTTTGTTGTGGATTCGTGACGCCTACGTTTTGAAAGCGAACCCTGCGGCCGCAGAGCAAAACCTCGTCAATGCGGATTTTCGACAAGCATTGCTGGAGCTGATCAAGAATCTGCCGCAATTTGATTTTGACGGTGTGCTGGAGGAAATCGAATACGCCATTCACTGCCTGGAACGATACGTGCAGCCCTGGCTGGTGTTGATGGTGCTGCTGCAGCGCATTCGACAGTTGGCGAGAGCGAGGCGCTGAGACGGCGCCACTTTTTACGCATGACGAAGGGCCGGCCACGCCGAGCAACATGCGTGATTCGTAAGCAACGCGCAGTTCAATCCGTTCAAAGCATGGAGATCACGTGCAAAATCTCATACAAGTCAAATTCAAAGGCGAGCGTAAAAGCTACTATGCCAATCCGCTGCATTTTCCGTTTCGCGTGAAGGACTTCGCCATCGTCGAGGCGGAAAAAGGCGAAGATCTCGGCGTGGTGAATCTCATCGACGTGCAACCGCCGGCAGTGAAGCTCGAACCCAACGAGCCGCTGCGCAAGGTTCTGCGCATGCCCACGGACGCTGATTTGGTGAAATATCAGGCGAACCGCGCCTCGGAGCTGCGCGCGCGCGAAGCCTGCCGGCAGAAAATTGTCGTGCACAATTTGGACATGAAACTGGTCGATTGCGAGTACCAGTTTGACGGCAACAAGGTCACATTCTTCTTCACCGCGGAGAAACGCGTCGATTTTCGCGAGCTGGTGAAAGATTTGGCGGCGGAATATCACACGCGCATTGAGCTGCGGCAAATCGGCGTGCGCGACGAGGCCAAGCGCCTGGGCGGCTACGGCGTGTGCGGTCGCGAGCTGTGCTGCTCGAGTTGGATCGGCGAATTTGCGCCGATCACCACACAAGCGGCGAAAGAGCAGAACCTGCCGCTCAATCCCAACAAGCTCGCGGGCGTGTGCGGCCGCCTGAAATGCTGTCTGATGTACGAGCGTGATTTTTACAATCACGCGATCGCGCAATTTCCGCATCTCGCCAAGCCCATCAAAACCGAAAAGGGCGAAGGCACGATTCTAAAGATCGATATCTTCCGCGATACGCTCACGGTGAAATATGCCAGTGGCGAAACCGAAGTGCTGGCGCTCGCGGCGGTGAAAGAGAAAATCTACAAATGTGAGAATGATTGCGGGCACGGGCATGGGAATTTGGAGGAATTGCACTAACTTCATGGTTTTTTGAAGCGTCTTTTTATGAAAAGCTGGTCTTCACATTCTTGCCGGCATGGGATTGAGCTCCGGCCGAATGGATCGACTTCAGAATCAGGAGGCAAAAATGACCAGCCAGGAAAAATTTGTTGAGCAAAAAGTGACCTATACGTTGTTTAAAGATGGGAAATTCTACCTTCAACTCTCGGTTCTGGCTTGTAACTAGTCCTATATCACAATACGACCTATCTGATAATTGTCGTGACTTCATTTTAGAGGACAACATCCGCTTTGACTTCCCCCGAAAAAATTCTCGTCACCAGCGCCCTGCCCTATGCCAACGGCCCGGTGCATCTCGGCCATTTGGCCGGCGCGTATCTGCCGGCGGATATTTATGTGCGCTATCAACGCCTGCAACAACGCGACGTGCTGTTTGTGTGCGGCACCGATGAGCACGGTGTGGCGATCACGATTGCGGCTGAAAAACAAGGCAAAACCCCAAGAGCATTCGCCGATTATTACTACGAAGTGATTCGCAAAGCTTTCGCCTCCGCCGGCATTCATTTCGACATTTTTTCACGCACCACCACGCCGGTACATTATCCGCAATCGCAAGAGTTTTTTCTGACCATGTATAAAAAAGGCCTGCTGGTCGAAAAAACCATCAAGCAGTTTTATTGCGTGAACGATCAGCGCTTTCTCGCCGATCGCTACGTCGAAGGCACGTGCCCGCATTGCGGCGCCCCGGGCGCGCGCGGCGATCAATGCGAGACCTGCGGCAAATGGATCGATCAAATTACGCTCAAAGACCCGAAGTGCATGGTCTGCGGCACGCCGCCCGAGATTCGCGAGACCAAGCATCTGTTCATTCCGCTCGGGCGTTTTCAAGAACAAATCAAAAACTGGCTCGACACGAAAACGCATTGGCGCGACAACGTGCGAAATTTCTGTTACGGCTGGATCAAAGAAGGTTTGGAAGACCGCGCCATCACGCGCGACCTGGCTTGGGGTGTGCCGGTGCCGCTGCCGGGCTATGAAAACAAAGTGCTGTATGTTTGGTTCGATGCGCCCATCGGTTACATTTCTGCGACGCGGGTGTGGGCACAGCAAGTGGGCCGCCCCGAAGCGTGGAAGGATTATTGGATGAACCCCGGCACCAAGTTGGTGCATTTCATCGGCAAAGACAACATCGTGTTTCACGCTATTGTGTGGCCGGCCATGCTGATGGCGCAGGACGGCTACGTGTTGCCGGCCGACATTCCCGCCAACGAGTTTTTGAATTTGGAAGGAAAGAAGTTTTCCACCAGCCGCAATTTCGCGGTGTGGCTGCATGAATATTTGGAGAGATTTCCGCCGGATCCGCTGCGTTACGCCCTGGCTGTCAACATGCCAGAAAACAAAGACGCGGATTTTTCCTGGAAGGAATTCCAAACCCGCAACAACAGCGAGCTTGCGGATATTTTGGGCAACTTCGTCAACCGCACGCTCACCTTCGTGCAGAAAAATTTCGGCAACGTTGTGCCTGAAGCCGGCAGCTTGAATGACGCCGACCGCGCCATGCTCGCCGCGCTGCAATCCTGGCCGCACCAAATGGCGGAGGCTTACGAGAATTACGAATTCCGCCGCGCGACGAAACTGTTGCTGGATCTGGCCCGCGACGCGAACAAGTATTTCAACGACGAACAGCCCTGGCGTACATTGAAAAGCGAGCGTGCACGCTGCGCGGCGACGATGAATACCTGCTTGCGCGTTTGCAAAGCGCTGGCGGTGCTGATGAGCCCGACGCTGCCGTTCACCGCCGAACGGTTGATCAAGATACTCAATCTCTTGAGCGAGCATAAACCGATCCATTGGCTGAGAACTCCCGCCGAACCGTTCAATGCCGGCCACCAGTTGGGCGAACCGGAAATTTTGTTCACGAAAATCGAAGACGAGCACATTGCTCCTGAACTGGAAAAACTAGAGAAAGCCTTGCGTGCTATGAATCCTGAGACAGCCCCTGCACCTGCCACGCCCGTGGCGGAAGTGAAAACCGCCGCCGGAGCACAAAAACCGCTGATCAGTTATGAAACTTTTCAACAAATGGATTTTCGCGTGGCGGAGGTCTTATCTGCTGAAAAAGTGGAAAAGGCGGACAAGCTGCTGAAACTCAAAATTCGTGTGGGCGGAGAAGAGCGCCAGCTCGTGGCTGGCATCGCCAAGCACTACGCGCCTGAGACTTTAGTGGGCAAGAAAGTCGTCATCGTTGCCAATTTAGAGCCCGCCAAGATTCGCGGCATTGAATCGCAGGGCATGATTCTCGCGGCCTCAACGGACGACGGGGTACTCAGCATCATTTCGCCGGAGCGCGAGATTGCCAGCGGCGCGGTAGTGAAGTGAAGGAGAGTG
>JBIOXB010000077.1:0-33181 GCA_044869275.1 bacterium
GCTTCAATTTCGGATACGACCTTTTGCTTGAAAGCAAGGCTGTAGCGTTTTTGAGGCCCGGGCTCTGACATAGACTAATCTCCTGAAATAGGTTCAAAACCTGTCAACCTATTTCAGGACGTGACAAGTAAACCGATAACTGATAACTGATCACTGAATACTGAATACTGGTTACTGGATGCTTGTTACTCGTTGCTGGTTACCAGACTATCCACGATCCACTATCTTCGATCTTCCACAGGAGTCCCGCATGCTCAAAAACCTCCTCCTCACCGCTTGGCGAAATTTGAAAAAACGCAAAGGCTATGCCTTTATCAATATTGCAGGGTTGGCGATCGGCATGGCTTGTTGCCTGCTGATTCTCTTTTATGTGAGAGAAGAGCTGAGCTATGACCGCCAGCACGTCGATTACGAGCGCATTTATCGTGTCGCTCTAGACATTCGCTCGGGCGCTTCCAATCGTGTATTTGCCAACGCCTCGGCCACGCTCGCGCCGGCCCTGAAGAAAGATTTTCCGCAGATCGAATCGGCTTTTCGCCTGCTCAAAACTGAAAATCGTCTCGTCTCCGATGGCGGCGAAAAAAAGTTCTACGAAAAGAATTTCTTCTATGCCGATCCCGAAGTGCTGCAAGTTTTGTATTTGCCTCTCCTCGCCGGCAATCCCCGGGAAGCGCTCACGCGCCCACGCACGGTGATCATCTCGCAGACCCTCGGACGCAAATATTTCGGCGAGGCCAGCCCTCTCGGAAAGACCCTGATCATTGCCGACAAAAATTACGAAGTGACCGGCGTATTCACGGACGCCGGTTACAACTCACACGTTAAATTCGATCTCATCGCCTCTTTCTCCACGCTTGCCGGATGGTCACTTTTGGAAAACTGGTTTTTAACGGTCTTTCACACTTATATCAAATTGAAACCCAATGTCGATTTGGAAGATTTCAAACACGCGATCGAGCACGCCGCCGCGCCCTACGTCGATGATAAACTGAAAGAACAAGGCGCCAGCTTTCATTATTTTTTGCAGCCACTCGCCTCCATTCATCTGCATTCACAGCTGAATAGCGAGCTCGAGGCGCCCGGTAATATCGCGACGGTTTATATTTTCTCCGTCGTAGCCGCTTTGATTCTGCTGATCGCATCGCTTAACTTCATCAATCTCTCCACGGCGCAAGCGGCGCAACGCGGCAAAGAAGTCGGCGTTCGCAAAGTGATAGGTTCCAGCCGCCAAGCATTGATGATACAGTTTCTGGGCGAGTCCTTGCTTCTGGCGGTGCTCGCCTCGGCGGTTGCCGTTCTTCTGATTGATTTTGCCCTGCCCTGGTTCAATGCCATAACCGGCTATCACATTCAAACCCGCGAACTTCTGCGGGGCGAATTGCTGGGCGGCATGCTTCTTTTGATTTTGCTCGCCGGCGTTGGCGCATCATTCTTCCCCGCTTGGATGCTGTCTTCGTTCAATCCCGTGAACGTGCTCAAAGGGCAATTTCGTTCGGGCAGCCGCGCGATCGCGCTGCGCAAAGTGCTGGTCTCCGGCCAATTTGCCATTTCATTATTCTTGATCGCCGGCACCCTGACGGGATTTCGCCAGATTCAATTCATGAAGAATCAGAACCTGGGTTTTGAAAAAGAGCAGAAGTTGGTGCTGCCGGTTCGGGGCGTGACTTCTTTTGGTGAAAAATACGAGGGCATCAAGCACGAGTTTTTGCAACATCCCGCGATCGTGGCCGCAGCCGCAAGCAGCAACGTGCCGGGGCGCGGGGTCAGCAATTTCGCCATCGAGCTGATGAACGAAGCAGACAAAAAGAATCAGTCGATGTATTACGTTTTTGTCGATCACGACTTCGTCAACATGTTCGGCATTGAGATCACCGCCGGGCGGGCTTTTCAACGCGACGTCACCACCGATGCCGCCAATGCCTTTCTGCTCAATGAAGCCGCACTGAAAGCATTCGGCTGGACCGCACCCGAAGAAGCATTGGGCAAACGCATTCTAACCGGTTTCGAAGGCCGGCAGGGCGAGATCGTCGGTGTGTACAAGAATTTCAACTTCCGTTCTTTGCAATATCAAGTCGAGCCCTTGGTGCTGGCAATCCATCCTCCGTGGTTTTCCTATCTCACGCTCCAGGTCAACGCCGCGGAGGTTCCCTCGGCACTCGCGTTCGTGCGCGAACAATGGAGCCGGTTTTTTCCGCAAAATCCTTTCGAATATTTTTTCCTGGATGGCGATTTCGACCGGCAATACCGTACGGAGGAAAGAGTGGCGAGAATCATTCTGATTTTCACCTGTCTCGCCATCGGCGTGGCTTGCCTCGGCTTGTTCGGCTTGGTTGCTTTTGTAACGACGCAACGCACAAAAGAAATCGGCATTCGCAAAACTTTGGGGGCGACCGTCAGCTCCATCGTGCTGCTGCTGACGCGAGACTTTCTGCTGCTGGTCGCTCTCGCCGCCCTGGTTTCCATGCCGATCAGCTATTTCGTGCTTTCGCGCTGGCTGGAAGATTTTGCCTATCGCATCGTATTGGGACCCGGCGTCTTTTCGATCGCGGCAATATTGGCGGCCACGATCGCGCTGCTGACGGTGAGTTTTCACGCAATTAGAGCCGCGCGCGCAAATCCGGTGGAAGCGTTGCGGTACGAATAATCCCGCCACGGCGGGAGCAGAGGGCAAAGTGCATGGCGTTTTTGCGCCATGCGCCATGCGTCACGTTAAGGAGACCACTTTGTTCAAAAATTACCTCAAAATCGCTTTCAGAAATCTGCAAAAGCACAAAACCTATGCGTTGATCAATGTGCTCGGCCTGGCGGTGGGCATGACCGGCTGTTTATTGATTCTGCTTTACGTGCAGGAGGAATTGGGTTATGATCGCTTTCATCGACGCGCGGAACGCATTTACAGGCTGGCGCTTGCCGGCCGTGCAACTGGTGAAAACCGCATGCTCAGTATCGCACGTTCGCCCTCCCCTTGGGCACCGGTGCTGGCGAAAGAATTTCCCGGTGTGGAAAACTTCGTGCGCTTCAAAACGCCGTTGAGCCGGTGGCTGATCAGCAACCCCGCCAGCCAAAAGCGTTTTTTTGAAAAGGGCTTTTATTTCGCTGACGCCAGCGTGTTTGAAGTATTCGATTTCGCCCTGCTGCGCGGCAATCCCCAAGAAGCATTACGCCAGGCCAACTCCGTCGTGCTCACCCCTTCCGCCGCTAAAAAGTATTTCGGTGAAGACGATCCCATGGGCAAACTCTTGCTCGCCGACAACAATTACGAATTCACCGTTACCGGAGTGTTGCAGGAGGTGCCGCACAACTCGCATCTGCAATTCGATTTCCTGGCTTCGTTTGCCACGCTCACCGTGCCGGCAAACGCGAAGGGAGAGTTTATTTACGGCGGCAACGTCTCGGAATTCCAAAACTTCGCGCTGAATCCGCATATTTATACTTATTTGTTGCTGCGCCAGGATTATCCGCCGTCGGCGCTCGAGCGCGAGCTGCCGGCCTTTCTGCAAAAGTACGCCGGCACCGCCCTGCAAGGTGCTGGCCTGGAGCTTCAACCCTTTTTGCAGCCGCTGACCGCGATTCATTTGCATTCGCATCTCGACGCCGAAGTCTCGCCCAACAGCGACATTGAATACGTCTACATTTTTATTGTGATTTCGCTTTTTATCCTGTTGATCGCGTGCATTAATTTCATGAATCTTGCCACAGCCCGGTCGGCCAATCGTGCCAAAGAAGTGGGCTTGCGCAAAGTGGTGGGCTCGAGCCGGTCCCAGCTCGTGCAGCAATTCTTAGGAGAATCGCTTTTACTTGCACTCGGTGCCGCTACGTTGGCCGTGGCGCTCGGGCAAATGCTGCTGCCCTGGTGCAACGAACTCTCTGGGAAACACCTGGCTTTCCATTTCACCGGCGGCAGGTTTCTCCTGGCCTGGCTCGGCGTCATTCTTTTTGCGGGCGTTCTGGCGGGAAGCTATCCTGCGCTGTTTCTTTCCGGCTTTCGCCCGGCCGCCGTTTTGAAAGGCAAATTCAAAGCGGGCGCGGCCAGCGCCACCTTGCGCCGGATTTTGGTGATTGCGCAGTTCGCGCTTTCCATCGTTTTCATTGTCGGTACGATGGTCGTCTATCGGCAATTGCAGTACGTACAAAATCAAAAACTGGGATTTGACAAGGAGCACGTGCTCACCATTCCCTTGGTCGATCCGCCCTCACGTCTCATCTATCAAACTTACAAAAATGCGATTGCGCAACATCCGAATGTCGTATCGGTCGCAGCTGCCAATACTGTTCCAGGAGGGTTAATCGATGTCTTCATGCTGCACGCGGAAGGCATGCCGCTCGCAGAGAAGACCGCGGTGGAGGGTATGTTCATCGAGCATGATTTTATCAAGACCCTGGGGCTCGAGCTGGCCGCGGGCCGTGATTTCGCGCGTGACTTCGCCACCGACACCACGGAGGCATTCATCATCAACGAAACCGCGGCGCAACGTTTCGGCTGGAACGGCGCGGCGCTCGGCAAGCAGCTCAAAGCCAACGATTTTTTCAAGGGCCGCGTCATCGGCGTGGTGAAGGATTTTCACGTCAAATCGCTGCATCAAAAAATCGAGCCGCTGGCGCTGCATCTCGCGTTCTCACCGGATATGTTCGTCCATTTAATCGTGCGGCTGCGTCCGGGGTATTTGCCGCAAACGCTGGCTGATCTCGAAGCCAAATGGCAGGAGGTCTATCCCCACCATCCCTATGAATACTCTTTTCTCGACCAGGATTTCGACAGTCTGTATCGCGCCGAGCAATTGCGCGGGAAGATATTTGGCGCGTTTGCCGCGCTGGCGATTTTCATCGCTTGCCTGGGATTGTTCGGCCTGGCGGCCTTCACCGCGGAGCAGCGTACCAAAGAAATCGGCATTCGCAAAGTGCTGGGCGCGACGGAATCGCATCTGGTCGTCTTGCTCTCGCAGGAATTCGTCCGGCTGGTACTGATTGCCAACCTCTTGGCCTGGCCGTTGGCCTATGGGTTGATGCACAAATGGCTGGAAGATTTTGCCTATCGCACGCGTCTCGATGCCGGCATCTTTTTATGGTGCGGCCTGGCGACGCTCGTGATCAGTTTGTTGACGGTGAGTTTTCAGGCACTCAGAGCGGCGTTGGCGAATCCGGTGGAGGCGCTGAGATACGAGTGAGATGCTGATTCGCCGGCTTCAGCCTGGAGAGGCATTATTTCCGGACCGCGGCCAGGCGCTTCAGCATGACCGTGCCCATGGAAAAAAAACTGATGGCACGCTGGCGCAGGTGTTCGCGGCGCGAATCTACCGGTGCTTCCACGCGGCGGCGAAAGCTGCGCAAGCTGTCATGCAAGTAGATCCCCCGGCGATGAAAAACACAAAGGCCGTGCGCGGAGGCAATGGCGTTTGGCGCAGGCGCGACTAGTTCCTGGCCCAGAGCGGCAACGCTGCGATAACCCACCTCCCGCGCGCCTTCCAACACCTGCTGATTTCCTCTGCCGAACGGCAGAGAAAGATGTGCAATCGGAATCTGCAATTGCTCTTCCAGCCGCACTTTTGAATCCCGCAAATCCTCGCGCAAGGCCTGCGCGCTCAGGCCCGGCAGATATGCGTGCCGCATCGAATGGCTGCCGATTTCCCAGCCCGCCGCCACCAGCTCGCGCAGCTCATGCCAATGCAAATGCTCGTGCCGCCGCCAAAACAAATTGTAGTCCCAGCGATTTTGTTTGCCAACGTAATCCACCACGGGAAAAACCGTCGCGGTAAAACCATAGCGCTGCAATGCCGGCAAGGCGTATTTCATGAGCGCGCGATAGCCGTCATCGAAAGTGATGACGATCTCGCGTGCCCCCAACTGGCTCTGGCAATGAAGGCATTCCGAAAGTGAGCGGGTGCGGTAGCCGTTTTCCGCGAGCCACTGCATTTGCCGCTCGAAGTGCCGCGGGGGAACCCACGTGGCGCCGAAATCAAAACGGGAATCGACGAGATGGTAAGCGAGAATGACGGGAGGCATCTGATGGTAAAACGTAATATCGTAACACGTATTTAGGTGAGGCGCAAACAGGAGCTACACCGTTTTCAAAACGGCCCCAGGGCGAGGGCGTGGGCGATCAGCAATGCCACCAATCCCGCTGCCAGCCACAGACCCAGTAAAGGCAAAAGCCAGCGCGCCCAGATGTGCCAGGGAATACCGATCAGCGCCAGGCCGGCCATGAAATAACCCTGCGTCGGCGTGAAAACATTGGTGAAACCGTCGCCAAATTGATACGCCAGTACCATGGTTTGCCGCGTGATGCCCAGCAAATCTGACAGCGGTGCCATGATCGGAATCGAAAGCGCGGCTTGCCCACTGCCGGAGGCAATGAGGAAATTCAACAACACTTGAATTACATAAATGCCCAACACGCTGAAACTCGAAGGCAATTCCTGTACCAGCCCAGCCAGCGAGAACATGATGGTGTCGACCACCTGCGCCTTGGTCAATACCACTAATATCGCACGCGCCAATCCCACCACCAGTGCGCCACCGGCGAGCGCAGCGGCGCCGGCGATGAATTTTTCTGCGGTTTCATTCAAAGACAATCCGCCCATCGGGCCGGCGATAACTGCGAGTGCGAAGAAAAGCCCGGAAAGCTCGAGAATGCCCCACTCCCATTGCATCGTGCCTATGATGAGAATGACAAAAGCAAGCATGAACAAGAGCACCGCCAACGCTTGCCGTCGTGACCATGATGAAGAAAGAGCTTCAGGCGTCAGCGCCGGCCGCTGTTGATCGAGCTCAAAAGACGGGCTGGTTTGCGGCGCACGCTTGACGCGCTCGGCATAGCGCGTGATAAAGATGACGGTGATCGAACTCATCACCAGCCAAACCATGCCGCGAAACGCTTTGCCGGAAAAGAGTGGCAGTCCGGCCATGGCTTGCGCCACGCCCACGGTGAACGGATTCAAGAATGCCGCGGAAAATCCGGCATTCGCGCCCGCAAGTGCGATCGCGCCACCGACGATCGAGTCGTAGCCCAAAGAACGGCTGAGCAAAACCAGCGCGGGCAAAAAAGGCAGGGTCTCTTCTGCCATGCCGAAGGTGCCGCCGCCGAGCGCGAAGAGAAAGGTCAAGCCCGGCACGATGGCTTTTTCAAATCTACCCGCATGCCGCATGATTTGGTGAATGCCCGCTTCGATCGCGCCCGTGCCCGCGATCACACCAAATGCGCCGCCGACGATGAAGATATAAAAAACGATAGGCGCGACTTCCAGCAAGCCGGAGGGAAAAGCCATGAACACCTCGTCAATGCCGGCGGGGTTGGAATCGACGCGGTGGTAAGAATCGGGAACGACCACCTGCCGGCCGGCTCTTTCGATACGATCATAGACCCCGGCGGGAATGAAATGGGTGGCAGCCGCTGCCAACACCAGCAAACTGAACAGCAAAACGTAGGTGTGGGGAACGCGCAGCTTCATAAAAAGTGTGGGCCGGAATTCAACGCCGCCTTTGTCGATTTGATTCAGACCAAAGCGGCGATCTTGACCACGTCACCGTGCACCAAGTTGGGCGAGCAGATGTCAGGAATTTAGCCACTGCTCCAACGGCGCAAAAGGCAAATCGAAAGTCTCCGCCACGCCCTTGTAAGCCACTTTACCATGCACGATATTGACCCCCTTGGCCAGCGCCGGGGAGGCTTTCACGCACGCCGGATAACCCAGGTCGGCAATCCGGAGCGCATAAGGCAGGGTAGCATTCGTGAGCGCAAAAGTCGAAGTCATGGGAACCGCGCCCGGCATGTTGGCCACGCCGTAATGCACCACGCCGTCGACTTCGTAGGTGGGATTTTCATGCGTGGTCGCGCGTATGGTTTCCACGCAGCCGCCTTGATCGACCGCGACATCGACGATCACCGAGCCGCGTTTCATGAGCTTGAGCATGTCCCGCGTGACCAGGCGTGGGGCTTTCGCTCCCGGAATCAACACCGCGCCGACCACGAGATCGGCCTGGGAGATCGCCTTGCGAATATTGGCGGGATTCGACATCACCGTCGTCACGTTTTTCGGCATCACATCATCCAGGTAGCGCAGCCGATCCAAATTCACGTCGAGAATGGTCACGCGCGCACCGAGTCCCGCTGCAATTTTCGCGGCGTTCGTGCCCACGATGCCGCCGCCGATGATCACCACGTTCGCAGGCTCGACGCCCGGCACACCGCCCAGCAAGATGCCGGTGCCGCCGTACAACTTTTCCAGGCAGCGCGCCCCCTCCTGAATGGAGAGACGGCCGGCCACCTCACTCATCGGGGTCAGCAGCGGCAGCGAACGATCGGGCAATTCCACCGTTTCATAAGCGATCGCAATACATTTGGATTTGATCACGGCTTCGGTGAGCTCGCGCGAGGCGGCAAAGTGGAAATAGGTGAAGATGATTTGTCCTTCGCGTAACTGCGGATACTCCACCGGCAACGGCTCTTTGACTTTGATGATCATTTCCGAGGTGCCGTAGATTTCCGCCGGATGCGCGGCGATTTTCGCACCCGCACGTTTGTAATCCTCGTCCTTAAAACCGCTGCCAAGACCAGCGTCTTTCTCGACCACTACTTCATGGCCGTTAGCGCGCAATTGTTCGACACCGACCGGAATCAAGGCAACGCGATTTTCGTTGGCTTTGATTTCTTTCGGAACACCGACTCGCATACCAACCTCCCGTCTCTGGGTTCACTGCCAATGCGCTGGTCTCGTTTCAAGAAGCCGGCCTTGCCTTACATCCTTTCCTGATCAAAAAGATATTAGACTGAAAAGCGGAATGCTAAGCCACTTCAACTTCGGCGGCTTCTTCTTTTGAAGGCCGGATCACGGTCAACGTGAGCTGGTCCACCTCGAACAAATCGGAGGCGAGCTGTTGAATGCCTTCGGAGGTGACCTGCGCGATGCCGTCCAGCACTTCGTCGAGCGAATAGTAGCGCCCCAGATAGATCTCCATATTGGCGAGGCGATTCATGCGGCTGCTGCTGCTTTCCAGACCCAGCATCAGACTGCCTTTGAGCTGGTTTTTCGTGCGCTTCAATTCAGCCGCAGGGATGCGTTCATCGCGCAGGCGGCGGATTTCTTCTTTAAGCAGCCTCACCGCCTGCTCTTCGCGTTCGGGGTCGGTGCCAAGATACGTGCCGAAAATGCCGGTGTCATACATGAAATCATGGAAGGAATAGATCGAATAGGCCAGACCATGGCGCTCGCGGATGTTTTGGAACAAGCGCGAACTCATGCCGCCGCCGAAGAGCGTGTTCATGGCGAGGAAATGAAACTTGCGCTGGTCGTCGAAACGCAAGGCGCGGGTGCCCAGGCAAACGTGTGTTTGTGAACCGACGTCTTCCTTGATGCTGCGCAGATTGCGTTCGGTCGAGGGCGCGATCAAAACATGGTCGCTCTTTTGCGGCAAAGCCGCGAAGCGATCATGCAGCAAAGCCAGCAATTCTTCGTGATCGACATTGCCCGCCGCCGCCACCACGAGGCGATTCTGCGTGTAATGCCGGCGAACATAATCAAAAAGCTGCTCGCGCGTAAAGCTCGAAACCGTTTCGCGTGTGCCCAGCGTCGAGGTGCCCAGCGTGTGCGAGGGAAAGAGGTCGTGATAAAACAGTTCGTGAATCAAATCTTCCGGCGTGTCATCGACGGCGTTGATTTCTTCGATCACCACCGACTTTTCCTTGGCGAGCTCGCTGGCATCGAACAAAGAGCCGGTGAGCAGGTCGGTCACCACCTCGATGGCAATGGGGAGATGCTCGTCGAGATGGTGGGCGTAATAGCAGGTGGCTTCTTTTCCGGTGAAAGCATTGAGGTGGCCACCCACCGCTTCCAGGCTTTCGGCAATTTCCGCAGCCGTGCGGCGGGCCGTGCCTTTGAACATCATATGCTCGATAAAATGCGAGATGCCGTTTTCCTCCGGCGATTCGTCGCGCGTACCCGCTTCCACCCAAATACTCAAGGCAACGGAACGGACGTGCGGGATCCGCTCCGATACCACACGCACGCCTCCGGGTAAAACCGTTTTCTGAAATTGCGAATAGTCGTTCACAGATTCCCGTGCAAGAGGTTTATCTTATTTTCATGTCATTCCCGTCCCGCAACGGCGGGAAAAATCCAAGAGCAGCATGGATTCCTGCCGCCGTCGCGGGACAGGCATGACCTTCAGAAGGCATGCTTCGTTGATTTAAACCCTTGTCGCTTCCTTAATTCTTCGGCAGCAACGATTTGCGGCTCAAGCGCAATTTGCCGTCATCGCCGACTTCGATCAATTCGACCGTGACCTCGTCGCCCATTTTCAAAACGTCTTCAACGCGATTGATACGGCGATTGTCGATTTGTGAAATATGCAGCAAGCCTTCGCGGCCCGGTAAAATCTCCACGAACGCCCCGAACTCTTTGATGCCTTTCACAATGCCTTTATACACCTTGCCAACCTCGGGCACGGCCACCATATTGGATATGATTTCCGCGGCCTTGGCGCAAGCTTCCGGATCGGCCGAGGCAATGGTAACGATGCCGTCGTCATTGATGTCGATCGTAGTGCCCGTGCGCTCGGTGATGTCGCGAATGGTTTTGCCACCCGGCCCGATAATCAAGCCGATGGCGTCCGTCGGCACTCGCACCGTGATGATGCGCGGGGCGTATGGCGAGAGCTCCGGACGATGTGTGCTCAGCGTGGCATTCATGATATTGAGAATGTGCAGGCGCGCGACGCGAGCGCGATCCAGCGCCTCCGCCATGATCTGATGCGACAGCCCTTTGATCTTGATGTCCATCTGGAAAGCGGTAATGCCCGCGCTCGTGCCCGCGACTTTGAAATCCATGTCGCCGAGATGGTCTTCATCGCCGAGAATGTCGGTGAGCACCACCGTGCTGTTGCCTTCCTTGATCAGACCCATGGCGATGCCCGCGACCGAGGCTTTAATCGGCACCCCCGCGTCCATCAACGCCAGCGAGCCCGAACATACCGTGGCCATGGAAGAGGAGCCGTTGGATTCAAGAATATCCGAAACCACACGCACGGTGTAGGGGAAAATCGTCTCATTGGGCATCACGGCTTTGAGTGCGCGCTCGGCCAAATTGCCGTGGCCGATCTCGCGCCGGCCTGGGCCACGCGCCGGGCGAATTTCACCCACGCTGTACGGCGGAAAGTTGTAATGCAGCATGTAGCTTTTGTAGAATTCGCCTTCCAGTTCGTCCATCTTTTGTTCGTCGACCTTCGTGCCGAGCGTGACCGCGGCGAGTGCCTGCGTTTGCCCGCGCGTAAAGAGACACGTGCCGTGCACGCGCGGCAGCACGCCCACCTCGCTCGTGATCGGGCGAACCGTATTCGCATCGCGGCCATCCAAGCGGCGGCCCTGTTTCACGATCATCCCGCGCACCAGCTCTTTCTCGAGCTTGTGCATGATCTCGCCCGCGGCTTTTTCGCTTTCGGGGAACTCTGCTTGCAAGGACTCCATCGTGGCCTTGTAAAACTCTTTGAGCTGGGTGCGGCGTTTTTGTTTGTCCGCTTCATGCAGCAATTCCGCCAGCCTGGCCGGCACCAGCTCGCGCATGCGCTTCTCGAGACCCTCAGGCAGCGCTGGCGGAACAAACGGGCGCGCCGGCTTGGCCATTTCCGAGGCAATGGCTTTTTGCAATTGAATCAGAGCGCGCGCTGCTTGTTGGGCAAACGCCAGCGCCGCCACCATGTCCGCTTCGCTGATTTCCTGCGCTTCGCCCTCCACCATCATGATCGAATCTTCGGTCGCGGCGACTATCAAATCCAGATCGCTGCTTTCCAGCTCCGCATGCGTGGGATTGGCGACGAATTGGCCGTTTACACGGCCCACGCGCACACCTGCCACCGGACCCGCCCAGGGAATGCCGGAGAGCAGCATCGCGGTCGAAGCGGCGTTGATGCCGAGGGTGTCGGGGTCGTTTTCTTTATCCGCCGACAAAACCGAGACCATCACTTGCACTTCGTTCATGTAATCGTCGGCAAATAGCGGGCGGAGGGAACGATCGATCAAGCGCGCGGTCAAAACCGCGTTGTCGCTGGGCTTGCCTTCGCGCTTAAAAAAGCCGCCGGGAATTTTGCCCGCGGCATAAGCATGCTCACGGTAGTCAACCGACAGCGGAAAGAAATCCTTATCCGGCACCGGTTCATCCGCGCCCACGACCGTGGCCTGCACGATCGTGTCGCCGAATTGCACCCAACAAGCGCCGTCGGCCTGACGCGCCACGCGATTGGTCTCAATCGCGAATTTCTTTCCGTTCAATTCCGTATCTTTCCTATATACCATTCGAAAGGAACTCCTTCACTCTGTCAGTTCGCTCAATTTCACCAGCAAGCGATCGGCTTCTTCTTTTCTGATCACCATGATCGTTGCCTTGTCGGCGGCTTTGGCATACACCTGCTCACCCTCTACCCTGCCGAGCAGCACTTGAGCCAGTTCTGCGCCTTTTTCTTTTGCAATGATTTTGGCGCGTGGATTATCAAGACCATATTGTGCAAGGCCGCCGGCCTGGATGTCGATAAAAGCCACGGCCTGCAACCCAGCTAATGTACTGGTAATATTCGAAACTTTCCAGCTTTTTGCTTTTTTATTTTGCGGCGCGGTGACCCGCCATTCCGAGGCCGTATCTTTCTCGCAGACGATGGTGGTGTCGGGATATTGCAGCATCACATAGTCCGCGCGATAGCTCTCGAACCCGGCCAGCTTTTTGTCGCGCCATTCTTCTATTTTTTTGTCGGCACTGTTCCACAGTGCAACCCCGGTCAACACGACTTCCGGCTTGCGGTTGACGCGCGCATAGACGGAAGAGGAGGTCGGATTCTGGTCGCCAAGAAAAACTGTATCCCTCTGATCATGATGCGTGATCACGATCTGCCGGAGCGCCGGCGCGAGGCCATAGGTTGCGAAAGCATCGGCCCCCTGTGCGATGTCGCGTTCGCGTTTGGCCGATTCCAGACGATCCAACAAGCTGTTCACGTTGTTTTCGTCTGCAGGGTAATTGATCGGCTGCACAACCTGCCATTTTCCGATTTCTCTCTTCAGAGTGATGCCAGCAGGCAACAATGTGAATGCCGTCACCGAATCCGCTTCAAGTGGCAACAGTTTCTTCTCCGTCTCTTCGCTCTTTTGGCGCTTTTCACCGCCTTTGATTTCATAGAAATAAACAAATCCCCCCAGCGCGAGGAGAATGAACGCGAGGAAGAGATTTGTGCGGAGGTTCATCTTTTCTATGCTCCGTTCTTATCAGCGAAACGATCACAGTGCGAGGATATGTTTAATGGTCATTTTGGAGGAATGTTCGGATGCACCGCCAGAGAAACAGTTTTTAACAAGATTCATACTGAGGTTCAATTCTTGAACGTTGTATTGCAGTATGGGTGCGTCAACTGAGCGTTTTCTAACGATCCTATTCCTCCGTCTTGCTTTCGCGTGATATGGTCGATTGAAATAGAGTTTTTATGAATGTACCCATTACAAATCCCGCATCGAAGCGCTGAAGCAAGCGCTTCTCGGATAAAAGCGGCTGATTTTGTTTCACGGGAAAAGTCTTGTCCTTGAGGTTCCGCCTCATACTGTAATTGAGTCAGGTATTTAAACTTCGAATCCTTAATAATCTCATTAATCGTTGAATCGATATCCTTCCCTTCCTCCAATTTTTCAATACACAGAAAGTAGAAGTTTTTAATGTGTGGAAAACTTGCTGTGGCACTTCGGTATTTACGTACAATTTGCTGAATCAAATAGTCGTATCTAGGCAGGAGGCTCTCGAACTCTTTACGCACTCTTGTAAATCTATCGAAGTAATTGCGCTGCTCGAAATCCAAAATCAACGCCGCAATAGCAAAAAATGAAGCTATTTTATGGCGCCCGATCGCAGAGTAAAAATAAATAATGGGATGCAGACCCAAAGAGCTGGGATGATTACTATTAATCCTTTGCGCTATCCTTTTACAGTTATTGAGGTATTTGAGAGTTTCCGCACCATCATCATCAGGACCAAGATCATCATCATTAAATGTTACGTTATTTGCGATATTAATGAAATCGAGTACAAGTGGCTGGCTCTGCGCTGCATAGAGTTTACCGCCGACTGGCAGATCTAGGGTTTTGATCGGATTGTCTAACTCAGGGTTAAAGAGCAACTCATTGACATCTCTGGCAGTATTTTGTATTTTCTCCTGAATGTCTTCAGAAAAAGCAGACCAATATTTGTGACCTTTGCCACTTCTGATAATTGCTCTTGCAGCAATTCCATTTGGTTGCTTCCGCGCCTTCAAAACACGTAACTCAGTGGGATCAATTTGTTCATCTGGAATTATGCCATCATAAAACTGCTTAGATATATCACCATCGCCATAGTGGTCGTTAATCCAGGCCGCTAGCGCACTGAGCCTGTGAGAACCGTCAATGACGAATATATAGCTACTAGCGCTTCTCCAGAGTATTACAGCGGGGATCAGGTCACCTTCTAAAAAACTTTCAATAAAGTCACAGATCTTGTTCGAATCCCATTCATTGGTTTCTCTCTGAAAATCGGGTTTTCTAAGTACTGAGAAAAAGAATTCGCCCCTTCTCAGATCGTTTATGGAGATAGTATCCTTTCGAGTTCCAACACCTTGATTTGTGTCCTTGATATCAAAATCTTCTCTTGGTATAAGGGCATCAAGATTAACTTTCGACATTCTTGCATCCTCCTAATCGGTGACATAGACACATTGTGTTTCTGCCGGATACTATTAACTAACTTATGTTCGCTGCCTACAAACCACAACCGTCGCCAGAAACAAAGTCACCGACGGCAAGAACATATTCTGCTACCGCTTACCTATTGAATTCCTAATACTTATTTAGAACCCACGAAACACTTTCGTCTAAATCTTCGCGGTCTTTCCAGATGCCGACAAAGGGCTCATGCTGCAACTTCACTCTTCGAGCTTCATTGAAAAAAGCGGGGCGCTGGTAACGAGTCTGCAGAAAGGCAATAAAGTCGATGACTTCCTTCTTGGCTTCACAGGGAAGCGCTTCAAACTGCCGCCCAAACGTCTTCGTTCTCACTTACGCGGCTTCGTGTAGAAGAGGTTCTTTCTTAGGCCGTGTCTGGTCAGCTATTCCCATCAAAAGATATTCTACGCTGATGTCCTCGTCTAGTTCATCCCAATGCAGGCCTGTTCCACCGCCGCTAATTTCGTAGGTTTGGCGTTGCTCCGGCGTCGCATTGAGCAAGCGTGGAAAATAAGCAAGCGGCACACCAAGTTTTCGCCCATCTGCCAATTCCAACCACATGTTGTCAGAATCAAACGTAATTTTTCTGGCCAGGGCATTATTCGCCAAAGAACTCATTCCAGGACCTCGCAATTAATTCTTTATTGTCTTTAACAACTTGCAGCAATTCTCGCAACTCTGCCGGCGACATGTCGTATGATTCGGCAACACGCACTTCTGGCAAAATCCAAAGCGGCGTGGCTCATTTCCGCCTTCTATAAACCGCAATCGCCGCCATAAACGAGGCCAGCGGCAGCAGGAACACGCTCACGAACAGCACCAGCTTTGAACCGGCGGAAGTGAGATTCAGGCGGCGGTCTTCAGGGTCTTTGGGCCTGATCGAAATCAAATCTTCCTCCTCCGCCAGCCAGCTCAGCGCGTTCAGAAACAAATCCCCGTTCTTTTGAAAATCGAATAAATAATTCGCGGCAAAATCCGAATCGCCGAAAATCACCAAACGGCTTTTCTTCGTATGGGCGGTGGCCGATGAATCTGAAGCGCTCGCCGCAACGCGGCGCGTCGCTGCCACGGCAATGGTGAGCGGGCCGCGCACCTCTGTCTTTGGATCAAACTTCACGCGGTTCTGCTTGATCTCTTCCGCGCTTTTCTCCGCCCAACTGTTGGGGCCGGTTTTGGCAAAGGCCGTGGCTTCCACGCCCTCCGGCAGTGGATTGGCCAGCGCGAGCGAACGCGCGTCGGGATAGGCCGTCATGAATCTGAAATCTTGCGTAATCGGATGCTCTTCGTACGCCGCCACCACCGGCATATTCGGTCCCGCGCCAAACAATTGCCCCACGCCGGATTGATCGACAATCAAATCGTTACCCACCGTAATGCCGTAAGCCGAGACAATTTCACTCAAAGAGGGCGCGTTCGGATCCGTGAGCACATAGGCCGCGCCGCCGGTATTGAGAAAGTTTTTTATCGCCTCGAATTCAGTCGCTAAAAACGGCGCCTGCGGTCCGGCAATCACCAGCACCGCGCAATCCTCGGGCACGCGCTTGCTCTCCAACAAAGACACCGGGGCGATCGCATAATTCTTTTCTTCAATCACAGCCTTGGCTGCGCTCAAACCCAGGCGCTCGCTGTTGTCGATGCTCTTTTCGCCGTGATTGGTGGTGAAGTAAATCTTCTTCTTTTGCGCGCGCGTGACTTTGATGATGGCGTTGGTAATGACTCCCTCGCTCTCGCCGCTGATTTTTTCGCGATTGCCGCGATAGGAAATGACCGTCGTGCCATAATCCGTGACGCCGAACTGCCGCACCGTCTCCGGCTTTTTGTCCGGGTCGATAAATTCGTAGGTGAATTTCGGCGTGATCGCAGCGTATTCTTTCAGCACGTCTTCGGCGCGGTCTTGATCTTGTGGCAGGTAGAAGGCGGTGAGGTGCAGCCCGTCCTGCAGAGCCTGCAGCACTTTAATGGTCTGATCGGACAGGCTGAATTGCCTGGCCGCGGTGGTATCCAGGCGTTTGCTGTGCTGATGGGAAAGAAAATTGACCAGCGCCAAAATGGCGAGCACCAGCAGGGCCATGAGCACGGCATTGCCGGTTTGCAGCGCGCCGCGCTGCGTCAACGCAGCGAAAATTTCACGGAAGTTCAAAACCAGAAAGGCAAGGGTGAGTGCCCCGCCCACCGCGAGCGCGGCATATTCAAACGGGCTCCATGTGGAACGAATGTAGTACCCCAGCAAACCGGAAAAAAGTGCCGCCAATCCCAGCGCGCCAAAAGCAGGACTCCATTGCTTGATCATTTGCCATTCACCTCGACATCATAGCCAAACTGCTGCGCAATTTCCACCAACTCCTCTTGCCGCAAAAAGGATTGTTCGGGCGCCGTCAGGCCGAAAGCCTGCGCGCGCGCCACCACGGTTTCAGGTTTTTGCCCGAGCGATTTTGCCACTGCTGCGACGGTGGCAGGCACATCCAATTTCACACGCTTGCCCTGGAAACCGCGCCAGCGCGCCGATTCCAAAACCAGATGGGTGAGAAACAGCAGCGCAAAGATGAAGGTCGCGTAAAAAACCACGTGCTTGGAATCCAATACGCCTTTGGTGAAATCGTCAAAATGTTCGAGAGGCGAAAGGTTGGAGAGAATACTGCCCAAAGTAGGCCCCGTAAAGCTTGACAACCAGCCGAGCGACATCAGAATCAAATTCACGGCAAGCGCGCTGACGAACGCGATGATTTGATTTTCCGTGAACGCGCTGAAGAGCAGGCCGAGTGCGATGAAACCTGCGCCCAAGAGCAACAGGCCGAGATAGCCCACCAGCAGCGGCTGGAGCTCGGGATTGCCATAAATGAACAACAAGCTGACGAACACGCCGGTGGCGGCGAGCATGGTAACATAAAACAGCCACGCGCCGAAAAACTTCCCCAACGTGAGCTGCCAATTCGTGAGCGGCGAGGTTTGCAGCAGCTCCAAAGTGCCCTGGCGCTTTTCCTCGGCCAGCAGGCGCATGGTGATGCCGGGCAGCAGGAATAGGGCGATGATGGCAATGTTGTGAAGCAGCGGCCGAATCGCCATCATGTTTACATTTACCGCTTGTGGCATTTGGCCGTATTGCTGCGCCCGCATCGTCGCCATCATGCTCATGCGGTCGAACCAGACCACAAGATTGTAAAAAAACAAGCCCGTGGCCAGCAAAAAGAAACCCAGAATCACATACGCCAGCGGCGAAACAAAATACGATCTCAGTTCACGTTCGACGATTGCGAAGAAATTGCGCATCGTGGTACTACCCTGTTGCAACGTTTGTTATGTTAGGAATCGCATATCATTTGGAAGAATCCGCCTGTGTAAAAACTTAGGAAGGCCGCGCCCGGGCGTGAATAGGTACTGTGCCCGCGTCCACCTAGATGCTTTCAGTGTGTCAGCTTCAAAAACGCTTCTTCCAAATTCAAATCTTTCGCCCGGATTTCCAAGAGCCCCCAGCCGCTGTGCACCACGGCCTGCGCCAATTCGCGCCGCAAGTCGCGGCCGGCCTCGGTTTCAACCGCGAAGCGATTGATGTTGCCATTGAGCGCATGGACCAGTGCCACGCTTTTCACGCCGGTCATGCTGCCCAGCTTGTGAAGCACGATTTCCGCCGGGCCCTCCACCTGCAACAGAAGTTGATCCGCACCGCGCATGCCCTGGGTAAGATTCGCAATCGTGTCTTGTGCCACCACAGTGCCGGCGAGATATGCGCGCGCGGGATTCTGATTCGTATGGAAAGGACGCTGGCCGATAATCACCACGCGCTCGCACGTGGCGCTGACTTCGGACAAAATATGCGTGCTCAAAATCACTGTGTGCGCACCGGCGAGGCTTTTGATCAGCTCGCGCACCTCGATGATCTGCTCAGGATCGAGGCCGACGGTGGGCTCGTCCAGCACCAACACCTCGGGATTGTGCACCAGTGCTTGCGCCAGGCCGACGCGTTGTTTAAAGCCTTTCGACAGTTTGCGGATGACGCTGCGGCGCACCTGGAGCGTAGCCGTATCGGACATGGCTTTTTCCACGCTGCGTTTGCGTTCGCGGCCCGCCACACCCTTGATTTTAGCGGCGAAATGCAAATAGTCTTCCACCGTCATTTCGGGATACACCGGCGGGTTTTCCGGCAAGTAGCCGGTGCGGCGGCGCACCTCCAGCGATTGCGAATAGACTTCATAACCGGCCACGCGCGCAAGCCCGCGCGTCATGGGCATGTAGCCGGTGAGAATGCGCATGGTCGTGGTCTTGCCCGCGCCGTTCGGCCCCAGAAAGCCGGTGATCTCCCCTTTCTGCACGGTGAAGGATACTTTTTCGATCACCGGATCGCGGCCGTACGAACGCATGAGGTTTTGGACTTCGATCAAGGCAGCAACTCCTGTTTTGATCCCAGTAATCAGTAAGCAGTGATCAGTATTCAGTTGATTCACGACCCAATGCTCAACACTGAACACTGATTACTGCCTCACCGGCGCAAGCCGAGCTCGGTAATGATGTTGCGATAGCTGGCAATGTCTTTACGCGAGAGATAATTCAACAAGCGGCGGCGCTGTCCGACCATCTTGAGCAAGCCCATGCGCGAATGATGATCTTTGGGATTGTTGCTGAAATGATCCGTCAGGCTATTGATCTGCGCCGTGAGCAGCGCGATCTGTGTTTCCGTCTTGCCGCTGTTTTTGGCGTCGCCGCCGTGTTTCACGACGATTTCGGCGGTTTGCGTTTTGGTTAAAGCCATGAAAAGAACCTCCGTTGGGGTTTATTTTTGAACAACTTTTTCATCTAAAAAACTGCTGAAGCGTCGGGATTTCAGCATGGACATCATTGAGGGTGTGCGGCCAGCTCAGCAGAGCGCCGCAGGCTACGCGTCATCCCGCAGCCGAAAGAACTTTCTGGCTCGTCGCCTTGTCTTGCAGTAACTGTGCTTTCAGACTGTCTATCGAACCGAATTTCTTTTCCTCCCTCAGGCGTGCGATAAATCTCACTTCACAGACTTCATCATAAGCCTGCCGCGTGAAATCGAACAGGTGGACCTCGAGCGCGCGCATCGCACCGTCGAAAGTCGGCCGCGTGCCGATGTTCATCATGCCGCCGTACTCACCGTCGCGCAAGCTCGCTCGCACGGCATAAACTCCGTTTGCCGGAATCAATTTGTGCGCGTGCAACGGCGCCAGATTCAACGTCGGAAAACCCAGCGTGCGGCCGCGCTCCTCCCCGCGCACGACTCTGCCTGATAATTGATAAGCATGCCCCAGCCAGGCATTCGCTTGTTCCAATTCACCGCGCAACAGGGCCTGGCGAATCTGTGTGCTGCTCATCGCTACACCGTCAATCTCCAAGGGCGGGAGCTCATGCACGGTGAATCCCAGTTCTTTCCCCAGCCGCAACAAGGTTGCGACATCACCTTCGCGATTCTTGCCGAAGCCGTGATCGTGGCCGATGACGATGGCGCGCATGCCGAGCCGGCGATGCAAAACCTCTCGTACGAAAACCTCTGAAGGTGTTTGCGCAAATGCCGGCGTAAAAGGAATCACCACGAGGCGATCGATTCCGGCCGTTTGCAACAGCGCTATTTTTTCTTCCGTCGTGGTGAGAATTTGGATCTCAGGCAAACCGCTTTTTTTTAGAACGATTTGCGGATGCGGCTCGAAGGTGACCACCGTCGTGCTGCCGCGAGGTTTCTCCGCGGTGCGCCGCATTTCTTCTAAAATCGCGCGATGGCCGCGATGCAAACCGTCGAAGGAACCGACGGTGAGCACGCTCGCAGGATCGTGGTGCACCTCTTGCAGGCCAAAAAAAACGTGGGCGGGCATGGTCAGTCCATCAGCCTTTCCACGAATTGCGGCACGGTCAAGCTGTCGGCGAGGTGGTAACCGCCAATGCGCGTGCGGCGCAACGACTTCAAATAAGCACCACAGCCCAAGTCTTTGCCGAGATCGCGAGCCAGCGCGCGTACATACGTGCCCCGTGAACAGGTGAGCCGGATCGCGACTTCCGGCAATTGCACCGCGCCAATTTCCAAGTTGTAAATCGTCACCCGCCGGGGCTCGACTTCCACCTTTTCACCCTGGCGTGCGAGCTCGTACAAACGCTGGCCGCTCTTTTTTATTGCCGAAAACAAGGGCGGTGTTTGCATGATTTCACCGGTATATCGTCGCGCGTGCCGCTCCACATCTTCTTGGCGCAATGGCGGCACGGCGAAGGTTGCGGTGATCTTGCCGGTGGGATCGCAGGTATCCGTTTCTTTGCCCAACTCCAAAATGCCGGCGTATTCCTTGTCGAGCTGCATGAGCTCCTCCACTTTCTTGGTGGCGGGGCCGAAGCAAACCAATAAGACACCGGTGGCAAAGGGATCGAGCGTGCCCGCGTGGCCGACTTTTTTCACACGGCTGGCGTAGCGCAATTTGTTGACCACGTCGAAGGAAGTCCAGCCCTCCGGCTTGTCAAGGTTGCAAACCATGCCTTCGGCCAGACGCGCGCGTGAAATCTGCGATAACAGGTTCAAATCATAACTGCCAGCAAGATGTGCTTTTTCATCATGAGTGGGCGCCAAAAGTTGGCATGGAAACTCCTTTGGAGGACCAGCCACCTCACGGCGCGCACGCGCTCATATTTTCAATCGGATTCTGCCGCATCCGGCGGGCGGACTTGCTTCAGCAAAGTATTGATGCGATTGGCGTAATCCACGGAATCGTCATAGATGAATTGCAGCGCCGGCGCGAACTTCAGCTCCATGCGCTTGCCGATTTCGTTGCGAATGAACCCACTGGCGCGGCGCAAGCCGGCGAGGGTGTGCTGGCGCTCGGCCGCGCTGGCGAGCGAGCTGAAATAAACTTTGGCGTTGCGCAAGTCGTCGGTCAGACTGACACGGGAGATGGTGATCCGCCCCACGGACGGGTCCTTCAATTGCGTGGCAAGAATCTCGCTGAGGACTTCACGCAGCAACGAGGCGACTCGGGTTGCGCGTTTGACTGGCATGTTATCCTTCAAGACCGCTGGCAGAATCCCATTCAATAAACATCGACTTGGTGTTTGAGCACTTCCAACCGATCTTCCTGATACAGCAGCTCCAGGATCTTATTGAAGACTTGATCGACCATCTTGTGCTCGTTGGTGACCAGGGCCAGCCCCAGCAGCGCACGCTGCCACAAATCATTGTGCGCGACCTCGGCCACCGACACGTTGAATTTATTCTGAATTTTCGCTTTCACGCTGTTGAGCACAAGGCGCTTGTCCTTGAGGGAAGCGCTGTCCGGCAGCATGATTTCAATCTGGCAAACGCCGACGAACATGATCTCAAAATTCAAATTCCAAAATCCGAATCTCAAAGAGCGAACGAGCGTAGGAGACCATTACGTCGCCGCCAGCAGCGTGCGCTTGGTTTTGATCACTTGAAACGACTCGATCACATCGCCGACATGCAGGTCATCGTAGCCGGCGAGGGCCAAACCGCACTCGAAGCCGGAAGCAACTTCGCGCACGTCATCTTTGAAACGCTTCAGCGAAGCGATCTTGCCTTCGTGCACCAGCTTGTCATTGCGATACAAGCGGATATTGTCATTGCGATTCACCTTGCCGGATTGCACGTAGCAGCCTGCGATGGTTCCCACTTTCGGAATCTTGAAAGTCTCGCGCACGGCCGTTGATCCGGTGATCTGTTCCGTGATCTCCGGCTCGAGCATGCCTTCCAGCGCTGCTT
The DNA here is from genome assembly GCA_044869275.1 of bacterium. GTDB lineage: Bacteria > Zhuqueibacterota > Zhuqueibacteria > Zhuqueibacterales > Zhuqueibacteraceae > JBIOXB01. Next base: position 22,422 of record JBIOXB010000077.1, read on the forward strand.
TAACATCATTGACCGCGTCGTAAATGATTTTATAGATGCGAATATCGACGCTCTCGCGCTCGGCCACTTCGCGCGCCTGTTGCGTGGCGCGAACGTGGAAGCCGAAAATAACCGCGTCGGAAGCCGCCGCCAGCAGCACATCGGATTCCGAAATGCCGCCCACGCCCTTATGAATGACTCTAACCGCGACTTCGCTGGTGGACAGCTTGAGCAGCGAATCGCCCAGCGCTTCCATGGAGCCGTCGAAGTCGGCTTTGACGATGACGCGCAGCTCTTTGACTTCGCCTTCTTTGACCTTTTGCGACAATTGATCGAGCGTGATGTGCCGGGTTTTATAGAAACCTTGCGCGCGCCGCAGTTGCTGGCGTTTGAGGCCGATTTCTTTGGCCTCCTGCTCCGAAGCCATGACGCCCAAGGTATCGCCGGCACTGGGCACGCCGGAAAAACCGACGACCCGCACGGGACGCGAAGGCGGCGCTTCATGCACACGGCGGCCATACTCGTCGTACATCGCGCGAACCTTGCCCCAAACTTGCCCGGCTAAGAAGGGCTCGCCCACATGCAAGGTTCCCGCCTGCACCAAAACCGTGGCCACCGGACCCTTACCGCGATCCAGCTCCGCTTCGACCACCACGCCTTTGGCGCGGCGATTCGGGTTCGCTTTCAAGTCCAGCAAATCGGCCTCGAGCAAAACCAATTCCAGCAGTTGATCGATACCCTTGCCGGTTTTCGCGGAGATTTCTGCAGATTGGGTCTTGCCGCCCCAGCTTTCCACCAAAACACTATGTTGCGCCAGTTGTTTTTTGATATTGTCGGGATTGGCTGAGGACTTGTCGATTTTGTTGATGGCGATCACCATCGGCACTCCCGCCGCACGCGCATGGCTGACCGCTTCCAAAGTCTGCTGCTGCACGCCGTCATCGGCCGCCACGACGAGAATGACGATATCGGTGGCCTGTGCGCCACGCGCTCGCATGGCCGTGAACGCCTCATGACCGGGCGTGTCCAGGAAAGTGATGATGCGATCCTTGAACGTGACCACGTAAGCGCCGATGTGCTGCGTGATGCCGCCGGATTCGCCTGCCGTGATGTTGCTCTTGCGCAAATAATCGAGCAGCGAAGTCTTGCCGTGATCGACGTGTCCCATAATGGTGACCACTGGCGGGCGAGGTTGCAGGGTCTCGGCCTCCTCGGCTTCTTTTTCCTCCTCGCTCTCCGCGCTGCTATATTCTTCGACGATTTCAGCGTCGTAGCCGAATTCGTCGGAGACGGTAACGATGGTCTCGGAATCGAGGCGTTGATTGATCGAGACGATCATGCCTAGGCTCAGGCATTTGCGAATCACTTCACTGGGATCGACGTTCAAATATCTCGAAAGATCGGCAGCAGAAATGAATTCGGGCACGCGAATCTTGTTTCCCTCATCCAGCACCTCGTCGCCGGCTTCGGTGCGGTCTTTGCGCCGGCGCGGGCGCGGCTTGCCCGGCCCTTCCATGACGGCAAGGGTCTGGCGAATGGATTCTTCAATTTCCTCTTCGCTGATCTTGCGCTTTTTGCGTTTTTTCTTCTTGGCGCCGGCGGCGCTGGTACGCTGCTTGTCCGAGAATTTCTCGACTGCAAACTCGCGGTATTTTTCCTTCTCCTTTACCGGAACTCCCGCTTCGGCTCCCTCTTCTCCCAAGATCAGATCGACCTCGCCCTTGGCCGGCTTCTTCTTTCGGCGGCGGCGCTTCTTGCGTTTTTTCGCGGCCTCGCTTTCGGCCGCTGCTTTTGCCGCGGGGGTCTCCGGTTTGGCGGGCTTTGCCGGTGCCTCATGCGCCACCGTTTCCCCGGCCGGGGCATTGGCCGGATGCAGATCTTCCTGCGGAATCAAGGAGACGATCGCTTCCTGCAACGAAGGCACATGCCTGGATTCGACGGAGGCATCAGGAAACGTCCGTGCAGAAACTTCCAAAGGCTTGCCGTCAGCCGTCTCCGCTTTTTGCCTGCCGGGTTTCTTCGCGATCCCTTTCCTGGCCGGCTCAGCCTTGACCGGCTCCACCGTTCTCGTGGTCCTGGCAGTGCGGGGAGGTTTTTCAGCCACTCCTTCCTTTTTGCGTGAAGCGGCGCCCTGCACTCGATCTTCCATGATCTGGGTCGCAACGCGTATGCGCTCCTCATACTGCTGGCGGGCGCGCTCGCGTCCTTTTTCTTCTTCGAGCTTCTTGTCGCGAATGTGTTTGCGGAATTCATAGTCCGCGTCCTTGGCCACCGGCGCCTTGTAGAACTTTTTCATCACCTGCTCATACAGGTTTTCCGGCAGCGCCGTCATCGGGCTATGCACTTCGAAATCGAGCTCAGCCAAAAAGCTCTTGAGCGCTTCATTCGAAACGTTAAACTCTTTCGCGACTTGATGTACTCTGCGTTTAGTGGACAATCCAATACCCTGTCGAGTTAAAACCGTTCTTAACCCTCACAGCTAAAACCACTGGCCATTCATAGATGCGAGGAAAAACTTGTGTGCGCATGAGCGAGCGTGTATGCGCTTAAGCTTGTGGTGTCGCTTCCTCCTCATCTATTTCAGTTGCGGTCGCGGCGCTTTCCTCCGGCGTTTCCGCAGCAGCCGAATCCTCCGGGGCTTGGGGCGCTTCCACCGGCGTTTCCGCAGCAGCCGATTCCTCCGGGGCTTGGGGCGCTTCCACCAGCGCCGCTTCGGCGACAGGCGCCTCTTCGCCCTCTTCCGTTATTTCGGCCTGACCCGCTCCTCCCTGTTCGCGCGCTTGCACCAAGGCCCAAATCTTGACCGCCGTTTTTTCGCCGATGCCCTTCACCTGCGTCAAGCCTTCTTCGCCGATCTTGAGAATATCGCGCACGGTGTGAATATTGGCGTCCTGGAGCTTGCTCACCATCGACTGGCTCAAACCCTCGAGGTATTCCAAAGGCACTTCCTTGCCGCGCTCTTCTTCGATCATTTTGCGATATTCGGATTCCTTCATGATTTCGATTTCCACGCCGGTCAGGCGGCTGGTGAGCCGGCGATTTTGTCCGCCGCGGCCGATGGCCAGTGAAACCTGGTCATCCGGCAAGATCGCCATGGCGCGGTTGTTGGGATCATCCACCAGTACGCGAATTGGCTTAGAGGGGCTCAACGCACGCGTGATGAACACCTCGCGGTCGGAGCTCCAAGGAATCACATCGACTTTCTCGTTGTTGAGTTCTTTGCTGATGGCCTGAATACGAATGCCCTTCATACCCACGCAAGCGCCCACGGCGTCGATGCGCTTGTCATTCGAAAGCACCGCGATTTTGGCGCGCTCGCCCGGCTGGCGCACCACGCCCTTGATTTCAATGATGCCGTCGTAAATTTCCGGCACTTCCAATTCGAACAAGCGCACGAGAAACTGCGGATCGCTGCGCGAAATGATGATTTCGGGCCCGCGGCTGGTGCGGCGCACTTCCTTGATGATGCCGCGAATGTGGTCACCCCGGCGATAACGCTCGGAATCGATCTGCTCTTTCTTGGGCAGCATGGCTTCGGTGCGGTCCACGCTCAAGAAAATATCGCCCCGGCTGATCTGCCGCACGTCGCCCATGACGATTTCGCCGATGCGGTTTTCAAACTCGTCCGAGATCACGCGCTTCTCTTCATCTTTGATGCGCTGATTGAGATTCTGCTTGGCGGAAATAATCAACCGCCGGCCGAAAGTGGCCGGATCCAGAATCTCCAAAAACTCGTCGCCGGTCTCGAGGTCCGGTTCGGTTTTCTGCGCCGTGGCAACGTCGATCTCGCGCACGCTGTCGGTGACGTTATCGACGATCACGCGCGTTTGGTGTATTTCGATCTCGCCCTTGTCCAGATGCACATAGACATCAAAGTTGTCGGAGCTGCCGTATTTCTTTTTGATCATTCCCAGCACGGTGGAATGCACGATTTCCGACAATTGCTGCTTGTCGATATTCTTTTCTTTGACAATTTGGGCAAAGGCTTCTGCGATTTCACTTTTCATGATGACTTAAATTCCTGCTAACTACCACCTGATTTTGATCCTGCCGAGCTCGATTTCGGCAAGGGGAATTTTGTGACTTTTCCCTGGTGAGGTAATTTCAATTTCCGTCTCGGTGACGGCTTGAATCGTTCCTTCAACCTCCACGATCGTCTCCGCCTGGCGATGGCGCAGCGCCACGTCGCGCCCCAGGTTGCGTTGAAAATCGCGCCGGCTGCGCAAGGGCCGGTCGATTCCCGGCGACGACACTTCCAGCCGGTATTTCCCTTCCAACGCGTTTTTGATTTCAAACTCATCCGCCAGCGCACGGCTCAGCGCGGCGCAAGCGCCAATACTGATGCCGCCGTCGGTGTCGGCAATGACGCGCACAATCAAATTGTGCTTGCTGCCTTTCAACTCCAAATCCACCAGCTCGACGTTGAATCTTTGCGCCACCGGCGCGACCAGGGCGAGCAACTCTTCGCGCAGCTTTTCCATTTCTCTCGTTTCAAAGGCCAGGGCACCCCCCCACAACAAAAAAGTGGGCTTTTTGACCCACTTTCTTGGACAACAACGAAATATAAATATCGGCCATCAAAATAGCAAGCGCTTTTTCCGACCTAACTGCTAGCTCAGGATTGCAATTCGGCCTGCATCAATTTGGCGTCTTCCGCGAATCTGGAATCAGGGTATTTTTCCAGCAGCGTGCCCAAAACGCGCCGGGCGGCGTCCAGGTTTTGAGCAGTGCGAAAGCAGCGGGCGGCGTGCATCAACAGCTCCGGCGCACGATAACTCTTGCCATAGTCGCGCGCCGCGTTCTCGTACAATTCCGCGGCCTTGGCATGATCGCCGCGCTCGTCATAGGTTGCGGCAATGCCGGCAGCGGCCGCCACGCTGAGAATGTCATCGTTATCGTAATCATCCAAATAAGCGCGATAATATCGTTCTGCGGTGGCGTAATCCTTTTTCTGCATGAAGGCATTGGCCAGGTAAACGGTGCCCACTTCCGCGCTGGTGGTGCCACCGAATTTATTGGTCAGTTTTCCCAGGGAGTCAAGGGCTGCGTCGTAATTGCCGTTTTCAAACGCCTGTTTGCCAACCGCGAACAAGACGGAGGCTTGCTGTTCTTGCTGTTGCAGATGCCATTTATAGTAGTATCCGGCGCCGGCCAGCACCACCACCGCGGCAAGACCAAAAAGGAAATTCTTCGAGTTGTGTTCGACGTAATCCATGGTTTTAAACCACGCCGTGACGAGCTTGTCTTCCTTCATCTGCGTCTTTTCACGGCGGGTCAGGCGTTTTTGAGGTTTCAGCATGCGCTTGTGTTCCTTGGGAGATATAGAAGTCCGGGTGCGTTTATTTCGTGCTGGCGATGCATTTCACGAGACGTTAACAAAGACGACAATCTTAAATATATTCAATTCCAACTACTCGCGCAACAGTTTTATGTGTTATATAAAATTTAAGGAAGCATCTTAAATGCTGCAGTACCCCTAGCAGGAATCGAACCTGCGGCCAAAGGTTTAGGAAACCTCTGCTCTATCCATCTGAGCTATAGGGGCAGATCCAAATTTAACAACGACTTGCGAGGTGATACTTGCATCTGGTTCTCGCAAAATTTCAGCAATATTGCAGCATTTTTTCAGGCATTCCATGCCCGCAAGCTTGTTCACAGCGATTTGCCGGTGATCCGGTGCCAGGTGACTGTAGCGCATCACCATTTCGAGCGACTTCCAGCCGCCCAGCTCCATGATGGTGTAAGGATCAACGCCAAGCTTCATCAAGTGACTCGCAAACGTGTGCCTCATGGCGTGCGGTGACGCCGGTGCAATGTCGGCTCGTTTGCAGGTTCTCTTGAAAGCCTTGTTGATCTGTCGCACGGGCTGACCTTTGCTATCCGTGATGACATGTTCGCCGTTTCGGGCGATACTCTTCAGTGCGCCAACTACAACCGGATTCATTTTCACCTTGCGATACTCATCGGTTTTTGACTCTTCGATGGTGATATAGCAGTTGGTGAAATCAACTTGCGACCACTTCAGCGATAACAGTTCGCTGATTCGCATACCAGTGTTGATACCGACCAGAAAGATCGAGCGCATTTTTTCGCCGCATGCGGCAAGAAACTTCTCGATCTCATCCTCTGGAAACCAGCGGAAATTCTTCTTGGGCTCTTTGAAGAATTCCACGCCTTTGACAGGATTCGAGCCGGTATGTCCCCACTTGATCGCAAGATTGAACATCCGCTTGAGACAGGCGACTTCCCGATTCACCGTCGCGCCTTTGACCTCCTGTACCCGGCGCTTCTTGTACGCTTCGACGTCAAGACTTGTGATGTCGGCAATGTCCTTTTTGCCCATGAATGCTGAAAGATGGCCCGTAAGAACAACGTCCCGACCATAACTCCTCTTGTGAGATTTTGACCACTCGAGAAATTCCTTTGCAAGCTCGTCAAGCGTCATCCGTTTGACGATTTTTAGTGCTACCTGATCCCGAAGCAGATCGGTCTTCTTAGTATCCGCTATCTGCCTTGCAAGGGTCTTACTCTCGGTCTGGGTGCTTCCGCTGTATCTCCGGCCATGAACCGTGAAAGAATAATACCAGTAAGGGCTACCGTTTCTGAGATAGACTCCCACGGCAGCCTCCTTTCTGGAAACCAGGAAATATAGAAAATGAAAGTCGATGGTGCAACACTTTTTCAGCTCACGCAATAGTTTCGATCATAGTGGCCGTCAACCCATGCATCGATGTCCTTTTTGTCAAACCGGATCATCTTCGCGCCGAATCGCTTGAATGGAATTTGTTTCTGCTCTACCATTGCATAAACTGTGCTTAGCGGAAAACCGAGGTAGACGGACAACTGCTTTGCCGTGAGCAGCCTTGGTTCGATGTGGGTTTGTGGATTCATGGGACATCAGAACCGACAAGTGTTGTTCCTCTAAAACAATTGTTGAATACGTTGAGGGCTGTTTGCCATCCGCTTTATCACCTTTGCATCCAGCAAAAGAATGTGTTATATTGGCTCGAACTAAAGGAGTAGAACCATGACGCAACTTGAGTTGCATAAGCTATTAGCTGAACTCAAATCCGAGCTGCAGCAACTTTATGGTGAGCAATTGGTGGCCGTGATTCTTTACGGCTCATATGCCCGACACGAATCCGGCCCGCATTCGGATTTGGATGTTGCTATGGTGTTGCGTGATTATCGCAGCGACTTCGAAGAAATCAATCGTACCGATGAAATTGCTGCGCGTTTGTCGCTGGAGTATGATATGATGGTAGCACTTATTCCGGCGCGCGAAAGCAACTGGCGGCAGAAGCAGACTTCCTTTTATCGAAACCTCGACCGTGAGGGGGTTGCGATTCCATGATGGCTGAAAGCGCTGATTTGTTAAAAAAGGCAGAGGAGAATATTCAGGCCGGCGATGTACTCATCAAAGCCAGCTTTTTTGAAATCGCCATATCGCGCGGCTATTATGCCATTCTTTATATTGCTGAAGCCTTGCTCGTGGAAGAAGGCATTGTGTGCTCTTCTCACCGTCAGGTGCAAAGCCATTTCGGCCAAATTTTCGCAAAGTCTCGAAAGCTCGATCCCAAATTTCATAGCTATCTTCTCAGTAGCTTCCGCAAGCGGCAAGTTGCCGACTATCACTCCAGCTCCGAGGTGACTGACTCAGAAGCCATTGAAGTCCTCAATCATGCCGAAGAATTTCTCAATGCGGCAAAGATTTATCTTACCATCAACCCTCCTCGCACTCCTCGATAAATCATTGGTGCTGAGCTTTATGCGCTCGTTGTAAACCGATTCTCACTGATAAGATCAAAAACCAACTTGTTGGCTTTGGCACTGCCTGTAATTTATTTGTCACCGATGGTGCAAAGCGATCAATGAGAATTCAACAATCTGGTGCGCCGGCATCCCGCGTGTCCCTCTGTGAAGACGTGTCGGTGGTAATCAATAATCCTGCCTGCTCGAGCAGATACAAGGTATCTTCTGCTTTGTCTTCGTCAATGCCAAGGGCGGCTGCTACTTCATCGCTATACACCGGCTTCTTCTCGACCATTTCTAAAATGGTCCTTACCCAACAATCGGGAACGGTGTTATTCAAAATAACCATGTTGCGCTCCGGATTGTGAAAACCCCTCGTTTGTAAAAACCCATTGTTCGTTTTCAAGACTCACTGCCGGCAAGTGGCAATTTGAGCAAAGCCTTTTGATAGTCACTTTCGTTGATGCGAAAGTCCTGCAAGTAGGGCGCTGGCAACTCTTCATAAGCGATTCCGCGCGCTGCGAGCCATGAAATCACCCACGGCCGCGCCCGCTTATAGCGATACCCAATATCCGCTTGGTGCACACGCTCCGGAGAAACACTGTACTCGCGAAAAAACTCCTGGTGCAACGCCTGCCAGAGCGGATGAAGCGGCTTTTTGTAGAGATTGCGATGAGTGGCAGCTTCGGTTACAAATTCAATAGCGGTCACACCATTGCTCCACAAGCGATCAAGTGTGGGAAGGTCGAAAGCCACAAGCTGCCGATGCGTGCAAATCTCCTGAATCTTTTTCTTATGATACTCAAATTCGAGTCGCCACACGCGCGCCTGGCCATCATGGCCGCAATCGCGCCAACTCGAAGTCAAATACGTCTTTCCCGAGGAAAGAATCTCCGCACTTTTAACGTACAAGCGCATCATGAACTCATGCCGGCTGCCGAAATAGATGGTTTTCCCTTCAGCCTCAACTCCAGATTGAAAAAATCCGTGCTTCTTAAGCTTGGTCCGGAATTGATCGAGTGCAAAATCACCGTCAAACACGAAATCAACGAACACGTCAATGCGGCTCACGATCAAATGCTCAAGCCACGGAGCCAGCGTACCGTCCCCACGCATGCGATCAAGAATCCGGCAAAGCCAAAGGACAACTGACTCAAATCCACGCAGCTCAAATGCAAGTGACAGCACTTTGATGTAAGCTGACTTCCGGTTCACGAAAAAGAGAAACTGCCCATGCTTAAGGCACACCGGGTATGTTCGTATCCACGCTTTCATTCTGACAAAAGTTAACTGGCCAATCATGATGCTCTGCTCGTAGTCCACACGTTCTGCCTGCTCACAAATCGTTCTCCAATCAATCCCCTGCTCAAGATACACATACAACGAGTCGACACCCTTTGCGAGCAACCCATCTGTCCTGGACTTAACCACATATCCTTCCTACATTTACCGCAGTTCATCAAGTTCGAATTTCACTTTTTTTATAATCCCTTGTTTTTCCTACTCCGAGTATGCACATTAACCCCGTTATTACGAGGAGTGGGGTTTCCTTCTGTGCTCTCCGACAACGGCGCAAACGGGCGCGCGAGCGCGCCCTCGGTGGCGCGCTCCAACAACATTCACGATACCGCAAGTGTGATCTCCATTTTCTCTCCATCCCAAAAGCAGCGCGACCAAGCCGTCCTGGTAGGTCGCGGTTTCGCACAGCACCGTCCTGGTCTGCGCGACATCAAAAAGAACGTCCTATTTCTTCCCGCAGGACTCCTGTCCTACTTCGTTTGTACACACATCTTGTCTTGAGATCATGCCGCCTGACGGCCGGCCCACACTCCTTGCTTCATCGCCGTGATCAGTGTGGTTGGCGCTGGCGCCGGCAACGTTGCTAAAATCGATTTTGCCTCGTCCTTGCTCAGATAAGGCACCTGCAGTTCTTTGAGCGATCCATCGGACGCTTGCACATAGCATCGTCCCGGAATCTTCCGAAGCTTTGTGGCTACAGCAGTGCCCAGCACCATGATCGAGTCTTCCTTTTGCGATACCTTGAACATGATCCGTGTGGTGAGCATGCTGCGCACCTTGGGCGGAATGGACTCTGCACTCGCCCGTTGTGTACACACAATGAGATGAATCGCCGCAAAGCGACCTTTGCGGGCTAAACGATCCATGGAGCTATATACCTGCGACAAAAGAGATTTCGCAACGCCACTTTCAGGATCCCAGAATTCAGTGGCTTCGTCAATGATGATGTAAATGGGTGCATGGTATAATCCCTGCTGCCGGCAAAGATGGTACAGTGTATCGCATGTACTCTCGCGCACGATGCGCTCGCGCCGCTTGTATTCTTCATACACCAGGCGCAGCACATGGGCCGCACTCTCATATTCATCAACGCACACAAAATTTCCGAGGTCTTCAAACACGGAGAACTCAGCGCCACCTTTGAAATCAACACCCAAGATGATGGCGTCACGATCAGCGGACATGAGTTGCGTGATGAGACCGCGCAAACAAACGCTCTTCCCGCTACCGGGCTCGCCTGAGATGCCCAGATGAATCATGTCTGCAAAAGACTGTTGATAGAACCCCTGCCTGCCATAGCCAAGAATCACGACGCCGCGCTCGACAATCGGCACGCGCTCGAAAGGCACGAGCGCCGGCAAGTCCTGCCACGCGAATGTGATCTCGAGAAGATCAGCGTGGGTTGAGCCATCGGGCTTTTGCAGGAACGAAGCATCACCCACAAACAGGCCCATCGCTGCCGATAGCTCAGTACGTCTCTCCTGAATCATCTCAGGAGTGATTCCTTTGGACTCGACGACAAACGCATCCGGCCGCACGCTAATCACCGGCGGGTACTCTCTCACATCTTTATCCGGCTCAAGATTGGTTGCGGTTGTGAGCCCAACATGCAGGCACGCCCGTCGCCACTTCTCTTCAATCCGTTCCTGCGTCACAGCTGGTTCTACCATGACATTGAGCATCGCCGAGCTCACCATGCCCCACCCAACTCCCGCCCCCACACAGAAAAG
>JBIOXB010000078.1:0-7048 GCA_044869275.1 bacterium
CGATATTGAAGACTTGAATGAAGGGCGACATGGACCACGAGCGATACTGCTTGTGCCACGTCAGACTCAAATCCAAACGCCCGTAATAAGGCAGGCGAATATGATTGATCCGCGTCGGCGCGAATTCCAGCGAGCGATCCGGCGCGGCTGGATCCGAGGCGATGAAATAGCCGGAGCCGGGCTCGGTGAACGGCTGGCCGGTGGCATACACGAAATTCACTCCCAGGCTCAAATTGCCGCGCGTTTGGTGGGTGGGGCGATTGAGCAATTTCTTGATTGCGATTTTCAAATCGATGTTGCCCACCAGGTTGATGGTGTGGCTGCGATCGTGGCGCGGAGCAAAGGTATTACCTTTGTTGATCTCATCGAACACGTACTTCGTGCGCGAAAAAGAATAGCCCAGCCAGCCGCTCACGATGCCGACGTCTTTGCGCACGAGCAGCTCCACTCCCATGGTGTGCCCGTCCCCGCGGTTGAAAATGCCTTCCGTCTCGGTATAAACCGGCTCCTGCTTTTCGTTGTAGCGGCTGGGCTGCAGCTCGGTGAGCAGGTTGTAATTGTAAGTCAGAATGTTCTGATAGTTTTTGTAAAACGTTTCGACCTCGAATTGAATATCGTTCGCGATTTCGCGCTGAAAGCCGAGGATCGCGTGTTGCGCCGTGGATTCGCGATTGTATTTGTCCGCAATCGTCCAAATGTCTGCGACGAAGAAGCGGGGAATGCGATGCAGATACTGTTTATAAATGCCGGCCGCCGCTTTGACGCTGCTGTTGTCATCCAACTTGTATTTCAAGGCCAGGCGCGGCGTGAGATTTTGATAAGTGGTGTCGGACTGGAACAAATTGTAGCGCAAGCCGGCTTCGACCTCCCACGCCAGTGACGGCATCCACGTGGTTTGCAGATAGCCGGAGTATTGCGTGGGTTTGGTATCGACGTCCACCTCGCCGCCGGGGAAAACTTGCCGATAAATCACCTGCAAGTTTTTCTGCTCGAATCCGAAAGCAGTGATGAACTGGTGCGAATGATGATACTGCAAGCTGCCTTTCAGGGTCGCGTCGTAGATATCGTTCTTTTCGGTGACGCCGGCGTCATCCAGTAAAAAATTGGAAGTGAAACGGCTGCCCGTGGCCCAGAAATTGGCGAAGAGCGCGGGCGAGAAAACGTGCGTCCAGCGCACACTCGCGGTCTTGTTGCCCCAGTCGTAGCGTATGCCGGTTTGGTCCGTGGCCTTGGGGTTGAAAGTTAAGTCGAGAAAGTCCCGGCCGCCATAGCCGCTCAGCGTGAGTTTGTTGCTGCTGTTGAGATCGAAGAACGCCTTGACATTGCCGTCATAGAAATAATAGTCCGGAAGGTCATCGACTGCTTTGGCGATGGTCTGGTCGAAATAAGTTCTTCTGATCGAGCCCGACAGCGAACCGGAGCGGCCGATGGGCATTTGCAGCGTCGTCTTCGCCGAAAGCAAGCTGAGAGAAGCCGAGCCTTCAAATTCCTCGCGATTGCCGTCAAGGTGAGTGACATTCAATACCGAGGACAAGCGGTCGCCGTACTGCGCGCCGAAGCCGCCTTTGGAGAGCTCGACGTGCTTGATGGCATCGGTATTGAAGGTGGAGAACAATCCGAAAGCGTGTTGCGGATTATATACATCGGCGCCGTCGATCATGTAGAGATTTTGATCGGGCGTGCCGCCGCGCACATACAACGCCGAGGAAAAATCGGAAAGCGGCACGATGCCGGGCAGCGTTTGCAAAGAGCGCAGCAAGTCCGCTTCGGCCACTTGCGGAATGGCGTTGATCTGCCGCGCGGAAAGCTCGATCTCGGAAATCGGCTTCTCATACAAGCGCTCGCTGACTTTTTCTTTTTCCGCCGTGACCACCACGGTTTGCGCCGTCAACGCTTCGGGCGTGAGCTTGATGGTGATCGTTTTTTGCTCGCCTGCGCCTAAGTGTATCTCTTCTGAATAAGTCTTGTAGCTTAGCAAACGCGCTTCCAAAACATAGTCGCCGGCGGGCACGCGCGGCAGGACGAAGTAACCGCTGAGATTCGTGGCGGTGCCGTGGCTCGTTTTTTTCAAGTAGACCGTGGCGCCGATCACCGCTTCACCGTTGGTGAGATCAAAAACAAAACCGCTGATGCTACCCTCTTGTTGCTGGCTGAAAGCGGCGTGGCTCAATAGAGTAAGCATGAGCACAAAGATTCTTTGAGGCATGTTTTTTCCCTGAAAAATACGAAGTCTCCTCTTGCTCCAGAAGGTTCTGGGAGTGTCAAAATTTACGCGCAGTGGCAATTGCGCACAAGGGGCTGTCGTCTTTTGCAATTCCGGTCCTTACTCGCAAGCGAGGCGAGCGCAAGCAATTCGGGAATTATTTGTTGTACGTTTTGAAGTTGCATGTGCAGCGGTGCAGCAATCGCCATGGCAGCCTTGAAAGATTTCACGGCACTCACTCATAGCTCTGCAACGGTCATACCAATAATGTCTCGCAGTTTTGAGCATGATTTATCCGCACTTAGCGAGGCGGGATGAAACCACCTTGCGCCGCATTCACGCGGAGATAATTTTGATCTGCGGAAATTTTCCGCTTGTCCCCAAGTGATTCCGGCGAATCAGGCTGTTGCAGAATAAGAAATGATCCGCCGCTCAATCCAATTCCGAAGCGCATTCGTATTCAAATTGACGCGGCGCAAGACCTGCACTTGACCCGCGCCATGAGGCGCTAGCTGGCTTGGCCTCCGATGCAGGCGGGGCCTTCAGTATGCGTCCGATCGCGGCGGCAATGAGGTGGCGGCCGTGACCCCATGAAAAATCAACGGGATTTGCGCGCACTGACGCTCGTGCTCGCGCTCATGCTGGTGCTCTTGCACGCTGATAAAGTTTTCAAGAGCCAGCGAAAAATAAGCGATCAAGGGCGTGTGTCACCGCCACGCACAAGTTCTACTTCAACTGTTCAATTTCAAATTTTCGCAAGGAATACAACATGCGCAGGATCAAATTTCTGCTCGGCGCGACGGCGCTGTCGGCCATCGTCATTTCGGGTTGTAAAAATAACGACACTCTCCTCAACTCGGCAGACCAAGACGGCGAGGCGGCCGAAATCGCGAAAGCGAACGGCGGGAATGACGCCGCCGCCATCGGCGAAACGCTGTACGGCATGACCACTTCAAACAAGCTGTTGACGTTCGATAGTGCAAGGCCGCGAAAAATTATTTCACGGCTGCGCGTAACCGGCTTGCAGCCGAACGAGGAAATACTGGCGATTGATTTTCGTCCGGCCACGGGTCAGTTGTATGGCTTGGGCAGCAGCAGCCGGCTTTATGTGATCGATGTGCAAACCGGCGTGGCCACGCCCGTCGGCGCAGGACCATTCACACCAGCGCTCGAAGGCAGGGCTTTCGGTTTCGATTTCAATCCCACAGTGGATCGCATCCGCGTGGTCGGTGAAACCGGCCAAAACTTGCGCCTGCATCCGGACTTGGGCATAGTGGTTGATTTCGATCCCAATACCGCCGGCATTCAATCGGATGGCCGGCTGGCTTATGCCAGCGGCGACCGCAACTTCAATCGACGGCCGTTGGTCGTCGGTGTGGGCTACACCAATCCTGACAACGACCCGGCCACCGGCACCACGCTCTACGACCTCGATGGCCGTCGCGACGTTTTGGCGACGCAGAATCCTCCCAACAACGGAACTCTGAATACCGTCGGCGGCCTTGGCTTCAATCTTGAAAAACTGGTGGGCTTCGACATTTCGCGCACCGGCGTAGCCTATGCTACGGTTAAGCGCGATGACGACGACGATGATGACGACGATGGCGATGATAGAAGCTCGCGCTCAGGTACGGTCCAGGCTATGGCCCAGAACGAGAACGATGAAAGAGGCTACTCGCATCTGGTGACCGTGAATCTGGCTACAGGTCGCATCACTAAAATCGGAACCATCGGTACCGGCGAGCCGATTCGTGGCTTGGCCGTGCCGGTGCGATAATTTCCCAACTCCCTCGCGCTCACCGCGAAATGCAAGCTTTAACTTACAATAGCGATGAGAGCGGTTTATTCATACATCACAGGGCGGTCGAGATTGGATCCGCCCTGTTTTTTTAGGGTTTTCCGCTTGTTTGAAATGTCTCCACTATTTTCCTTCCTTAAATTAATTTAAAATAATTTCCCTTAGCGTCTGAATCTTGATTCCACGGCCATCCCACCCTTTGTGATGGCGGCTTGGCGTAATCCTTGCATTTTCGATAGTGGCTCAATCGTGCCGGGATTTATGGGTACCGCTGCCAGAAAACCGAACCCAATTCAGAGTTTGGCGTTGTTGGTATTTTTTATTACATTGCCTGGCGCCCCGCTTTTATGATGAAAGCAATAGCGACCAATCTAATGGAAGGATGCCGATGAACTCTTCGCGTTTGTTGACAAGTTTGCTGTGGGTAGGAATAGCGGTCAATGCAGAGGAGGCGCGTCCGGCGAAATCCGGTGAACCCGAAAATGCTGTACTGACGGCGCTGGAAGCAGGAGATTCGGCGTTTGCCCTGTTTAACAATACCGCCGCGCTCGCCGCTTATCGCCAGGCCTTGGCGCTCGACTCCACCAATTATCACGTCTTGCGGAAAACCGCGGTGGCATACGTGCTCGTGGGGATTCCCTCGAAAGATCCGGTGCAGGAACAATATTATCGCCTCGCGGAAAAACTCGGGCGTCGTTGTGTAACTTTGTATCCCGACTCGGCGACCAGCCACTTTGTGCTGGCCATGGCCCTGGGCCGCGTGGCATTAAAAGTGGGTGGCAAAAAAAAGGTCGCACTGGCCAGGGAAATCAAAGCTGAAGCTGAGGCCGCGCTCGCGCTGGCGCCCTGCCACGATGGCGCCATGCACGTTCTGGGGCGCTGGAACTATGAGCTCGGCCATCTCAATTGGGTGATGAGATCCTTCGCTAAAATCGCATACGGTGGCCTTCCGCCCAGTGGCGGAAACGAAGCGGCGCGATCGTGGTTTGAAAAAGCGTGCGCCTGCGATCCGCGTGTGCCGGTGCATCACTTCTGGCTGGCAAAAACATTGATAGATTTGAAAGAATACGCGCGCGCGCGCGAGCATTTGCAGCAATGTCTAAGCCTGCAAAACGTGCACTGGGACGATGCACTGCACAAGCAGAACGCCAAAAAATTGCTGGCGGAAATCAAAAACAAAAGATCCAGGTAGGGACGGTATGCAAGACTATGCCAGCGACGAAGCCATCACCGGCTTGTTGGAGAATTGGACCGAGCATTTGAATCGCGTCTATGGCACGCGCACGGTGTCGGCAAAATACAAGGCGCTGGAGTGGAGCGCGCAGGGATACACGATCAAAGACACGAAAGGCCGCGAGTACCTGGACTTTCTCGGCGGCTACGGCATCTTCAACGTCGGCCATCGCCATCCGCGCGTGCTGCAAGCGGTGAAAGAACAGCTCGAGCTCCTGCCGCTGGGCTCGAAGGAGTTGTTGCATGTACCGGGCGGATTGCTCGCGAAAAAGCTCGCGCAGGTGACGCCCGGCGAGCTGAAATATGCTTTTTTCTGCAACAGCGGCACGGAAGCGGTCGAAGGCGCGATCAAGCTGGCGAAACTTTTCACGCGCAAGCATGAGTTCATTTGCGCAGAAAATGGCTATCACGGCAAAACCCTGGGCGCGCTGACCGCAACCCACCGCAAGAGATTTCGCGACCCCTTCGAACCTCTGCTGCCGGGATTTCATCATGTGCCTTTTGGCGAGGCCGAGGCGATTGCGGCTGCGATCACCGATAAAACCGCGGCGGTTTTGCTCGAGCCTTTTCAAGGCGAAGGCGGTATTCGCATTCCGCCGCAAGGCTATTTGCGGCAAGTGCGCGAGATTTGTGATCGCAAAAATGTGCTCTTGCTGCTCGATGAAATTCAATGCGGCTTGGGGCGCACGGGCAAAATGTGGGGGTGCGATCACGAAGCAGTCGCTCCCGATATTCTGTGCAGCGCCAAAGCTCTCGGCGGCGGAGTTTTACCGATGGGCGCTTTCATTTCCACCGAACGCATCTGGGCGCCATTGAATGAATGGCCCACGGTGCATACCAGCACGTTCGGAGGAAATCCCCTGGCGTGCACCGCGGCGCTGGCGGCGCTCGAAGTGATCGAGTCTGAAAACCTCCCTGGGCGCGCCGAGCGCGTGGGAAGCTATTTGATGAGGGGCTTGCAGAGACTGCAAGCCCGCTTCGGCGACTTGCTCAAAGAGGTGCGCGGGCTGGGGTTGTTTATCGGCATGGAATTCGTCTCCGACCAAGTTGGCGATCTGCTGTATGAGTTGTTTTTGGAGCACGGCGTTTTGGTAGCGTCGATTCTCGCCAATCCCAAAATCATTCGCCTGGAGCCGCCGCTGATCATCGAGGAAAAAACCGTGGATGATTTTCTGCAACGCTTCGAAGCGGCACTGCAGGAGGTGCCGCGGCGGCTCTAATCTTTTCCTTGAAATTGATAAAACTTCATTGTATGCTTGAAATGCCAGTCGTGTGCATTTTGGGACATGCGGCATCGTTTCTGGGCGTGCCGCATGCCCGCGCGTGATCAAAAGAGGGAGGCATTTATGCAAACCATTTCGGCGGAAATCGTCGAGCACGCCTGCGAAAAAATGGCGGAGATGCCTGACGAGGATTTTCCCCGCCTCATTGAGGCCATGCAAAAAGAACAGCCCGAAATCATGGCGTTTCTCATGGCCGCCGGCTACGATGACTTCAACCAAGCCGAGCGCGAGCTGCAGTTTTATCTGGGCGCCATGGTGTGGCAGATCATGCGCGAAGGTTCGGCTCCGCCCCAGCGCGTCAGCGAAAAAAGGCTGGACAGCTTGATCGAGCGCACGGAAAAGATGGCGGAGTTCCTCATGGGCGAAACCGACGCGGATTTTGAACACTCGGCGATGCGTATTTTCGATAATCACAATCAGGTCAACGTGCTGCGCTATATCGTCGAATTCTCAAAATCTGCGTCGGACTCGCCCATGAGAAATTCCGCCATCTTTTCCGTGCGGTCGATCAACTGATCCAATCTCTCCTCT
>JBIOXB010000079.1:0-35310 GCA_044869275.1 bacterium
CATCGGGGGCGAACTGGGATCGGCAGCAGTTGCGGCTACCACCCGGAATTGCATGATCTGACCTGTGGTTTCGGAATCTGCCGGCTCAAAATCAACGCCCGGCGTGCCGCCACTAAAAGGCTCATCCGGGCCAAGATTCATTAGAATGATTTCAGCGCCAACCGGAACGTTGGTGAAATCGATAATAACATCGGCTCTTTCAGCAGGCGACATGAGGAGTTGATTGAGTTGCACCGGCGCGGGCAAAAAGC
Source organism: bacterium (assembly GCA_044869275.1). Classification (GTDB taxonomy): domain Bacteria; phylum Zhuqueibacterota; class Zhuqueibacteria; order Zhuqueibacterales; family Zhuqueibacteraceae; genus JBIOXB01. Next base: position 252 of record JBIOXB010000079.1, read on the forward strand.
CGCCTTCAGTGCCAATCTGATAGAACGGCAGATCCCTATCGAACTTTAAGATTAAAAATCGGGCATTACATCCGTTAAGAAAGCGAAAGCGGCAGCGTCGTTGTTCCACTTCCAAATATGGCCAGGTGCCTCCATTCACCACCATGGCATTGCCAAAAAATTCAGGGTTCCAGATCGGAGAAACATCGCTCGGACCACCGGCTGCCGGCTCAGGAATAAATGGAATTTGCAGCTGCGCGGGATCGAGTCCTTCAAAGAAGGCGCGATTGTCGGGATAAAACAAGGAACCGTCGGGCTGGAATGAGCGATCTTGGATGGCAATAGGAATTTCGTAATATGTTCCGAATGGATCATCGCCGACTCCGGGTGCCGGTCCGGGGAGCACGCCCTCGACTTGATCGGCCGGCCCACCCCGCAATAAGTAAAATCCTGCCGGTCCCGCATAGACATTCAAGCGTGTCATCCCGAGGGTGTGGTCATGATACCAGAATGTCCCAGCACGCTGGCTATTCGGATATTTGTAGAGCACGGCGCCGGATCCCCATCCCAGTCCATATTTTGTGTTAAAGTAATCGAAGAAAGTGCCGGTTTTGGCATATCCCGGCGGAATATTTTGCGCCTCTGGCAGGAACCACGCTTCGGCGAAACCATCGTTTTCCTCCGTCGTATGGGCGCCGTGAATATGCGTCACCAATGGCACAGGACCCAGATACGGCTCCGGAGACATTCCTCTCGTGTCTCTATGCTCCATTCCTCCCGGCGGATTCGCCCAATGCAGCGTTTGATCCACCGCGAAAAGATGCGGCAGAAAATTACCGCTGGTGTCCTTCAAATCATTGATCCATTTGATTTCGACGCGTTTATTGTATTTGGCTTCAATCGTGAAGGCAGGATAATTGAAAGTCCCGCCGGCAGCCACGGTTCCGGGGTGATTAATCGAGCCATAACTCCACACCGTGGACGGCTGCAAACCCATGATAGGGGGCAGAATCTGCTGCTGAAACTGCCGCACCGCGATTTCATAATAGTCGAACCCCTCGCCTATCGTGCCTGGCATCGCCGGAGGTTTGACCAAGGGCGTGACATATTTCGGAATGCTTCTTGGATCAAGCGTGTTATTGCTTATAAATCCAGCATGGGCTTGCCGTAATTTCATTTTCCACGTAAGCACCAATCCGGCCCCTAAAAGGCCCAAAGTCTTAATACATTCTCGCCTTTTCATAATATGGTCTCCTTCCTCGAAATTGTACCCAACCCGCAAAGCTGCATTTTTCGTCAACACTCAATCACATTCACTGCCAGCCCGCCCTGTGAAGTTTCTTTGTATTTTGTCTTCATATCCGCGCCGGTTTGCCGCATCGTCGTGATCACCTGATCCAATGAAACCTTGTGCGTGCCGTCGGTCTTCATGGACATGCGCGCGGCATTGATGGCTTTGACCGCGCCCATGGCATTGCGTTCGATGCACGGGATCTGCACCAGGCCGCCGACGGGATCGCAGGTCAAGCCGAGGTTGTGTTCCATGCCGATCTCGGCGGCGTATTCGATTTGTTCGTTCGTGCCTTCCAGCGCAGCAACCAATCCCGCCGCGGCCATGGAGCAGGCCACGCCCACTTCGCCCTGGCAGCCGACTTCCGCGCCGGAGATCGAGGCGTTTTGTTTGTACAACTTGCCGATCGCGGCCGCGGTTAGAAAAAACCGGATAATGCCCTCCTCCGTGGGATTGGCGGAGAGACGCTGGTAATAATGCAGCACGGCAGGTACAATGCCGGCAGCACCGTTGGTCGGCGCCGTGACCACGCGCCCGCCGGCGGCGTTTTCTTCGTTGACGGCGAGCGCGTACAGATTCACCCAATCCATTACGCTCAAAGGATCGCGCAAGGTTTTTTCGGGATTTGAAGTCAATTCGAAATAAAGTTGCGGCGCGCGCCGCTTCACCTGCAGAAGGCCGGGCAAATAACCTTCCTGCCGCAGGCCGCGCTGCACACATTCCTGCATGACGCGCCAAATTTCGAACAGCTTCTCGCGGATTTCAGGCTCGGGCCGCCAGCTTTTTTCATTTTCGAGCACGAGCTCGTGAATCTTCACGCCATGCGTGCGTCCCAAGCGCAAGAGCTCGTCGCCGCTGTTGAACGGAAACGGAATCGCCGCCGGATCGTCCGGGCGTATGGCCGCGCCGGCTTCTGGTTCTTGCACGACAAAACCGCCACCGACGGAGTAGTAAACTTGTTGATCCAGGAGGGTTTCCTCCTGGCCATATGCGGTAAAGCGCATGCCGTTGGGATGCAGAGGCAGGGATTGATCGTAATGAAAGACCAGGTGTTCTTTTTCAGCGAATGGAATTTGACGCAGCTGCAAAAGCGAAACAACGCTGGCGTTGCGCATCCGCGACAAACGCGCTGCGATGGTCTCGGGATCGACGCGCTCCGGCCTTTCGCCTTCGAGCCCGAGCAATATCGCGCGATCGGTGCCGTGGCCTTTTCCGGTTAACGCCAGCGAGCCGAACAGCTCCACCTGCACCTTTGCCGTTTTCGCGAGATGCGCGCTATTTTGCAGGCGCTCGACGAACAAACGCGCGGCGCGCATGGGGCCGACCGTGTGCGAGCTGGAGGGGCCGATGCCGATTTTGAACAGATCGAAGACGCTGACTTCTGCGGACATAGAACTTCGCCTTTCCCGAATGGGCCCATTGGCCCTTGCCGTACGTGCCCAACAATTATCTAACATAATCTGTTCAGCGCAAAAACTCAAAGGCTTTTTGGCAACAATTTTCCTTTGGCAAAAAAAACGGTGGCGGATTTGCGCACGTTTTCTTACCATATATGAACACTACCCCCGGGCATTGGTAAGGTAAAATGGATGGAATGTTCGAAGCATGGCCCCCAGGCGGCAACAAATGTCATGCGGCATGCAGATTTTTGCTCCCCGGTTTCTCCTCACCCTGGCATCGCATTCTAAGACAGAAACTCGATGGAACCCCAGTGCAACATGTGCGGCCACCGTGGCCGTTTCTTGACTCCTGATCGCGGCCGGGAAGGCTGGCATTGCGCCAATTGCTCGGCCTCGGCGCGCAGCCGCTTAGTGATGTATGCGCTCGGCAAAATGCTGCATCTGGAAACGCAGCCGGTTTATTTGTGGCCGGAAAACAAGCGCTTGAAGATTCTTGAACCTTGCCCGGGAGGGCCGCACGCCATGTTTCTGCGCGAGAAGTTCGATTATTATGCGCCGGCGTTCGACCCCGAAAAAATCAAACAGGGTGCGGACCCGCGGCAGTATTCCGATATTCAACAGCTCGCCTTTGCCGATGACAGCTTCGATCTCATCATCGCTTCGGAAGTTTTTGAGCACGTGCGTGAAGATGCCAAAGGCTTCCAGGAGGTTTATCGCACGCTGAAGCCGGAAGGCAACTTCATTCTCACCGTGCCGTACGATCATCAACGCCCCCATACGTTGGTGAGCGTCGAGGTGCAGGGGGATCAGGATATTTATCGCGTGCCGCCGCAATATCACGGCGGCAGCGGAGCCACGCTGGAATACCGCCAATACGGCCGGGATCTGCTGGAACGTTTGCGCGCGGTGGGATTTACGGTGGGATATTTTGAATCGGAGATGCCACAATATAAAATTCCAAAATGCGGCATTATCATTTGCAAAAAATCGCCGTATTTCGATTTCGGCCAGGCCTGGCTGCACGCCGGCGAGAATCATGCGCCGTTTCCACGCCTGGGCCCACTGTTGCCTTTCCGATTGTTTGTTTTGTATAAATTCAATTTGAAAAGCCTGGGGCACTACCTGCGGGAGATCAAAAGCAAAATGGCCTTGCGTTAAACATGAATCGCATTGACCGGCTGGTCGCGACGGTGCTGTTGCTGCAAAGCAAGCGCCTCATTCGCGCACAAGATATTGCTGAACACTTCAGCATCAGCATTCGCACAGTGTATCGCGATCTCATCGCGCTGCAGGAAGCGGGTGTGCCGCTGGCGGCGGAGGCCCGGGAGGGTTACAGCCTGGTGGAAGGCTATCATCTGCCGCCGGTGATGTTCACGCAGGAGGAAGCGAGCGCCTTGTTCGTGGGCGGGGAGTTCGTACAGCGTCTCACGGATGCTTCGCTGAAAAAGCACATGGCTTCCGCGTTGCTGAAAATTCGCGCCGTATTGCCGGAAGAAAGGCAGGACTATGTCGAGCGCTTGCAGCAAGCGACCGCGGTGCTGGCGCGCCCGGCATGTCTTGAAGACGGTTTTCGGGACGACGTGCTGGCGCTCATGCAGGAGGCGGTGGTGCGTCGCCAGGTCTTGAAAATGGAATATTCCGCGACCTCCAACGACGCCATCACCAAACGCTGCGTCGAGCCGCAGTGTTTGATTTACTACAGCGATCACTGGCATCTCGTAGCCTATTGCCAGCTACGCCAGGACTTCCGCGATTTTCGCACGGATCGCATCAAGCATATCCTGCCCACCGGAGAGGTTTTCGCAGCGCATCGGGATTTTTCGCTGACGCAGTATTTGCACGACGCCAATAAAATTGAAAACCCGCAAGAAGCACGCATCAAGTTCAGGCGCGCGGTGGCGCAACGCCTGCGCCGGCGATATTTCTTTACCGTGGCGGAAGAAGCCACCGGCGACGGGGGCATTATCCTCACCTTTCTCGTTCCCACCTTGCAAGTTTTGCTGGACTGGCTGTTGCCCTTTGGCACCGAGATTGAAATCATTCACCCTCCAGAATTGCGCCAACTGCTGCTCGACTATGCGCAGAAGATGGTGGCGCACTATGGCGGTGTTTGCCAACCCTCATTAAGCCTGGATCTCTCCAACCTGAATAACTCATGACCGCAGAGTCGCCGAGCACGCAGAGATTGAAAAAGTTTAGATTAGGCTGATCTCGTGAAGGAGCATGGAAGAGGCTGCTTCTATCCGATGCTATTCGACAACTTGATGTTCTCTGTGAACTCGGGGGCTCGGCGGTTTGATTTCATGCATTAACCAGCCGGAGTTCAAAATTTCGGCTTCGACAAGCTCAGCCTGCAACAAGCCCAGCCTGCACAAGCTCGGCCTGCGCTGAAACCAAGCGTTTTCAAACAGCCTGTATGCTCCTGACATAGGGTTGTCACAAGCCGCCTTTATATTCCTCCCGTTTCAAATTTGACCCACCAACTCACTCGCCCAGAAAGGAGCAGGCATGCTACGTACCACCAAAGATTTTGTGAAGATGTGGGATGATGAGACCCGCATGACATATAAAACTTTTCGTAATCTCACCGACGCTACGCTCACGCAGAAAATCACACCCGAGGGGCGGAGCCTGGGGAAACTGGCCTGGCATCTCGCGGTCTCGTTGAATATGATTACGGAGGCCGGTTTGCCGGTGGAGGCGCCGTCTGATGATAATGCGGTGCCCTCCAATGTCCAAGACATTCTCGCGGCTTATGAGAAAGGCGCGGCTTCGGTGCGCGAACGCGTCGGCGCGAATTGGAGCGATGCGGCGCTGCTGGAGATCGTGCCGATGTACGGCGAACAATGGGCCAGGGGCTATGTGTTGTGGGCGCTGATACTACACCAAACCCACCATCGCGCGCAGATGACGGTGTTGATGCGGCAGGCCGGCCTGAAAGTGCCCGGCGCCTACGGTCCGGCGCGCGAAGAGTGGGCGGAGATGAATCTGCCTGCACCGGAGTGAGGAAAACGTTCTCAAAGTTTTTCGGCAAAACATATAGCTATGGGTGTCGAGGGTCATGAGATTTTTTGCCCTGCTCTCGCACGCGGTGGCGTTGCTGCTCGCGCTTGTGCTGTGTCCGGGGTGCAAAAAAGAAGCGCGGGACGATTCTGCCCAGCCCATCCGCGTGGAAGCCATGAAGAAGCTGGCGTGGATCGAAGGCGCTGCCGGTAAACTCTGTGTCGATCGCGGCGGCGCCGGCGGCCTGCCAGTTGTGATCGTTCACTCTCTCGCCGATCCTATCGGCGACGCGCGCGGATTTCCCAAAGTTGAGATTGACAAATGGCTCACGGCTTTGCGTTCCGCGGCTTATGCCGAGGCCATCGAAACGCATTGGCGCTCTATTTTGGTCAACGCCGAGACCCGAGACGATCGAGGAGACGGCCGAGATGGTGAACGCCGCAGGTGGTGTGGGCATCGCCGTCCGCGTGGATCACACGGTGGAAGATGAAGTCAAGGCACTGTTCGCTCGTATCGAACAAGAGCATCAAAGCCTCGAGGTGTTGGTGAATTGTATTGCCGGCGAAGATCCGATGCTCGGTGGCTGGGGGTCGTTTTGGAAGACGGACCTGAGTCGAGGCGTGGAGGCGCTCCGGCAGACGTTGCTCTCGCGCCTGATCACGGCGAAGTATGCCGCACCGCTGATGATTCAGAAACGCCGCGGCCTTATCGTCGAGGTGACCGAGGGCGACATGCCGGGTGGCGCGGGCGGCAACGTGCTCAGCGGCTTCGCCAAGAGCGGGTCCAAGGATCTCGCGTTGAGAATGGCGGAGGAGCTGCGCAAACATCGCGTGACCGCAATTGCGATCACGCCGGGTTTTCTGCGGTCAGAGTCGATGCTCGAACATTTTGGCGTCACCGAAGCGAACTGGCGGGAAGGCGGCAAGAGAGACAAGAATTTCCTCGCCTCCGAGTCGCCGCTATTCCTTGGCCGCGCAGTCGCAGCGCTGGCGCAAGACCAGAGGGTGTTCGCTCGCTCGGGCGAGCTTTTGAGTTCGTGGGAGCTGGGGCGGGAGTACGGATTCACCGATTACGACGGCCGCCGGCCCGACTGGGGCAAGCATTTCAAGGAGGACGTCATTCCCTCGCGCAAATGGATGAAAGAAGCGTTCGCGCGGCAGGCCGCGTGGCTGGAGCGGATGGCGCGCCGTGCGCGGCAGTATCTCGGAGAGGAATAGGGCCAGCGCCGCGGAGCCAAAGCCAGCAAATAGACAGATGCCCAAAATGACCTCGGCTCCGGCGCGAGTTCGATGGTTCACAGCTTACTCCTTTGTTTTTTGATAAGCCGCAATTATCTTACCGCAGCGATTCTTGCAGTGAAATAAACGCACAGGAATATAGCACGAATTCCACGAAAAGTCTTGCAAAAAAGCGAAAAGACCTCAACGCAACGGCGCGCTTGTTGCCAACGGAGTATGTCGCGGCAAATGCACAAAACCTCTTTTGTTTCAGGTCGTCGCGGGCACAACCACAATCGCACCATGCTTTGCAAATGGAAAAGCTGAGACTGGGATAATTTCTAGAGAAGCGAAATGTTAAAGGTGACAAAGCTTTATGAAGAGATTCGGGCCGGTTCGTCGTTGCCACTCATTGTTGGCGGCAGCGATGGCAATAAATATGTCGTGAAGCCGCGAGGCAGCGGAGAGGGGGTGCTGGCGAACGTGGCGGAATACCTATCACTCAAGCTGGGACAATTGGCGCAAATACCGGTGCTGGAGCCCGAGCTTCTGGCCATCGAGCCCGGTTTCGAGCATAAGGCACTGGATCCCGAAATCAGAGAGCTCTTGGCGAGAAGCGCCGGAATCAATTTTGGAACGAAATATGTGGAAGCTGCCGCGGTGTACCATGAGCACAGCGCAAACCATAAAATTGATTATGCCCTGAAGAATCACATCTTCCTATATGATTTGTTTCTCTTGAATATGGATCGAAATTCAGAGAACCCGAATATTATATTCAATCAGAAAGGATGGTGGTGCCTGGATTATGCTTCCGCTTTAGCCATTAGAAGCGCCATCGATGGTAAAAGCTATGAGCAACTCGCGATTCTTCGAGAAATGAAAAGACATCTTTTCTATCGCCATGATATCGACCCATATTATTTCATCGGGAAATTCAAAGAGATTGCAGACGCCAGTATCTCGGAGATGATTGGAGAACTGCCTGCGGAATGGGTTGCGCGTTTAAACGCTGCAAAGGAAAGCGAGGAAATGAAAAGAATCATCAGCAAGAGACTGATTGATAAGAAGAATAATGTGCATGCGCTGATAAAAAGGCTGGATCTATTGAGAGTGCTGAAAATGGAAACAGAAGAAGAACGGAGATTGAAGGCCGTCAAAAACAGGAATGCCTTTGAGCAAAAATTTGGCAAACATGGAAAATGACTGCTGACATAGGGTTGTCACTTCTCCTGCTTATAATCTCATGTGTAATCTCTGTATGCGATTAGTCACTCAGAATAAAAGACGTAAGCTTTGTTACCACAGGATAGATGAGGACAGAAAAATGTCTGCCGTCTGCTCCTGCCGTCATCGTCAGCTTCCCTGATTTGACGCTAAAGGCCATTTTTCTGTCCTGGCCTTTGTTCAAGCTAACTGAACAGCTCGAGGATGCGACTTCTCTAAATTTTTCGTGGGGTCGCACGCAGGGCTTCGGTTTTTAGCTTAACTGCAAAGCAAGGTGGTCCTTTTTATAGCTGGCGCAAGAGCTCAAAAATCAATTGAGGTCCGGTGAACGCTGAATCTTCAGACTGGCAATAAAAATGCCCCGCACGGCTATCGGCTTCCGTGTAAAGTCTGGTTGGGCAACTGCCATCCTGCTTGCCGGTCCGGCACATGCTCCACGCGTGCTCGACCGCAGAGTGGTCGAGCTGGCCGATCCGGATCTGCCAGTGTCACGCCAACCTTTTCATGCCACGCTGAGATTGCATGAGGCGGCTGAGGAAAACGCGGCGGCGGGATTGGTGAAGATTGTACAACGCTACTCCAGGCGGGCGATGACCAGATTGATCAAGGATTACCGGAGCGGAGGCCACGAATTATGCGGCGCCGGTCTCGTGGTGGGCAGCGACCTCGATCCGGCAAAGATCAAGCAAATCGGTAACTTGCACATTCGGATACATGCACAGGAAGGACGCTTGTTCAGAGAGGTGCTCGAAGCTGCTCTACGAGCACACGGATTGGGTTGCCTCGTGATCGTCGAGCGGCAGTTGTATAACGTGGCAACTGCGCGCTTGCGACGGACCGAAACCGAGCTGAAGCTTTACATTGCCGAATTGGGTCGCGGCGTGGGTGGCCCATGGCGATCAGAAGAAAAGACGGCGGCGTTGGCGGCCTGGCTCGCGTTGCGAACAAAGCTTCCCGCAACCAAAGAGAAAGAGCTATGACGACTTTGAACGATAAAGTTCGCTGCAGTTGGTGTCTGGGGCACGAATTATTGATTCCCTATCACGACGACGAATGGGGCGAGCCGGTGCACGAGGATCGCCGGCTTTTTGAAATGCTCATTCTCGAGGGCGCGCAAGCCGGTTTGAGCTGGCTGACAATTTTAAAAAAGCGCAAGAATTACCGCAGCGCTTTCGATAATTTTGAGGCCAGGAAGATCGCCAAGTATGATGGCCGCAAAGTGGCGCAACTGCTCAAAGACGAAGGCCTGGTGCGCAATCATTTGAAGATCGCGGCCGCGATTCAAAACGCGAAGGCATTTTTGGCCATACAGAAGGAATTTGGCAGCTTCGACAAATACCTTTGGCAGTTTGTGGGCGGCAAACCGAAAATCAATCATTGGAAAGACTTGAAGGAGTTTCCGGTCAAGACCGCAGAGAGCGATGCGATGAGCAAAGATCTGCAGAAACGCGGCTTCAAATTCGTCGGCTCGACGATATGTTATGCTTTCATGCAAGCCGTAGGCATGGTAAATGATCATATGGTGGATTGTTGGAAAAGACGATGAAATACTGGATCAACACGGTCTCGCGTGACCACACTCTGATTGGAAAAGAAGGCGGCTTTGTGCAGGCTGGCCATGGCAAGAAGCAGCCTTTGGAGAAGATGTCGGCGGGCGATATGGTGTTGTTTTACTCGCCGCGCACCGCGCTGGAAGAAGGCGAGCTGTTGCAGTGCTTTACCGCCATTGCCGAAGTTGCCGACGAGGCGATTTACACGGCGGCAATCCCCGAAAGCCTTCGCCCGCACCGCAGAAATGCCAGGTACTTTCCATGCGAAGAAATCGAAATCAAGCCATTGCTCCCGCAATTGGCGTTCATCAAGAACAAATCTTCGTGGGGCTTCCTTTTCCGGTTCGGACTGTTCGAGATTCCGCAGGCGGACTTTGAGTTTATCGCGCAGCAGATGAAGGCCAAGCGCATTTAGAAGATTTGATTAAGCGATTTTTTCGTCTGGGAAGGGCCGCGTGGCAAAAAAGACCGAGGCAAGGAATGAAACAAAAACTGAATAAAGATTGGCATGCGCAAAACCAGATGCCCGCGCACCCTACGGTGGCAGTGCGTCTCCACTGGCATTTGGAGCATGCCAAGCATTGTGGCTGCCGGCCTATCCCTGCCAAGCTGATGGCACTGAAAGCAGGGTTGGATAAATTAGAGGTTGATAAGACGAGAAGAACCGGCGGGCTGAGTGAATGATGCGAATGTATTTTCTTGAATGAACCATGCACGTCCTGATCATTGGCGGAACAGGCTTTATTGGCGCATGTGTCGTACGGCGCTTAGTTGAGGACGGACATCTAGTCGCGCTTTTTCATCGTGGACAAACGAAGGCCCATTTGCCGGCAACCGTTTCTCATCTGTATGGGGTGCGCGAAGATCTTCTTCGTTTTGTCACGACATTCAAGCGATTTTCACCGCAAGTTGTGTTGGACATGTTTCCCTACATTGAACAGGATTCCCTGAATGTCGTGCAAGCCTTTCGCGGTGTCGCCGAGCGCGTGATCGCCATCAGCAGTGTGGATGTTTATCGTGCGTACGGTCTTTTTCTTCGTCTCGAGGACGGCGAGCCCGAGGCAAAGCCTTTCGCCGAAAATGCGCCTCTTCGCAGGAGTCTATATCCTTATCGCAGGTTGGCTCAGGAACCCGGCGATCTTTTATACAACTATGAAAAGATTTTGATCGAGAAGATAGTGATGGGAGAGCCTGATTTGCCTGGCACAATCCTGCGCCTGCCACAAGTCTATGGACCTGGAGATAAGCAGCATCGATTATTTGATTATCTCAAGCGCATGGATGATGGCCGGCCCGTCATTTTGTTGGATGAAACAAAAGCAAATTCGCGCTGGACGCGCGGTTACGTTGAAAATGTCGCCGATGCCATTGCTCTTGGTGTCACGAACGAACACGCCGCGGGGCGCATCTATAACATCGGCGAAGAACATGCCCTCACAGAAATGGCATGGGTGAAAAAGATTGGCGAGGCGGCGCGATGGAAAGGTGAAGTCAAAATAGTTTCCAAAGCTTTGTTGCCTGTACATCTGGCAGAACCCTATGATTGGAGACACCATTTAACAGCGGACACAAGTCGAATACGGCAGGAGCTTTCATACAAAGAAAAGATCGGGACCGGGGAAGCAATCAAACGAACTCTATTGTGGGAACTTGCGAACCCACCGCGAGAAATCGATCTCAAACGGTTTAATTACGCTGCTGAAGATGAAGTGCTGCTACATCAAGATGACGCAGAAATTTTCCGGTAATGATTACGCCGTTTGCAAGCTCGAAGGACTGTGGTGGGGACGTGAGCAGCAAGCAGATTTTATCGATGCGCCGCCGGACGCATGGAATTGGAAATTGCTCATTCGTACGCCGGATTTTATCACGGAAAGACATTTATGCGAGGCAATTTCTGCTCTGCAGAAGAAGGGCAAAAGCGCGCCAGTGGGCGAAGTGAAGCTCGAGAAAATCAATGAAGGCTTGTGCGTGCAAATGCTCCTCCTCGGGCCTTATCGCGAGGAGAGCGAAACCATTGCGCAGATGAAGGAATTTGCCGAACGAGAAGGTGTAGGCATTCATGGTTTGCATCATGAGTAACTTCTTCGAAAGTTGCACATCCAATTGAAAAACGCATTAATATTCTTGACAAAGGAATACCCATGCAAAGCCAATTCATATTGTCTCCTTTTTTCCTCGAAAAGCCGCTCCCCGCTGCCGAACGCTTGGCAGCTCCAGATTGGATCATCAATAAGCCGGCATGGACAGACGAGGATCAGTTTGCGCGCCTCACCGCCGTACACCGGCGCTTGGCGGATATCGTTGCGGATACGGTGAAAGCCGGACGCCGCCCGGTGAGTGTTTCGGGCGATTGTTGCACCGTCATCGGTGTTCTGGCGGGCTTGCGGCGCAGCGGCGTCAATCCCATCCTCGTCTGGCTTGATGCCCACGGCGACTTCAATACCTGGGAAACGAGCCCCAGTGGTTTTGTCGGAGGTATGCCGTTGGCGATGCTCGTGGGGCGAGGAGATCAAAGGTTGATGCAGGCGGTGGAACTCACACCGCTGGGCGAGCAGGAGGTTTTCCTGATTAATGCGCGCGATCTCGATCCGGAGGAGCGCACGGCAGTACAGCAGTCGGCAGTGCACCATGTCACAGACACCTCTTCTCTCCCGCAACGCCTCGCGCCGGGGCGACCCCTCCACATCCATTTAGACGTGGACGTGCTCGATCCGCAGGAAGCGCCGGCAATGGCGTACCCCGTGAAAGGCGGCCCCAGTTTGATCTCGCTCGGTGAGATGGCTGAGCGTCTCGCCAATACTGGGCGAGTGATTGCGATCTCTTTGACCTTATGGGATTTGGCAGCGGATCAGGACAGGCGCACGGAACGCGCCAGTCTGTCCCTGCTCAATGCATTGCTTGGAAACAAAGAGTGGCGTTAATCCATAACAAGTGAAATCTGTGCTTTTTGAGCAAAGAAACCCAAAATCCAAAACTCAAAATTCAATACCACCTTTGGGCTTTGTATTTTGAGTTTTTCGTTTCCAGCTTGTCCGGGTTAGGGTCTCAACAGCCAAATCTGTGCTAACAAAACGCTAGTTACTCCAGCTTGAGGGATTGCGGCTTGCCCGCCTTTGTGAAAAAGAATTTGCGCCACAGGAAACTTTGTATATATTGTTGCAAACAGCAGGCCCGCACTTTTCATCTCATACGCCGAGCATGAGGCGCCACATGAAAATCAAAACCATCGTTTTGCCGGTGGTCGTTCTTCTTTTGATGAGCGCGGCGCACGATGCGCTTATTGCCCGCGGCGAGAACTGGCCCCGCTGGCGCGGGCCGCGCAATGACGGCACCAGTCTGGAAACCAATTTGCCCGCGCGCTGGAGCAAAACCGAAAATCTCAAGTGGCGCGTCGCACTGCCCGGGCCTGCGCCCTCGACGCCGGCCATTTGGGATGATCGCATCTTTCTCACTTCGACCGAAGGCGCGGATTTGGTCTTCCTGTGTTTCGACACCGCGGGCAAGCTGAGGTGGAAGCAAAAACTCGACAGCGGAAACTACGACATTCGCGGTGACGAAAGCAACGCCGCTTCTCCCTCACCCACGACCGATGGCCGGTACATTTGGGTCAAATTGGGCACGGGCGTTTTGGCGTGTTTCGATTTTACCGGCAAAGAAATTTGGAAATTCAACCTGCAGGAACGCTATCCGCCGTTCAGCATGTATCACGGCATGTCTTCTTCGCCCCTGCTCGACCGCGACCGGCTTTATTTGCAATTGCTGCATTCCAACGCGCAGCTCGTGCTGGCGCTGGATAAAGTGACGGGCCGCGAAATTTGGAAGCACGCACGCCAAAGCGACGCGCAACAAGAGTCGCAGCATTCATACGCCACACCGTTTGTCTATCGCTTCGACGGCCAGGAGTTTCTGCTCACGCACGGCGCGGACTATATCGTCGCGCACGATTTGAAAGACGGTCACGAGCTCTGGCGCTGCGGCGGCTTGAATGATCGCAACAATTACAATCCGTATTTTCGCTTCGTCGCTTCGCCGGTCGCGACCGCAGGATTGGTGGTTGTTCCTTCCGCAAAAAACGGTCCAGTGCTCGCACTCAATCCCCAAGACGCGCGAGGCGACTTGACCGCCCAGCAAGCACGATATCATTGGCGCATGGCGGACAATACGCCCGATGTTCCCTCGCCCTTGATTCATGACGGCCTGCTCTACTTGTGCCGCGAAAATGGCGTGCTCATTTGTTTGGATGCTAAAAGCGGAGAGCGCTACTATATGGAGCGCACGCACAATCAACGCCATCGCGCTTCGCCGGTTTATGCCGACGGCAAAATTTATTTGATCGCGGCGGATGGCATGGTCACGGTCGTCAAGGCCGGCAAGAAATTCGAGAAGCTTGCGCAGAATGCCATGGAGGAGCGCATTTCTGCTTCACTCGCCGTTTCGAATGGGGTGATTTATCTGCGCAGCTATAAGGCGCTGTATGCCATTGCTGCGCCATGATCGCTGCGTGCGTAGTCGAATCCTAACCAGCCACCGCAGAGCTCTACTCATAAGTCGATGAAATTATAACAGCCTATCACAACTAAACCTTGACTTTCTGGCGTATTTTTCTTACTTTTCCCTAAAAGTTTCTTTACCATAGGGTGGTGAAATGTCGAAAAGGACCGCGAAATCCCCACGCATTGGTATAGTTTTTTTACTCGCAGTCGCAGGTTTGGCACAAGCGCAAGAATCAAAATTTGGCCTGAGCTTGCGAGGCGGAGCAGGCAGGATTGAAGGGGACGTTAGAAAATCAAGCCTGAGAGCTTTGGGAAGCGGCACTATTTTTTATGCGCCGGATCCGCATCTCTGGATCGGGATAGAAGGGGGCTATGGCGAGTTTATTACCGATCACGATGCGCAAGTTGACTCGCTGGTGCGCCTGGTGCCGGCGGCGTTGACCCTGACGTTCAATTTCTCGCCTTACAAAACTGTCTCCCCGTTCGCCACTCTGGGAGCTGGCGCGATTTTTTGGCACAATTTCCGGGCCTCGGATAAAGAAACATTATCGGATTCGCAAGGCGACGACTCGGCGATGATGCTGAAAACTGCCGGCGGGTTGAATTGCGCGCTCTCCGATAATCTGCTGTTGACGGTGGGCGGTGATTTCAGCTATTTCTTGCATGATCGCGTCGATTTGACCGCCACGGGGGATCAAGATGACGGCCTGCTTTCGGTATTCGCTGGCTTCACCATCAATTTCGGCGGTGGCAAACCCGACAGCGACGGCGACCGCGTGTTCGACCGCTACGATCTCGATTCCAACAACAAGGAAGACCGCGATGGCTACATGGATCACGACGGTTTGCCGGACACGCAAATCAGCCCGAACCTGCTGGCCATGGGCGGTACGCAAGACGGAAACGGCGACACCGCGGATGAAATTCCACCGATCGTGATTCATCATCCAGTGAGGCGCGCGACCGCGGGCAAAGATTTGCGCGTGCGTGCGGAGGTTTTTGAAAACCGAAAACTGCTCAAAACCGCGGTCTTGTATCGCCCGTACAATGTCCGGCGCTGGCTGGTTGAGCCGATGGTCTCCGGTGACAGTGAGGTATTCGAAGCGGTGATCCCCGGCTCGGTCATCCCGGCTTCAGGATTGGAATATTGTGTGGTGGCCGTCGATGAAGCGATCAGCGGCATCGGTTATTCCGGCTTGCCGAATCGTCCGAATTTCGTGATGGTACACGGCAAAGAAACGTGGTGGCGCGTGGCGAGTGTGGTGGCGGCCTTGGGCGGATGGGGCACGGCGTCTTATTTAGTCACGCGCGAGCAAAAATGAAGTTTATCTCTGAGGAACAGTAAAGCCATGATCAACGCTGGCGCAGATGGACAGCGCGCAGGATTGGGAGATGACAACATGCGTAATCAGTTTGGAGTGAAAAGCCGCCGGCGTGGTGCTGGAGCGTGGTTGCTCGCCGTGGTTTTTGCCGGCTTCGCCATCGCGGCCTGCGGCGGCAGCCGCAATGCAACGGTCGGCGACCAGCCCACGGGCGAGGAAGTCGATATTGATAAATTGCTCGGTACGCAAGATACTTCAGCCACCGCACAGTCTTCAAGTGATGAAAACGAAGTGCTGCGCTTGCTGGGTCTGGCGCCGGATACCAGCAAAACCGACATGTCGAAGGCTTTGGCAGCCACGGAAGCCGCCGCGACACCGGAGCCTGAAATGGAAAAACTGCAGCGCGAGCTTTCGGAGAAGGATCAAACCATCGCCGCCTTGCAGAGCGACGTGACCGAGAAGGACAGAAAGATTCAGCAATTGCAGATGGATCTGGATCGAGCGCAAAACTCCGGCAAATCTTTGGGCAACGACTATGCCTCGCGCTATGCGCACGGCCGCGATTTGTACGAGCAGCGCAATTACCGCGAAGCCATCAAGGTTTTTGCGAATCTGCTGGTGGAGAACGATAAGAACAGCCTGGCAGACAACGCGCAATATTGGATCGGCGAATCTTATTACGGCCTGGGAAATTACGTCCAAGCCATTGCCGAGTTCGAAAAAATCTTCACTTTTCCGCGTTCAGACAAAAGCGATGATGCTCAGCTCAAAATCGGGCTTTGCTATTTGCGCATGGGCGATACCCAGCAGGCCAAAAACGGCTTGGAGCAACTGCTGGCGGCTTATCCCAACAGCGAATATGCGGGCAAAGCGCGGCAATATCTCCGCAGGCTGTAGGCTCGCAGCGATACATCAAATGCAAATGAATATGAAGGGGTGGCGCGCAGCCACCTTTTTCTTTCCATGCCCGAATTAAGAAAAGATCCGATTACCGACCGCTGGGTGATTATCTCCACCGAGCGCGGAAAACGGCCCAGCGATTGGCATACCGAATCTTCTCTGAAGAGCAGCGGCTTTTGCCCGTTTTGTCCCGGCAATGAGGACAAGACGCCACCGGAGATTACCGCGATCCGCCCGGCCGGCCTGCCCCGCGACAGCGCGGGCTGGAGCGTACGCGTGGTACCGAACAAATTTCCCGCTCTGCAAATTGAAGGGGGTTTGGAGCGCCGCGGCGAGGGCATGTATGACTTGATGAACGGCGTAGGAGCGCACGAGGTCATTATCGAGTGTCCCAATCATCTTGCCGAGCTGTCGGATTTGGAGCCGGCGCATATTCGCGAGGTGTTGTTGATGTACAGCCAGCGCATCCTGGATCTGAAGAACGATGCGCGCATGAAGTACATTCTGGTGTTCAAAAACCACGGCACCTCGGCGGGCGCCTCGCTGGAGCACGCGCACTCGCAATTGATTGCCACACCCATCATACCCAAGCGCGTGGTCGAGGAGCTGGAGGGCGCGCGCCGGCATTATGAATTCAAGGAGCGCTGCATTTACTGCGATATCATCCGGCAGGAGCAGCACACCGGCAAGCGCGTCATCGTGGCGCGCGACGAATTCGTGGCCTTGGAACCCTTTGCCTCGCGTTTCCCCTATGAAACCTGGCTGATCCCGGTGCGCCACTACTCGCATTTCGAAATGATGCCGGCTGCCTCCTATCACAGCTTGGCGTTGACGTTGAAGGAGACTTTGTTGCGGCTCAACCTGGCGCTGGATCATCCGCACTATAATTTTATATTGCATACCTCGCCGGTGCAGGAAGCCGCGCTCGTGGAATATCACTGGCACATTGAGATTATTCCCAAGTTGACGAAAGTCGCGGGCTTTGAGTGGGGCTCGGGATTTTATATCAATCCCACGCCGCCCGAAGTGGCGGCGCAGCATCTGCGCGAAGTGCAAATCTGATGCTCACGCTTTGCGCTTTGAGTTTGACGTGTAAGGCGTGAAGCATAACCAGAGACTATTGCAGCTCAGAGATATATGCGCGCTTTGATTCTCGAAGCGCCCCTTAACCGGGGAGAGGAATGAAAAACAAGTTCAAAGTCTTTTACGTGGCTTCCGAGGTGACGCCGTTCATCGGCAAGGGCCGTCTTGCCTCTGCCGCCGGCGCCTTGCCCAAATCATTGAAGGATTTGGGTCATGACATTCGCATGATGATGCCGAATTATCGCAGCGTCAACGAACGCAAGTATATATTACGCGATGTTATCCGGCTGAAAGATATGCCGATCCAGATCGGCACGCAGGCTTACGCCGCGAGCGGCAAGTCCGCCTTTTTGCCGGATTCCAAAGTGCAAATCTATTTTCTGGACTATAAGCCGTTTTTCGACCGGCAAAGCTTATACCTCGATCCCAAAACCCGCAAGCCTTACTCGGACAACCCCGAGCGCTTTCTGTTTTTTGCCTACGGTTGTCTGGAAACGCTCAAGCTCTTGCACTGGCAGCCGGATGTGATTCACTGCAATGACTGGCAAACTGCGTTGATTCCCTTACTGCTCAAGACGCATTATCGCAACGATGCGTTCTTCAAGAATGTGCATGTGTTGATGACCATTCATAATTTTGCGGAACAGGGGGCTTTCCCCAGCGCGCTGATGCCGTTGCACGATATCGCAGCCAACGGCTTGTTTACCGGCGGCCAGGTTGAAATGAACGGCAAATTTAATTTCCTGAAAGCAGGATTGTTGAATTCTGACTTGTTCAACGTCGCCGGTGAAAACTATGCCAGAACCGTACAAGAGGACAAAGCGCTGGCCAAAGAATTCAGTGAGGTGTGGCAGGCCCGCCGTAAAGGGCTCATCGGCGTGAGTGAAGGCATTGACACGGCGCGCTGGAATCCTGTGTCGGATGCGCTTCTGGAGCACCACTATTCCGCGAACAATTTCACCGGCAAATTGCAGGGCAAGCGCACGTTTGCGGCTTCCGCTGGATTGCAGGTGCCGGAAAGCGCTCCGCTATTACTCGTGCAAATGTCTCCGGCGCTCTCCGCCGCCATTCCGGAGCCGGAGAAGCTTTTCGCGCAATTGCTGGCAAAGAGAGTATACCTCATCGCCTCCGGCCCCATGGACGGCAAGTGGCAAAAAGCATTGGCGAAATTCGCCAAGCCCTATGCCAGCCAGTTGCTGCTCAAATCCGACGCGGACGAGCAGTTCATTCATCGCGCACTCGCGGCCGCGGATATGATGTTGCTGGCATATGGCGAGGACGCTGAAGCGTATAATCACCTGCACGCCATGTGCTACGGCACGCTTCCGGTGGTTCTGAGTTTGGCGGGCGAGCCGGAAGGCGTAGTCGATTATGCCAGCAAATCGAGTGCGGCCACGGGCTTCCTGTGCTGCAAAGCGAACGTCAGCGAAATTTCGAAGACCATCAACGCCGCACTCAAAGTTTTTGAAGATTCCAAGACCTGGGTCAAACTCATGAAAAACGCCATGAAGAAAGATTATTCCTGGAAGGCAGTGGCGGAAAAATATACTGTGCTGTATTCGCAATTGGCTTTAAGCGGAAAGAAATAGCCTTTTGCCAACTGTCTCATGCTTGTGACGACTTTATTACAATTTGTTTCACGTTGAAACGCCGGCGTTGTTCATAAATGAGCAAACGCCTCAGGCGTGATCGATAATCGGGCATCGCGGAGAGCCGAGCTAAGGAATCGCTTCATGCAAGGAATTGAAATCTCAATCACCAATGTTGGCACGCGGCGCGACATTTCCTTGTTTCGCGTGAAAGGATACATTGACACCCAAACCTGCACCGACATGCTGGCTCAAATCACTTCTGTGCTGCAAAAGGGAACATTCCATTTGATCATTGACATGAGCCAAGTCAATTACGTGAGTTCGGCAGGTTGGGGAGTGTTCGTGGGCGAAATCAAAGGCATTCGCGAAAATGGCGGTGATCTCAAAATCGTTGAAATGACACCGGAAGTCTATGATGTGTTCGAAATGCTGGAATTTAACCGTATTCTCGATTATTACGACTCCTTAGAAGAGGCGATCGATGATTTTGACCTTTCCATCGGCCTCGACCTCACTAAAAGCCTGGCGCAATCGTACAGCCCGGCGGAATTGACCAGTGGTGAAGCAGCCGTGCTCGACCCGCCGAAATCGGCAACGCGCACCCGCGACGGCGAAAGCGGCCGCGGCAAATCACGCTCTACGTTCGCCAAGCCCAAAATTGATGAACGCGTGTTGCCGGTTTCAGAAAAAATAAAGCTGATTATCATTGACAATCCCACTCTCGGTCTGTTCAAGATTCGCCAGGCGCTGAACACCGAACGGTACGGTTTCGTCAATATCCAATGGTGGAAATTGTATCAGCTCCTGCGCAAATTGAATCTCAATACAAACGAAAAACGCCTTCGTTTTTACCGTTCTCGATAAACTGGGAAAGCCAGCCTCAACCAAACTCAATCCAGCTCGATTTTTTCTCAAACCTGAAACAAGTGATAAAAATCGGCCATCCCGATGGATGTTTTTCGTTCACGGGGCATGGTATGGTGTTTGCTGAACAACCGCACGGTCGCCTGGGTGCGGCCGGTTGGTGACGGCATTTTTTACACGCACAATTCTGCTCAAATCACCATGGTGTCGGGTAAACTTCATTTTGCTTTAGCAGCAAGAGTTGGGATTGGGTTTTCAGCGAAGTCTAAACGCGCGCCGCAAAAGGCGCCACTCCGCTCAAGGGAATGAACCGTTTTATCGGAAGGAGTTCGAACATGATGTTTCGTATGCTGCACACGCGTCCTTTCAAGGGAGCGGTGTTCATGCTTTGCTTTTCGCTGTTGCATCCGGCCCTTGCGCCGGTCATCAGCCAAAGCCTGTCGCAGCCGAATCGATTGCGCGCCGGCGATGGTGTGCGCATCATGGTGTGGAAGGATTTGGACAATCAAATGCGGGTGGAGGATTTGGGCATCGCCGGAGATCAATTGATCGACGGCTCCGGCAATATCCTGGTGCCCGGTTTGGGCGAAGTCAGAGCCGCGGGCTCGACGCCGCAAGCGCTGGCAGAAGCGATACAACAGCAGCTGGAAATTAAGAAGATTCGTATCGTCTGCGCGCCGCTCATGCGCGTG
Organism: bacterium; assembly: GCA_044869275.1. Lineage (GTDB taxonomy): Bacteria > Zhuqueibacterota > Zhuqueibacteria > Zhuqueibacterales > Zhuqueibacteraceae > JBIOXB01. The sequence continues at coordinate 20,868 of JBIOXB010000079.1, forward strand.
ACCGTGCTCGGCGCCGTGCAACGCCCCGGCTCCTATCTCGTGCAGCCCAAGGAATCATTGTGGGAATTGATCAGCAAGGCGGGTGGACCCGCGAACGAGGCCGACGTGCGCAAGATCAATGTGATTCGCAGCGGCCGCATGGTAAATGAAAACCTGTTGGAAGCCTTCGAAAAAGCCCATTCGCTCGAGCAAATGGGCGTGCAGTCCGGCGATCAAGTCGTGGTGCCGGGCCGTGGCGGTTTTAACTCGGATGACTTTTTTCGCTACGCGACCTTTGCGATGTCGGTGGGCATTTTCGTGCTGGCGCTTTCCGAGCGTAATCGTAACTGAAATGATTGCCAAGGATCGAGAGTAGGGCGTACAAGCAGCAGGGTTGAGGCATAATGAACATGGAACTCTACGAGCTAGAAGACAATGGCGCAGCGGATGGCCAAAAGCTGGATCTGAGCCGTTATATCTCTGCTTTGAAACGCCGTTGGTGGCTGGCAGCTTTGATCGCCGTCGCGGTGACGGTACCCTGGGTGTGGTATGTCAAAATGGAATTGCCCATCTACGAAGCCACGGCTTCGATTCGGTTTCGCAACTTCGCCAGCAATTCCGAAAATTTGATGGAGGACATCTACGAGCAGATCACCAGCCGGAGCTTTATCGAGCAGGTGGTTTCAGACTTGGGCTTGGTCGTCAGTCTTGAACAATACGGCGAACAGGAAAGATTCCTCACCCGGCGGCAAGTCTTTGCGAAATTCACCAGCACGCATTTTCCCGAAGCCGGCCGGTACGTTGTGCGCTTTCCGGGCGGCGGCAAGGTGGGGATTTTTGCGCTGGACGAAGACGACAATGAAGTCAAGTTGCGCACCGTGGACCTCGCGCGCGCCACGACGGATACGATATCGATTCACGGCTTTTCTTTTCAACTGGCCGATCAAAAAAACCTGCCGGCGCAAGTGACTTTCAATATCGACCCGTTCCGTGTGGCGGTCAAGTCGCTGCAGGATCGCATCGGCGTGGATTTGAATCGTTCTTGGACGCTGATGTTCGTCACCTTGCGCGACAACGATCCCTATCTCGTCACGCAATCGGTCAACAGCCTGGCGAATATTTTCATCCGCAAAAGCGAGAAAATCGGCAGTGACAATCAGAGCAATCAGCTCGAGATGCTGCGCACGCAGATGGAACGCGCCAAGCGCGATTATGATGAAGTGGATGCGCGCTACACCGAGGCCTTCAAGCGCGTGGGCCTGGGCAGCCAAAGCGGGTTTCAAATGACATTCGAGCAGCGCCGCCTGGCCTCCGGGGAATTGCAATCACTGACGGAGCAGCAGGAAAACCTGGAAACCCTGCTCAACAAGATCGCCAGCGGCAGCGCTCAGACCCTCGAAGAAAAACGCCTGATCTATGGCGCCATCGCCTCCAGCAAGATTTTCGACAACAATCCGACCATGGCAATTACCCGCCAGCGTTTCGAAAATATGGGAGCGGATTATGCCAAGCAAATCGAATTGAAGAACGAAACGCATCCCGATGTCGTGAAGCTGCAGGGACAAATCGATCAAGTCTGTGATCAGATTCAAGAAACCGCGCGCGCCAAGCTCACCACTCTGCAGCGCGACGTGCAGCGCAAGCAGAGCGAAGTCAGCCAGCTTGCCGCCAAAATAAGCGATTTGCCCGCGCAGGCGGGAACATTGGAGGAATTGGGCAAGGAACGCGACCGCACTTTTCAATACTACCAGCAGCTCCAAGCGCAAGTGCAGCAGTTGGAGGTAACCAGCGCCGCGGTGCAGGGCTCCATCGAGATTTTGGATCCGGCGATTGAGCCGCAATTCCCCATCAATCGCAACAAGGCCGCTAGGGCCGCCGTCGGCGCTGCCGTCGGGTTTCTGCTGGGCCTGGGCGTGGTGCTGGGGATCGAAGCCTTGGATCGCACCATCAAGACGGTGGATGACGCCAAGAGCAGCATGAAGCTCAATGTGCTCGGCGCGATACCGCAAATCAGTTTTGGCGATTATTATGATTTGCAAGATTTGGAAAAGGCCAAAATGGTTGACCAGCAATTGGTCACGCACGATTTCGCGCCCACACCGATCGGAGAAGCCTATCGCTCGCTGCGCACGAATATCTTGTTTTCGAAATCCGCCGGCCGCGTTCAAACTTTCGTGATCACTTCCACCGCGCCCGGCGACGGCAAATCTTTCACCGCCGCGAATCTCAGCATTTGCATGGGGCAGCAAAAGAGCAATACCCTGCTGGTGGACACCGACATGCGGCGCGGCGTTTTGCATAACACCTTCGGCGTGGCGAAAGAACCGGGATTCAGCAACTATTTGATGGGCTCGATTCTGTCGTCGGAAATCATTCACGAAACGCACATTCCCAATCTCTCCGTGATCAGCTGCGGCTCGCTGATCCCGAACCCCTCGGAAATGCTGGGTTCGGTGCAATTGCGCCGTTTTCTCGATGAAATGCGGCGCCGCTTCGATTTGATTATTTTCGACACCCCACCGCTCAACGCCGCCACCGATGCCGTGGTGCTGGGCACGCAAGTGGACGGCGTCGTGATCGTGCTGCGTGCCGGCAAAACACGCAAGGAAGTCGCACAACAGAAAATGGAATTGTTCAAGAACGTGCATGCGAAGATCATCGGCGTGATCCTGAACGGCACGGCCGTCGATCTCGCACACGAAGGCTACAGCTATTATCATTATTGAGACCACAGTCAAGGCAAGGCAGTGGACTATTGATACTTTACACGTTACACGTGTAAAGTGTAACGTGCAACGTGTAATGCGCGAAGTTTTTTTCCGAAGTCTAAACTTTTGTCATTTATTGAATGATGGGCGAACAAGGGTAGGAGCGACGCATGAAAACTCTGATTACGGGCGGTGCGGGCTTTATCGGCTCGCATCTCAGCGAGCGTCTGTTGGCGCAAGGGCATGAAGTTGTGAGTTTGGACAGCTTCAACGACTATTACGACCCGCGCCACAAGCGCCTGAACGTGGTGCCCGTGCTTGGAAAGCCGGGCTACACGCTCGTGGAAATGGATATTCTAGATTGCGACGGTTTACAGAAGCTATTTCGCGAGCAGCGGTTCGATGTGATCGTGCATTTGGCCGCGCGCGCCGGCGTCCGGCCTTCCATCGCCCAGCCTTTGCTTTACGAAAAAGTGAACATGGAAGGCACGCTGAATCTGCTGGAATTGTCGCGCCACGCGGGCATTAAGAAATTCATTTTCGCCTCTTCTTCTTCGGTTTACGGCGAAAACCCCAAAGTGCCTTTTTCCGAAGACGATCGCGTCGATTTTCCCATCAGCCCATACGCCGCCACCAAGAAAGCGGGCGAGGAGATGTGCTACACCTATCATCATTTGTATGGCCTGAAAATAACCTGCTTGCGTTTCTTCACCGTGTATGGTCCGCGGCAGCGGCCCGACATGGCGATCAACAAATTCACCAAACTCATCGCGGCCGGTGAAAAAGTGCCGATGTATGGCGAAGGCACCAGCCGGCGCGATTACACCTATGTCTCGGACATCATTGACGGCATTGAAAAATCAATCGACGCCTGCTCCGCTTATCACGTCTACAATTTGGGCGAGTCACGGACGATTGAATTGCGCGCGCTCATTCAACTCATACAAGAGAGCTTGGGCAAGAAAGCGCTCGTCGAGCAGTTGCCCGCGCAGCCCGGGGACGTTCCCATCACTTACGCCGACATTTCCAAAGCACGCCGGGAAATCGGCTACCATCCGCAAGTTGACCTCACCGAAGGTGTTCGGCGCTTTGTGGAATGGTTCCAAGAGCATCGTGCCGAAAGATCTTGACTCTCGCTCTCTCACATCCGCTGCTGCGCGCGCGGCGGGCGCCTCCACGACGGAGCGCGCTGGCGTGGCTTCCGTGGAGATCGGGAAGGTGAGGTAAGACATGGTTCGCGAGAAGCAAGCATTTTTGCGCAATCTGGTCATTCTCTCGGATGCCCTGCTGATCGGGCTCGGTTTTGCCGCCTCCTACTTCATCAGCTTTTACTTGCGTGAGGCCTACGGCCTCGGGGAGATGGCGTACGCCGTGTCGCCGGATTGGGAGGGCTTGTCGTATTTCACGCAGAAGAACATTGCGCTCGTCGCCTTTTACTTGATCGGTTGGCTTTCGACGCTGGTGTTCGTCGGCGCCTACAAGGACCTGCGCACGCACACATTTTTTAAGAGCGTTTTGCAGATCTTTGGCGCCGGCGTGGTGGCCTTGTTAATGGTCAGCACGCCGATTTTTTTGTTTAAAATGGTGCTCACCAGCCGCCTTTTTATTGCGACGTTGTGGCTGGCGACGGTCGCCCTGCTGCTGGTGGCGCGCCTCGGCATGAATCATTTGCTTGATTCTATTCATGCCCGTGGTTATAATCATGTCAACTTGCTCATCGTGGGCACGGGCAAGCGCGCGCGGGATTTCATTCGCACGGTCAAATCACACGCGAATTGGGGACTGACCATTTCCGGGTTGATCGACGACGATCACGGCATGTTCGGCAAGGAAATAGAAGGCTATCGCGTGCTCGGCCGCATTCAAGATATTCCGTTCATCATTCATCGCAAGATCATCGACCGTGTCATCTTCGTGGTGCCGCGGCTTTGGCTCAATCGCATCGATGAAGCCATTCTCGCGTGTGAGCGTGAAGGAATTCCCACCAGCATTTCTATGGACTTGTATAATCTCCGCATCGCACGCGTGCGGCAGACGGATTTCAGCGGCTTTCCGTTGCTGGAATTCGAGACCTTCAATGCGCGCACGTGGCAATTGTTTGCCAAACGCGTGATCGACGTCGTGCTGGCGCTGGGACTGCTGCTGGCGTTGTCGCCGGTGTTTTTTTTCATTTTCCTGGCCATCAAGCTTTCCTCCGGCGCGTCGGTGTTCTTCAAACAGAGGCGCTGCGGCTTGAACGGCAGAACTTTCACGCTCTATAAATTCCGCTCCATGGTCGAGAACGCGGAAATGCGGCGGCGCGAGCTGGAAAAAATGAACGAGATGGACGGCCCGGTATTCAAAATTAGGCGCGATCCGCGCATCACCACTATTGGCCGCGTGCTGCGCAAAACCTCCCTCGACGAATTGCCGCAATTGTTCAACGTGCTCATGGGCGACATGAGCTTGGTCGGCCCGCGCCCGCCGCTCGCGGTCGAAGTCGAATTGTACAAGCATTGGCAGCGGCGCCGGCTTTCGCTCAAACCGGGTTTGACCTGTATCTGGCAAGTGAGCGGCCGCAACAAAATCGGCTTCGAGAAATGGATGGAAATGGATATGGAATACATCGACAACTGGTCGCTCTGGCTGGATTTCAAAATCATGGTGAAGACGGTTTTCGTGGTATTGTTCGGCTACGGAGCGAGTTGATTGTAGAGAGTAGATTGTGGCTGGTGGATGGTGGTCGCGCATGCGAGTAGCGATTTACGATCCACGATCTACTATCCGCGATCCACGTTGCTTCACCTTGAACACTGAGTATCAAAACAAACCAACGGCTTTGGGGCTAGCATCCCAGCGCGAATAAAACGGGCGTGACGGGCGAAAAGCAGGCGCTCCAACACGGCTTTACGAAATTTCTCTGGAGGAATATCTATGCGTATTTGTATGGTTGGTACCGGCTATGTCGGACTGGTGACCGGCACGTGCTTCGCGGAATTCGGCAATGACGTCGTCTGCGTGGATATCGACAGCGGCAAAATCGAGACCTTGAATCGCGGCGAGATTCCGATCTACGAGCCGGGCTTGGATACCATGGTGGCGAAGAATGTGAAATCCGGCCGCTTGAAATTCACCACCGACATGAAATATGCGATCGATAATTCTCTGGTGATTTTCGTCGCGGTGGGCACGCCGCAAGCGCAGGATGGCTCCGCGGACATGCGCTACGTTGAGAACGTGGCGAAAGATATTGCCAAATACATGAACGGCTACAAGGTCGTGGTGAACAAGAGTACGGTGCCGGTGGGCGCAGGCAAATGGATCAAAGAAGTGATTCAAAAGCATCAAAGGACCTCCATCCATTTCTCCGTCGTTTCCAATCCGGAATTTCTGCGCGAAGGCTCGGCCATCGAAGACTTCATGCGCCCCAATCGCGTGGTCATCGGCGCGGAGGACAGTGAGGCCATGGCGATCATGAGAGATTTGTACTCGCCCTTGTATTTGATCGAAACCCCGATTGTGATGACCGATCTGGCCAGCGCCGAATTGACGAAATACGCGGCCAATGCTTTTCTTGCCGTCAAAATCAGCTTCATCAACGACATCGCCAATGTGTGCGAGCGCGTGGGCGCGGATGTGCACGATGTGGCACGCGGCATGGGCCTGGATAACCGCATCGGCACGAAGTTTTTGCACCCCGGCCCGGGCTACGGCGGTTCGTGCTTCCCGAAGGATACGCTGGCACTGCTTTCCATTGGCGCCAAACACGAATATCCACTCCGCATCGTCGAGGCCGCGGTAAAGGTGAACGAGATGCAGCGACAAGTCATGGTGCAAAAAATCAAGAACGCGATCGGCAGCATTGCAGGCAAGACCATCGCAGTTCTCGGGCTCGCCTTCAAGCCGGAAACCGACGACATACGCGAAGCGCCGGCCATCGACATCATTCAGGCGCTGCTCAAAGAAGGCGCGCGCGTCCGTGCCTACGATCCGGTCGCCATGGCGCCCGCACGTCAGCTATTGCCGGAGGTGGAATTTGGCGAAGGGAATAAAGTCGGGGAAGAATACAAGATCATGGAAGCCGCAGACGCGCTGGTGTTCGTCACCGAGTGGAACCAATTCCGCAGCCTGGACCTCGACCGTGTGCGCGGTTTGTTGAAGTCGCCCATCGTGATCGACCTGCGCAACATTTACGATCCGCTCAGGATGAAGGAAAAAGGTTTTCAATATTTCTGCGTTGGCCGGTGAGAATGTAGCAGATTTTCACCGCCAAGGGGCGAAGGACGTAATCGGCAAGCGCCTCCAGCCTCTTGCTGTTACAATGTTGCGGTTTTGAAACATTCCGCCCGATTCCGGATTCTTGGAGTCGGGCTTTTTATTTGCATGTGTCACACAAATACATCGTTTCATCGTGGCACATAACGGGACGGCCGGCCCGCTGTATTCAAGAGATTTTGACCGAGCAAACTTCATAAAAAATAGCCAGAAATCAGACTTTGCTGGTATATAAAAAACTGGCATCACTGTTGCAAAAGGCGGAGGGGACGATAACCAATTTGAAAGAGCAATTTGACAGTTATGCAAAAAGATGCTCGTATGAAAGTGTTGATGATCGCGCCACAGCCGTTTTTTCAGCCGCGTGGCACGCCCTTCAGCGTGCTCCATCGCTTGCGCGCGTTGGCGCTGCTTGGTTATCAGATTGATCTGGTGACGTATCATCTGGGTCAGGAGGTTCAAATCGAGGGCGTGCAGATTCACCGTGCCGCCCCCGTGCCGTTCGTGAAAAAAATCGCCATTGGCCCGTCGCGAGCTAAGATTTTCTTGGATGTGCAAGTCTATCGCCGGGCGGTGGAATTGCTCAAGCGCCAGCGCTATGATTTGCTGCACACGCACGAGGAAGCCGGCTTCATGGGCATTCGTTTGTGCAAGCAATTTGGCACGCTGCATTTGTACGACATGCATTCCAGCTTGCCGCAGCAGTTGTCGAATTTCAAATTTACACGCTCCCGGGCGGTGATCCGGTGGTTTGAAAAATTGGAAGGAGCCACGATCGCGAGCGCGCAGGCCGTGATCACGATTTGTCCCGAGCTTTACCGTTATGTACACCAGCGCTATCCGGCCAAATATAACAAGCTGATTGAAAACGTCGCCGACAACAGCACGGTGTTCGGCGAACGCGGAGTGAAGCTCGATCTGCGCCGGCAGTACAACCTCAATGGTGAAACGGTCGTTCTTTATGCCGGCACGCTCGAGCCCTACCAAGGCATTGGCATGTTGATCGAAGCGGCGGCCCAGATCGTGCAGCAACGTCCTCACCTGCGTTTCCTGGTGGTCGGCGGGCATGTCGAGCAGGTGCAAACGTATCGTGAAATGGCCCAGCGGCTGGGAGTGGGTGAGCATTTTCTCTTTACCGGGCAACGCCCGCCCGAGGAGATTCCGCACTTCATGCAATTGGCAAATGTGCTGGTTTCCCCTCGCCTCGAGGGCAACAATACACCTCTCAAAATCTACTCGTACCTTCGTTCGGGTATCCCCATCGTTGCCACCAATCACCTCACCCATACACAAGTTTTGCATTCGGAGGTCGCGGCGCTGACCGATTGCACCTCCACGTCGTTTGCGCAGGGACTGTTGCAGGTGCTGGAGGATGATGGCTATCGCCAACGCCTCGCACGGAACGCGCAAGCCCTGGCCGAGCGCGAATACAGCTATGATGCTTATCTGCGCAAAACCCGGGAAACTTACGAGTATCTGGAAGCACTTCGTTCGAACCAGAGCCAGCAACGCAAAGACACAAGAAAGCACCAAGCCCAGGAAGCGGTTGTGGCGCCGGTGGCCTGAGCCCATCCCGCCCTGCCGATCTGGAGTAAGCTGATGAGGTGCCGGGAATGGTGGTGCTGGAGGTTCAGCAAGATTCCCGCGGAAGGACAACGGCGCAGGCCAGATGGAGGCAGCGCCATGATTGTGGCTTTTGTACCCTGGTGCTAAAATAGGATCAAAGCATGTGCGGCATTTGTGGCGTTATGAATTTCGACCATGAGCGCAGCGTCGATGAACACGAGTTGCGGCGCATGAACGACGCGATCTTTCACCGCGGGCCGGACGAGGACGGCTTCTATGTGAAAGGCCGCTTCGGCATGGCCATGCGCCGACTGAGTATCATCGATCTCTCCGGTGGCCGGCAGCCCATCCGCAACGAAGACGGCAGCATCTGGATCGTGTTCAACGGCGAGATTTATAATTACCCCGAGCTCAAAGCCGATCTGGAAAAGCGCGGGCATCGTTTTTATACCAAAGCTGACACCGAAGCCATCGTGCATGCCTATGAGGAATATGGCCACGAATGTCCGGGCAAATTGAACGGCATGTTCGCCTTTGCGCTTTGGGATGAAAAGCAGCAATGCCTGTTCATGGCGCGCGACCGTCTCGGCAAAAAACCGCTGTATTATTATCATGACCGCGAGCGCCTGGTCTTCGGGTCGGAATTGAAGAGCCTTTTGCAAATGAAGAGCATTCCGCGCCGCGTTTCGGCCGAGGCCTTGGATTTGTATTTGACCTACGAATACATTCCTGCGCCGCACACGATTTTTGCGGACATCAAAAAACTCCCGGCCGGGCATACCCTCACGATTCACGGCGACGGCAAAACCGAATTGCGCCGCTATTGGGATTTGCACTTTCACGAAAACGGCAGCACACCCGAAGACTTGCAACACGGCTTGCTGGAGCTGCTGCAAGACGCCGTGAAAATCCGCCTGATGAGCGAGGTGCCGCTGGGCGCCTTTCTTTCCGGCGGAATCGATTCGAGCTGCGTGGTCGCCCTGATGGCGCGCGTCATGGATCAGCCCGTCAAAACCTTTTCCATTGGTTTTGAAGAAGGCAGCTACAATGAACTGCATTATGCCCGCGAAATGGCGCGGCACTTTAAAACCGATCATCACGAAATGATCATTCGCCCGAATGCGCTGGAATGGACCGAGAAGCTGGTCACGCATCTCGACGAGCCGCTGGGCGACTTTTCCATTTTCCCGACTTTTCTGGTGTCACAAATGGCGCGGCAGCACGTGACGGTTGCGCTCTCCGGCGACGGCGGCGACGAATTGTTCGGTGGGTATGACACCTATATCGCGGATGGATTCGCGCGCCAATACCGCCGGCTGCCCGCGCCTTTGCGCCACGGGTTGATTCCGGCGGTAACCAGAAGAATTCCACCGCGGGAGAAGAAAAAAGGCGCGATCAACCGTCTCAAGCGCTTCGTGGACGGTGCGGTGCTGCCGGAAGATTTGCAGCACGTGCGCTGGATGATTTTTTTGACCGAGCAGGAAAAGACCAAGCTTTACGGCGACGCGATGCGCCACTTGTCGCGTTCGACGCTCGCGCACGATTTTATCCGCGGCTTTTTTCAGCGCGCGGATGCGAAAGATGACCTCAATCGCCAGTTGTACGTCGATATTAAAACTTACTTGTGCGATGACATCATGGTGAAGGTCGATCGCATGAGCATGGCGACCTCGCTCGAAGCGCGCGCACCGTTCTTGGATTATCGCGTGGTCGAATATGCCGCCACGATTCCGAGCGCGCTCAAGATTCAAGGCAGGCAGACGAAAAAGATCTTGAAAGACGCGATGAAACCGTTGCTCCCGCCCAACATCATTGGCCGCGGCAAAGAGGGCTTCAGCATTCCGATCAAAAGCTGGCTGAAAAACGAATTGCGTGGCATGATGCTGGAAGTGCTGTCGCCCGCCGCGCTCAAACGGGACGGCTTTTTCAACGCGGAGCACGTGCAACGCTTGATCGACGAGCATGTACAGGGCGTCGAGAATCACAGTCACCGGCTGTGGGCGTTGATGGTATTCGGCATTTGGCGCAACCAATATTTGCAAAATTGAAGGGCAGCCGAGATGTTCAAGCAGATGAAACATCTTCAGAACTTTTTACGCTTCGCCAAGGGAGAGCAAGAGCCGATTATCGGGCCGGTTAAGGCGATGTGGGAGGTGTTGTACATTTGCAATGCCAAGTGCCGCACCTGCGATCGCTGGCAAGAGCAGCCCGATCCGCGCACGCTGTCGACGGACGAGGGCAGGCAATTGATCGAGCAACTGGCGCAGGCCGGGGTGATGCACTTGTGCTTCACCGGCGGCGAGCCTTTGCTGCGCCGGGACATTTTCGAATTGATCGCGTGCGCGCGTGCCAATGATCTGTCCACTTCCATGTTCACGAATGCATTGCTGCTCAACGAGCGCCGTGCCAACGAATTGATCAACGCGGGCTTGGATGCGGTCTACATTTCGCTCGACGGCAGCACGCCGGAATTGAACGATACGCTGCGCGGCATCAACGGCTATTTCACCTTGGCGATCCAGGCCATCGAAAATCTCAAAGCGCTGCGCAGCAACAGCCGCCCGAAAATATTCATTGCCGTCACGGTCACCAAGGCGAACATGTATGATTTGGAGAATCTCGCACGCTTCGTGAAAAGCCGCACGCTCGACGGCCTTTCGTTTCAACCGGCTCTGCACGTGCCTGAAATCATGTACCGCGTGGCAGACGATCTGGCCTTCGCGCCCGGCGACGGCGCCGTTCTGCAAAACCTCGTCAATCAGGTGGTCAAAATGTACGGCGATATTTTGCCGATGAGTCGCGATTACTACCGCCAATTTGCAGCGCATATCGACAATCCGCCGAGCTTGAAGGAGCACAACAACATCGCCGGTTATGCCCTTGCCATGATCGACCCGTTCGGCAATATTTATCCCGATCCGCTCGAAATTGCCGCCATGGGCAATATTCGCGAGCAAACATTCAAGGAAATTTGGTTCGGCGGCCGCGCCCGTGAAGTGCGCCATCGCATCGCGCATCGCGAGCATCCCGTGGAATTGTTCGAAAGCTTCATTTCCATGAACATGGCCGTGCGCCGCTTGAATCCGTTGAATCTGCACCGCACCTTCCGGCCTTTGATGAAAGCTGCGGAACATTTTTGATGACGTTTGGAATAGCGTTTTCACACAGCCTGAATCTGCTCCGGCGCAACCTCGGTGCTCATGCTTACTCATGAAACTGCCATGGCGTCTTCGCCAGTGCAAATGGAGTCTATGACCACAACACAAACTCGGCATCGCAAAACTGCACCCATAAAATCCTCCAATGGTGAATTGATCAAAGCCATCGCCGATTATTGGAATGCGCACATTCATGATCTCGCCATTGCCAAGCATCCCGTGGGCACGGCGGGTTTTTTCAAAGACCTCGACTGCTATCGCTTCGATAAACTGCGCTACCTGCCGCAAGTGGTCGACTTCAACGGCTATCGCGGCAAGACGATTCTCGAAGCCGGCTGTGGCATCGGCATTGACTTGCTGCGTTTCGCCCAGGGTGGTGCGCAGGTGATTGGCGTCGATCTTGCCAAAACCTCCATCGAGCTCGCCAAAAAGAACTTTGAATTGAACGGCGTGCGTGGCGAGTTTTTGAAAATGAACGGTGAAGCCTTGGAGTTCGAGGACAATAGCTTCGACGTCGTTTACGCGCACGGCGTTTTGCAATACACCGCCAGTGCCGACAAAATGGCGCGCGAGCTGCATCGCGTGCTCAAGCCCGGCGGCGAAGCGATCGCGATGGTTTACAACCGGCTTTCGTGGCTCAACGCGTTGTCCCGCGTCATGAAAGTTGACCTGGAGCACGAAGACGCGCCGGTATTGAACAAGTATTCGATCAGCGAATTCAAGAAAATGCTCGCGCCGTTTGCGCAGGTGCGTATCGTGCCGGAGCGCTTTCCCGTGCCCAGCCAGTTGCACAAAGGCTGGAAAGCCATGTTGTACAATGGCATGTTCGTTCCGGCATTTACGATTTTACCTCGCTTTCTCGTGCGCCCATTGGGCTGGCACTTGATGGCCTTCTGCAAAAAGTGAGCGGCGGGATGGCAAAAAAAGTTTTGGTTACGGGTGCCAACGGTTTCACCGGTAGCTATCTCTGCAAGCACCTCGCCCAAAAGGGCTATCACGTGCGCGGGCTGGTGCGCGCCTCCAGCAAGCTCGATTTGTTGAACGGTAATGATATTGAGTTTGCCCGCGCCGATATCGCCGACGAGCAGAGCGGCCGTGATCTCGATGCCGCGATGAAGCAGATCGACCTCGTGTATCACGTCGCCGCGACCTATCGCATCGAAGGTGTGCCGCGCAAGTATTTTTGGCAGGTAAATGTGGAAGGCACGCGCCGGGTGCTCGAAGCGGCGCAGCGCGCGGGGGTGAAACGCTTCGTGCATTGCAGCACCGTTGGCGTGCAGGGCGAAATCAAAAATCCCCCGGCAAGCGAGGACGCTCCGGCCTCGCCGGGCGATGTTTATCAAGAATCAAAATTGGCTGGAGAGTTGCTGGCGCGCAAGTTTTTTGAGGAGCAAGGCCTTGCCGGTGCGGTCGTTCGTCCGGTTGGCATATATGGCCCCGGCGATACTCGCTTTCTCAAATTATTTCGCTTCATCCACAACGGCAAATTTCGCATGTTGGGCAGTGGCCGGGTGTTGTACCATCTGACTTTCGTAGAGGATCTGGTCGCCGGCATCGCACTGGCCGGAGAGAAGCATGAAGCGGTCGGACAGGTCTTCACCATCGGCGGCAATGAATATACGACGATGTCGGAATTGGTGGTGCGCATTGCGCGGGCGCTTGAGGTTCCCGTGCCCAAGAAAAGATTTCCGGTTTGGCCGGTGTGGTTCGCCGGACTGTTGTGTGAAATGATGTGCCGGCCCCTCGGCATTGAACCGCCGCTTTACCGGCGCCGTGTGGAATTCTTTATCAAAGATCGCGCGTTCGATATCAGCAAAGCGCGGAAACTTTTGGGCTATCAACCCCAAGTCGATTTGGATAGCGGTTTGAAGCGCACGGCCGATTGGTATCGCGCGCAAGGCATGTTGCATTAAACCAGGATCGTGTCATTCTGAAATGGTCGTGGCAGAAACGGGCATTCTGCCACCAGGCCACCATCCCGATTTCCGCATGACCTCCCGGCGATCCGGCCAGAAATTGAAACGGGTGCTCCGATGACCTCTTTTGCGAGAATTCACAAAGTGGCTGATTCCACCGACTCTTCCCCGCGCCGGGACAGCGTTGAAATCCAAGAGAAACTGTTCGACGCCAAAAAATCCAAGCTGCAAAAATACCGCGAGCTCATTCTCGGCGAGGCTAGCACTTGGTTTTTGATCAAGTATGAATTCATCATCACGTTGGTCAGCTGGCTGCCAGGGGCCCTGGGCCTGGTTTTGCGCAGCAAGCTTTATCCCATGTTGCTCGGCAGCGCCGGCCGTAATGTGACTTTTGGCGTGAACGTCGTTCTGCGCCATCCGAAAAAGATTCATGTGGGCGACGACGTCGTGATTGACGACAACGTCGTGCTCGATGCAAAGGGGCATGATAACAAAGGTTTGTTCATCGGCAACGGCGTGTTTATCGGCCGCAACACGATATTGAGCTGCAAGAACGGCGACATTCGCTTGGAAGACCATGCCAATCTCGGCTTTAATTGTGAGATTTATTCCGCCAGCGCCGTGACGGTGGGCAAAAATGTTTTGATGGCGGCATATGTTTACCTCGTGGGCGGCACACACACTTTTCGCCGCACCGATATTCCGATTCTTTTTCAGGAGCGTGTGAGCGAGGGCATCCGCATCGGGGAGAATGCCTGGCTGGGTGCGCACGCGGTCGTGTTTGACGGCACCCAAGTCGGCAAAGAATGCATCGTTGGCGCGGGTTCGATCATTAACGACGATATACCGGATTGGAAAATCG
>JBIOXB010000080.1:0-9721 GCA_044869275.1 bacterium
GAAGCAGGAGCTCGACCAGAAGATTGAAGACTTTGCCGATCAGCTCCTGCAAGCACGCGCCGCTTATCAGAAGACCAAAGAATTGGATGAGACGCTGTTTGCGGAGGAATTTGAGGTGTAGCACACAATTACGCATCACGCATTACTCATCACGTCTCACGATCATCCCATGCCCCAACTCATCGACACGATTGCGAATATTCTTGAGCTTTCCGGTGCGGCGGTGGAGAGAAATCACCAAAGCCTGGAGGCTTTGCTGCCGGTCGAGAGTGCACGCGCATTGCAGCTCCCGGAGCACAGCGTGCTTAATTTTGATCCGCAAACAGGTAGCGGCCAGGGCGAGCTGGTCACGTATCAATCCGAGCTCGTCGACCGGTTGTACGGCCTAATGCAAAGCAAAGGCCTCTTCGCAGCGATCAAAGTAGCGGATCAGCATCTTAAGCAAGGCACGGCGGCGGCAGCGGAAGGCCGGTTCACGGTTCTCAATGGCTTGCTGAAAGCGGTTGGGGCGGTGGAGATGCGGTTGAATTATGCCTGCGTGAATTTCAAATTCACCGCAGTGTCGGATGAAAAGAAAGAAGGTGTCGCGCACGCGGTGATCAATGAGCACACTTTGAGCGCAGTGCCCGGCCTCACTTCACCGCTGCAAATGGCCGCTTACAGTGAGGGCGAAGGTTATCTGGGATTGGAGGCGCAGCCCTTCCCACAAGTCTATGCGACTGCCTGCCGGCAGGCGCACCAGGCCATTCGCAGTGAGCTGGCGGATTTTCAGCGCAGCTTGCAGCGCCGCTGGCAGCGCGACGTGGCAAGATTGAATGAGTACTATCAAAGCCTGATCGAAGAGATTCACCGCAAAATTGCGAAGCGGCAGCTCGAGGGAAAGGAACGCGAAGACCAGGAAGCGCGCATTCGTGCGACCGAGCTCGAGCGGGGCCGCAAAATCGCGGACGTGCGCGCCAAGTACGCCATCAAAATCGAGGTGGAGCCGGTGAGCTTGCTGCGCATCAATCTGCCGGCCATGGTCGTGACCGCGGAGTTGCGCTGCCGCAAATTATCGCGCGAAGTTTTGTTGGTGTGGAATCCACTGCTCCGGGAATTCGAAGGGACGCCCTGCGAGCATTGTGGCGCAGAGCTTTATGCGATGCAATTATGCGAGGAAAAGCTGCACCTGCTCTGCCGCGGATGCTCGCGGTGCGAAGGCTGCCAGCGCAGCATTTGCCATCGCTGCCATTCGGGCAAATGCCCGAAATGCGGAGCAACCTTTGCTCGGAATTGATTCTACCTTACCCTTCCAGTCATATCTGCCCTATCATTTTGTTCCGCTGGGTTTTTGCGGCCCTGAAATAGGGCGCTAAGTTCAAAAACCAGGCTTCGACAAGCTCAGCCTGCGTTGAAACCAAGCGCTTTCGCACAGCCTGATTCTTACGAACGGTAATGGAATACCTGCCACGCGCTATGCGCTATGCGCCCTGCTCTAAGCTCTAAGCGCTCTGCGCCAAGCGCTTTGCCCGGTCTTTATTGAGACTTCCCAATCCATCATAAGCCGCGTACTTGTACGCATCGGACAAACTGGGATAATTGTATACCGCATGAATAAACGCGTCAATCGTGCCGTCTGCGGAAATAACTTGCGCGCCAAGATGCACCAGCTCGGAAGCCATCTCGCCAATGAGATGAACCCCGAGCAGTTTCTTATCATCGGGCGAAAACACCAGCTTCAGCAACCCGCTCAAGTCGCCGATGATCTGGCCGCGGGCATTGTTCTCGTAATACGCGCGCCCCACGAGATACGGTATATTCTTCTTTTGGCAATCATCTTCCGATAACCCCACCATGGAAATCTCCGGAATCGTATAAACCGCCAGCGGCAGTATTGGTGATACTTGCTCTTTGTAGCGCAAGTTGAAGGCATGCACCATGGCCACGCGCGCCTGTTCCATGGAAGTGGAGGCCAGTGCGGGAAAGCCGATGACGTCGCCGGCGGCGTAAATATTGGGCACACTGGTTTGATATTTATCATTGACCAGAATCAAACCGCGGTCTCCCATTTGCACCCCGAGCTTTTCCAGCCCGAGCTCACGCACGTTGCTTTGACGGCCCGCCGCGAACAGGGCAATCTCACCCGCCAGCACTTCCCCGCCTTTGAGTTTGAGCTCGACGCGGTTATGGTCAACAGCAATACTCACCATGCGATCATTGAAAATGAACCGCAAGCCCAAGCCTTCCAATTGCCGCTGCAAGCGTTCCGCGATTTCTTGATCGACAAAAGGCAACAGCCGGTTGCGCGAATCCACCAAAGTGACTTGCACGCCCAGCGCAGTGAAGATCGAGGCATACTCCGAGCCGATTACGCCGCCGCCCACGATGATCATGCTCTGAGGAATACGCCTCATCTGCAAAATGGAATCGGAATCGTAGATCACCTGATGATCGAAAGGAACTTCGGGCGGGTGATATGGAGAAGAGCCAGTCGCCAGTAGAATGACGCTGGCAGTCAACTCGATTACAGTGGCGTCGTGCCCGAGCACGCGCACGGTATTGGCGTCCTGCAATGAGGCGACACCTTTGACGAGTTCGACGTTGTGTCTTTCGAGGTTGCGCTGAATGAGGCCCCACTGATTTTCAACGACAATGCCCTTGCGGTACATGAAATCACTGACGTTGAGATTCTCTTTGAGCGAGTAATCGATGCCATACAAGCCGCGTTGGCGCAGGCCCGAAAAATAGAGCGCGGTCTCGCGCAAAGTTTTGGAGGGCACGGTGCCGGTGTTGATGCCGGCCCCGCCGAGATAAGGGCTGCATTCTACCAGCGCCACTTTCTTGCCAAAGTAGGCGGCCTGCGCCGCGCCTTTCTCGCCAGCCGGACCGGAGCCAATGACGACTAAATCGTAATCGTAAGCGGCGTGCATGGGATCATCCTGAATATGTACGAGACGATATTGACTTGACAATGTTAAGTTGAAATGCTTTAACCGCAAAGGACGCCAAGGTCACGCGAAGGTCGCAAGGTTTAGACTGCAATTCTTGTGGCCCTTGGCGTACTTTGCGCCTTCTTTGCGAACTTTGCGGTTAAGTTAACATTGCCAAATTGAGTCCTTCGCTCAAATTTACCGCCCGAGACGGGGGTTTGAAGAAAAATGCCTCCGAATAGATCGCATCGGCAAGATACGGAGGCTGGTTCTGTTGACTAGCGCTTGTTCGATTTCCTACAAAAATGTCGATTCAGCCTTTGATGATCTTATAGGCTTCCTCGATATTGGGTTCCGCTTTGATTCCCAATTCCTGCAAGATCGGCGCTAACGTTTTGCCGAAGCTTTCGAGCGACTGCGGTGAATCAAACACGTCGATCACTTGCAGGTTGTCGTGAGAGCCGTAGCTCACGTGATGCAAGCGGCCGGGTGGAACGCCTGCGCCCGCTGCTGCCAAGCGTTTAAGCACCGTGTCGTACTTTTGCGCCGTCATATTGGACACTTTGAATTTGACCACAATAGCCATATCGATCTCCTTTGGTTAAGATTTATGCACAGGTAGCTCGAGTTTGCTGGTTATGCTTGACTTTTCAGATTGGATTCTGAAACCTCATCAAGTGAGAAGCGAGCTTATTTCCCAGCTAATTTGTCTTGAACCCAGTCAAAATTCTTCTTGAATTCCACGTATTGAGGGAAATTCTTGACTAATTGCGACAGGAGCGCTGCCGATAACTCATAATACTCGGTTGCTTTGGCGTGGTTCTCTTTTTTTTCGTGAATAGAGCCCAGTTTTTCGTAGGAAATCGCCAAACCGTTTTTAAAGGACACATTGTTGGGGTAGGCGTCATAGAGTTCTTTTTCTAAACGCGTGCATTCTTCAAAAAACCCCATGGCCTTGTCCAAATTGCCGGTCGTGCTGTGGTAACTGCCGATTCTATCACAGAGGATGGCGATCTCGTTTTTTGCTTCCGAAAAAGCCAGCACAACACTTTCAGCATAACGGGCGAAGGCAGCGGCTTCGGCGTAGGTGGCATTTAGAAAATGTCCTGTACCAACTTCATAGTCAAGCTTCTCAGTCAATGTATCAATGATCGGCGCACAGTTTTCAAAGAGCTGGAGGTTCTTCTTTTTGGTGATTTCCTTCACCACCGGGCTGCATTTAAAAGAAGCGATGTTTTTATTGTATTCTATCCAGCCTTTTTGAGCCAGGCTGAGCAGGTTTTGTTCCAGGTTTTCGACAGCAGCAAGCAACGTTTCCACCATGGTAAAGGTAATACTCTCGGCGGGCAAAACTGCAAAAACCGAAAGCAAGGTGGTTTCAGCAGCTTGAAGCTGGCGCAGGTCGTACATGGCGGCAATAATATCTTCGGGTTTTTCTTTGCGCAAGCCGCCCGTGGCTTGATAACCGGTGCTGACCGCATGGCTCTGCGCGAGAGCGAGCACGCCTTGGTGCTGCAAGTCAGCGAGCAGGCTGGCTAACGAGTAATTGGTTTTCAAGCGGTTGAGCAGGTGCAGGTTTTTCGCCAGCAGTTCAATCACGAGCGTGTTTCCGCCCACGGCTGCGCGTATCTGTTTGAAGAGGCCGTCTTCCTGTGCTTGGTGCTCAGGGTAATGCGTGCGGAAAAAATTTAGCGCCTCGGTTTCGGGCAGACCTTCTATTCTGTAACTTTCGGCCTGGCTGAATTCGGTGATGCGGGTGGTGAGCAATACGTGAAAATTTGGGCACCGCCGCAGGTTGAGGTAATTCGTTTCTAGATCGTCCAACTCATTAGCATTGTCAATCACGAGCAGACATGGATCGCGCAGCTCCGCCATGGCGGCGAGCACAACGTCAAGCCGTGCGGACGCAAGCATCGTATCTTCAAATTGCAGCTCCAGCGGGCCAGCCAGCACCAGTAGCGCATCGGCAATACTCTTTTCGCTCAAGAGCCAGGCTACGTGGGCGTATTCGTTCTGGTAGGTGTGATAATAGTGCGAGGCCAGCGAGGTTTTACCAATACCGCCTTCGCCATTGACCAACAGCAACAGATGGTGGCCGGTGAAGAGCTTTTGTTTGATCGCCTGAGCCTCTGCGCTGCGCCCTACAAAGGCTTCGGGTATGAACGGCGGTTTGGTGAGCATGTGGGGAAGTTTGCGCTCGCCAGTAAAAGAGATGAGCTTGCTCGGCGGTTCGAAACTGATGAAGCCTTCCTCCGCGAGTTTATCCAACTGATGGTCAAAATGCTCGCGCAGCCTTTCGATATTTTTATACTCGGTTTGAAAATGCCCAAGTTGCTTGAGTTTTTCTTGAAATGCCCAAAGGCTGTTTGAGTCATCTTTGTTCAAACTGCCGAGGTTGATATCGATACTTTTAAAATAAGTGAAAATGCGCGGCTTGTTCGTCGCTTTAAACTGCCCGAAAGCCGTCTCAAATTCTTCGGCGGTATATTTTCCCACTTTGGTGCAGAACAGCATGACAAACAGGTCACATTCGTGGATCGCTTTGTTGTACTCGTCCTGCAAGCGCGTGTGTGACATGGCATCGAGAAAATCTTCCCAAATGACCAGCTCGAGAAAAACGCCGCGGTTCACCCATTGCTTGTTTTTGCGGTTGATGAATATTTCAAACTGCTCGCGGTCGCTTTTCAGCTCCGCGGAAGAAGCTAAGAAAATTTTGATGTTCTTCATTTGCTCACAATGGCGAGATTTCACGCCTCGGTTTGGGCGCCCCTGAGAGGCGACATAGGCCGAGAATTTAGAAAAAACTTTCGAAAAAACAATAAATTATTCTGAGGAGAGATATGGTGGGGTGGCATCATTAGCGAGTTCTTGCAGCTATACCTTTTCTGCACGCAAGATTTCACTGGCATACTGCAAACAAGCTTGAATATCCTCAGGTGCCAAGCCGGGATAGTTGCGCAAAATCTCGGCTTCGCTCCATCCTTGTCCGAGCAGATCAATAACAAATTCAACGGCAAGGCGAGTGCCTTTAATCACCGGTTTTCCGACAAGAATGGCGGGGTCAATGATGATACGTTCCTGCCAACGCATGATCCAAACTCCTCTGTGTTTTGGCGTTAGGCTCAACTTGTAAGATGAAATACAACAAAAGCGCGAGACAATTTCAATAGGCGTGGCAGCCGTTCTCTGCAATACAAACTTGTAAAACCAAGCTTTTGGGGCAAAGTTTCTGGCGTAGTCAGTCATAAGTGAAATCTCTGCAATTGAGCAGAGATTAACTCCACGCGGATTAAAAAACCACGCGGATAGGTTAAAATTTCCGTGTGGTTTTTTGATCCGTGTGTAACCATTTTGATTGTGGTTCTGCCTGCGCTGGGCTTATTTGCCATGAAGCAAATACACCGACTGTTGCCTTTCGCATTCAGCTCTTCGGTTTTTATCCCAACCCCTTGCGGTCGATGCGACGGGCGCGCACGGCGTTGCTGGGGTCATATTCCAGCAGCCATAGATTGCCCTCGCGATCGAACATGCCGCTCGAGGGCGACCAAGAACCGCCCGAACGCGCGACAACCTTCATTTGGCCGTCGGGCAGCACCCGGAGTACTAGCCGCTCCATGGCGACTGCGACGTAAACGTTTCCCTCGCCGTCGGTCCACAGTCCCATGTGGTAATTCCTTTCCGATACTTGGTCCGGCGGTGGCCGGCGCGCACTCAGCTTAGCCGCAACGGTGGTGACTTTGCCTTCGGGCGCGACCCGGCGTAGGTCTCCGCGATCCATCAAGAAAAGCGTGCCATTTGATGTCGTGGTCATCCATTGCACCGCACGAAAATCAGCGGTCGCATATGTGGTAATTTTTCCGTCGGGCGAGCGCTTCTTGATCACCGTCTGCTCGCCACGATCCGCCCAATACATATTGCCGGCGCGATCGCGCACGAAACTGTAGTCCCGCAGAAAGCCATCGCGCGTTGGCATGACCTCGCGCAATGTCCCATCACGTTTCAGACACCAGACACGATGGCGCCATTCGCCGCCTTCACCCCACAGATGCTCGCCATAAAGATTGTCTTCCGCGTCAAGGCAAAGCTCGTGTGTGTGCACGTTCGGTACCGCAACAGACTTGTTGCCGTCTGGCGTGATCTTCCAGACTTGCTTTAGATCGGTGAAAAAGACATTTCCTCGGCTGTCTTGCACGATGCCGATACCAGGATGCGCTTGCCCTTCCAAGTCAGCCCACAACAGAACAAGTAAGCAGGGCAACATCTTCATCTTCTCCTCACCTGCCTTTCGATGGCAAAGCCTTTCTTGCGGACGAAGAAAGTGGGTTCACCGCGCGAGAGTTTTTCCATGGTCTCGGGTTGCACGAGGCAAATTTTCCAGACTCATCGCAGCTGTTTCTCGCTCATATCAGGCTGAGGTCTTTGGGCTGTTTGCTTAGAATCAGGCGCGCTCGCGCAACGACCTTGCGCGGCTGCGATCAGACCAGCTTCGCCCCTTGCTCAATCAGGATTTTCTTCAAAACTATCCGATGGCATCGGCCCTCGTCTTCGCAGTAGCAGCCCACTGAAAAATTCGTCTGCAAGGACAGCGCAGCGAGCAAGGCGATCAGGCGCTGCGCTTCTGGCTGCCGCATCTCTTTGCGAAAGCGGCGCTCGAAGACGGCCCAGCGCCGCGGTGTGAACGGCTCAGCCAGCGCCCATGACACCAGGGGCTGGCTCGGGGCCAGCTCCGGCAGCCACACATCGAAGAAATCGCGCGCGGCGTAATCTTGTTTGCGCACACCCCGCGGAGGCCGGCGCACGGTCCCGAGGCGCAAGCCTTCTCCCGGATCACGCGGCGTGCCAAGCCGAACCACACGAATAGCCATAATCTTCGCTCACTCCCGCAAAGCTTTTTGTGAGGACCATGTTCTCATTCAGGCTGTTCATCTTGGATCTCATCTCTTAATGCCTTGACCTCGCCCTTGAGCATGAATCCGGCTACTTTCAAGCCCGCCTTTATTAAGGTAGATCGTGAAGCCTTATTCTGGATACTACAGCGAGCTGCCGGCACTCGGCCTGCCAGGTAGCATTCCTTTTTCAACTCTTGTATGATAAAACTACCCAATCCCCTTTCCCGCTGGCTCTCTATGACTTCCATATACAAATCCGCAAACGGCATATTGTAGTGCAGCATGAATCCCCCGGTTGCGACAACCTCTCCTTCCAGCTCTAAAACGTATTCGCCGACCGGCTCGACTTTGTGCTCAAATATGATGTCGTTTTCCTCTCTGGGACGAAAAACAACGCCAGCAATACCATGTTGAGTGACCGCATAGTCCTCGAACAATACCACTTCGGCATTTATGTTTTGTGAAAATTCAAACAGCATTGCCGACATCAGCACGTCATTGCTTTGGCATTCGATGTAACTTGCTCGTGCGGTGGCAAGCAGTTCCCGAAAAACAAGGTGCGAGATTTTTCTAAACGGAGGAATTGTGTAAAATTCAAAAACCGTGTCCCGGTCCGCGATTTCTTGTCCTTTTATCGCACCATAACCGATTTCCATATCATCCATAGTCAGGAGATAAGAGTCTGTCCAGCCGCGTTCATGGCAAGCATGATACCTGATCTGAAAATTGGTCTCTTGGAGAAATAAACTGCGAAGAGGCTGAATCCTTTTGAGTTCCGTTTTGCAGGCCTTTAACTTCATTTTCTCTTACAAGCCCAACTTTGATTTACCGCCATTTACAGTCAGCTTGCCGTTTGCAGCTCATTCACAACTGCCAGGAAGTGCTCAACATATCTAATCTGAGCTGGGTGCATCAGAAACATTGACATTGCCTGGGAATTTAGAAAAAACTTGCGAAGAAACAATAAATTATTCTGGGGAAAGAGTAGCGGAAGGGTCTTTAGGTAAGTATGCGATTAGCTTTTCCAACATGGCGTAGGACTTTTGGCAGATTCGGCACTCTGGACTAAAGTCGGTACAGTGCCCGAGTCAACCAAGATCCCTACGGGATGACATTTCAGGGTTTAAGGTTTTATGATTCTTCCACCTCCCGTTCAAGATACTTGTGGTAATCCTTCACGATCGGAGCGTATTTCTCATTTAACAACGGCGAGGAAATCATGAAATCCGCGGTGGAACGGTTGCAGGCGATGGGGATGTTGTAGACCACGGCAATGCGCAACAAAGCTTTGACATCGACGTCGTGCGGATGCGGACTCATCGGGTCCCAAAAGAATATGATAAAATCGATTTTGCCTTCGGTGATCAGCGCGCCCAATTGCTGATCGCCGCCGAGCGGGCCGGATTTCAGCCGGATGATGCTCTTGAGGGCGGATTTCTCCTGGCGTGTCGCCGCCAGTTTTCTGTTGATCGCTTTTTCCACCAGCTTGCCGGTGGTGCCGGTGCAAATCAAGTTGTGCGCCAGCAGCACTTCGAAATTCCACTCCGCCCATTCGATCAGGTCTTTCTTGCGATTGTCGTGCGCGACGAGCGCGACGCTTTTGATTTTGTCCATGTCGATCCGAGTATTGTGCTTGCATCTGAAAAAGATTCAGACTGTGTGAAAACATCTGATTCGAAGTAAGGCTGAGCGAAGTCGAAGCCTGATTATTGAGCTTAGCACCCTTCGACTACGCTCAGGGTGACGCGTTTGGGGGTTTTCACACAGTCTGATTCTTCCAGAATGACAAAAAATTAAGAAGCTATTCTGATACTTTGCATTATGCCGGCACCAATGCGAGCGCCGGTGCCGTGGTCTCGCGCGTGGCCAGCATGCCAAGGGGGACGAATTTTTTGAAAAGCCGCCGGCGCCGGCTCCAATCCG
>JBIOXB010000081.1:0-14444 GCA_044869275.1 bacterium
ATGATCGAGTGGAGCCCCATGCCGCCGGCGCCTGGCATCCACTGCGAACCGTGGCACGTGCGCAGGCTCGCCAGCTCATGCCAACTCGTGCCGCCGTCGTCGGAGCGGAACAGGGCCGCGTCCTCGACCCCGGCGTAAACGGTGTTGGGATCGGTCAGCGACGGCTCCATGTGCCAAACGCGCTTGAACTCCCACGGATGCTGCGTGCCATCGTACCACTGGTGCGTGGTGAGAGGTTTGCCGCCTGCGCCGGAACTGTCATAGACGAACTTGTTGCTTTCACCCATGGGCATTCCATCTGGAGTCGTGGTCGGCTCGCCGGGCTTGGTCCCGGGCTGCTCCCAAGTCTTGCCGCCGTCGTTGGAGCGCTGGATCACTTGCCCGAACCAGCCACTGGTCTGCGACGCATAGATTCGATTCGGATCAACCGGCGAGCCTTTCAGGTGATAAATCTCCCAGCCCGCGAAGTGGGGACCACTGACCTCCCACTTCTCGCGTTTGCCATCCGCGGTTAGCACGAACGCGCCTTTCTTCGTTCCGACTAAAACTCTGACTCCACTCATCTCTTTCTCCTTTCACAAGTTTCTTGAGACACTCTCCCAGAGCGTCTCGCTCATTTGTGGTATTTCCCATTAAAATGTCATTTTCGTTCAAAATCTAATTTGGCTTGCTCGCTTTCAAAACCTTGTTTATGGTGTTCCAATTTCGGGTCGTAACCCTCCCGCCAAATTTTTTCTCGAGAATGCTCATGAGATCAACCGTGCGGCTGTTGGGCGAGAGCGTCAAGACGCTGCACAGTTCGCTTTCGGTCGCGCGTATGATTTTGAAATTTTTGTCGGGGGATTCGTACGGGATTTTTAGGCCACTCTTGGGTTTTTCCGCAAGAAAAGTTACATACAGCCGTGTTTGCGGAGTAACTTTTACTCCCGCGAACGGACTGGTCTCGGCCAGGCGCTGCAGTTCTTCAATCCTCCGAACGCACACCCCGATTTCGAATCCAAAGGCCGTTGCCAATGTTTTCTCGATCTTTTTGACAAGCGCGCTTTCGCTCGCGGCAGGAGAGTCAAAAAGCACATTGCCGCTCGCCAGCAGCGTTTCGACCTGCTCAAATCCCAGAGACTCAAATGCTCTTTTCAACTCCTCCATTTTGACGGTTTTGTGCCCGCCCACGTTGATTCCACGCAGAAAAGCGACATATCTAATCATGGAACTTCTCGCCTCTTTTTAACCTCTCAAGAATTGCCTTCATACGCTTGGCTCTCGTTTCAGGCCTTTTTGCGGTTTGAAGCCGCCACGCGATGGAATAGAGGTTTGCTTTGTTGAGTGTCTCAAAAAATGCTCTCACTTTCTTGCTTTTAGAAAGTTCTTTGAGGAAGTCATCAGGAACCTGCATGGTGCTCGGGGCATCATACGCTCTTTCCCATCGGCCGTCCGCCTTTGCCGCTTCTACTTCTTTGACGCCGGCCGGTTTCATTTTGCCGGCCTCAGCAAGGCGGTTGACGTGTTCTATGTTTCTCTTTGACCAGACGCTTTTAGGCCGGCGCGCTGTAAATTTGCGCAGCCACGATTTTTCATCGTACTTCTCGAGTTGGCCGTCTATCCAGCCGTAGCACAATGCTTCATCCAAAGCTTCGGCATAGGTCACTGTGGCAACCCCCGAATCCTTTTTGAACAGCCGCAGCCAAATGCCATTTGATTTCGCATGGTTTTTGGCCAGCCAGCTCGCCCAATCTTTGGGGGATTTGAATGAGATGATTGGCAAGTCAGTTTTGCGCATAAATTTTTTTTCTGAGTTTTTGGCGCTGTCACGCGCGCGCCGCAGCTTTTGTGACCTTGCCTCTGGTCGCCAGCTTCTTGGTTGCAAACATGATCAGGAACCCAACGAGCCAAGGCACAAGAGACCCGATGGTCGTTCCTATGAAAAGATGCGCTCCCACATGAAGCCAGGTCTTAGAAACGGCTTGGCAAATGCAACATATTCAGAGAGACGCTTGCCAAAGAAATTCATGAGGTTCTCCTATTGGCTGGATTGACCGTTTACACCATACGGCTTTACGAGAGCGTCGGGAAAACGATCCAGTACGAGATTCAAGATAATGTTGTGCTCGAGCAGAGCCTTTAGCCCGGCGAGCACCAGCGTAAATCCTTCGGTTGATTCGACCACTTGTTTAATGATCTCGTCCCGGTCTCCGCTAAAACCGGTGTTCGTGATACTGACGAAAGTTGTGTTATCGGCGCGAGGCGTAAAAGCCCACTCCACCGTCGCACGCGTGTCATAAGCCGGCCATTCTATGAGTATCCGCTTATTTTCTTCAATCGCCTTCACACTAACTTGCATAGAATGACCGTACATGTCCCAATTCCACTGGATTTGTTTACCCGTTTCCAGCCTTCCGCTGCCTTTGGTGAACCAAAACTTGGAGGTGATGGCAGGATTCACAAAAGCTTCAAAAACTTCTGCGACTGGTTTGCGAATCAGCATTTCTGCCTTTGCGAATGGTTTGTTTTGGACGGGCATAAATCTCTCCTTAGGAATGCAGTTGCCGCCGGGGCCTTTCGCCGAGAAAGGGAATCGCTAATCTGAATATTTGACACCTAGTTATGGCGCGATGACTCGCTTCGCTCCCTCTTTCCCGGTCAATGTCAAGCTGGTGCCGCTTCGTTTGGCTAGGACATGTATCCGCAGAAACAACCCCAACTTTGGTGCCGATCTTAGAGAGCCTTCAAAATCCTTTATCATCCGCGGAAGGGCCATAAATTGAGGGCACAGGTATGTCGTTCAGGCGCATGTAGACGGTTAATTGCCCGCGATGATGCACCAGGTGGTTTATGGATGCTCCAACATTTTCCCTTATTGGCGAGCTGAACAGGACCTGTCCCTGGTTTTTGAGGGAGAACATTTTGGCAAGCGCCTCATTTGAAACATTTTGTAGAGCGTGTTTTGCTCCTTTAAGGTTTTCATCAAAATGTTTTACCAATTCGGCGGTGGTTTTGGGTTGAAAATGTTTAAAGCTTGCAAAATCGATGTCGCCCTGCTCTATCATGTGCGTTATCCATTTTGGAATTTCCGCGACCAGCAACGCAAGATAACCCATCGCCATGGATTTCTCATGCGGCTTCCAGCCAA
Organism: bacterium; assembly: GCA_044869275.1. Taxonomy (GTDB): domain Bacteria; phylum Zhuqueibacterota; class Zhuqueibacteria; order Zhuqueibacterales; family Zhuqueibacteraceae; genus JBIOXB01. The sequence continues at coordinate 3,128 of JBIOXB010000081.1, forward strand.
ACAAAGTTTCGGGAATTTTTTCCAAGCATTTGCGCGTGGAAGCCGCTTCGGCTTCCAGTTCTTGCAAAAACGCTGCACCCAATGTGGTTTCCTTCATGGTCATGCTCCGGTTGATGGTGATGAACTCGCGTTGACGCCAATTGAGCGCGCATGATTTAGTCGCGCGCTTACAGGGCGAAACGCAACCTCTCCGCGGCAAAACAAGAAGCTTTCTGAACAGAAATTACGCCGATCATGCGGATTTTAGCTGATTTTTTTGTCTGCGACAATCCGCTTAATCCATCTCATCCTCATTCAATGAAATGATAAGAAAACTTAATCCAACACGCAGGGCAGTTCTCCGCCGAGAGCGCTTCGGTCTTTATACGCGATAGCGTATTCGTCGTAAATGGACAAAAGCAGGGCTGCCGGCACTTTGGCCTTGATGGTTTTGGTATTGGGAGAGAACCAGTAGGTGTTGCCGTCAATAATTGCATAAGCCAATTGCGGCGCGGCCAAATCAAGGCCGCGCTGCCCCTCCCGTGAAGTTAGTCCTGACCACCATACAAAATCCTTCAATTGCGCCGGCCCGTGACTGGCAAAGTATCTGAGTGTCCACTTGGCAGCTGCGAAGTCCTGTGACTGTACCGCGCCCAGCCAGGCCACTGTTTCGTCGGGCGTTTTGCATTTCTCTTCGCCGAGCAATTGATTTAATAATCTGGCTGGCGCGATATCCAATGATCTCATGATTTCCGCAAAAAAGCAAAGGCTTTCGCCCCAACACGCGAAGGCGCAAAGATTTCGCAAAGAAAGCCTGCAACAAGTTAGGGCCGTTATGGCATAGTCCATGGATGATTTTGCGTGTTCTTTGCGTCTCTGCGCTTTTTTTGTACGGCAACTTCGGCAAATGTGCCGTCTATTCCACCTTCGTCGCTATCCACCACGTCGTGCCGCCCGCATCCTTCACGCCGCCGCGCTTGTCTTCGTCTGCTTTTTCATTAGATGTTGAAGCCGTAGCCGGTTATATTGTTGCAAGAAATTCGGATATAAGTTAAAAAGCAAATTGTTGATGCTTATAATTGCCGCCCACCAACCATGGCCTTGGGTTAAAGCATAAATGCTCGTCAACAGGAAAAACAAAAACATGCAGAAGTGGATTTTCTCTATGGCGTATGCTTTGTTTAAATGTTTCCGAAGCGGTTGGGTCTTGTCAAAGATCTTGTACTGCGGATATTTTCTCCGGATCAGCCGGTTGATAAAATCGCCATCCTGGGTATATTTTTTGACCATTCGAATTCCTATTTTTTTATACAGCGAGCTGGTTTGGCTTAATTGAATCCTGTCAAAAAAAGAATTGGGAAGAAAACCGGACGCCAAGCTTATGGCCAAGAGAATATAAAGCCACTTCAAATCAATTGCCATATACCAAAAACAGCCTATGGGTGTAAAATTCAAGATAGACCAAAATAGGTTAGGTATCTGGTTATAGATGGCAATGTCTAAAGCAACTTTTCCCATAAGACTTCCTGCTTGCGCCTCAGCGCTCATCTAAACGCGTGAGCACCGGCTTAATATCGATGACGGGGGTCCCATCGATGACCTCCATTGGCGCGACCCGCAATCTCTGCCCGGCGACCTCCAGGACCGAAACCCGATGAAGACCTATTGGGTTGGGACGATCCTGGGATCGCGTCGCAAACACGCCCGTCATCGGCGCCTCCAGCCTGCCGCGTGGGTGCACCTGAAGCACGTCGCGCTGCGCACGGTGAAGCCAGGTCAGAACCATAAGCTCGTTGCCAACTGTGATGCCGGCTAGTCCCCGCGCTACCGCAGGGGCCAGCTCCAGCCAGACTTCGGGAGCACCTTCATCCCCCTGGAGCGGTGCGGCCTCGAGACTGGTGAGCTCGGAGCGAATTACCCCAATGGGTTTAAGTGTATAGCTGGTTTTAATCATAGCTCGTTCCTGTGCCACTGCCGTTCTTCCTTCGACTTTAGCTGAATCATCGTGTAGCCGGCGATAAGCTCCTTGGTCTCGGCGAAGGGTCCGTGGGTCACGCCTCGAACATGCCACTGATTTCCCGATAGCTCACAGCTTCATCGGCGAAAGTGAACGTGCCGCGCTCTCGCATTTCCCGCGCGGCGCGAAGAAAAGCGCCAAGCGCGGCGCGGGAGAGCGCGCTGCCAACGCTGATCCGCTTTACGCCGATCTCGGATAGCTCCATAAGGCTCAGTTGTACTCCTTGCAGCCCCATGACCACATTCACGGGACGATCAACAGAGCTGACCAACGCAACAATGTCCTGTTTACTTGTAAGTCCGGGCGCATACAGCACATCTGCTCCGGCTTCCTGATACGCCTGAAGCCGCTTGATCGTGTCTTTGAGATCGGGCCGGCCGACAAGATAGTTTTCCGCGCGCGCTGTCAAGGTGAAGGCAAACGGAAGCGCGCGAACCACTTCAGACGCTGCGCGGATACGCTCGACTGCATGCTCAAGCTCATAGATTGGATGCTCCGGGCGTTTGGCCATATCCTCGATCGAGCCGCCGGCCAGTCCCGTCCCTGCGGCAAGCCGCAACGTTTCCGCAACCGTTTCTGGATTATCCCCGAAGCCGTTTTCAAGATCGGCGCTCACCGGCAGATCGGTGGCTGACGTGAGCTCGGCGACATGTCTCATCATCCGGTCGCGGTCAATCGTGTTGTCCCGCCGTCCGACAGAAAACGCGTAACCGGCGCTGGTGGTTGCCAGCGCCTCAAAACCGAGGTGCGCCAGTAATCGCGCCGTGCCAACATCCCAGGGATTGGGAATGATAAATGCGCCCTTTCGTTCATGGAGCGCACGAAAGATTTTTCCTTTCTCAACCTGACTCAACATTGAGCACCTCGCATGGGCTGTCAGCTACAATCCTGTCACCACTTCGCAGTTGGCCTTTGGGGCGCATTGTCATTGTTGATGATGGCCGCAGGGAGTCGAGCCTGGAACAATTCCATTACCGGATACGGTTTTTCATTGTGTGAGAGGCTGAATGCCTGCAATGACAAGCCCATCTTGGCGCAGCTGCGATACTTTTTCGGGATTATTGGTCATCAGCGTAATCGATTGCACCATGAGCTCGCGCAGAATTTCGGCGGCGCGTATGTAGCTGCGTGCGTCTGCCGCATAGCCAAGCTTCACATAGGCTTCGGCTTGTGATAGCCCATCTGCTTTCAGCTTGCGGCTCTGCAAGAGAGCTAAATGACCATTATTTTTTCCTTCTTGATCCAGCCATATGATCACTCCACTTCCTGCCTCTTGAATGAGCCTTTGTGCCTTTGCCATTTGCTCGCGACAGTCGCATTCAATGCTATTGAAGAGGTGTGCGGATATGCAGTGAGAATGCACTCGACATAGGACATTTTCTTTGTGGGCAATATCGCCCATGACCAGAGCAATGATTTCTTTTTGTCCGTCGTAATAAAGTATTTGGTTGAAACTGCCAAATCGGGTTTGCAGGGTACCTTCGGCTAAGCGGATAATCATGGGGTTATCCTTAGTGATCGAGTCTTGGTTCCGGGCTGGTCAATCCCTGGGCCTCCAACCAATGATAGAACGCATCAATCCAGTGGTCGCTGCTCGTGCCTTGCTTTCGCATGCCGAAGCCATGTCCGCCGGCGCTGAAAATGTGGACTTCTGGTTTGTGGCCCGCTGAGTTTAGCGCCTCGTGAAATCTGACGACGGGATCGAGCGCTACGTTGTCGTCCTGCGCCCACGCCAGAAACATGGGCGGCAGATTCGCGGGGATGGCCGGCATCGCGCCGAACGGACCACCATAGATCAGGGCAGCGAAGTTCGGGCGCGCTGCTGCCGCCTCCTGAAGCAGGGTTCCGCTGGTGACCATCGCCCCGGCCGAGAAACCCAGGAATCCGACCTTGTCGGGCGAGAGGCCCCACTCCGCTGCGTGCTGTCGCACCACTTTTATGGCCTGAATTCCGTCAGCGATCCCATACCGACCAGCAATGTCCATGTTCATCGCCGGAATGCCTTCCTGAAGTTTTTCCATGGTCCGATATTTGAGCACGAAGGCGGCAATGCCTCTTTCCTGCAGCCAGCGCGCGGCATCGTAGCCTTCCAAATCAACGGCCAGCGCGACAAAGGCACCGCCTGGAGCGACGATGACGCCAGTTCTCGTGGCCCGGGTTCGCTCCGGAAGGTACGCCGTCAATGTCGGCGTTACGATGTTGAAGACCACGGTTCCTAGTGGAGTGTTCTCCACCGTACTTTCCTTCTGGGTCCAAGCCTCGGAACCCGGAGCGACGCCGGGCCAAATGTTCACGATTTGGGCGAGGCCGGAGCAGAAGGTGAAGACGATTCCGGCCGCGCTGAGCAACATCGTTCGCCGCATATCACCTCCTGAGCTATCTGGACGGCGGAGCTGTGATCATCTCTGCCAACGCCTGGCCAGCTTTATGGTCATTGGAGCGAGGTACTGAGTTTGCGCTGCCTAACAGGTCATTAAGTGGCATTCAGTTCCTCCTATACCAAATCGTCAATGCACTCTATCTGCAGCGCATCGAACCTTGCCTAAATCTCTTTTGCACCAGTTCGCGCCGTTTGAAAATTCCTATCGTCTCAACGCTCTCGACGCGGTGAAGCTCTTGACTCCGCTTCCAGCGCCAGCGCAAGTTCGCAGACGCCGCGCCGGATTTCAGCCGCTTCCACTGCGGCAAATCCCAGCTGCAATCCCTCTCGCGCCATACCTCCACGGCTGTAGCGGCGCAGTGGTGTCACTTCCACATCTCGCGCAGCCGCAGCCTTTGCCGCCGGCTCCGCAGTAATGCCATCGCGCAACCATCCTACCGTTTGCAGTCCGGCTTCTACGTTTGAGATTTCCAGCAATCCCGCCAGCCTTTGCTGCGCGCTTTCCATGAGAACCGACAAGCGCTCGGCATACACTTCTCGCATGCGACGGAGGTGACGCCCGAAATGCCCCTCGACGATGAAGTCGCACAGCACGGCCTGTTCCAGCAGCGGCGCATGCCGGCGGGTCACTGATATCGTGGCCGCGAAATAGGGCACCAGATCCGGCGGAATCACCAGATATCCGAGCCGAAGTGAGGGGAACAGCACTTTGTTGAAGCTTCCGGCAAAGAGCACCTGCGCGTTGCGATCGAGTCCCTGCAACGCCGGCATTGGCCGGCCCGAATAGCGATACTCGCTGTCGTAGTCGTCTTCAAAGATCGGAGCACCCGACCTGCGCGCCCACTCCAGCAGCTCCAGACGCCGCCGCAGGCTCATGGTGATGCCCAGCGGAAACTGATGCCCCGGAGTCACATAGACCAGCCGTGCGCCTCGCAAGCTCGTTTCCCGCAGTTCCATGCCTTCACCATCCAAGGGCACGGCAGAGAGGCTTGCGCCGATGGCCTCGAATGCCTTGGCTGCGCCCGGATATCCCGGATTCTCCATGCACACCCGATCTCCGGGATTGATAAGAAGCCGCGCCACCAGGTCGAGCGCTTCCTGCACACCGGAGACAATCGCGACTTGCTGAGGGCCGCACTTCACGCCGCGAGAGGTGCTCAGGTAATCGGCTATCGCCTCCTGCAGCGGACGGTGTCCCATCGGCTCGCAACCGCGCAGCAGGCTCATCGAGGCGCACCGCAAACGGCGAGCTGTGATTTGCGCCCATAACTGCGTGGGGAAGAGGTTCAACGCTGGCAGGTTGGCGCGAAAGGCCCGGGGAGGCCGGGGTTCTAGGCCTGAGAACAGCGTTGCGCGCCTGCCGTAATCCGAGACGCTGCGACGCTGTTTCCGTCGCGTTGAGGATTGTGCCCTAACTTCACGCGTTACCTGAAGCAATTCTTCGGGCAAAATTTTGCTCACATACGTGCCGGATCCCACACTGCCGTCCACGTAGCCTTCTGACTTGAGCTGCTCGAAAGCGTTGACAATCGTTCCGCGCGACAGGCGATACTGGCTGGCGAGATCACGCGTGCCGGGAATCCGCGCTCCGGGACGCAGCCGGCCCTCTATAATTTCAGTACGCAAAGCTTTGTACAGCCAGCGATGCGCGGGTGTTCCCGATTCCCGCAAGGGCAGCGTCAGCTCGAAGACGGCCGTTCGTTTCGCCATGGCAAGTGGTACAGGAAGAATACGGTAAATGGCTCTTTGCGATCAGTCAACTTTTTTCTATACTGATTATGCTATGCGAAAGTTTCAAATAGTAAAGCGTAATACGTAATGCGTGAAGCATAAAGACTCGAAAGACAGAAAGATGGAGGGCAGAAAAATGTTTGCGGTTTGCTGCAGACCATCATTGTAAACCTCGCTGACATGATGTCAAACACCATTTTTCTGTCCGTCATTTTTCTGTCTTGGTTCTTGTTGAAGCCAACTTAACATAATCAAGATTGGAGCACTCATGAAAGAGCGTCTCAACTATGCGAAAGTCGCCGCTGGCGTGTACGATGCCATGGATAGCCTGGATCAGTATCTCAGCAAGTGTGGACTGGACGAATCCCTGCTTCATCTGGTTCGACTGCGTGCCTCTCAAATTAACGGCTGCGCCTATTGTTTGGATATGCACTGGAAAGATCTGCGCGCGATCGAAGAAAAGGAGCTGCGTTTGTATTCATTGGACGCCTGGCGCGAATGCCCGTACTACACCGATCGCGAGCGCGCCGCCCTGGCGTGGACCGAGGTCGTTACTTTGATCACCAACGCTCACGTGCCCGATACGGTCTATGAAGAAGTGCGTCCGCATTTCACCGAGAAAGAACTGTCCGATTTGACTCTCGCCGTGGCCACCATCAATGCTTGGAATCGCCTGTCGATTGCGGCTCGTCTCGTACCTGGCAATTATCAGCCCGCCCAGGCACGTGAACTGAAAGCAGGCGCGTAGATGAAGTTAACGAAGAAACATTCCAAGCATTAACGAAATCATGCGCCGGTCGACCTCAACCTTCTTCCATCACTTGTGATCAGTTTCGTCACATCATCGAGGCTTTACTATTGCGCCTTTCCGTACGACTTTGTCCCATTGGACGTCATTCTATTTCAAGTGAAATCTGTGCTTTTTGAGCAAACAAATCCAAAATCCAAAGCTCAAAACCACTCTTGGATTTTGTGTTTTGAATTTTGAGGTTCCGGCTTGTCCGCGGTATGCTTATTTGGCATCACTGAGCGCAAGGGTGAATGATGCCGCTGCCGCCAGTGCTGCGACCGTTCGCACGTGATTCCACAATGTCCAACTGGCGAGGTAACCGGCCCATAAGCTGGTACTGTCGGGCGCGTGCGGTGCGATCGCTGCCAGGGTATCGTTCTTGGGTATGTTGAACGCTATCGTCACCCCGAAGCTGCCAACCAGGTAGAGCAGGCTCCCAACGAGCAAATAAACGGCGCTGGGATCATGCCATCGCAGTAGCGATGAGATGATCGCGAGCAAACATGCCGCGGCCGTTCCCAAGAAAGTCGTTAAGAACACAGGATTGATCACGGCAATGTTTATGGATTGCATAGCGGCAATGCCCTGCGCCGGAGGGAGCCGGCAAAGCGCCTTCATCACGAAAGCCGAAAAGGCAAAAAAGACCCCGGCGATCAGTCCGCAGCCGAGCGCCGCAAAAAGCGTCAAGGCGAAAAGAAGATGGTCAACAGGAATACTTGCTGACATTCAAGTTCCTCAGTGAGACGGTTGCGATTCCAGCGCCTTTTGAAGAGCGGAAAAATCAACCTGGTAGATGTCCAGCAGCCCATTGCCCGCCGAGCGAATTCGTGCCCTCATTTCCCCGGTGCGTTCCGGCCGGGCAAAAGCTGCGTCATGTTTGTTCCGCGAGCTGGCAAAAAACAACTGTTTTCCATCCAAGCTTAACTTGGGCGAAAATTCCATCGCTTCGGAATTGAACGGGGCCGGCAGTTTCAACGCTTTAGTCCACTGGCCTTCCAGATGATGGCTAATCCATAAGTCCGTCTGATCAAGCGCCTCTGTGGGAGTTGCCATGAAGATGAGAAATGATTCGTCCGGAGCGATGAAAGGCTCGAATTCGTTCCCCAGTGTATTCATAGCTTCTCCGATATTCATAGCTGCCCGATATTTTCCCTCTTCCAGACGGCTGAAATAGATGTCGGTCGCCCCTTTGCCGCCATTTCGACGAGATCCAAAATATATGCTCCCGTTGTCCGCCAGGGTGGGGTAGTATTCACTGCTTTCACTGTTGATCGGGAGTGGCAATTGCACAGGTTCGGACCATCCTCTGTCCCCCTTGTCCACTTTCCAAATGTCGAAATCGTGTTTGGGCGAATCACCAGGCTTCGCAGGCCGATTGGAGATAAAGTACAACGCCTTTCCATCCCTGGTGAAGAACGGATCTGCATCCCAGTATTGGCCCGAGAACGGAGCGATTTCCGGTTCCGACCACGCGCTATTGCTGTAATACGATACGAACAGCGTCCACTTGCTTAAGTCGGGCGCCATCTTCAGAAAGATCAGCATCCTGCCATCGGGGGAGAAGGCCGGATGGGATTCGTGATCACCAGTGCTGATCACTCCTTCAGCAAAAATGCGGGGCTGGGCTTCCGCGCTCGAACGCGGCGTGAAACCGAAAAACAGGCACTGCCAAAGCAGGAGGTTGTGTAAACCGCTTCTCATTTTGTATCCCTTGCATATTGCGTTCACTTTCCCCGCTTCGCATCCAGGCTCCACGGTCCCGCGCCGGCGGCTGAGAAGTAGAGCCAGACGAAGCAGTAGAGTGCAGCGCCTACGCCATTGTTCACGATTGACCAGAAGCTCTGTGGGGCGTGGAATTGAAAATACGCCACTGCCATTTCGCCGGACAGAATAAATGCAACGGGGCGAGTGAAGAGGCCAAGAAGAAGCAGCGCACCGCCGAACGTTTCGAGGCTGCCGCCGATCCCGACCTGGGACAGCAACTTGGCGGTGTTGCCGTCCGGGGGCATCCCCATTGGAAAGGCAAAAAGCTTCATCGTGCCGGGCTGTATGAACATGAATGCGGCCACGATACGGAGCACACTCAGCAGCCGTGGAGCGAAGGCCGGCCACTTTGCAATGAGGTTTGGTGCAGTCATGATGCGTCCTTTTCTATGGGCGATATGAAGTTATGTGAAATGCGAGCCCGGCAAGTTATGTTTCGGCCTGCGATTCAGTTTTATGTGAATTTGTCATTCTTGATCTTGCCTTTCCTTCGTTGATCAGCACAAAAACTATTCCAACACTGCATCGACTTCTATTTCAACCAAAAACTCCGGTCCGATGAGTTCCTTGACAATCACTGCCGTTGCCGCCGGCCGGATGTCGGCGAAGATTTCGCCGTGCGATTTTTGAAACCCTGCAAGGTGTTTGGCATCGGTCAAAAAGGCCCGGGTGCGCACAACATCTTTAAACTCTGCGCCCGCTTCACGAAGTGCGCGTGCGATCTTTTCAAAAATATATCGACACTGATCGTAACTGTCTTTGCCTTGTGGCCGGCCCTCGGCGTCGCTGGCCACGGTGCCCGCTACCATCACCAGATTGTTCACGCGCACCGCACGCGAGTAGCCCACACTTTTTTCCCAGGGCGCGCCGGAGGAAATATTTTGGCGGTCTTTCATAGCCCAAGCTCCTTGCTCGATCAGCGCTGTTCATACGCTTGCTGCAGAGTCTTGATGTCAATCTTATCCATTTGAAGCATGGCTTGCATGACTCTGCCCGCCTTCTTCGGATCTTTGTCTTGCAGCATTTTGCCCAAAACCGTGGGGATAATTTGCCACGACACGCCAAATTTGTCTTTGAGCCAGCCGCATCTGCTTTTTTCTCCGCCCGCGGAGAGTTTCTCCCAAAAATAATCGACTTCTTTCTGCGTCTCGCAATTGACGAAGAACGAGATGGCTTCGGTGAATTTGAATTGCGGGCCGGCGTCGAAGGCATAGAATTGTTGCCCCTCGAGCTCAAATGTGCCGGACATGACCTGGCCCTTCGGAAAAGGGCTTCCTTCTCCCCAACGGTCAATGCTCACAACCTTTGAGTTCTTAAAAATGGAGGTGTAGAAGTTGATGGCCTCTTCCGCTTTGCCATCGAACCACAAGAATGGAGTGATTTTTTGCATGGGTGCTCTCTCTGGGTATCGCCGCTGATTTACGATTGCCGATTTGCGATTGTCGATTTACGTTGGCGGCAAATTCTTGCTATTTCTCCGATAGCTCCTTTAGTTTTTGCAGCGCTTTCGGCCAAACATCTTTAAACATCTCCTCAAAGTCGCCGCCCGCTGAATCCATATCCACCAACACCTCGGTCTTGTTGCCTTTCTCTTTGAAGGTGTAATTTTCGTGCACACCGACCCATGCCTGCACCGCTTCGCTGGTGGTGTCTTCTTTGCCGTCTTGCACCATGCCGAGGTGCTCGATGGAGATATACTCATGTCGCCGGTTTTCTTTGATGCGGCTCACCATGCCTCCCATCTTGCCCGTATTCTGGTCCGGCCCGAGAAAAAGAATTTTGCTCCCTTTGCTCCAGTCACCGACATAGTGAGAACCGGGCGCAAAGGCCTCCGTCCATACGCGATAGGTTGCATCGTCGAGCATCGTGTTCCAAACCTTTTCTTTCGGCGCATGGATAACGATTGAGAAATTCAGTTTGTGCATAGCCCTCTCCTTGATTGTTGATTGCGGCTGCTGTTCGGATTATGATTCACGCGTTTCAATCCCCTCAGAGATGTTCGCCTTGTTGCGGGACCTTGGGAGATTCGGCAACCAGCCCTGATATTGGAGCTGAATTCGAACCGATCAAGTTCCTGACTGTGTGAAAACGCTTGATTTCAACGCCGGCTGAGCTTGTCGAAGCCGGAGCTTTGAACTTCGCACCCTTCGACAAGCTCCCTTCGACAAGCTCCCTTCGACAAGCTCCCTTCGACAAGCTCAGGGTGCGGCATTCTCAGGTTTTCACACAATCTGTTCCCTACGGGACGACCTCGCAGGGATTTCGAACGGGCTCTCAGCCAGCCTTCTTCAAGCTTAGATAATGCTCCCGCTGTTTTTGGTCAAGGCGCTCAATGGCGTGACGCAGCGCCGTGCGCGGCATGGTGGCGGCATATTTATCCAAAAAGCTCAACAGCCTTTGGCGATCCTTTTTGCCGGCTTCACGCAGCCATCCGCCCGTAGCCTTGTGGAGCAAGTCTTCTTTGTCGTTGAGCAGTATTTCAGCAATCTTAAAGGTGTCAGCGACCTCACCTTTTCTAATGAAATAGAAGGTGCTGACAATCGCAGTACGGCGTTCCCACATATTTTTGGATCGCGCCAGCTTGTACAAAATAGCGCGCGGCTTATCGAACAAGTAGCTGCCAACGACGTAGGGAGCGCTACGGACAACCAAATCC
>JBIOXB010000082.1:0-20807 GCA_044869275.1 bacterium
GGATTTCTCATATCTATGGGATGCACATTAGTTCAGGATTGTTATACTAATACGTGTCCTGCAGGATTAACTGGCTCATATGAAAAATTAAACATTCAATCCAGTGTAACTAGAATAGTCAACTATATTAAGGGAACAAGGATCGAACTGCAAAATATCGTGGGTTCTCTAGGAAAGAAAAGGATACAGGTAACATTGCGAGAGTCAAAGCGATGTAGCGCCAGCGGAAGTCCCACACAAACTGCATGGGGGCACGTGTGACAAGCTCCGGTTGAAACCAAAAATAAATCGTCAGCGCGAGAAAAGCGGTGAGGGCGGCAAAGTAAAGATTGGGGCGTAACCGGGGATAAAACAAGAAGAGCAGAAGATGCAACAACGCAAACGCCAGCAAAATGCCCATCAGCAACATCTGGTGGGTGGTCATTTTTTTTCTGAGAACGTCGTGCTCGCTGTGCATTTGCTGCAAATCACCAATTTTGAAGTCGAAGCCTGGCGGCACGCCTGCGGCCAGAGGCGATTCGTGCAAGAAACAGGAATATCGAATCGCAATGAGATGTCGCGATTTGCCGTTCTCAACATCTGCGGGCGCACGAAAGCCGAGGGCGCGAAGCTCAGGCATGAAAGCAACATAAGACCTTTCATCCTTTTGGGAAGTTCCGACCTTGCCGAATGAATAAAGTAGCTTGCCATCCAAATAGAATTCAACTGCTCCGAAGTATTTCATGGCTAAACCAAGTGGTGAATACCAGAGGGCGGAATCCACTTCCACGACATAACGGAACCAGCCCATGCCATGCCAGCGATCGTAGGGAAAGTCGCCGAGTTTTATTTTCTCCCAATCGGTGTCATCAAAATCCGGTTGCCCCCAAGTCGTGTCGTCGCCGGCGTGGTAAGTGTAGAACTTGGGAAAGATAATTTTGCCTTCTAATTGTGCATGCGCCGGCCCCGCGATTTGCAAAAGGAACCAACAGAAAAAGAATGCCGAAATTTTGTGTGCTTCGATCATGATCGTCATTCTTCTATTTGATTTGTACCACAATGCTGACACGACATGAAGTATGGTTCTTTGACCATTGAAGATTTAAGAAGGTTGCAGTATATTAGCAGCAGAAACTTTAAGTTGGCAAGAGAATTTCAATTGCGCAGGGAGGAAGCATCTTATGAAACCAGCAGATGCTTTAATTTGACGACATAACGCCGGCTCATGACAAAGGGCTTTTCGAGGCCGCGCACAAAAACTTCCTGGGTATGGTTCCGGCATTTTTTGACTTTTTCCACGTAGTCAAAACTGACGATGGTCGAGCGGTGAATGCGCACAAAGTGTTTTTCCGGAAGCAACTCTTCCCATTCCTGCAAAGTTTTTGAGACGAGCGCGCGCGGCTTGTCGCCATAAAAGATGTACGAATAATTGCCTTCCGCCACGATGCATTTCAACAATGGCAGCTTGATAAACTTGAGCGCGCCGTTCGCGACGACGTAAATGACATCATCATAACCCGCCTTTTTGCTCCGCTCTGCGTGCGCCGGCTCATTCGTGCCCAGCCTTTTGACGGCTTTGGCCAGGCGTTCTTTGCTGATGGGCTTCAGCAAATAGTCGAGTGCATTGACCTCGAAAGCGCGTAGCGCGTATTTATCATAAGCCGTGATGAAAATGATTCGAGCTGATACCTCGATTTGTTCGAGCAAGTCGAATCCCGATGCCCCAGGCATCTGGATGTCGAGAAACATAACCTCGGGGCGGGCATCCTGAATCAGGGGAATGGCTTGCGCGACGCTGGCGGCCTCGCCGACCACTTCGATCTCCGGATGCTCGGCGAGCATAATTTTAAGCTCCGAACGCACCAGCCATTCGTCGTCAACAATGAAGGTCCTGAAAGACTGCATGAGAGCACGGGCCGTTGCTGTCACCTGCGCCGGGAATTTCCTTTAGGCCTCCCGGCATGTCGAGGTGGATTGAGGGTTTTAGCTGCGTTCTTGAGAATGATGAGGGAGGATAAGAAGAATAACGCACAAAAACAATTCTGCGGCAACAGAATGTCGAAATCGCCTTTTTATGAAAGGGTCTTTCTTGATGCACGGAGCCGTTGCCATCGCGAGGGATTTGATCGCCATTCCTTCGGTGAATCCCATGGGAAAGAGCGTTTCCGGAGAAATGTATTCAGAAAAACAGATCGCCTCTTACGTGTCTCATTTTATGTCGGCGCTTGGCGTGGATTGCCGTATCGCAGCTTCTGACCCCGATCATCCGAACGTCATCGCTCGAGTGGATGCCGGCAAGCCTGAAACCGTGCTTTTGGAGGCGCACATGGACACGGTTTCGCATGAGAGTATGCGCATCGCTCCGTTCGACCCCAAGATCGAGAATGGGCTTCTCTATGGCCGCGGCTCTTGCGATACGAAATCCGCGCTCGCCGTTTATTTGTACGCCCTGGAGCAGATGCTGCGGCGCGGATACGCCTGGCAGCGCAATGTGATACTCGCCGGCGTGCATGACGAAGAATTCTCCTTTGGCGGCGCCAGGGAATTGGCTGCCATGAACCTCGACGTTACGTTCGCCATTGCCGGGGAGCCAACGTCGTTGCACATCATTTATGCACACAAAGGTGTCTGCCGGTTCTTTCTGTCGACGCAGGGAAAAAGCGCGCACGCGGCTTTGCCCTGGCTGGGAGAAAGTGCGATCTTTAGAATGGGGGAGGTCATCAAGCGATTGGAAGCCTACTCGCAGCGGTTGGGCGAAGAAACCCATCCGGAGCTCGGCCCGGCCACCGTGAGTATCGGAAGGATTTTCGGAGGAGAGGCGGTGAATACCGTGCCGTCATCATGTACCATTGAAATCGATCATCGCCTGCTGCCGGGAGAAGCTTACGATAACGTGCGCGCTGCCGTGGAAAAATTCTTGGAAAATGTTCCGGGCTGTCGCCTCGCGCCGCCTTACCTGGAAGTGCCTGGCGTTTACGTTGACAAAAGCGATTTGGCTTGCCGCGCACTTTTGCACGCATGCCAGGCAGTGCATTGGAAAGCCGAGCTGCAAACGGCGCATTACGCGACGGATGCGGCCCTCCTCAATGGCGCAGGAATTCCAACGATTGTGTTTGGGCCGGGGAATATCGAAATGGCACACACCGCGGCGGAGTGTATCGCTTTGAGTGACATCGAAAAAGCGGCAGAAATCATCGTGGCGCTGCTGCGTTCCGCTTAGGATCGCGAATTGGATCATCTTCAATTATCATGCGCGCCAGCGATTTTTTACGGGATAGTTATTAGAACAAAATCCGCCTAATCCGCGTCATCCGCGGTCAAAAGAGCATAAAAACTGCTTTTGAAAAACTTGTGCCAGTGCAGGCCTCTCCTCGTTTTGACGCGCTTACATCAAATGAGCGAGTTGTTTAATCGTCATTTCGTAGCGAGCTTTTCAACCCCGTTTGCTCGTCACCTGCTCCTCATAAGCCTTCAGCTCTTTCAGCCAAGCCATGCCCACCGGCACGTTCATGCGCTCGCAATAATAATCCCACACCGCCCCGAAGGGCAAGGTCTTCAATTCCTCCAGGAGCGCGAGCCGGCCGCCAAAATCGCCGGCATTTTCATACTCAGAAAGTTTGTCGCGCGGCTCCAACAGCGCGAGCAACAGCGCTTTGAGCGTCGCTCGCGTGCCTGTGATCCAGGCGCCCACACGATGAATGCTGGCGTCAAAAAAATCGAGCGCGATATGGATGCGATCCAGGGCCGCACTGCGTACGATTTCTTCTGCCACGGCGCGCACTTCGTCGTTGAGAATGACGACATGATCGCTGTCCCAGCGCACGCCGCGGCTGATATGCAGCAGCAGCTCCGGGCAGAATTGCAGAATCGCCGAGAGCTTGTCGGCCACCGACTCGGTCGGATGAAAATGGCCCATGTCCAAACAAATCACTTTGCCGCGCGTTAAGGCATAGCCGAGATAGAATTCGTGCGAGCCCACCACATAAGCTTCACTGCCGATGCCGAAGAGCTTGCTTTCGATCGCGTCTTTCATTGCGTTTGCGTCATGCCTCACCTTGAAGATTTCATCCAAAGCTTCGCGCAAGCGCAGCCGCGGCTGCCAGCGATCGCCGGGCAGATCTTTAGAGCCGTCGGGAATCCACAGGTTGTGAATGCAAGGACTGGCCAGCTCGCGGCCCATCGCCGCACTGATCTCGCGGCAACGCTGCACGTGCGCGATCCAAAACTCGCGCACGGGGCGCTCGCGATGGCTCAAGGTGAATCCCGAGTCAGCCTGGGGATGCGAAAAACAAGTGGCATTGAAATCGAGTTTGAAATTTTGCTGCTTTGCCCAATCGATCCAGCCTTTGAAATGATCCGGGCGGATTTGATCGCGCTCGACTTTGTTTCCGCCGAACTCGCCATACATCGCGTGCAAGTTGAAGCGGTGCCGTCCGGGAATCAGCGCAAAAGCTTTTTCCGCGTCCCGGCGCAGCTCGACCACCGTGCGCGCCTTGCCGGGATAGTTGCCTGTGGCTAAAATCCCGCCGCCGGTGAGTGTCGAGTCGGGCTGCTCGAATCCGCCAACGTCATCGCCTTGCCAGCATTGCAAAGAGATGGAGAGGCTCTGCAATGTTTGCATTGCCGCCTCCGTATCCACGCCCAATTCCGCATAACGCTCTTTGGCGATGCCGTAGGCTTTGGTGATCGAGGAGAGGTCCATGCTCTTTCTTGAGAATTAAGACGAGACTTCAAAGTTCTTACGGACAGATTAGTTTGACAATGTTAGGTTGGATAAAAAAACCTTCCACTACTTGTCATTCCGTATGAGGCCTGCACTCAAACCGAGGGAAGATCCCGAAGTTTCGGGATGACAGATTGAGAGGGCGCGATTTTAACTTAACATTGTCGAGTTGGGACCAACAGATTAGGAGCATCCGTTAGCCTTAATCTACCCGTTGGGGGCTTTCGACTGAAATGTCAACTTGCTCGCCGTTGCCTGCACCTGCGCCGGATGCACGCTCGGCACGAGTTGCAGGGAATATTGGTGCCAGTAGAATTTGTACGTTGGCTGCTTCCAATGTTTGTATATAATTTCCCAGCCGTGATGCTGCATGTGCGGGCGGAAGGAATCCCACACCACCAGCGGCTCGCGGAAAGGTTGATAGCGAAAATCGCACGAGAGGCGCAGCAAGTCTGGCGTGGTGTTATGGTAGGCCTTATGTACGGTGAGGGAATGGAACATGATGAAATCCCCCATCTGAAAATCACCCTTATGCCATTCGAAACTGTTTTCGTCCACGTCCGCGCACAAGCCGCCCGTGCCCTCGGCTTCTTTTGTGGGGAAAATTCCCAGTTGGTGCGAGCCGCGTGCAATTCCCAATCCGCCCAACGCCACGGGACAATCCCCCACTGGAAACCAAACCGTGTAAGCTTCACGACTACCTTGAATGAACACGTAGTCTTGGTGCGAAGGCGTGGTCATTTTGCTCGAGCTGGGGAGAGTGATGCGGGCGATGTTGCGTGCGTGCGGAAACGCCGCGCCGCCGAGCGCCGCTTCCAGCGTGTGCAAAATCGCCGTTTCATGCGCCAGCGCGTGGAAACTCTCGAGGAATTGCAGATCGCGATAGACTTCGGTGAACTCGAAATAACCGGTATAGGCGTCTGCCCGGCCTTTGCCTGCTTCCGGCTTTGTGCCCGGCAAAACCCAGCCGTGCTTCTGGCAGATTTCGAGCATTTCACCACGCAGGCTGCGCAACGGTGCAAGCGGCAGCAAGCCGCGGAAGAAAAGATAGCCGTCCTCCGCGAGACGCTGGCGCAAGGCGCCGGGTTTGCTCAACAATTCTTGTGATTCGATGAGTGGCTTTTCGAGCATCAACTATTCTCCTGCTATTCTGTGCTAGTCGATTTGTTTATAAGCATCCATTTTCGCTATCCATAGGGAGTTGTGCCTTCAGGCACCGCGAGGTAGCGAGCGCTCGGCTCCTGCAGCTGTTGTTACGACAGTTATTTTCCTGGGAATCATATGAAGCTCAGGCACCGTGCTTGATTCCACCAAGATTCTTTCAGAATGACATATAATGGCCCAAAGCAGAATCAGCAGCCGATCAACCCTCAAACCTTCCACATGATATTCATGTCGATCCTCGGCTCGACGTGGCGATATTTTTCCACCAGCGCGATTTTGCGCTGCAGCAGCTCGCCCAGATTCTCGCCGTAAATAAAACTTGTCTCGCCGGTTTTGGAGACCACCATGAAATCCACCGGGCTGGTATTCCATAATTCGAGCAAGTCTTTGGTGTTTTGCAGATCGCGCGCCATCATCTCGTCGAGATACTTGCGCCAGTTTTTCTTTTGGGTTTGATCTTTGGCCCCAAGATAGCCGTGCACGCCCGCAACCCATGCCGACAGGCTGCGCAAAGTGCCGGCCCAGCAACGCAAACCGCGCAATCGTTCGTACTGATCCACGAACACGCGCCGCGCCTGTTCGGAAATTTGCTGATGGTGTGCTTGGGTCTTTGCCAATTGCAGTACGCTTTCCAGTCGTGGCCAAACATTTTCATCCACGCGCTGCACGAATTTTTCACCCGACTCTGGCGTGACCAGGTCAAAGAGCACGTCTTTGCCCAAATCAACCAAATTTGTGTTGTTGGTCGTGCTCACCATGAACTGTTCGTAATAGCGCCGCTCTGCGTCCGGAATCGCCAGCAAGTCGGGAATGATGGGGCGCACCCAAAGCCGCAGCCACACGAAGCCAAAATTGGAGAAAAGCGGCAGAATGGGGAGATGCTGAATCGCGTCATCGGTTTGCCGCCAAATCGCAACGAGCTGTTCCGCGGCTGCCTCGCCTACCCATTGCGTGGCCTTGCGCTGCAACACTGCTTCCAACTCGGCATTCGGCTCGAGCATGAACGCGCGGAAAACTTCTTGATTAATGTGATAGGGCGCAAGGCGGGAGGGCGTGAAACCGCCGAGATTGGCGGCGTATTCCACGCCGCTTTTTTTCATCTCCTGCAACTTCTGCCAGATCATCCACGGATAGGGCAGGCCGAGCAACGGCTCGAAATTGTAGCCGTTGCCATGCGAGTAAATGAGATGGGAAGCGATGCCGCGCTGGTGATGCGCGTCGATGAGCTGCCGCTCTTGCGGATCCATTTTCAGATGATGCACACTGCCGGCAATGCCCATGACATCCGGATACTTGTCGTGATGGTAGGGTAAATCATAGCCGCGCACCAGCAGCGAAGGCACTTCGAGATCGAGACGATCTTCCAAATGCGCCAGAATCACGTCGTGCTCCACCTTGAAAGGCTCAAGGCGCAGGGAGACGCGAAAATCCGGATTGAGCTCGGCCGCGGCCTCGCGCAGAATTTTCATATACCGCACCACGTTCTTGCCCGCGACTTCCGCGATTTGTTCGTGCGTGCGCCATTCGCGAATCAGATACGGGCCGCCGTTTCTGCCCACGTACAGCGAGCTGGTGTATTCGAAGCCGGAGCCGCTGTCATTGCTCCAAATGCTGAGATAGGCAAGATCGGGAACCTCGCGCAACAGTTTCTGCATCATCTCGCGATAATGCGCCTGCGCCAGCGGATGCGCGATGGTCATGGTGAAGCGCGGCCGGCGGCTGCGAAAGGGATGGTCCACGCGCGCGCCGCGCAGTGTGGGATATTTGTGAAAAAATTTCTCCGGTACCGAGCGCGGCTCGAAACACAACAGGCCCGGCTGCAGGCCATATTTCCGGCCCAACGCGGCGTAGCGTTTCAACAAATTCAGGTTTGCGGTGAGATATTCGATGGGATAAATGCCCTTGTTCAATTCGCTGTGCACGAATTGATCCAACGCCGGACAATAAGAATAAAATTGCGAATAATACTCGCCCTCGACCGGATCTTCGAACGGCACAGGCAGGGCCAGGCCGTTCACTTCCACATGCGTGTATCCGGCGCGCGCCAATTCGCGAATGTGCTCTTCGGCATTGAAGTTCCGCGCGGTGCGCCAGGTTTGTGTCAACAGATAATCAAACAGCGGGCGATGCCAGCGCAGCGCCGCCGTATGGTATTTGCCTTTCTCGAATTCCTGCAGCGGGGATGATGCCCAATCCTCCAACAGATGCGTGGTATACGCAAACAAAAGCGCGGGATGTGAAACGAGCAATTCTCCCGTGCCGTTCGGCGCCACGCGCACGTAGGCCCAGTGTTTGTTGGATGGCGCCGCGGCTCTGATCTTGTCGAGGTCGAAAGAAGCATTCTGTGCAACAGCAACGCGAAGAGCCTCTTGTGCGTTTTTCGCTTCGCCGCGCGCAACACCGGCTTGCGGGCAAGTTTTCTGTAATTCTGAGGCGCAAGTCTCTTCGACTGGAAAAGTGTTCTCAGGGAGCAAGATCAATTTGGTCTTCTGGAGAGCATCGCGGAGGTTCATGAGAGGAATCCTGGTATTGGTTGAAAGTTCAGGCCAGTCGCGTTTCGACTTATCGTCGAATGTTTTTTGCCGCTTCGCAGCAGCTTTGATTTGCAACTTGCCCGCAAATCCGGATCGTCTATGAAAGTGAGGTCTCTGCCCCATCGGCAAACATTTTCAAACCGTGAATCGGCATAATTTTCCGCCAGTATTCTTCAATCACATTGATTCGTGCTTATTCGCGGTTGCCCGCTTGTTTGGTTGCAGCTCGGCGCGTTAAGCGCTTAGTCAGTTACAAGTGCACTCTCTGTAAAAAAAAGCAAAAACTTTCTCCCACGGAAATGGAACTGCCACGAAAAAAGCTTTTCATTTCCGTGGAAGTTCCTCTTTTGTGGGCGATAAGTTCTTTTTGATTCCGGCTCGTCCGGGTCATGGTTGTTGCTCTCCGTATGGCTTCACCAGGGCAAAATAGAAATCATGAGAAACCGAATACAGGACTGCCTCCATTCCATAGAAACGAGCATGCTTCTCGAAAATCATACCAAGCTTTCTCATCACGTGAATCGAAACAGAATTGTCAGGGTGAGCGAAGGCAACTACTCGCTGGATGTTGAGCTTGGAGAAAGCCGCCTGCAACCAGGCGTGCCCAGCTTCGGTTGCGAATCCCATGTGCCAATATTCTTGCGCAAGCCTGTAGCCCAGCTCGAAATCAGGTCCTTGCTCCAAGAGCAGCAAACCCGAATCTCCGATCAACTGTCCGGAGTCCTTCAGAGTCATTGCCCATTTGCTGAAGCCATAGATTCGTTGATGCTCAAGATACTTGGCGATTGTTTGCTGGGTATCCTTTAAAGATTGGTCTGGTCCGCCTGGGATGAAGCGCATGACCTCTCGGTCTTTGCGATATTGAAAGAGCGCCTCAGCATCTTCCGCGACAAAAGGGCGCATCAAAAGGCGTTGCGTTTCGAGAGAGACTAACAGAGACATCCGGGATACCTAGCCTACGACCCATTGAAGCTTTTAATAGTTTTGCCCGAAATGGTTTTGCCTATTCGGGGAATACCTTAACTTGACAATGTTAACTTAGCTGACCTCCCTCGATTCATGTCATCCCGGAGGGATCTTTTTCTGCACTTGGCACTGTGCCTATGCTGAAAAAGATCCCGAAGCTTCGGGATGACAAAAAGTGGGTGAGCTAGTCAACTTAACATTGTCAAGTTAATCGTTACAAGCAATCTTTACAATCTCACCTTAAAAATCCATGCCTTTTCGGCAAAAAAAATTCGCCTTTCTTCTGCTTGCAAGTTTGCGGAAAACTGCTAATGTAGATGACGCCAAATCATGAGAGAGAATCAACACCGGCAATTCCATTCGAAACCCAATTCTCGAAAGCCCCTTTAGTCTTCTGCAAATTTAGGCGGTACCCTTGCGACTCTGCGTCTTGGCGTGAGGCTTTGCAGCTTGTCCAGGTCATGTTTTGCGTTTCGAGTATTGAGTTTCGGCATGTGTCAGCCAAGAAAGGATGAAGGTTGGTGATTCCGGGATTAGAAGCACTAGAACGCCTGCGGGAGGGGAACCGGCGCTTCGTTTCGGGCGTTCGGAGCCTCGACACACTCATGAGCCAGACACGGCGCAGCGAGTTTGTGACAGGTCAGGAACCATTTGCAGTGATTCTGGGATGTTCCGACTCGCGGGTGCCGGTCGAGATCGTTTTCGATCAGGGCTTGGGCGATCTGTTCGTCATCCGCGTTGCCGGAAACATCGTCGCGCCTTCTCAAGTTGGCAGCGTGGAATTTGCCGCGGAGCGATTCGGCACCCGGCTCGTCGTGATTCTGGGCCATACGCGATGCGGCGTGGTCCAGGCAACCTTGCAAGAATTGCAGCGGCCGACGGAAAACCAATCACGCAATCTGCGTTCGATTGTGGACCGCATCCGGCCCTCCGTGGAAACGTTGCTCACGACGGAGCTCAGGCACGATCAAGAGGCCCTGGCGCGGCACGCCGTTCGGGCCAATGTCCGAGTTTCTGCGAATTATCTTCGACATGGATCGGAGGTGCTCGAACGACTGATTCAAAGCGAAGGGCTGATCGTGGTAGGAGCCGAATATGCGCTGGAAACTGGCGCCGTCGATTTTTTTGACGGTGTGCCGGAATCCGGTATTTAGATTGGCTGCACTGATTGGACATAGAACGACACGTATGCGGTTACGCGATTTTTCTCCGTTTCACTTTGACTTAACTGAAACCGAAGCCGGCACGGCAACGAATTTGCGCAGTATGCGCCTCTCATTCCTGGAAGGCGCGCTCACCGGCATCATGGGCGTCTTCACCGGCGGCGTGGTGCTCACCGGCTTTGCGCTCAGTCTGGGCGCGAACGATTTCATGATCGGCCTGCTGGCCGCCATCCAGGTCGGCGCAAATTTGCTGCAAATCCGCGCTTTTCGCCGGCTCGAAAAACATGGCCGGCGCAAGGCCATGGCCGTGCGTTTTGCGGCGCTGGCGCGGCTGACGTGGATCGCCATTGCCGCCGTGACTTTGATCACGATCCCGGCGTTGCAACCGTACAAAATCTGGCTCTTCTTCATTTTGTTTGCGACCAGTGCCGGACTCGGTATTTACAGTTTAGTGCCCTGGGTTTCGTGGTTGGTCGATCTCGTGCCGGAAAAAGTGCGCGGGCGTTTTTATGCGCAGCGCAATTTTGCCGGCGGCGCGCTGGGTGTGATTCTCGGCGTGCTTGCGGGAAAATTCATCGATTGGTGGAACGCGCAGCAATTCGCGCCCGCGCCATACGGTTTTCTCGTGCTCACTTCGTGCGGCATGCTTTTCGGATTGTTCGCGATCAAGGCCATCAATCGCATGCACGAACCGCCTTTTGTGCCGCCGCCGGCGCGGCTTACATTTTGGCAGTCGCTTAAGGTTCCGTTTCACGATCCGAACTTTCGCCGCTTGTTTTATTTTCGTATTTCTTATGATCTCTCCATGGGAATCGCCGGCGCGTTTTACGGCGTCTATATGCTGACGCATGCCGGCTTGAGTTATTTCTTCGTTTCCACCATGGCCATGCTGTCCACGCTCACCAATTTGCTCGCGCTCAAACCCTGGGGCATCATCATCGACCGGTTCGGCAACAAGCCCGTGCTGCAAATCTGTTTGATCGGCAAAGCGTTGTTTGCCTTGCTCTGGATTTTCACCACGCCGGACACGATCGGGCTTTTCGTGTTCGTGCATTTGTTGGGTGTGTTTGACGCCGGTAATGCTTTGGCGATCCCAAATCTCGTTTACAAACTCGCGCCCGCCAACCGCCGCGCGAATTACATCGCCGTGGATGGCACCGTGGTGGGCATTGCCGCCACCGTCGCGCCTCTCATCGGCGGCGGCTTGGCGCTCTTGTTTTCCGACTGGCAGCTCACCCTCGGCGGTTTTCACTGGGCGCATTTTCACTTCCTCTTTTTCACGGCGGCATTGCTGCGCCTCGGTACTTTTTTGACGCTGCACTACGTGCACGAGCCGGTTTCCAAATCCATGAAGCATGTGATCCGCGTGCTCTGGCCCATGCGCAGCATCGACATCTTCGAAGGATTCCAGCAAGCGCTGCATGCGTTGCTCGCGCCGTCGCGTTCCATGATCGAAAAACTGGTCGAGAGGCATGACGGAAACGCGCCGCGCGGAAGGAGCGATGCCATAAAGGCGAAAAAAGAATACCTCGGCTACCAAGAAAAGCGCGAAGAGAATTAGTAACCAAAAAGCGTAGGAAAATTCCATCCCCAGATTTTTCATGCCACCAACCGGACGTTGAAAAAAACTTGCGTGTCATGCCCGCGCGGAGGGCATCCCGGAAACCCTGGCAAAACTTGGATTCCAGCTTTCGTGGGAAAGCCAATGTTGAGCGAGGGCGAACTTTTTTTGCCTCCGGTTATTCGCAGCTAAACCTCGGAGGAATATCTTGCAACACGCCGCCCTTATCCCAAAGTGCCAAAATGTTTTCGCCTTCGCGGAAAAACAATTGCGCCATCTGATCACCGCGCATCCCGACTTTTTTCCCATGTACACCATGAACGGCAAGTGGAAACACGGCGGCGAAGCGTGGACGAATTGGTGCGAGGGTTTTCTCGGCGGGCAATTGTGGCTGATCCATGCACAGAACCAAGAGCAGTGGTGGCGCCAGCAAGCGGAACATTATTCGCGTTTGCTTGAGCACCGCAAGCACGATCGCAACGTGCACGATCTCGGCTTTCTATTTTTCTCCACGTGGAAGCGCTGGTACGATGTGACCGGAGATGCGGCCATCAATCAGACCGTCATCGACGCGGGTCGCACGCTGGCGCTGCGCTTTCAGGAAAAGGGCCAGTATCTGCGCTCGTTCGTGGCGCCAGAGAGCTTATTCATCGACATCATGATGAACGTGGGTATCATCTTTTATGCCGCACAACAGACGGAAGATGAAAAGCTGTGGCGCCTCGCCCAGCAACATTGTTTGACCACGCGAAAATACTTGGTGCGAGGAGACGGCAGCACCTCGCACGAGGGCATCTTCGACCGCGAGACCGGCGAGTTTCTCCGCCAAACCACGCATCAAGGCTGGCGCCATGACTCTTCCTGGGCGCGCGGGTTGGCGTGGGCGTTGTACGGCTTCGGCACGGTGTATTCATTCACCAAAGACGCGCGCTATTTGCAAACTGCGGAGGCGTGTGCGAGTTTTTATATCGAACGCACACCGCCTCATGGTGTGCCACCCAATGATTGGGACGAGCCTAATCCGAAAATACCGTACGAAAGTTCTGCCGCGGCCATTGCCGCCAGCGGCATGTGGAATCTTGCGCAGCTTACTGGGGACCCCGCACGTGCGCGCAGGTATCGCGATTACAGCCTGCGTATTTTGGACACCCTTACGACGCCGGAGTTTCTCGCTGTTGAAACACCGGGTTGGGAGGGCCTTCTCAAGCACGGCATTTATCACGGGCGCAAAGATTTGGGCGTGGATGAAAGCGTGATGTGGGGTGAGTATTTCTTTTTGGAAGCAGTGGCGAAGGTTCTGCAAGAGGGGTGACGTCGAAAGCAGCCCGGTTGGCGGTATTGGATTGGTGGATTGATGGAGTAATGGAGTGTTTATATCATCATTACTCCAATACTCCATCACTCCATTATTCTAAGTGAATCGTCCGTTACTATTCACGAATAGAATGTGCACATGAATCAGGTAGCTCTGATCACCGGCGCGAGCCGCGGCATCGGCAGAGCAATTGCGTTAGCGCTGGCCGAGCGTGGCTGGAATGCCGTTATCAACTATCGCAGTGAGGCCGGCGCGGCCTCCGAAGTTGTGGCGGCGATCGCAAAGACAGGCGCACGCGGACTGGCGGTTAAAGCGGATATCGCGAGCGCTGCCGAGCGTGAAAAATTGCTGCAAGAAACACTGCGCCATTTTGAAAGAATCGATCTGCTCGTGAACAATGCCGGCGTCGCCCCGCGGCAGCGTGCCGATTTGCTGGAAACAAGCGAAGCGAGTTACGATGAGGTGATGGCGGTCAACCTCAAGGGCCCGTTTTTTCTCACCCAACTTGTGGCGATGAAGATGATCGAGCTCAAACGGGCGGACAAGATTGGTGCCCCCAAGATTATCAACCTCAGCTCGGTGAGCGCATATGCCAGCAGCCTCAATCGCGCAGAATATTGCCTGTCCAAAGCCGGCGTCGCGATGATGACGAAGCTGTTTGCGCACCGGCTCGCGCAGGAGGGCATTCACGTGTATGAAATCCGCCCCGGGATCATTGCGACGGACATGACGAGTGTGGTGAAGGAGAAGTACGATCGTTTGCTTGAAGGCGGCCTCACGCCCATCACGCGCTGGGGCCAGCCGGAAGAAGTGGCGCAGGCCCTCGTCGCCCTCGCGGAAGGATGCCTGCCTTTCTCCACCGGCGAAGTCATCAATGTGGATGGCGGATTTCATTTGCGTAGATTATGAATCCATTCAGGAACGCCGCTTAAATAACTTACTTTTTGAAACCGCTAATTAACGCAAATGAAATATCGCCGCATCGCTTCACTAAAATCTCTCGCGGAGTTTCAAGGTTATCTCGCGAAGTTGGGCATCCATTTGCCTTGCGATACCGAAGTGCAGAGCGGGGCAGACTCGCCGTTGGCGCAAGCTTGCGTATTGAATAATGGTTTTAAGATCGGCAATCGCTTTTGTATTTTGCCGATGGAAGGCTGGGATGGCACGGCCGAAGGCCGTCCCAGCGAGGCCACGAACCGGCGCTGGCAACACTTTGGCCTCAGCGGCGCGAAATTGATTTGGGGCGGCGAAGCCGTGGCGGTACGCCACGACGGCCGCGCGAACCCGAATCAACTTCTGATCAATGAAAAGAATTTGCGCGAGCTGGCAAAATTGCGCGCGACTCTCATCGAAACGCACGAAGGCCTTTATGGCAACAGCGCTGACTTGCTGATCGGCCTGCAATTAACGCATTCTGGCCGCTTTTGCAAACCAAATCGCAAGGATCGTGCGGAGCCGCAGATTCTGTACCATCACCCTCTCCTCGATCGCAAGCTGGGATTGGAGCCGTCTTATCCCCTCATGAGCGACGATGATATTGCACGGCTGGTGGATGATTTTGTTGCCGCCGCCAAGCTTGCGTATCGTGCCGGTTTTGCGTTTGTCGATATCAAGCATTGCCACGGCTACCTCGGCCACGAGTTTCTCAGCGCCATCGACCGCGAGGGGCGTTATGGCGGCAGTTTTGAAAACCGCACGCGCTTTTTGCGCGAGGTCGTTGCCGGCATACGCGCGCAAGTGCCGGAGTTGCAAATCGCCGTGCGCGTGAGCGCTTTTGATTTCATTCCTTTCTGCGAGGGAAGTGAGGGTGTGGGCGAGCCCGAAGCAACGATAGAGCCAGAATATCGGCATGCGTTTGGCGCCGACGCAACCGGCCTGCACATTGATCTTGCCGAGCCGCGTGAATTTCTCGATTTGCTGGCGATGCTGCAAATTCAATTGGTGTGCATCACGGCGGGAAGCCCCTACTACAATCCCCACATTCAGCGGCCGGCGCTGTTTCCTCCTTCAGATGGTTATCTGCCGCCGGAAGATCCGCTCGCCGGCGTCGCGCGCCAAATTGCAGCGACCGCCGAGCTCAAAAGGTATCGCCCGGACTTGACCTTCGTAGGCTCGGGCTATACGTATTTGCAGGAATGGCTGCCGCACGTGGCGCAAAACGTCATTCGCACTGGCCAGGCGGACTTCGTGGGTGTGGGAAGAATGGTTCTGTCTTATCCCGAAATGCCTGCGGAGGTTTTGCGCGGAAAGCCGTTGCAGCGCAAGCGCATCTGCCGCACCTTCAGCGACTGCACCACGGCGCCGCGCAACGGGTTGATTTCAGGGTGTTATCCGCTGGATGATTATTACAAGAACCGGCCGGAAGCGGATGAGTTGGCGAGGGTGAAGAGTAAGCCACGATAGTTACTGTCATCATTATCTATCTTGGGAAATATTTTCCGCATTATTGCCGCCGATGGTGTACCCTAAATTGGGGCTTGTTGGCGACTTCTTTTTTTCTTATTTTGATACAAGGCCTGACAATTTTGGCAAGAGAATTACAGCTCAGATCTTCAACCATTTGTCAAAAGGGAGACAGGCCATGAAAACAATCGTGACCATCAACTTCAAAAGAAGCTGCTACTGACGCACGTATGATTAAAAGTTGGTGGAAGGTTTTTTGATGCGCCGAAAATAACAATATCAGTAATTTCTATTTGGCAGGAGATAACTATGTCGGTACAAATCATCCAAATTGATAAGCAAGGACGAATTGAACTTCCTCGTGTGATGCGGGAATCGTTGGGATTATTTCCTGAAACCGACGTGATCGTTGAATTGACCGAAAAGGGAATTTTCATACGGCCAAAACTTGCAGCCACTCCAATAACCCAAAAGATAGCAGATATGGATCTGCCTATATCTGATTGGGGCCAGATGGAACAAGAAATCGAGGAAGGGCATCTGAAATAATGGATAGTAGTACAGTATTTTTGGACGTGAATGTCTTTATGTACGCTGCTGGGAAACCGCATGCATATAAGAACCCATGTCTTCATATTTTAAAGGACGTTGAAACCCAAGCTTTGCCGGCAGTGATCAATACTGAAGTATTTCAAGAACTGCTATATCGCTATAGTCATATCGGTATGCCCGAAATGGGTATTCAACTCTGCAATGATATTCTGGGCTATCCCTTGATCATACTGCCGATTGCAAAAGCCGACATTCGTCTTGCAATAGATTTGTTTAGCCAGTACAAGCATACGGGAGTAAAGCCCCGCGACGTTATTCATGCTGCCACACTTAAAAACAATGCTGTCACTCAATTGATTAGTGCTGATAAAGACTTCGATAATTTCGGCTTTCTGACCAGAATTGACCCCATGGACTATACCCCCAAAAACGAATAGATATGAAGTTTATTTTGTGTTTTTCATGGCGCAGGGAAAGCCGCAGATACGAAACCTCACACAATTGGATTTTTATCACCTCAACCATTCCTCCAAATTCTCCCTCACAAATTCATCATCATTCAAGTGCGGATACGCCGCATAAACGCGATCAATCTCCGCGAGCTGGCCGGGGGATAGATCTTCATTCGGATTCAGCGTCCAACGGCCCTCGAGCAAACCCTGACGCCGCAACACTTCGTGGATACCGGCAATGCAACCGGCAAAGCTGTTTTGGGAATCGAAAAAAGCTGCATTGCAATCCGTGATTTGTTGTGCTTTGATCAGCAGCTCTGGAGAAATCGCTTGTCGCTGATGGACGAGGACATGAATTTCTTCGAGCAACTCTACCGCACGTTTGGTCCACACCGCCCAATGCCCCAACAATCCTCCCACGATGCGCTTGGTGGCCGCATTGCCTTTATCTTCGAACCGAAATGCGCTCAACAGATCCAGAACGATATTATCATCATTGCCCGTGTAGAGTGCAATTTCTTGGCCTCTGCCTGACGCAGCAACGGCGCGCAAGACGTCAAGTGTATAGTAACGATTGAACGGCGCAATCTTGATCGCCAGCAAATTCTCAATCTCCACGGCCTCACGCCAAAAATCAAAATTGAGCACCCGCCCGCCCACGGCCGGCTGCAAATAGAAGCCCATGATCGGGATGATTTCCGCGATAGCGCGCAAATGAGAAAGTAACTCGGCATGGGAGGCATGGCGCAACGCCCCCAAACTGACCAGGCCGAGATGGTAACCCAGGCCAACTGCAATTCTCGCTTCTTGCACAGCCTGCGCAGTTTGGCCGGCAATACCGGCAATGCGGACAAGAGTTTTCCCCGTCGCTGCAACGATGTGATCGAGCGTGTCCGCGGCGAGCGCGAGCACAGGCTCGTACAATCCGATCTTCGCATCGCGAATTTCAAATTGAGTCGTGTGCACGCCAACGGCAACGCCGCCTGTACCGGCGGCGCAATAGTAACGCGTCAACGCGCGCTGGCGTCTTTCATCCAATCGGCGATTTTGATTAAGTGCCAGCGGATGCGCAGGGATCACCACGCCGCGGCGCAACAGCGCGAGAACCTCGCTTGGTGGAAACGGAAAGGAGGTCATCAATGATTCGCAAATGGTTTGTTGGATTGATGGATCGTTGGATTACTGGATTGCTGGATTACTGGATTACTGGATTGCTGGATTACTGGATCAGTGGATCAGTGGATGGCTGGAGTAATGATTTCTGCTTGTGACCATCACTCCATCACCCCATCACCCCATCACCCCATCACCCCATCACCCCATCGCCCCATCGCCCCATCACTCCATCACTCCATCACTCCATCACTCCATCACCCCATAATCTCTGCACTCCTGTCAGAACTTTCCCGTGCGCGTCTCGAAGTGTGTCGGCTTGGCCAGCGTAGGCCCGGAGATTTTCACCCAATGGGCAATCCAGTCAATCATTTGCTCCAAGGTGATGCTGGGATAGCCGAGCAATCGAAAACACTCGCCGGCATTGCTCAACAATGCGGTTTCGGATTCTTCACCTGAAAACATCGGAGCCTTGTTGAAAAGCGTGCCAAATCGTTCTGCTAAACGTCGAATGGAAACCGTTTCTGGCCCCGTCACGTTGAGCATCAAAGGCGGTGTTTGCGCCAATACAAAACAGCGCAGAGCCATGGCGTTGGCATCACCTTGCCAAATCACATTGGCATGCCCCATCCTCAGATCAATGGTTTGCCCATTAGATACTTTTTGCGCGACATCGAGCAGCACGCCGTAGCGCAGATCGATGGCGTAATTCAGACGAAGGATCACACCTGGCGTTTGTTGCTGGCGGCAAAAGTGTTCGAAGATACGCTCGCGCGCCAAAGCGGATTGCGCATATTCGCCAATCGGGCCGGTGGCGTCGGATTCCTTGCTGCCGCCGTACTTCACTGGCGTGAGCGGATAGACATTGCCGGTCGAAAATAGAACAATCCGGGATTTTGTGAATTTTTGTGTGACGACTGCGGGAATATAGGCATTGATCGCCCAGGTTTCGGCTTCGCGCCCGGTGCTGCCGAATTTCATACCGATCATGTACATGACGTTTTCAACCTCGGGCAATTGCTGAATGTCATGTGCATTGAGAAGATCACAGGAGATGGTTTCGATGCCGTCGTGTTGCAGCGCCGTGCGTGCCGCTGCGTTCGAAAAACGCGCGACGCCAATCACGCGCTTTTTGGCGCCGGCTTCGTCGCTTGCTTTTTTTGCGAGCCGCGCCAGCGTTGGCCCCATTTTTCCACTGGCGCCGAGGATGAGGAGGTCGCCGGAGATTTTCTGCATCGCGTCAATGAGGGCTGATGAAGGGGTTGTCATCAGGTCTTCGATCTCGGCGACGGTATTCATTGACTCAGGAAGAGACATTCAAATGCTCCAGAACTAGCATTGCACTGGCCGGACGATTCGAAATCAGGATTTACCAAGAGGGCACAAAGGTAACGGAATTTTCTCAGTGCTTTTGGCTCTCAATGATTTCCCAACGGATGAAAAGCGACCAACGGATTTTATGCTGAATCCGTTGGTCGCTTTTCATCCGTTGGAGAAGAAATTTTCAGAATCTTATTCTGAAGTCCCTTGTCCAATCGCGTGAGCTCTTGATTTCGCTCCAACACTCCGCGATAAACCGTTGCCTGCCACGTTTGATCAAGAAAGGGCAGAGCTGCGGGTTGCAGCGTTCTTACCAAGGCCTCCGTCTCAGCCAATGTGCCCACGCCGCTCACGGTATCTAGAGCGCGCAGATTTTGATAGCCCAGGCAATTGGCAAACTGCAGCGTTTCCTCCAGGGTTTTTTCGAGCAACAATGCCGTTAAGACTCCAGCGGCGGCGCAGTCTCCCGCGCCGGCGGCTGATTGGAGATCCTCATTGACAAAAGCAGCACTCCACAATTCACGCCCGGCCCACCGCTTGTGCGCATGCGCGGGCAAAAGGGGAATGCGACCGAGCCGCTCTTCACCGGCGGTTCGTGCATAAATGCCGCGAGCCCCGGCCTTCAACATCACCACACCGCAACCGAGCGCAATCAATGCGTCAGCGATTTCGCGATACAACTCTACCGGCACAGCCTCGACGAGGCTGTCACCCTGCCGGCGCATTTCCTCCCATTGGGCGCGATCCCACAAGAGCAGCATTTCCTCAATGCTCGGCATGAAAAAATCAACATGTGGTATGACGTTGCGCAGCCAGCCTTGCCAATTCACATGGCCTGCTTCACTGTCGGGGTCGGGCAAGGCCATGTCCAGCGAAGGCGCGACCCCGAGCCTTGCGACGCTTTGCAAAATTCGCGCAAGCTCTTTACCTTCATCAATAAACAGCGAACGCATGAGGGGAGGGTAGCCCAAGTGAAAAATGCGGGAGGCGCCGATGATTTTCCAATTCAGCGTTTCATTCGTAAAGAAATCATTGCAGCCGGGATAATGCAAAAATATGCGGTCGATTGCCGGCGGCGCGATCACCACGGAATAGGAACTGCCGTGCTCGCGATCACGCGCGATGCCTTCGACATTTCCCCATGCCGACATTTTGTCAATAATGATCTGGCCGAGCGCGTCATCACCCACCCTGGCCATGAAGGCGACTCGGCTACCCTGCTTCTGCAAAGCGATGCCCGTATTCGAAACCGCGCCGCCGGTGCTGAGCACGGCTTTACCGACGTGCAAGAGCTTGCCGGGTTGAAACATCTTGTGAAAGTCGTGCGCGCCGCTGGTTTTGAATGGCGGAATAATATCGAGACAGAGGTGGCCTGCGGCGACGACGTCAAACACAGACATGCATTTCTCCTTCGCGCGGGTCGTCCGATTATCGGGTCGTTGGATTGTTGGATTATTGGATTATTGGATTATTGGATTGTTGGATTGTTGGATTGTTGGATTGTTGGATTGTTGGATTGTTGGATTGTTGGATTGTTGGATTGTTGGATTGCAGCATTCTCC
>JBIOXB010000083.1:0-4756 GCA_044869275.1 bacterium
CTTCGTCAGTGCCGGCAGATATTCAAAGCCGCTCTCCACAAACTTGCGCTGCTCTTCCGGGGAGGTATTTTCAAAAGCAGCCAAATTGATCCATTGCTGATTGAACAGGTTGTGCACTTCCACATAGGGACTGATCTTGAGGCTACCATGGAGCAGACTAGCCTCTTTCTTCACTCTTAAATTGCCGGCTTTGTCGGCTGGGCGCATATACTTTTGACCTTCGAACGTGAAGAAATCCTGCAACAGATTCTCGTTCGGGAAAATAACTTGGTAATCCAATGAGAATAAAATGTCTTTGAAAATACCCCCGGCAAAATTCCATTTCTCTGGCGTCTCATAAAACATGCCGATTTTCAAACGCGGGTTGTTGTGCACGATGAAATCTCCGCTGGGCGCGTAGCGCACGCCGCCGGGCGTGATAACCGTCGGGTCGCCGCTGCGGCCGCTAATACCGCGCTGCGTGGTGAAATTGACATAGCCCCATAACGAACCCCAGCCATAATGCGCCGGCAGTTTGCGCAATGACACCTCCCCGCCTCTCACGTCGGCATAATCGCCGTTGCTATTGGTGCGATAAACGCCTTGCGGCGATTCCACGGTCGTCACGCGAATGGTGTTGCGAATATCTTTGTAATAGCCGGTCAAGTCCACGACAAAAACGTCGGCGAAGTTGCGTTCGATGCCGACCTCGTACGCGACGGTTTTTTCCGGCTTGAGATTGCGATTGCCCAGCACCCAGGGGACAGTGGTGCCGTCCACGATGAATGTGGTCAGACTGCCCAGCGCCTGATCAGCGCTGTTGCCTTCGCCATAATCGCCAAACGGCGCGCGCTGGAAAAAATGGCCGTAGGAAAAATGCAGCGCGGTTCTCTCGTCGATCGGATGGGAGAATCCGAGCCGCGGGCTCAGCTGCGAAAACATCTTGGAGGCTTCGGTCGGGGAATTCAGCGGATCAAAAAGATCGGTGTAAACGACGTTGTTCGGGTTGTAGAAATCGTAGCGCAGGCCGAGATTCATAATCAACCCGCCGAACTCAACTTTGTTCTGGAAATAAAGCGCGCCTTGATAAGGATGATAAACGTTATCATCGGTGCGGTCCGGCAGTTTGGATTTGTTGAAATGATCCAGTGTGTAATCGGTGAATTCCAGGCCGCCTTTGAGCTGCCAGTATTTGTTGATCTGGCTGCTCGCAAATCCGGAGAGCGTCCATTCGGTGTTTTGGTCATCAAAACGATAGAAATAACCCACGGTGTGATAACCGACGCGGTTGGCGTAACCGCCAGGAATGGGATTGCCGCTCGCGTCCACCGCGCGCAAATTGTCGCGTGTGGCATCCGAGGCCTGGAAACCGATGGGATCCCCGGGAAAGACGTCGGTTTTTCGAAAAGCGTGCACACGAGAAAGCTTGAGCTCGTAAAGAGTGGTGGCGTTGAGCACGTGCGTAAACTTAAACGTCAAGCCATCAGTTTGTGATTCCGGCAGGGCGGGAAAATCGTAATAGGCGTAGCGCGAATCAATGCCGTAATTCTGGGCGTAGAAGTAATCCGGCTGGCCGCCGATGCCCCAGGAGGTTTTTTCGTTTCCCAAAAATCCTGAAAGGGAGAAGCCCATGTTGGGTTTGAATTTGTAAGTGAGCTTCAAAGTGCCGTCAAAGAAGCGGCCTTCCTCCCGGAAGGAGTTGCCGAACAGCGGCGCTTCGGAACGGTATCTGCCGGTGGTGAAGAAGTAGAAATTTTTCAGCGCCGGCACCGGCCCGCCGAAACCGATTTCCGTTTGATAGCCCGGGGTCTCGGTGTATTTCGTCAGCGGCTGATGCGTGTCCAAGTAGTTCTGATGCGCCTGTTCGGGCGTCCAAATGCTGCGTGGGTCGCTGCCGAAAACGCCATTGGGATCGACCCACTGGTCGGCATAATCGATCCACCATTGCAGATGGCGCGCGTGGGCATTTTCCCAATACAAATCAGAGCTAAGATCGTACAGCGCCGTACCCCAGTGTTTTTTCCCCGGCGGCACGTAACGGGCATCGAGAAAGAACTCGTATTTGTCGCTGCCTTCTTTGGTAATCACATTGATCACGCCGGACTGCGCCTCGCCGTACTCGGCGTTAAAGGAACCAGTGATCACCTCCAGCTCTTGAATCGAGCTCAGGTTGATGCTGGTGTAAGGCGAATGATTGAGGGGATTGCGCGCGCGGGCGCCATCCACCATAAAAGCCACTTCATCCAAAGTGCCGCCGCGCACGGTCATGACGCCGTTATCCACGTTGATGCTCGGCAGTGTGTTCAAAATCTCCGTGAAGCTCGCGGTGGGCCGTGCGGCAATCTCGCTGGTTTCGATCACAACACTCGAAGAAGTATTGTCCTTCTCCACCAACGGACGCTCCGCCGTGACTGTAATTTCCTCGCCTAATTCGAGCGCCGTTTCCTCCAAGACAAAATTCAATTCCGTGGTCGCATCTACGCGGACCCTGACGCTGGTCATGGTAACCGTTTTGTAGCCCAACATGGTTACTTTCAGGGAATAAGTGCCCGGCGGCACGTTGGCGATGAAATAGTCGCCTTGGGCATCCGAGGCCGCGCCCTGGGTGGTCCCCTCCAAAACCAGGTTGACGCCAGGGAGCGGTTCCTTCGTCTTGGCGTCTCGCACCGTGCCTGAGATTTTTCCCGTGATGCCACCCTCGGCCTCGCGAACGCCGAATAAGCCATGCTGATCCCTCGCCAGGTGCGAACAGGCAACGAAAATGAGAATATTCAGCGCTGATTTCCACAAACACTTTCGGGTCATTATCGATCTCCAATCTGTACCCCGGCAAGCCTGAAGGTGCTTTGTGCCCGAAGCCGAAACAGAGTTTTCAAATCCGTTGGTCGTTTTTCCATCCGTTGGGCATGAATACTTTGAGTTTTTTCTACCTGGATTTTGCAACGAAAGGAGAACCGCAACGAAAAAAGCCTTTAGAACCGCGATCCTCATCGAGCATACTTAAAAACACCAAGCCACCCATTGGGTGAGTTTCGATAAAGATTTTAAATTGAAAATCTTCATTCGTTGCGGTTCCTTTTTCGTTGCAAGCATTCTTAGGCGCACAATTCAGGTTCTATAACGATCGGGAACCAATGGTTTAAGTCAACCCATCATGATCACGGATTTGACGAAGCCGCGCGGTTTTTCTTTCGCCGCGGCAAAGGCGTCCTCTATTTTATTGAGGGAGAATTTATGCGTGATCAACGGCGCCATTTTAATTTTCCCGTCGTTGAGCAGCTCGGTGCCTATGCGCGCGCCGCGCAGAATGACGCTCATGTCACGAAAATGGGCGTTGACGATTTCGAAGGCCATCCAATTCCAATAGCCCAAATTTTTGATCTGCCGCGGGCCGGGGTGATAACCGAAGAGCACCAGCTTGCCCTCCATGCGGGTCAGCTCGGCGGCAAGATCGAGAGTTGCCTGCACGCCGCCGGCTTCAAAAGTGACATCCGCGCCCGCTCCGTTGGTGAGCTCTTTAACGCGCTGCACCGCATTTTCTTTGTGAGGGTTGATGACCACCTGCGCACCAAAACGTCGCGCCAGCTCCAGCATCTCCTCGCGAGGATCGATGGCAAAAATGGCGCTCGCGCCACGCAGCGCCAACTCCTGCAAAAGCAGAAGTCCCATGAAGCCAACACCGACGAGCGCGATGGTGTCGCCAAGCTGGATATTCGCTTTCCACACGCCGTTCGTGGCGCACGCAATCGGCTCCGCCAAAGCATGCTCAAAGGGAATCTGTGCGGCAATGGGGAATAGCCGGTCGGATTTCACCGCCACGACCTCGGCGTAACCCTGACGATCGGTCCACACCGCCACGCGATCGCCGCGCTTGCATCCCGTCACCTCCGGCCCGGCCGCCATCACTTCACCTGCGACTTCGTGGCCGATGTAACGCGGATAATCCAGGCCCTCTGCGATCACGTCCCATTGGTGAATTTCGGAATGGCAAACGCCACACGCGCGAACGCGAACGAGACATTCGTCTTCGCGGATATCGGGTTGAGGCCTCTCCTCAATCCGAAAATCGTGCGGGCCATAGAGAATCGCGATGCGCATGGTGATTTCCTTTACTTGACGAACGTCATCTTCCTCGACTGCACCGTGCCGCCGGCTTCGAGTTGATAGAAATAAACACCGCTGGTGAGATCGGCGGCATTCCAATTCACGGTGTATCTGCCTGGCGTAAACGGCTTGGCCTCCAGCAAAGTGGCGACCAGCTGGCCGGCGGAATTATACACTTTCAACGTGACCGGGCTGTTTCTGGTTAACTCAAATCTGATTGTTGTGGCCGGATTGAAGGGATTGGGATAATTCTGGCTCAGCAAGAAGCGCGCAGGCAGAGTCGTCCCGGGATCCCTGTCCCTAACGCCCACCAGCTCACCAGACAAGAAATTCAGCATGGCCCAGTTGGCGGAACTTACCAAGTTGTAAAAGCCGGGATCTTGCGCCTCGGGGATATTCGGCGTGGCGTAAGGATCGTCAGGCACATTCGGCTGCCAGGTGTAATAACCATAAGCGTCCTCAAACTGTTCGTGTGATTGTTGCGAACCCGTGCTGCCGCCGAGATTGAAGCCCAGACAGGACTGCGCGGTCACATTCGGATGATAAATCGCCAGCTCCACGTTCCACACACCGTTCGCCACGTCGATGAAAGTCGCCCAGCGCGCGAGGGTAGAAGCGTCAAACACCACCGGCAGCGTATCGGCCTCACTGCATTGATAGGCGTCGGCGATGC
>JBIOXB010000084.1:0-8823 GCA_044869275.1 bacterium
TCGTGGATCATCCGCGGTGGCATTGTGCTCGCTATCATCATTGCAGCCCTCGCGTTCACAAGCACGAACTACCCCGACCGCGACGTGCCCCAAATAACCACAACTGTTCCTGCTCCGGCGTCCTGAAGTCATCTTTCTGGAATTCGGCCTAGTACAAAGTGCAAAAAGAAAGCCCGGCGGGACGAGCCGGGCTCTCTCGGATCACTCGGCGTGCGCGACCGAAGCACAGGCTGGGACGGGGGAGATCGCTGCGACCCGCTCAAAAGTAAGGAGGCCACCAACTGAGGCAGCCTCACATTGTGAAGGCGGTCATCGTCAATCCTTGACCGCGTCCTTGAAGCCGCCGACCGCATTCTGAATCTTGCCAGCGACCTGCTGCGTCTTGCCTTCGGTTTCGAGCTTGGCGTCGCCGGTGACTTTGCCCGCGACTTCCTTAACCTTGCCTTTGGCCTGCTCGACGGAGCCTTGGATTCGATCTTTGTCCATGTCTTTCTCTCCTTGCTTGGTTCAACCTTTTCCCGGTGGTGGTGGTTGCTTAGCTAGCGGGTGTTTTTGAAGCCACGCATCCGACTTCCTGGCAATCCACTCCCGCGCCTCAGAATCAGACCCAAAATCGTCAACATGCTGAGTGACACCATCTGGCCACTCGGCATCCACATGCCAGCCGCTTCCATCCAGGAAGGGCTTTGGTTTGAACGTTGGTCTGAAATATTTTTCGGCCATTTTGTGATTGAAGCGCGCGTAGCTAGTTAAACGAAATGATTTAGATCAAGCTCGCAAAGGCATTCGTTAGCGCGGGCAGCATGTCCGCTTTGTGTCAATAGCTGATTCATGAATCGAGCTCGCCAAGAGGGTCGTCTCTGTTTTCTTCGTCAGCCAGCAACCGCACGATTGTTTGACGCCGCGGTTCGTGCGTCTTTTTCCCAATTTTTCCTAGTGCCGTGCACATGTGTTTTCTCCGTCAGGAAACGATCAGTTGACCGATAGCGCGAGCTCGCCGCCAATGCGGTTGAAGCGTGCTTTCTGTTCGCCGCTCAGCGACTCATAAAAGTCGTTGAGTGCGGGTTTCACCGTATTAGCTGCATCGAGCATGGCCTGCAGTCGCTTCTCCATCGTCTCCAGTCGGCCGGGTGGAGTGATCGGCGTGTCCTCGGGGCACGCCGCTTGCATAATTGAAACCGCCTTGGCGGTGGCATCTTCAAGCTGCTTCAGACCGTCTTCCTGCGCATCAGTCGGCTTAACCACATCTTCAATCCGTTCGATAGGCAGAATAGTGAGTCCGGCTTTCGGCTCGCTGCAGCTCTTGCCATCCTGTACTGACGCTTGGCTGGCCTCGGCACTGTCCTTGGGCTGCTTAGGCCCAATTGCGTTGAAACGTTCCTTCTGCTCATCATTCAGTGAGTCATAGAAGGCGACCATTGCCGGGCGGACGGTCTGTACCGCTTCGAGCGTGGCGCCAAGTCGCAACGTCATCGCCTGCAGTCGGCCGGGTGGCGTCCGCGCAAAAGCGTTCTCCGCCGGGCACGAGGCCTTGAATACGGCGGCGGCTTTTTGGCCGGAGCTTCGCACCTGATCGAGCAACTGCTTTTGGTCGGGGTTCAGGCCAACCTTGCTGTTGATCTCCGATAACGGCCAAGCCGTGATGCCGGTCCCGGGTTGCGTGCACAGTTCCTGCACGGCGGCATTGCTCGCGCGTGCCGCGGGCGTAGCGGCACTACTCGCGCGTACCGCGGACGTGCTTGGCAGTGCCGACGCATAGCCATAGTCAGGCGGCGGACCAGTCTCGCCCCAGAACACGCCGTCGAAGAAACCATCATAGGCATAGGCCCAGTAACCGTCGTCATAGCCAGAGGGCCAGAATGCGTAGTCGAAAACGTCCGAATAGGCATATGGCCAGAACACGGGCCCGTACCAAGGCACGAATGCAGCGCGCAAGCCGCGGCTCCAAGCCCGCCGGGGAGCGACCGCAGCCATGCTCACGCGTTGCGCGCGCCCGGAATATTGGGCCGCGAAGCGGCCTTGCTGCGCCGCTTGCGGTGTTACACGCGCGACGCCGTTGCGGCGCGTGCTGCGCTGCACTTGAGCATTGGGCTGAATCATGCCTTTCGGCTGCGCCTGGAAGTTAGGTTGTAGCCGCTGTTGCGCGCGCTGCTGGCGCTGCTGATTGATTTCCTGCTGTTTCTGAGCGCGCTGCGCAGCCGGAAGGGCTCGCAGCTGACGAGTTTCTTGCGCGCGTAGTGTGCGCTCCTGGCGTTGCTGGTTGCGCAGCTGCGCGCGCGTTGATGTTGCGGTCGCAGCGGACGGCACAGCGTTGCGGGACGCCGGCGTCGCTGTCCGAGCCGGTGTATTAGCGGTGCGTGGTGTGGCCTGACGCGTTGGAGCTGTTGCTCGTTGCGGGGTGCGTTGCGGCGCGGCTGCCCTTTGCGGAGCCTGATGTTGCAGCGTGCGCGGCGCGGCCTGGCGCGTTGGCGCTACGGCTCTTTGCGGAGCGGCTGCCCTTTGCGGAGCCTGATGTTGCAGCGTGCGCGGCGCGGCCTGGCGCGTTGGCGCTGCGGCTCTTTGCGGAGCGGCTGCCCTTTGCGGAGCCTGATGTTGCAGCGTGCGCGGCGCGGCCTGGCGCGTGGGAGCTGTGGCTCGTTGCGGGGCGGCTGCCCTTTGCGGAGCCTGATGTTGCGGCGCGACGCGCGCTGCAGGGGCCGGACGTGCCGCTGGCCCACGCGCGGCGGGCGCGGCTTTTGCCGGCGCTTGCTGCTTCTGTTCCTGCGCATTGGCACTCGATGGCAGTATCGCTGCAGCCAAAATCAGAATTGCTGTCAGTTGCAAAAGTTTTTTCATGATGGGAACATTCTCCATCCTCTCGATCAAAAAAGAATCTTTTTCGGCCTAGTGCAAAGTGCAAAAAGAAATCCCGGCGGGACGAGCCGAGCTCTGGTTATTTTACCAGTAGCGACCGCGAGCCCAGTAGCCTCCGCCGCCGAACAGCAGCAAGAGCACAATGATAATCAAGAGCATGTCCATTGGATTCCTCCGTTTAGAATAAGGCGCGGCGGAATCGCATCACGATAGCGTCCGCAATTTGGTACGCGTCGCTTCAGGTTCAATTGCTTGCTGAGTTCATAACCAACGCGCCAAGCGGCAAAAAGTTTCAAAATCAATCGACGTTTTAAAATCAATAGACCAAAGACGCCCGTGCAGCCGTCCAATCCTATTTTCGGTAAGTCATTGGCAAACACACAAGTCCGAGCCATGTCCGCTGCTACAGCGTTCTCACTCACCAAAATAGTGGTCAATATTATACAGACGCACACAAGGCGTGAGCCTGGCCTAATCAGCTAGCGTTTGGACGCAATGTACGAGTGGCATGAAGCGCGGAGCATTCGTGCTATGCGCGGGAGCAGCCAACCTAACAACCCCAACGCGCCGAGGCCGGTGGCGCGTGCGGCTGGCAAGGGAGTTCCCGGAATTGGCTCATTGCCAATTCCCTCACTAAACGTGAGCGTGAAGCCATCAGGGACTTCGAGCCAGGGATCAATGACCGCTCGAACTGTTGAGAGATCGGTTGAGTTTCCGGCAAGTGCAAGTGCATGCATGCTGATCAGGTACTGTTGGCCAATCGCCAGCAAAAATGAGTTGTTATCTCGGCTCGCATCCACATGTCTGCTTTGGGCCAAAAAGCGGACATTGATCAGCTATCGCGCGGTGCGGTTGGGGGCAATTGATTGGCTCCTCTTGTAATTATTGGAGCCTCCAGCGTGCCAGCGCAAAAGTTCCCCAAAAGAACATCGCGCCAAACACCGCCGCGAACCAAGCAGGCGGCCCGTGGTCGGGAGGACTTCTCAAGATGCTCACTGCCCCAACGCAAAGCGCCACACCAATGCCAAGACAAGTAAACAGAAGGATATATTTCAATACTATCATCGCCGCCTCCAAAGACCGGGTAAGTGATCAGGCGACATCACGATCAACGGCCGTCAGCCGTGCTTGGCGACGTAACCAGCGGTGACCTCATTCTTGTGGGCGGCGAAAGATGCCAGTACTTCGGCCTTCTCGCGCTGCGGGACCTTGACGGAGTCTAGGGTGCGACCGAGTTCTGCCGCGACCTCATCGAATTCTGCGGGAGAGATGCGGAGGTCCCGATGTGCTTCCTCAAGACCGAGCGGCGTCGTGCCGGGCTTGGTGGGCGTATACTGGAAGGGCCCGCCCGAAACGTTGCACACCCACAGCGTTCGCATGAACTTGAGGCCGGGCAACCTGCTCAGGTTGTTGGTGTGCCATTCCCGTAACTGCGGGTTCTTGGACGTCTGGCCGACGATGGGGTTCTTTACGAGCGCGTCGCTGAAATGGTCCACCACCGCCGCAATGGCGAAGACGCCGCCCAACCGTTCGTAGAGACTTTGCTCAGGTACGGTTTGCTTGGCCTGCGCGTTCGCATTATCCGCAGCCGCCAATATGACCACCGGTGCAGCGGTCAATGCCAACCCTGCGACCGCAGTTCGTCGTGTGATCGACGTCGAAATCGCCTGTGCCATGGTAGTCTCCGTATTGCATCTCGTTGCGAGGGTCGGCAGTTTGATTACACAGAAAAACGAGGAGAACCCGGCGGGGGGCCAGCCGGGCTCTCTTGCGGTCACGCTGCGTGCGCGACCGAAGTGTAGGCCGCGGGGACGGGGTCTCGGCCTACACTAACAACCAGCACCGACATATCTTCGATGCCGAAGGGTATTAATGCTTGCGCATGAAGACGGGCGGGATCGCGCTCGCCATTCTTGGCGGCGTCAACAATTCGTTTTGCGAGCAGTTCACGCGCTGTGATTAATGTTCCGAAGCGATGGAGCGATTTGCAGGCATGATCGAAGGCCTCGCCCATAGTCAGGGTAACGGCGTCGTCGAACCAACATCTTGGATCGGAATACTATTCATAGGGACCTCCCGAAAAAGTACGAGCGGGAGCGCGGAAGCGTCTCTCAGTCACCGGGGCTCGAAGCTGTTTCGGTGATGGCAAAACCTTGGTCCTTTGATTGGGGTCTGTCCGGTCAAAACAGACCACCTGTGGAGGGCACGATAAGATGCCGCATAGACCGTTTCGACGTTCACTCAAATTGACTTGTTAAATCAGGTCACTGGATTTCAATGCGGGCAATGGGTCTACTTGTGTGGCATTGTTTTGCAGGTATTTGGGACACCGCGCGAATTATTTAGGTTGGACCGACCGAACTTGTGATTTATCTCAAATGTGGCCACAACAAGTGGCTTTATCATTTTTATATGAACATGAGGCGCCGGCAGAGCGCAACGGTCATGGCAAATAAAGCGAAAAAAATCCCATTCGACCCGAAAGTATTTCTCGCCACCGTAGATGGCGGCCGGAGCATCGCCAAATATCGCAAGGGCGAAACGGTCTTCTCGCAGGGTAAACCTGCCGATGCGGTGTTCTATATCCAAAAAGGCAAGGTCAAAGTCACCGTTGTCTCGGAGCAGGGCAAGGAGGCCGTCGTCGCGATACTGGCGCCGGACGAATTCTGCGGAGAGGGATGCCTGACGGGGCAGCCGTTGCGCTTAGCGACCGCAACGGCAATGACAGATTGCGAGGTCATGCGACTGGAGAAGGCGGCCATGATCCGGGTCCTCCGTGAAGAGCCGGCTTTTTCCGGGATGTTCGTCTCGCATCTCTTGGCACGCGCCAGCCGGGTTGAAGCGGACTTGGTCGACCAACTGTTCAATTCAAGCGAGAAACGATTGGCGCGGGCCCTTCTTTTACTGGCTAATTTTGGTAAGGACGGTCGACCCGAGCCAATCATAGCCAAGATCAGCCAAGAGACACTCGCGGAAATGATCGGTACGACGCGCTCCCGCGTGAGCTTTTTCATGAACAAATTTCGAAAATTGGGCTTGATTGACTACAACGGCCAAATCGAAATCCACCCCTCATTGCTGAATGTCGTTTTGCACGAGGAACCGCACATCAGTGTTTAGCTGCCTAATGTCCCCCCTAAAGGGCCAAAGGCCGACAACTGCAGGCGTATCTAATCCTGAGCGATCTCTAACATAACGGGCGCAAGGCCGGAAAAGCCTAAGGAGAGCGCCCCCGTCGGCGTGATGTCGATCACACGCCCCCGCACGAACGGACCGCGGTCATTGATCCGCACAGTGATGCTGCGCCCGTTGCGCCGGTTGGTCACGCGCACGTGTGTGCCGAATGCCAGCGTGCGATGTGCAGCAGTAAGTCCCGCAGGATTTGCGCGTTCGCCGCTTGCGGTTTTAGAGCCGGAATGTACATACACGGACGCAATTCCAGACTCAGCCATCGCACTGGTCGAGCCGGCGATGAGCGCAGCGACACCGCAAATTTTCATAACGACCCCAATGATACGAACAATCCCGTCGTTGGCATGATTGTCTGTACTCAGAACGCGGCGCTTCATTTGAATACTTCACAAAATAAATACTTCACAAAGGCACACAGCGGTAAGACGCGGCCGTCGCGACATTACGGCGACCCACCAGCGCCAGTCCCTTTTTTCGAAGCTTAGCTCGCTAAGTGACTGACAATTAACCTTCAGGAACGGCACTCGTTCCGTGCGACCGATTGTCCGTCATAGGATCATGCAAACTGAAATGGCCCGATGCCGAAGCGATGTCCGCTTTGGGTCAAAGCAGACATTCGCGCTGCAAAAAGTCTTGACCGAGAATTCGCTCTACCATTTATGTTGAGCACCGCAATTGAGTTGGCGCCAGCCCTCGGTTGGCGACCACTTTTTTGCAAGTCTGAGATAAGAAACCTGCGATACTAATCTAATGACTCATGGCAGCCATTTGTGCGGCACGGATTGCCTTCGACGAGAAAGTGGCGTGTGTGATGGACACGGTCGTACCCGCGGGGCCGACAAGAGTTTCAACCTGGGCACCTAGCTGTTGCGCGAGTGCCTTGACGATACTCGTGCCAAGCCCGTTTTTTGGTTGAGCAAAGACGTCGTCCCGCTTGCCAATGCCATTGTCGGAAACTGAAAGTTTCCAATTCGTTCCGGCAACGTCATACGCGACGGTGATCCTTCCTTCGACCCTGTCGGGGAGGAATGCATGCTTTAGAGAATTCATAACGAGTTCAGTCACAATCAAACCGACACTCTCGGCCTGTCTGGACGTGGCGATGCCTGCTTCGCCAACGACTTTCAATGAAATTGGCCGGGTGTCGCCAATCATGGAGGTTGCAAGAGTGTCGCAAAGCTTTGAGAGATAAGGGATCAGTTCAACGGACCCGTTGGCCTCGGAACCGTGGAGCTGCTTCTGTACTGCAGCAATCGACAGGACCCGCTTGTGTGCGTCTTGCAGATGAAGACGCGTCTCTTCCGATTCCACCCCCCGCGCTTTCATTAAAATGATGCTGGCAATGATTTGAAGGCTATTGGCAATTCGGTGGTCCATCTCCTCAAGCAGCACGTCCTTCTGTCGCAACAACTCGTCCTT
This sequence comes from bacterium, assembly GCA_044869275.1. Classification (GTDB taxonomy): domain Bacteria; phylum Zhuqueibacterota; class Zhuqueibacteria; order Zhuqueibacterales; family Zhuqueibacteraceae; genus JBIOXB01. The sequence goes on from JBIOXB010000084.1 coordinate 7,465, forward strand.
TTCGCGCTCCAAGATCAACCGCTCGGTAACATCCTCCATGCCAAGGAGTATGGTTGGCTCCGCGCCTTCCTCGTAAAACACTTGGCGGGCGTTCAAGCACATGTTGCGGTGCCCCAGGTCGGGAAACTCATGCTCGACTTGATAGCCCTCCATCACGCCGTGCTCGGGTATAATTTTCTCCAGCAGCACTCGAAGTTTTGGAATGTCCCATTGTCCATCACCCAAAGCGTAAAGAAGTCTGCCTTGGGTATCTTTGGGGCTCACCTTAAATGCCGAATAGAAAGATCGGCTCGCGGCGATCACACGCAGTTCTTTGTCGAGCACAAGAACAGGTTCGCGAACCGTGTCGACAATTCCTTGTGCGAGCGCACACGCGTCAGCGACGGCAGTGAACTGTTTCCTGAAGTTAGTTGGTTGCATAACGCCTGCTATCTCTCGAAGCCGTTTCGGTGATGAAAAACCTCGGTCCTTTGATTAGGGTCTGTCTGGTCAAAACAGACCATCTGTGGACGGCACGACAACTTGCCGCATAGACCGTTTCGACGTTCGCTCAAATTAACTTGTCAAATTGGCCCGCGTGGATTTTAATGCCGGCCATTGGTCCACTTATGACGTCGTTTTTAGATATTTTGGGACACTGAGTATTATTTCGGTTGGACCGACCAAACATTTGATTTGTCTCAAATGTGGCCACAACAGGTGGCTCATCGTTTCTGTTCTGAGCGTGTAGGGCGCTGGCGGAGCACAACGGTCATGGCAAAGAAAGCGAAAACAGCGCAATTCGATCCGAAAGTATTTCTCGCCACCGTAAATGGCGGCCGGAGCATCTCCAAATATCGAAGGAACCAAACGGTCTTCTCGCAGGGTACTCCTGCGGATGCGGTGTTCTATATCCAAAAAGGCAAAGTCAAAGTCACCGTTTTGTCAGAGCAGGGCAAGGAAGCCGTCGTCGCGGTGCTGGGGCCGAACGAATTCTGCGGAGAGGGATGCCTGACAGGGCAGCCGGTGCGCTTGGCGACCGCAACGGCCATGACGGAATGCGAGATCATGCGGCTGGAGAGGGCGACCATGATCCGCGTCATCCATGAGGAGCCAACTTTTGCCGAGATGTTCGTCTCGCATCTCTTGGCGCGCACCGTCCGGGTTGAAGCGGACTTGGTCGACCAACTATTTAATTCGAGCGAGAAGCGTTTGGCGCGGGCTCTTCTTTTACTGGCTAATTTCGGTAAGGACGGTCGACCCGAACCCATCATCGCCAAGGTCAGCCAGGAGACGCTCGCGGAAATAATCGGCACGACCCGCTCCCGCGTGAGCTTTTTTATGAACAAATTTCGAAAATTGGGCTTGTTTGACTACAAC
>JBIOXB010000085.1:0-8681 GCA_044869275.1 bacterium
GGGTCCGCGCTATTTTGTTTACGTCGCCGGCTTGGAGATGCATCCACTCGACACGGAGAATCGCGTGCCCGAATTGAGGCAGGCGCACGGCGTGGGATATTGCAACATTACCAAATGTTGCACCAAAGTTTGCCCGGAGAACATCACCATCACGGACAACGCCATCATTCCACTGAAGGAACGGGTGGTAGACGAGTATTATGATCCGTTCAAGAAATTGTATGAGATTATTCGGGGGAATCGCAAATGACTCTTACTCTTTCTCGTGCTCGCTTTTAAAGTATTAACAGCGAGTAAGAGTAGGAGCAAGAGTAAGAGTCAGAACATGAGCATGATCCTCATAAAAATCAGGAGCGCATTATGTTCGAGCTCAAGCCCCTTTCCAAAGATGCCATCCCGCGTTCGTTGGAGAAAGCCGAGCGTTATCGTCTCTTGAACGAGCCCAGGGTAGCCGAAAGCATTTGCAGCGATATTTTGCGCGCCGATCCGGAGAATCAACTTGCGCTCGTCATGCTGATTTTGGCATTGACGGATCAATTGGGGAGCGGCTTGGCAGGCGTTGCGAGACAGTCTTTGGAGCTTATTCCCAGGCTGCGGCAGGAATACGAGCGCGCATATTATACCGGCATCATTTACGAGCGCCAAGGCAAGGCCAAGCTCACCCAGGGCGGGCCAGGTTCAGGTTTCGATGCCTACGAATTGTTGTACACCGCGATGCATTGGTTTGAGCGAGCCGGCGAGTTGCGTCCGGCCGGCAATGAAGACGCGATTCTGCACTGGAACACCTGCGCGCGCATGATCATGGACCACCATCTCACCTCACGCGTGGAAGAAAGAAACCTGGAGCCTGCCTCGGAGTAGGGGTGCCACAAAATCCGCCGGAAAATAAGGATCGGTCTGCGCAGCGTGCCCACTTGCGAAATGCCTAATGCAATCAACCGCCAAAGCCTTGAATCCATCACCACAACCAATTTCCGGTCACCCCGGCACGAGCGCGCAATCCTCCCATCAGCTCTCCCGCCGCTTGGGCCTGTTCGATGTCGCGATGCTCGTCATGGGAGGCATCATCGGCTCCGGCATTTTTATGAACCCCTACGTGGTGGCGCAGCAAGTGCGCACGCCGGTGTTGATTCTCGGGGCATGGCTGTTGGGCGGCGTTACGGCGTTAATTGGCGCCTTTGTGTATGCGGAGCTGGCGGCGCGCTTGCCCCGCGTGGGTGGGCAATATGCCTATCTACGCGAGGCCATCCACCCCTTGGTGGCTTTTCTGTATGGCTGGTGCCTTTTGCTGGTGATTCAAACCGGCGGCATGGCAGCTGTGGCGGTGACGTTCGCGCGCTACTTCGTGGAGTTGACGCAACTGCCGGTGCGGGATTGGGTGGTCGCCGCCCTCGCACTCGGCGGGCTCACTCTCATCAACTGCCTTGGTGTGCGCGCCGGAAGCACGGTGCAAAACATGCTCATGGTGTTGAAGACTCTGGCCATCGTGGCGCTGGTGCTGTGCGGGCTTTTTGGGGTTGAAGACTCGCGCCTCGCGGTTTCGCCTGTTCTGGACCGCCCATTCGATTTCGATTTGATTTCTGCCTTCGGGGCGGCGATGATTCCGGTGTTATTCGCGTACGGCGGCTGGCAGACTTCGGGATTTGTGGCCGGTGAAATGCGCGAGCCGGAAAAAAATCTGCCGCGCGGATTGTTGTTGGGGGTCAGTGGCGTGGTGCTCTTGTATCTCGCGGTGAATTTTGTTTGCTTGCATGTGCTTGGGCCGCAGGAATTGGCCAACACCAAAACGCCCGCTTCGGCGGTGATGCGCATGATTCTGGGCGAGAACGGCGCGCGCTTCATCGCCATCGGCATCACGGTCTCCACGCTCGGTTTTTTGAGCCAGGGCATGCTCACGGCGCCGCGCGTGTATTTCGCCATGGCTGAGGACGGCGTCTTCTTCGGAAAAATCGCCTGGCTGCATCCGCGCACGCACGTGCCGGTGCTTGCGATTGCCCTGCAAGGCGTGTTGGCTATTTTGATCGCGACGTGGGGGCGTTACGAACAAATTCTCAATTACGTCGTTTCCATTGATTTCATTTTCTTCGGCTTGACCGCCACCTGCGTGTTCGCGCTGCACCGGCGCTCGCTCAACGACTCTCCCCAGCCTAAGACCAGCATCCCCGGCCATCCCCTTTCGACGCTGTTCTTCGTAGCCGTTTGCTGGCTGGTCGTCGCCAATTGCATTTTAACATATCCCACCAACACCGTAATCGGAGTGGCGATTTTGCTCGCGGGCGTGCCGGTTTATTTTTTGTGGTCACGAAAGAAGCAATGAGCTGTTATTCTGGAAGAATCTTTTTAGGATCGCCGTTTAAATAGCTTGCCTGTTTTTTTGAAACCGCTAATTAACGCGAATGTACGCCAATATGTTCTCAATTCGCGTTTATTCGCGCCCATTCGCGGTTTGAGAAATGGGGAGGTCATTTAATTCTCAATCATTGATACATTGCACCGTGCCAGGATTTGAAAAGATTCTTTTTGTGACATATCGTGGAAAGGAGACGAAATGGCGCACGCGCGTGTGCTGAGCTCCGAGTATATGCCCTGGGCCAAGCTGCGCTCGGGCAGCAAATACAATCTGGCCGTGAGCGGTATGAGAGATTATCCCTTGGCCGATCTGGCGGCGAAGATCGAGGATCTGGAGATCAATGCGCCCGGCAGCTATGGTTATGCACCGTTGCTGCAAGCCATTGCACAGAAGTTTGCGATCAGACCCGAACAGGTCGTTGTCGCCAACGGCACCTCGATGGCCAACCATCTCGCCATGGCTGCGGCGTTTGCACCGGGCGACGAAATTCTGATCGAGCATCCGGCGTACGAACTGCTGCTCGCCACCGCGCTTTATCTCGGCGCAAAGGTGAAGCGGTTCCCTCGCCGCTTCGCCGACGGTTTTCGCATCGATCCGGAAGAAGTCGCGCGCGCGATCACGCCTCGGACAAAGTTGATTGTCATCACCAATTTGCACAACCCCGGCAGCGTGTTAACTGATGATGAGACTTTGAAACAAATTGGCGAAGTGGCGCGGCAAGTGGGCGCCAAAGTTTTGGTCGATGAAATTTATCTCGAAGCGATGTTCGAAGACGCCCCGCGCTCGGCGATTCACTTGGGCAAAGAGTTTCTCGTGACCAGCAGCCTCACCAAAGCCTATGGCCTCGGCGGCCTGCGCTGCGGTTGGATTCTGGCCGAGCCGTCATTCGCTGAAAAAATCTGGCGCTTGAATGATCTATTCGGCGTGAACTTGCCGCATGCCACTGAAAGGCTGAGTCTCCTCGCTTTCGCGCATCTCGACCGCATTGCCGCCCGCGCCAGGCAATTGCTCGACGCCAATCGGCCGATTCTTCATCATTTTCTCGAAACGCGAGGCGAATTGCAAACGGTCAAGCCGGAATTCGGCACCACGGCGTTTCCAATGCTAAAATCCGGCCAGGTGGAAGAACTATGTCTATTGCTGCGCAACAAATATGAGACCACGGTTGTACCAGGCAGCTTTTTTGAAATGCCAGAGCATTTTCGGATTGGCCTCACCTGCGCCACCGAAACGCTGCGAGGCGGGTTGGAGAGGCTGGGAAATGCTTTGGAGGAGTTGTGAGTGGGTCAACTGAAAAGTCCTGCAATATCCTCCTTTGTTAACTGCTTGAACAACCCCCCTTCCGTCGTGATCAATTGCGAGACGAGATTCTCCTTGCGTTTCTGGAGCTCGAGGATTTTTTCTTCCACGGTATCACGCGCGATCATTTTATAAACGAAAACGTTCTTGTCCTGCCCGATGCGATGTGCGCGATCGACGGCCTGGCGCTCGACCGCCGGATTCCACCACGGGTCGAACAGAAAAACATAATCCGCCGCGGTCAGATTCAATCCGAAGCCTCCGGCTTTGATGCTGATGAGAAAAACTCTGGTGTTCGGGTCATTTTGAAACTGATCGACGCGGGCTTCGCGGTTGCGCGTGGCGCCGGTTAAAACCGCGTAGGAGATGGCTTCTTGGTCCAGCGTAGCGGCGATGATTTTCAACATGCGCACGAATTGCGAAAACACCAGCACCTTGTGGCCCGCGGCGACGATCTCACGCAATTGCTCGAGAAAGGCCTCGAGCTTGCCCGAATCCTTTTTCTTGCCCTCCGCCAGCAGGGCGGGATGGCAGGCGGCCTGGCGCAACCGGGTGAGGCCTTGCAACACTTTGAAGCGCGCATCCTGCAAGCCGGAAGTCGAGATCAAATTCATGATCTCGGCGCGGCATTGATCACGCACCTGCTCGTAGAATTTCTTTTGCGGCCCGCTCATGGCGCAGTAGAAGATTTGCTCGCTTTTGGCCGGCAGCTCCTGCACCACGTCCTCTTTTTTACGGCGCAACAGAAACGGCCCGATCATGCGCTTCAGCAGAGCCGCCGCGCTTTCATCTTGATAACGCTCGATGGGCGTGGCAAAAGCGTTGCGAAAATAATGCATCGAGCCGAGCAGCCCGGGGTTCAAAAAGGAAAATTGCGACCATAATTCCAGCGTGTTGTTCTCCACGGGCGTGCCGGTGAGCACGAGACGATGCCGGCTGTTCAAAATCCCGGCGGCTTTGGCGGTTTGCGAGACCGGATTCTTGATGTTTTGCGATTCATCCAAAATCAAATAGTGGAAGTTGAAATCCTTCAAAAAATCGATGTCATTGCGCATGGTGGCATAAGTGGTGAGCACCAGATCGTTTTGCGCAAAAACTTCGGCCGTGCGCTCGCGCTCGAGGCCGTGGTGAAGGTGCAGCTTCAAATCCGGCGCAAAGCGGGCGCATTCTCGTTCCCAATTAAAGAGAACAGAAAGCGGCGCGACAATCAAGCTGGTGCGTGAAAATGGCGTGGTGGCGATCTGATTATCTCCGCTGTCCTTGGGTGCTCGACCGCGTTTCTTTTTTGGCTTTGAAAATGAAGACGCTTGAGCCTCGTCCACAGAACCGGGTCTATTTTTTTCCCGCAGTAAAAATGCCAGAGCTTGCACGGTTTTGCCCAACCCCATGTCGTCCGCGAGGCAGCCATTGAAGCCGTACTCCTGCAGAAAGCCCAGCCAGTTTATGCCCGCCTGTTGATAAGGCCGCAGCTCGCCGCGAAAGTTCTCCGGCACCGGCACTTCTTGTATGCCGGTGAAATTCTTCAGCCGCTGCAGGCGCTGCTTGAAGCCGTCATCGAAACGTTTGTCCTGCGCTTCATCAAACAGCGCCTCGATGAGCATGGCGTGCGCGCCGGCAATCTTGCTCGCGCCGTTTTTGACTTCGGCGAAATTGAAGAAATGGCTGAAACGTTTTTGCCATTCTTCCGGGAGGCGCGCCAGGCTGCCGTCGGCGAGCTTCACATAACGCGCGTCATTGCGAATCGCCGCGCGCAGCTCGGTGAGCGAGGCCAGCACGCCGCCGAAATCGATTTCCACCTCGAGGTCGAACCAATCGATGCCGGAAGAGACGGCGACGCGCACGTTTGGCGAGGCGCGATTGACACGATGCCGCCGCAATTCCTCCTCACCGTATACCTCGAACCCGGCCTCCGCCAGCTTGGGCAACTCGTCAAAAAGCCAGACGAGCGCATTTGCTTTGGGAAAATACGAGCCACTGCTCGCCTCCCAGCTCAATCCGCCAGCCACGAGATTTTCATGCACGGCGTTTTCGCCGGCCAGGTCGCGTTCGACACGCCAGAGATCGCCGGTTTCGCCGGCTTGTTCCAGGCACACCTGCTGGCCGACCCGGCCGTTGACTTCGATGTCGCCATAAACAAAGCGCAGCTCGAGGGACACCCCCTCGTCGCGCTCGCGCAAATAAAGCCGCCGGCCAGTGAGGGTGCGCGCCGTTTGCAGGCCGAAATCTGCTGGCAAAACCAGATCCACTCGCGGGGTGAGACGAGGAACAAGCATTCGTAAAAAATCGCCGGCTTGGCTTCGGGGAATCTTCAACCGCATGCTTTTTTGCGTGAACGGCAGGAGATAGGCAGGGGGCACGGCCTCTTGCACACGAAAGAGCTGCTGCTCTTTCAAAACCCAAATGGGATTGGCGGAGAGCACGCGAAAACTGTCATCCAAGTTCTCAGGATGGCCATTGCGCTGAATTTGTGGGAAAAAATCGAATTGTTCCGCGCCGGCCTGATCCGCCATGGCGTTTTCGAATTGAAACCGCAGTTTGGCAGACTCTTCGACGAATTTCACAGGCCTGAATTCTTGCACCTGCCGGTCTTCCAGGAATACGCGGCAATTTGAAAGCGTCTCGAAAAGCTGCCCGAGGTCCGCGCCATAAGCGAATTCGTAAACCGGCGAATTAGAATATCCGTAATAGATGCCATGGCCGTGGGTTGCAGCTCTTAATTGCGCGAGATAATTCGCGGCTTGTTTTTCTGCACTGGAAGCGCGTAGATTTTGAAATTCGAAGTTCGAGGGTTCGAAACGGCTGCGCTGCCCAATTTCGCCGTTCTTTTTGATGTAAGTGCGCGCCGGCCACAGCGTCCAGCCGGAAGATTTTAGTGACAGAAAGAACATCAGCCGGTAAGTTTGGGTTTGCGGTGCGTGCGTGATCTCGGGCGGCTGGGGCAAGCCCTGCACGTAGCTTTGCCAAGATAACTCTTTTCTTGGCGCGTTGAAGCCCTGATCGAGTTGTTTGAGGCTTCCCAAAAGCAGGGCTACGCCATGCACGCAGATTGCTTCCGGAGAATAACAGGTGCACTCGCTGTACGGCCGTCCCTTGCTGTGGCCGCGAACCAGGACGTAACGCGTGGGTGAATCGTACACTGTTCCCTGCAAGTAGTTGGCGTTGTGGCTTTTGATTTTCACCGCGCCACCGCGATATAACGACTCGGCGTGAAGAAAAACGCTTTCTCCAACGCTTTCGCGCAAATCAGCTCGAGAAATCTCCATCCTTCATCCTTGACAAATAAATGGACCCAAGGGTCGTGATTAGAAAGTGAGTTCTTTCTGTTCGAAGTCCTTGCGGGCTTTTTCAAACGCCGCGCGCGGCCGGGTTTGATATTTTTCCATGTAGGCCATGGCGCGATCGAGAACCCAGACGTCGCGCTCGTGGAAAAATTTGTAAATTTGATTGCCACGTTGCGTTTTTTCGGGCTGGAGATAACCCTCGCGCACGAAGTAGGAGAGCTTATCGCGTGTGAGACCTTTGCCTACGCGCGCGAGAACTTCACCTGGAGACAATAGTTTTGATTTTTCCATTGGACAAGTATTTGTACAAGTGCTAATGCTCAACAAGGCAGATGATAATAATAAATTTAGATGTTTGCAAGTATTTTTTATGGCTCTAATCTGATACTCAGTTTTGCGATTTTTCCTTCAGCCCCCGCTGCCCATGGACTTGTCGTGGCTCTGGCGCTCACGACATTGAAGCTGGTATTGTCAATACGCACCCATGTCAGCCCGCCGTCACGTGAAAAGTCTGAGCCTGAAGTGCCTACGGTAACCAGCAACTTGCCACCCGCCTGGGGAACGAAAATAATACCGGATCGAAATTCCAGTTGTGCTTCCTTGGCAAGCGTCCACGTTTGCCCGGCATCTTTTGTCAAAGCAACACTTCCCAAGACTTCATTCGGCCTGCGAAAATCGCCGCCCACGGCGATGCCAGTCTGTTCATCGCTAAAGGTTAACGAGAAAATTCCCGCGGACTCACTGCCGCTGGGCATGGGCGTGTTCGCCACCACCCAGTTCTTCCCACCGTCTTCGGAATGAAACACCCGCGCTGCAGTTCCGCCGGTTCCGATCCAAACATGCGATTTGCCTTGCACGGCAATACTGCTGCCACTGGCGGCGAAAGCATATTCACCTTTGCTCACCGGCGGAATGTCTTCAGGCAGAATTCCATGCCACCGGTTACCACCGTCATTCGTGGTAAGGACGAACAAGCGCTCCTCCAATGGATCGCCGAAAGCAATGCCATTTTGGGCATCCCAAAATTCAAAACCGTCCAGGAATCCCGCTGAATCCTGCATGGTGAATTGCAGCTTCCAAGCGCGGCCGCCGTCGATAGTTTTGTAGATGCGCGAACGCTCGCCCGGCCCGGCGCTCATGAGATAAGCGGTGTTGGCATCAACAGCGTGCACGTCGCGAAAATCGAGATACGTCGCGCCGGCCATGGAATCCGCTTGCCAGTTTTTGCCGCCGTCGATCGAGCGCAAAAAAGTGCCCCTCGTGCCACTGGCCCAAATCACCTCGGGATGCGGGACGCTGAGGCCACGGAAAGAAGCCTTGGTGCCGCTATCCATGATGGTCCATTTCATTTGAGCGAGTGTGCTCTGTTGCGATCTTGCGGCAGTTGCAAACATCATGATGCCGACCGTAAGCGCGGTTATGCGGAGGTGCATAAGGATCCTTAACTTTTCATCCAGCTTTAACACTGCGAGGCGGAATGCGCCGAGATTTCAGATAAACAGATCCCGACGCTTGAGGATGCCGCACTTCGTGCTGCTTTAGTTTCTGCCCACGGATTGAGGAATCCCACTGCTAAAGACATCGTCGGGGGGGATTCTTCAATCCGAGGAAGACTTTTTTGGCTATAAACATCCAGCGAAGCTTCGCCTCAAACCGACGAGTGTCTAGAGTTCTTTATTTTTTCCAACGGATAGATAAAGACCAACGGATGAGCGCCGGCAATAATCTGTTGGAAACTTCGCCCACGGAAT
>JBIOXB010000086.1:0-110632 GCA_044869275.1 bacterium
ATCGGCATCGTGGTCGACGACGCCATCGTGGTGCTGGAAAATATCTATGCGAAGATCGAAGATGGCATGAGCCCGATCGAGGCCGCACTCAAAGGCTCCAAGGAAGTTTATTTTGCCGTCATCTCGACCACGATTGCGCTCATCGCCGTGTTCATGCCCATCGTGTTTTTGCAGGGCCTCACCGGCCGGCTCTTCAAAGAGTTTGGCGTCGTCATCGGCGGCTCAGTGGGGATCTCGGCCTTAATCGCACTCACGCTCACGCCGATGTTGAGCAGTCGCATGATCAAGGCCCACGCGCAGCATAGCTGGTTTTATCGCAAGACGGAGCCGTTCTTCATAAAATTGATCAACGGTTACGAAAACTCTCTGGCTTCATTCATGCGTATACGCTGGCTCGGTTTCGTCGCCATTCTCTTTTCCGCCGGTCTGATGTGGCTCTTTCTTACCTTGTTGCCGCAGGAGCTCGCGCCCCTGGAAGACCGCAACCGTTTTCGCTTGATTTCCACCGCGCCGGAAGGCACTTCGTTCGAGCGCATGGATAAATACATGGACAGCGTGGTCGAACTGGTGAGAAAAGAAGTGCCGGAAGCCGAAGCCGTGATTGCCAACACCTCCGGTTTTGCCGGCGGCGCCAATGCCGGCAATACCACGGTGACGTTGGTGCCACCGGACCAGCGCGAACGCACGCAGCAGGAAATTGCCGAGGCCATGTCGCGCTCCGTGAGAAGCTTGAACGATGCGCGCACCATCGTCAATCAAGAGCAAACCATCGCCGTCGGCGGCGGCATGGCACGCTTCGGCCTGCCGGTGCAATACGTGATTCAAGCGCCGAACTTTGCGAAACTCAAAGCAGTGTTGCCGAAGTTCATGGAAGAGGCGAACAACCATCCGGCTTTTAGCGCGGCGGATTTAAACTTGAAATTCAACAAGCCGGAGCTCGTGATCGAGATCGACCGCGAACGCGCGCGCTCGCTGGGCGTGTCCGTGAGCGACATCGCGCAAACGCTGCAGCTCACGTTGAGTGGATCGCGCTATGGTTATTTCATCAAAGACGGCAAGCAATATCAGGTGCTCGGCCAGCTCATGCGGCAAAACCGCGACGAGCCGCTGGATCTCACTTCGATCTTCGTGCGTAATCGCAACGGCGAGTTGATCCAGCTCGACAATGTCATCAAGACTTCGGAGCAATCGAATCCGCCGCAGCTTTTCCGTTTTAATCGCTACATCGCGGCCACGGTTTCCGCCGGACTCTCGCCCGGTTACACTTTGGGCGATGGCATCAAAGCCATGGATGAGATCGCTGCAAAAGTATTGGACGAATCTTTCAGCACTACGCTTTCCGGCGCGGCGCGCGATTTCGCCGAAAGCTCCTCGAGCTTGATTTTCGTTTTCATTTTGGCTTTGGCGCTCACCTATCTAATTCTGGCGGCGCAATTCGAAAGCTTCCGCGATCCGTTCATCATCATGTTCACGGTGCCTTTGGCGGTTGCCGGTGCATTGCTCTCGCTGTGGTATTTCAATCAAACCATCAACATCTTCAGCCAGATCGGCATGATCATGTTGATCGGCCTGGTGACGAAGAACGGCATTTTGATCGTGGAATTCGCGAACCAGCGCAAAGGGACCGGACTCTCGGTGAAGGAAGCCGTGCAGAGTGCCGCCGCCGCGCGTTTCCGGCCGATTCTCATGACGAGCATGTCCACCATCCTCGGCATCCTTCCCATTGCTTTGGGCTTGGGCACCGGCGCGGAGAGCCGCGTGTCCATGGGTATCGCCGTGGTGGGCGGAATGATTTTCGCCAGCGGCTTGACGCTCTACGTGATTCCGGCGATTTATTCTTACTTCTCGAAAGAGTTTCATCAACCGCGCGCCAGTGTGACTGCAACCGCGCGCAGGAGGGAAGAATTGGTGGGAGCAGAGGTTTGATGCCACACACTTCGAAGTGTCATCCCGAATCGTCGGGATCTTTTTCAGCAGGGATATAGCTTTCAATGCTCAAGGAGATCTTACAGGATGACATAAACTAAATCTGGGGCGGGCATCGGCGTGCAAGCCGATAATATGAAAAAAGCTTACAGCAAGTGAGTGATGCGCCGTTCACTGTCGAAAACTTATGCCTGCAGACTCCGAAAAAATCAACTCCGAATTCCTGATCATGCAATACGAGCAGGCCATGGAAACCTTTCGGCACGGCGTCACCTCGCTGGCGCAACTGGTGACGGTTTTCGTGCTGGCCGATATCACGCTTATCGGCTTCGCCATTGACAACCAAATCGCCGGCATTATTTTTCTCGGCGCGCTGTTTCCGCTTTTCATCATGAACTCCGCGAGCGTGGTGGGGAAATTGTTGGCACCGACGATTTTCACGGCTTATTGCCTCGAACAAAAATGCGGCGAAGGAGTCAGTGGGCTGATGCACACCGGCTTGCGCGTCAACCTGTCGTCCGAGGTTGCCCAAAAACTGGAAGCCGTCAGCGCCATGACGAACGTCGAAGCACAAGCCGGCCAACTCCGGAAGATCGACATCTCCATGTTTGGCCGGAGAAAGAATCTTGTCAACATCGTTCTCATTCTCGTTGTCCTCATTCACGTGATGGCCCCGATGCTCCTCACTTCCTGCTTTTCGTGGAAATTGCTATAGTTCATGCTCTTTCCCGAAAATTGTCAGCAATTGCAAGCGATCTTATTCAAGAAGGCCCCAACTCGGACTACATCATCAATGTAACATGCGGAATGCGAATTTGTCTAGCGATTTTAGGGCAAATAACTTAAGAAATGCAGGCGTTGAAAATACCAGCGCAGATAGAATTTGAGGAGCAGTTTACGGGATGGGAAACCAAGGTTCGCTCGTTGCAGGAGTTGAAGACCTCTACGGGAAAAGATTCTACAGCACTATTCTATTCTGGAAAACAAATTCTTGCCCTCTTCATCAATGTGTCTTTTGACATTCTCATTATTGATTTTTTCATAATGAACCACGTCAAAAAAATAGGGCAATGGCAGCTCTTCATTGAGTAACGAACGCAAGCGCACCAGCATGGCAGGCGTAATATTTTTTCCCACGACGGCCATATCGACGTCCGAGCCTTTTTCGTTGTTGCCCATCGCGCGCGAACCGAAAACAACCACCTTTTCGATTTCAGGAAAGTTTGTCAAGGCTTCTACAATATAGCCTTCATCGCGGTTACTCAGGCCGAATCTCATGCTTGGCTCCTTGCTTGCATGAATTCATAAAACTGATGTAGAGCCGGGTAGAGTGCTTCCAGATAATCCTTCATGAGTTTCCAGGCCAATTCGAATGCCATTTCAAAAAACTGGATAAAACCGGCGCGGCCAGCTCATCTGAAGTGTCGGCATCAATATGATTGTCTAATAACGCATAGGCTTGCTCAAAATTCTCAAACCGTTGGCGCCATCTTATTTCTTTCTTATTCATCATCGCATTATCCTACGATTTCTTTTGACATAAATATAACCAAGATTACCTAGTTCTGCAAAGACATTTTGACCGGCCCTTTTCATCCCACCGAGATTGAGAACGATCAGAGAACTTGCAAAATTCCGAAGTCTTCGTTAGTATATCATAGTGAGCCGTATTTATTTGCCACCGATCCGGACGGCTACGAGATCGAGATTTGGTACGAGCTGCCGACGCCGGTCGATCCGACCAGTGGTTTAATCGCTCTTTGCGATCGCATCGGAGGAGCCGGTTCGAGCAATCCAATTGTTGTATGGCGACGTATCCCTCTCAAAGATTTGGGAAAATAATAAAGCACGATTGCCAGCATAGTTCAGACCGTCAAGGAGCCGCCGATGATCTTTGAACCCTTCAAGATCAAAAACGTCACGTTCAAAAACAGAGTTCTCAGATCATCCATAGGAGGCAGAACTTCGTATTACGACGGCACGGTCACGCCGGCGTGGAAGAATTTCGAGAAACGCTTCGCCGAAGGCGGAGTGGCCGGCATCATTTCCGCCACCATCGGCATCAATAAGCGCCGCTTGTCGCCACTGCAGTACCCCGGCCTGCATGATGATAAATTCATCCAGCCGATGCGCGAAGGCGTGCGTGCAGTGCAAAAGTTCGACTGCCGCTATATCATGCAAATCGGCGACCCCGGCGGGCATACGCACATGAGCTTGTTCTCGGAAGAGGAAGATGCGAAATCGGCCTCTTCGGGCATTGATCTGGTTTACGGTTATCGCAATCGCATCATCCCGATGTCGGCCGGGGAGATCGAGCAGGAAGTGCAGAGCTTTGCGGAAGCGGCCAGACGCGTGCGCGAAGCCGGTTGCGACGGCTTGGAAATTACCGCCTCCAAAGGTTATATCATTCAGCAGTTTTTAAATCCCGCCACCAACAGAAGGAAGGACGAATACGGAGGATCGACAGATAAGCGCTTTCGTTTCTTGCGCGACATTATTGTCGCGGTGCGCAAGAAAATCGGCGAAGATTTTCTCTTGGGCGTCCGCCTGTCGGCAAAGGATTACAATTATCTGCCTTTCAACGTCAGATGGCCGCTGGTCTTCCCGCTGCGCCATTATTTCATCGGAAATGATTTGGAGCAAACGCTGCAATACGGCAAAGAACTGGAGAAACTGGGCGTTGATTATTTGCACATCGACAGCGGCTTTGGCTTTCCCAATCCCAAAGGCAATACCGGCACCTATCCCGTGGACGGATACAAGCTCTTCGCCAACGCCACCCGGCATCTGAGTTTCAAGGCCAGCCTGCGTGCGACCATTTTCAACCTCTTGCCGCTTTTCATGGCGCGGGCCATTTTCGGACTGGGCTGGAAATTCCAGCCTGCGGCTAATGCGCATTTCGCACAACAATTCAAACAAGCGGTGAACATTCCCATCATTGCCAACGGCGGCTTTCAGCAGCAAGACCTCATGGAAGCCACTTTGCGCGAGCGTAAATGCGACTTGATCGCCATTGCTCGGCCCTTGTTAGCCAATCCCGATCTGTTAAAAATATTTCAGCAAGGCCGCAATGAACCGGAAAATCCTTGCACGTTCTGCAGTCGTTGCTGCACCCGCACCGCGGTGCAGCCCCTGGGTTGCTACGAGCCCTCGAGATTTTCTTCTATGGAAGAAATGGAAGAACAGATTTTGAGATGGTCGGCGACGTCGGAAGCATAGCAGGATAGGCTTTAAGTCTGCAAATGACTCTGTTTCCGTTTGAATGAAGAAGCAGCATTCATTAACGAGGAGAAGGTGTGATGAACACACAAGAAAATCTAAAAGTCGTCAAGAACATGCTCGCCGCTTTCGTCCGCGGAGACATTCCCGCGGTGCTCAATGCCTTGACTGATGATGTGGATTGGTTTATCCCCGGGCCACCGGAACGCTTGGCCTTTGCCGGAGCTTATCACGGCCGTGAGCAAGTCATGCAGTTTTTTATCAAGCTCGACACCGCGCTCGAATTCTTAAAATTCGAGCCGCGAGAGTACGTTGCTGAAGAAGATAAGGTCGTCGCGTTTGGGCATAATGACGATCGCATGAAAGCGACTGGACGCTTGTTTGGAAATGATTGGGCGTGTTTATTCGTCGTGCGCGAGGGCAAAGTGGCCAAAGTCCGCATGTATGAAGATACGGCTGCCTTTGTCATCGCCCTGGAGCCAACCTCTTCTCAGAAAAAAGGCTGACCCGCATGCCGCTCACCATCCAAAACGTAAACGTTCATCTCGTTGAAGAAGGTTCAGGACCACCGATTTTGTTTTTACACGGTAATCCGGATTCAGCGGACATGTGGAAGGAAGTCATTGCACCTCTCAGCAAGAAATTTCGTTGTCTCGCTCCGGATTTGCCCGGCTTCGGCCGCTCCTCCGCGCCGGTAGATTTTGATTATTCTCTGCAGAACATGGCTGCTTTTGTTGATGGTTTGATCACCGCTCTCGGCATTCAAGAGCCACTCCGTCTTGCCACGCATGATCTCGGCACTTCATTCGGCCTGGCCTGGGCCATCAAGCATCCCAACAAAGTCAAGCGCATTGCCATCAGCAATGCCATGTTCTTTTCGGATTATCGCTGGCATTTTTGGGGACAAGTGTGGCGCACGCCGTTGTTGGGTGAGCTGAGCATGATCTTGATGAATTGGGGGATCTTCAAGCTGGAAATGAAGCGGAGTTCCCGTAAGCTGACCACGGAACATATGCGGCGCACCTATGCGCTGATGCGGGGCCCCATGAGAAAGATGATCGTGCGGCTGTATCGCGCCAGCACGCCCAGCCTTTTCGCCGGCTGGGAGGAGGAATTGCTGACTTTGACCGCTCGCATTCCCACTTGCGTGCTATGGGGCGACCGTGATCCCTACATTCCCTCGCGTTTTGCTGAACGCTTCGGCGCGCAACAAGTCCATCATTTTCCCGACTGCGGCCACTGGCTTCCGGCGGAAGCGCCCAAGGAAGTGGCCACGCATTTATTGAAACTCTTTGCGGGATGATGCCATACAGAATTCATGTGACGGAGGCGCCTTCGTTGTTCATTGGAACTCAGTGTGCTATCCTGGAAAACAGATCCTTGCCCTCGGTGTCAATGTGTCTTTTGAGGTTCTCGTTGTTGATTTTTTCATAGTGAACGACGTCAAAAAAATATGGCAATGGGAATTCCTCGTTTAGTAGAGAACGCAGTCGCACCATCGTCGTATGCGTAACGTTTTTTCCAACGACAGCCAGGTCGACGTCCGAACCTTTTTCATTGTTCCCCATCGCGCGCGAACCGAAAATGAGCGCCTTTTCGATTTCAGGAAAACTCGATAGAGCCTTCAGGATGTAACTTTCATCGCGTTTGCTCAAACCGAATCTCATTGTTGGCTCTTTTCCTGCATGAAACTATGAAGCCGATGCAGAGCTGGGTAATAGATTTCTCTGATTTTCGCTTCAATTTCGATTGCCGTACTTTCATCATAGGTGTGAACGGTCAAATTTCTGTCTTCGAGGGCGTCCAACCATACCTGACCGTCTTCAATAATATTTGATTGAAACGCTTGTTTGATCGCCTCTTTGGGACTATTAATTTGAAACCCCTGGGCGTGCAGATAATCCCTCATGAGTTTCCAAGCCAATTCGAATGCCATTTCGAAGAATTGAATAAAGCCGGCGCGCGCCAATTCGTCTGAAGTGTCAACCTCAACGTGTTTCTCCAGCAACGTGTAGGCTTGCTCAAAATTTTCAAACCGCTGACGCCACCGGAGTTCTTTTTTATTCATAGTGCATCATTTCGTTTGCTAGTCCGGAGCAAATATAACCAAGATTCCTTGATTCTGCAAAGCTATTTTGGCGCCTCGTTGATGAGCAAGCGGCCATTCTGGTTCTCGCGCATTATTGCCTTCTGTTTACAGGGCTTGCAAAATTCCGAAGTCTTCGTTAGTATGCTCTATGGCGGGAGATGCTGCGATGATCCACGCCTAGCCCGTTTACTGGCGAGCCCGGAATGAACCATCAACACACTCAAACACCAGTAGGCAAATCATTACTCTCGCTTCTTGATGCGATGAGCAGCTTCGGCCCGCTGGAGGACGCTCATCTGGACGGGTGCGGGTTGAAAGCGCTTCCTGAAGGCCTGGGCCGTTTTGCAAATCTTAGAACTCTGAGCCTGTTCGATAATGAGCTAGCCACTCTGCCCGCTTCGATATGGCAACTGCGGCGCCTCACCACCTTGAATCTGGCGGGAAACCACTTTTCATCCATTCCTGAAAATATCGGAAATCTGGCCAGCCTGCAAATGCTGGATTTGGGCCACAACGAGCTGGCGTTTCTACCGGAGTCCTTGGGTGAGCTTCGCGATCTCTTGTTCCTCTACCTGAGCGACAATCGCCTGGCCGAGCTGCCGCGATCGCTGCAATTTTTGAAGCGTCTTGCCTATTTGAATATTTCGGATAATCAATTAACTTCCTTGCCGGATTGGCTGGGAGAGCTGGATAGCCTCGTGGAATTCAGGCTTTACAACAATCAGCTCACGCATCTCCCGGCCTCATTGGGGAAGCTGGCGAAGCTGCGAGAGCTGCATATCATGAACAACAAGCTCACGGCTCTTCCGGCGACAATAGGTGATCTAGGGCAACTGCGAAAACTGATCTTGCCAGGGAATGGCATCACCTCTCTTCCTCCATCCCTCGGGAATTTGGCCCGACTGACCGATCTCGATTTGCGCAACAACAAGCTCGCCCGGCTTCCTGATACGCTGGCAAGCTTGGAGAATCTCAGATTCCTGGATCTGCGCGCAAACCAATTGACCTATCTGCCTTCGAATCTCGCTGCCATGGCCAGTCTCGAGAAGCTGGACTTAAGATGGAACAAACTGTCCGCTTGTCCGACCGTGTTGGAGCCGCTCCAGCACCGTGGGTGCGTTATTTACAGTTAGTTTTAGGTTAACTACCGCCTTGTCGTTTCAAGCGGCAGGAATCAAAATCAGCCAAGGAAAAATCATGATGCTTGGCCCATTTCCCATATTTTCTCACCGCCGCTGGCTTTAGATCATTTGCGGTGCTATATTCATCAGCGGATGCGCCCGCGGCGACGATAAGGTGCCGGTTGGTCGTTACGGTATGGGCAAGGGCGAGCTATGATGGTTGGATTTTAAAACGGAGCAGATCATTGGAGTCGTGAAAGGCTGCTCCAAATTAGAATGGGTACCTCTTCGCCCTTTTCCAACGGCGGAGAAGCACCCATTCGAAGGAAGCGATTTTGAGAAATCAAGCCGTCGCGGGCAAAGCATTGAGACGCTTCGCCAAACGTGATTTTTGGTTGGCTGCTTTGTTGCGATGGATGATGCCCTTTTGCGCCATCTTGTCGAGCAAGGAAGTGGCTTCCTTGAGTACGTTCGCGGCTTCTTTTTGATCTTTTGTTTCCAAGGCCTTTTTGGTCATCGTTTTTAAGGACGAGCGATAATGACGGTTTTTCACCGCGCTTTTCTTGGCCTGTCGAATTCTTTTGAATGCCGATTGGTGGTTTGCCATGCTGAACCTTTATGTTGTATTCTGGTTTCAAACGGTTACAAATATAGCAAATTTCCGGGCTGATTGTCAAGCTCTTGAATGAATTTTTTATTTCCATCAGAACTGATCGGCCGCCAAATGTGACCGGTCAGCAGGAAGAGAGGAAGAAGGGAATTATGGTGAAATTCAATTTTCTTTGCTGGTTGTTGTGCGCGGCACTTGGGCTGGGCTGCGAACGACGTGGCCGTGAAGAACGCCAGCCTTCTGCTGCGCGTACGCGCGACAAAAACGAGCGCAAAACCTCGTCCCGTGCATTGGTTGAAACTCAGCAAATAAAGCTCGGGAAGTACTCGGCGCTGTATCTCAAAGTGGAATATCTCGGGGGCGCTCTCGATATCGAGGCAGACACTTCCGGCGCGCTGGCCGACCTGCGCTTCGAATTTGAAAACGAAGAAGATCGGCCTGAAATCGTCTTTGATTCCACCTCCACCAGCGCGTCGTTGAAAATTCACAGCTTTGATCGTCACCGTGAGCACGTCTCATTGGGTGTTTTGCGGGAGAGCCGCTGGCACCTCAAAATCTCGCCGCAAGTGACGCTGGATTGTCAACTCGAAGCCGGTGCAGTGGAGAGCCGGCTCAATTTTTCCGGCTTGAAACTGGAGAATTTGAGCATCGAGATCGGCGCAGGCGAATTGGATTTGATTTTTGACCAGCCCAATGTGGAACGGCCGCGCCTCAGCATCAATGCCGGGGCCGCATCCACCGTGGCGCGAGGCTTGTGCCATGCCAATTTCAGCACGTTCGAGTTCCACGGGGGCGCGGGCAAATCCCATCTCAACTTCGACGGCGCGTATGAAGGTGAGGGCCGGGTGGATTTGAAATACGGCGTGGGTTTGAACACGGTATTGCTCGCCAAGGATTTGGGCGTGAAAATTCACAAATCCGGCTCGTTCCTGGCGCCAATGAGCCTGCATGGCTTCGAAAAAGACGGTGAAACTTATTATTCCAAAAACTATGATCAAGCGCACGGTCGCCTGGAATTTGACATCGAAATGGGTGTGGGACACACCACTGTAAGGTGGCTCGATTAGAGCGCAAGCCGAGTTCCGCGCCTTTATCGGCCTGGAAGATCAGCATGATGATTTGACCTGCGCGGTCGTGAAGGTGGTGTAGGCTGGATGGATGCTGGATACTTGATACTTGATGCTGGATCGCGGATCAATATCCAGCCTCCAGTATCTAGCATCCAGTATCCAGCCTTAACGAACCCAAGGAGACGAAAGCATGATTCCTGCTTTGCGCGAACAATACAACCGGCAATTTTCCCGCGAAAAGTATCAAAAATTCCTGCACGCGCTCGAAGCCGCCGTTGGCGCGAAAGTCGAATTTCGCGTGTGTGAAACCCCGGTATTTTTGCCGCGCGCTTTGCTGGCTGAAATGCAAGGCGCCGCGATGGAAATCATGGCACAATTGGCCGCACCAGAGTATTTGCAAGCCTCGCACCGCGCCGTACCCCTAGCTTTTCGTGTGCCGAAGGATGATGCGCATCCCGTTTTTCTCGCCATCGATTTTGCCATCACCATTGAAAAAGACGGCCGGCTCGCGCCCAGGCTCATCGAGCTGCAAGGCTTTCCTTCCTTATACGCTTTCCAGATGGTGCTGTCGCAAACTTATCAACGCCAATTCGGTTACGAATACCTGCGCTATCTCTTGAATGGCTTGTCTGAATCCGATTATATCAAGATGTTTCGCCAGGCGGTGGTGGGTGAGCATGATCCTGAAACCGTCATTTTGATGGAGATCGAGCCGGAGAAACAAAAAACCGCAGTGGATTTTTATTGCACCGAACGTTTCACCGGCGTCAAGGCGGTGGGTATCACTACCATCAAGAAGCGTGGCCACCGGCTCTATTATCATCATAACGGCAAAGAGACTCCGATTCACCGCATCTACAATCGCGTGATCGTGGACGAGTTCCTCAAAAAAGGCATTCAATGCGAATTCGATTTTCGCGACGAATTGGAGGTGGAATGGGCGGGACACCCGAATTGGTATTTCCGTTTGAGCAAGTTTTCGCTGCCGTTTTTGCGCCATCCTACCGTGCCACGTGCTACGTTTCTGCACCAACTCGAGCGCTATCCCGAGGATTTGCATAGCTTCGTGCTCAAGCCATTGTTCTCCTTTGCCGGCAGCGGTGTGCTCATTGAAGTCACGCGCGAAGCATTGGATGCGATTCCGGCCAGGGAGCGCGAAAATTATCTGCTGCAGGAGAAGATTGAATATGGCCCAGTGATCCGCACGCCCAACGAACCGAGCAAAATCGAAATCCGCATGCTCTTCTTCTGGACGGACGAATTGCGCGCCGTAAGCACACTCGCGCGCTTGAGCAAAGGCAAAATGCTGGGGGTGGACTACAACAAGAACAAGGATTGGGTTGGGGCGTCGGCTTCTTTGTTTGAGGAATGAATCTACCAGAAAAGAAACGTAAACGGATTAAGCGGATCGAGCAGATGATTATTCTGGCAAACGAATCTATAAAATCCGCTTTATCCGCTCGATCCGCTTACAAAGACAATAGCTGGATAGTACTACAACGTTAAGTCAAAGCCACCACCAGGCATGTCATCCCGAAGCTTCGGGATGACAGTGCTGCCTTTTGTGCAAATACGCGAACTTAACGTTGTAGTAATAGTTACAATTAATCGTCATTAAGCCGCAGAATCTGCTGCAGTGTGACTGGGTGGTTGAGAAGCCGGTCACTTCTGCCGCAATTCAATACCTCCACCGCTGGTGCGTAACGTCAGCAACGGCCCGCCGCCGTTGAGCTTGCCCTGCAATTTGCCTTCTCCAAAAGAACCCTGGATCGTGATCGGTATATCACTGTGTACGTCTCCTCCGGATGAACGCGCATCGATATCGGCTTTAATCTCTTTTGCAAGATAGACCAAAATTCCACCGCCGGAAGTGGACATTTCACATGGCGCCGTCAACGCGGAGAGCAACTCCGCTTCCATGGAGCCACCAGAGGTGCTGGCATCCACATTGCCCCGCAAGTTGCGCAAACTCACACCTCCGCCGGAGGTATGCGCGCGCAAGTTGCCGCCTGCGCCATCAACCGTAATCGATCCGCCGGAAGTTTCGACATCCACTTCGCCGTCGACCTCGCCGACGTCGATGCTGCCGCCGCTGGTATGCGCCACAAGATTGCCTTTGGATTGCCGTAGCGAGATGCTGCCGCCACTGGTATTGGCATTCACCGGGCCCTCGATGCGGCCGAGATCAAGCGAGCCACCGCTGGTTTTCACGCGCGCTTCACCGATGAGATCATCAACGGCGATGCTGCCACCGGAAGTATTGAGATCGAGATTGTATTTCTGCGGCACGGTGATATGAAATTCCACCTGCAAGCCGTCGTTGTTGCGCCACCAGCGCGAGCTGCCGCCGCGCATTTCGGCAATAATTGACACGCCGCGCTCGGTTTGGCTGTAGCGAATCTCGTAATCTTCAAACAATTCTTTTTCACTGCGGCGCGAGCGGCCTTCCACCCGTTTCACCACTTCCACTTTGACTTCGTCCTTCGGCCACGAGCGCACGTCAACCGAACCGAAATCTGCCCGCAAATCCAGCCAGCCGCCGGGCTTCACGGTGAATGACTTTTCGCTGCGTTCTTCTTGTGTGAAACCCGATTGACACGTCAGCAGTAAGCCCCAAAAAACCAGTTGCCATCTAAAAGAGAATAACAATTTCACAGCGGACATTGTGCTTCCTCCTTTGCTCGAATGAAAGAATTAACCTCTTGCCGCAGACTATACGAACCTTTTTCTCCTAAGGTTCCTTGGCAGCTTTCCATACACCTGCATGTAGATGCCTGTTGAGACAAATAAAACATCAAAAGGTTGTCATCGTAGTCGACCTTGTTTGTATGTTCACCATCATTGACCGTTGCACAGCCAACTCTATGGGCACTTGAAAAGTTCTACAGCATTCGAAGACTATTTTATCAAAATCCTCAAAAATAGTTTGGAATTTTTGAAAGTCCTATATATTATTGCAGCAGAAACCCTATCCAAGTGTGACAACCCACCACCTCGTATTCGCAACCTTAGCGCTAGTATAAAACAATCGTACCCCAATTAGGGGGGGATTCTATGCCCAAGAACCTGACGCTGGGTGGTTTCAAGTCTGAAGCAGCAGCATCTATTCATTCTCAGGAAACAATAACGGAAGCAGGTAATGTAAAAGAATCTGATCTTGCCAAGATTCCGTATCAAAATTCGAACGATGGCGATCGTGCGTTTATTCTTACCCATCCTGAGGGTTCGCTACCCAGTGAGTCACTTCATGGTCTGGCTCAAGCGAACCAAAGTCATCAGCCTCTGGAATTGGCAGACATTGACGTTCCCAATCTGGTCGGCAAAAGCGATAAGATGCGCGCGATATGTCGCCAAATCGGCCGAGTTGCACCGACCGATTGCACCGTCTATGTTCAAGGTGAAAGTGGAACAGGTAAGGAATTGGTGGCACACGCCATCCATTTTCACAGCGTGCGGGCAAGCCGGCCCTTTGTCCGTGTGAATTGTGCGGCGTTGCCAGAAAGCTTGATCGAAAGTGAATTGTTTGGGCATGTGCGAGGCGCTTTTACCGGTGCCGTACGCAACCGTGCCGGTCGTTTTGCGCAAGCTGAAAAAGGTACGATCTTACTCGACGAAGTAGGATCATTGTCGCTGGTCAATCAAGGCAAATTGTTGCGCGTTTTGCAAGAAAGGGAATACGAACCCGTCGGCTCTTCGTTGTCGCAAAGCGCGAACGTGCGCGTGATTGCCACGGATAATCATGACCTGGGGCAAATGGTACATACCGGTACCTTCCGTGAAGATTTGTTTTTTCGGCTGAATGTTTTCACCATCTCTATGCCAGCGTTGCGTGAGCGCCTGGAAGATCTGCCCTTGCTGCTTGAGCATTTTTTGGAGAAATATGTCCACCTGAGCCCTGCGCGGGCGCCAGATGTTTCTCGAGAAGCGCTGTTGCTTATGCAGAATTATCACTGGCCTGGCAACGTCAGGGAATTGGAAAACGCCATTCAGCGTGCTTTAATTGTTGCAACTTCCGGGCTCATCGAACCCACCAACTTGCCACTGCCCATGCCTCGCTCTGTACCGCTGCTGAGTCATGCTGGCAAAGGGCTGTGCCTGCGTGAACGGTTGCGGCGCTGCGAAAAACAGGCGATCGAAGAAGCACTCGCACGCTGCGAGGGCGTGAAAAAAAGCGCTGCGCAGTTGTTGGGCATCGACCCCAAAAACTTGAGCCATTTGTTGCGCAAGCATGGGTTGTGAGTGTCTGATTCCGCAAGTGATTTTTGTTCTGTGGGGCCGACGTCCAGCAAGCGCGATACCAGACCCCGTCTATGACGCCCGTCCTGCTCATTAGTTTTATGACCTCGGTCGTAAGGATTAAGATCGACAGTAAAGCTCTTGCTGAATTGCAGTTGTCCTCCCTGCTCGAATTCTCTCCTCATACATTTTATGAGCCCGGCCGGATATTCCGATTTCAAGCCGGCCGCGGCTTTTCCCTGCCAGGTTGTTAGAATCCTTCGATTTCCGCATTGAGATTCCCGCCCTCTGGTAATGCGGCATGATACTTGTCTTATCGCAGTCAACAAAATGACACGCCGCGGAGAAGAGTGTGCAATAGCCGTATGAAAGTCCGCGCATTCTTCGCGCGTTGCTGTTTATTCCCAACCAAAGGAGTATGCCATGCATGACTTGGATCGCACCACTGCAGAATTTGAAGCGGATCATGAGTATTATGAATCCGACGGACATGAGACGGAGTACGCCGGAGAATACGCAAGCGAAGTTCTGAGCGAAGCCGATGAGATGGAATTGGCTGCCGAGCTGCTCGAAGTCGCCTCAGAAGAAGAACTCGACCGTTTCTTCGGAAAGATTTTTCGCAAAGTTGCCGGCACGGTCGGCCGTGCCATCAAATCACCGATCGGCCAGAAAATTTTGGGCGGCTTGAAGGGCATCGCCAAAAAAGCCTTGCCGATTGCAGGGGGCGCGCTGGGCAGTGTTATCGGCGGCCCGGTCGGCGGCGCCATTGGCGGTAAGCTCGGCTCGTTCGCCAGCAACTTGTTCGAAGCGGAATTTGAGGGCATGAGTTACGAGGACCAAGAGTTTGAAGTGGCGCGTCGTCTTGTGCGTTTGAGCGCGGAGGCCGCGAGTAATGCTGCGCAAGCGCCGGCTTCGCAAAATCCACAGGTTGCGGCGAATCAAGCCATGACCGCAGCCGCGCAACGGCACGCGCCGGGACTGCTCAGACAACGCTACGGCGTCGGCGCTTATGGCGGTGGCGGCCGCAGTGGGCGCTGGGTGCGTCGCGGACGCAAGATCGTGATCTACGGTGCATGAGTACGCCATGAGCACTGTATTCACAGCGGGCCCGACTTTGGCACAAGAAGCTGCGGCCTTGCTCACGCGCTTGGATCGTCTCAAGCCTTTCGCCTTGCACGTGCCGATGGTCGTCGCCGCCGCGATTTCACCCTCAGCACAAACGGCGATCGAGCAGCACATGCTTGCGGCACGGCGCGAATTGCGCGAACGCGTGCATGAATACCTCGACTGGTTATACGGTCCGGTAAGCCGGCGCGCGCCGCCACACGAGGTTCAACGCCGGTTTACGTTACTGCGCTTGCGTTTCAATCTGGTGCTCTCGGAGTTCGATATTTTTTCGGATGCGTTGACGCAACGCGCGGAGCACGAGCACGGCGTGTGGATGGCGGGACTCGATGCTCTCGCGGCTGATGCCTTGCGCTTGCCCGGAGATTATTACGAAACACCGCCGGTGATCTGCTATCTCGATCGCGGCATCGGCGCGGCGATTCGGCGCGTGCGCACGCGTTTGCCGGGCGGCAAGAAAAATCCTGTCGCTATCATTCGCGTGCCGCGCGAGCGTATGGTAGGCAGCGGCATCGCCTCCTCGCTCGTTCACGAAGTTGGACATCAAGCGGCGGCGCTCTTGGGATTGCTCGATTCTTTGCGGCCGGAGTTGCATGAGCAAATCGAGCTTCATCCCGAAACGCAACAAGCTTGGCAACTGTGGCAGCGCTGGCTCTCTGAAATCGTCGCGGATTTTTGGTCGGTCGCAAAGCTAGGCATTGCGGCAACATTTGGGTTGATGGCAGTGGTGAGTTTGCCGGCGCCATTCATGTTCCGCGTCAGCTCGGAGGATCCGCATCCTATGCCGTGGTTCCGGATGAAAATCAGTTGTGCCATGGGCGAGGCGCTTTATCCCCATCCGCAATGGCGAGCTCTGGCAAAATTGTGGGAAGCGCTTTATCCCACGAATAATCTCGACGAGCCGCAGCGCGAACTCCTCCTCATGCTGGAGCGCAACCTGCCGGAGTTTGCAGATTGGCTGGTCGAGCATCGCCCGGCTTCATTGCACGGCGCTACTTTGCGCGAAGCGATTGTGGAAGAAACGCGCACACCGCAACGGTTGCTAGGGCTTTATCACGCGTGGGCCAAAGACCAGCAACAATTGCGTGAAACGCCGCCCTCCTTGGCATTCGCTGCTATCGGCCAAGCGCGCGCCGAGAACCAAATCAGTCCGCGCAAGGAAAGTGATTTGCTCGCGCAATTGCTCAACCACTGGGCGCTGCAGAATGCGCTCAATACTTCGGCAGAGTGCAGCGTGCGAACCGGCGCGCGGGAGTTTGCGCCGCGTATGTTGGCGAGTTGAGGTTTCATTTGTCGCCATTTGTATAAAAAGTATTCTATTGAATGACATCGTTTGGGTGGAGCCGCACTCAACCACCATAGCAAATGATCTGCACTCAAATCATCATGCCGGCGTTTTTCGCAGGAAATACCAACTGCGTTTGAACATTTTTGAAGGAGACATGACATGGAAATAGTAAAGCAGCAGCAACGGTCGCAGCCGGGCAAACTCGTCGTGTTGGTCTACGCCACACATGATGCAGCCGGGGCGATTCGGACACCGATTGTCAATGCTGAGTTCACCGTATCCGCTGTCCAACCCGATAAATCGATTGCGGGCGTCACTGGCACGGACGGCTCTTTCGCAACGGAACTGCCCACTGGGAATGGCTATAAAATAACCGGCGAAGTCTTTGGGCAGCCTTTCGAACAAGAAGCGATTGGGATCGAAGCCGGTTGCTCAACAGATGTGGAGTTCCCTATCTACATTGGGCTCTCTCTCAAATCGTACATCTTCAAAGAGGATTGCAGCCCTCCGATGGAGTGCACGAATATCACTTCGGGCAGAGTGGTGAAGCTGGTAGCGCAACATGCAATTCCTGAGGGGCGATTGGAGAGAAAAGCGGTTAGACTATCAATCTCCTCCAACGCCGGCATTGTGGAGAATTTTTCGGAGGGGGCAAACTCTGTCGAGGCTTTTTGGAACACAGCCGGCACGGAAGGACAAGTGGCGGTTGACGCAAAAATCAGTGAAGAAGGAAGCGCATTCACCGTTCTGAGAATGATTCTCAATATCCTTCGGCACCCTGTGACGGCCATCGGCGGGAACGTAACTGTCGGCATGCGCCGAACGGCTTTGCCGCCCACGAACGATCTTCTGCTCTGGGTAGTGATCAAAAAGAGCACGGATGCTCTCGCGTTCGAAAATTACAATCGCTTCATGGACATCGTGCTGTGCGGCAAATCTCCTAGTGCCAGTGAAAGGGGCAGGATTGCCAATGCACAAAATACCTTCAATACCCTCGAGAACAAACGCTTTCTGCCCTACAATGACGTCGAAGCCTATCGTTTACTCAAAGCCGCAACCGAGGCTTTCGTGATGGTCAATTGTGGCGTCGGCCTAAAAGACTATAAAGGCCTATTCGACGAAGTTGACGTCGATGAAGTGATCAGTCGGGTCGGGATCAACCTCAATGTGGGTCAGCTTGGGAAGTTTTGGGAGGAGTACCTCGAAGACGTGAACGGCGAGAAAGATGCGACGCTGCCGTATCTCGCGCTCATTCGCGAGAAGCTCAAAGACTCTCCCATCAAACAAGCGATCTTTTCTAACGTTCTGCCGGTTTCTCTGCCGCAAGATTGCTTCGGCATCATTCGCGAAAAGCTCACCAATCCTTGCTTGCTCGAGCTGATTTGGTCGTATTGGCATGAAGAAGGCATGCTGGTGCAAACCATGAATTCCGTGGCCATGCGCTTCCAGAACATTCGCGCCAATACCAGCGGGCGCGACCCGCTTGCCAATTTGGAGATCGATCCGCTGCGGCCGCTGAACAACCTGTTCTGGGGTCACATTCAGGACGAGCAGCATCGCTTGAGCGTGACGCGCCGCGCATATGAGTATGATCATCATTACGGCATGTCACTTTACGGCAAGGCGTTGTCGAACTTCCGTCCGGCGGACAGCCGCTCGCAGTTTTTGGAGTCATTTCACAATCTGCTGCACCTCGCCAACATCTTCTTCAAAGAAGATGATGACACCACGATGATCGCCGATGCATTTGCCGTGCTCAACGCACTCAAGGACGTTCACTTGGTGCTCTCCGAAGGCGCGCACAATCAGTTTGGCGATTTGCCCTCGACGGCGCGCATGGAAATGATGATGCAGCAATGGCTGCTCGCGCGTCCGGAGTTCCGCGAGTTCCTGCCCACGCGCATCATGGTGGCGTATCCCGAGCCGTGGATGGACCGCGTGGATGCCATGAAGAAGCTGCAAGGTTGGACGGATACTTCCATCCTGCACTTCCGCAATATGGCGATCTTCGGCGAGCAGATCGTGTTGTCCGTGCGCTATGGCAGTTGGAGCGAAGTCAACAATCCCGTGCAAGCGGCCAATTGGGCGCGTTTCTGGCGTGCGGAGATTCAGGGTTACATTCACGCCTATCGCGCGGCGACGGCGGTCGATCTCACCTTGGACGTTCACGACGTGAAGGAAGCCGCGCAGCGGTATCTGCCGCCCTCGGTGCATTTGCGCAATCGCGTCTCACGACAAATGCAAAACGTTTGAAGCGGCTCGCCCGTGCTCGACTTCACCTCCGCGTTGTATCTGGGCATGCAACACGCGAGTCGCGCCTTGCGGCCTTGGCCCCAATTGACTACAGGATTGCCCGCGAGTTTAGCTGTGCCTTCGCTCGCGCGAAAGCTGGCGCAACAGTTGGCCGGGTTGCAAGGCTGTGAAAGCGCCACTCTTGCCGCTTCCACGCTGCATCTCGCTTGGGACGTGTTCGGCATGTTGGCGAAAGGCGCCATCGCGATTTACCTGGATGCCGGCGTTTATCCCATCGCGCGTTGGGGCGTGGAGCGAGCGGCAGCCGCCGGCGTGCCCGTGCGGAAGTTTGCGCATTATGAGGTGAAAGCTTTGCAACGGTATTTGCTGCGTCATGCTTCTTCAAGGCGAATACCGGTGGTTGTAACCGACGGCCTCTGCCCCGAATGCGGTGAAGTCGCGCCGCTGGGAGCGTACCTGCAATCCGTGCGAAGCCGACGCGGTTACGTGATTGTTGATGACACGCAGGCGCTCGGCATAGTCGGCGCTTCGCCTTCGCGTGCCGCACCGTATGGAAAGGGAGGAGGCGGTACGTTAAAATGGGCGGATCTTCTCAGTCCAAATATTTTGATGTTCAGCTCATTGGCAAAAGGTTTCGGCGTGCCGCTAGCGGTGCTGTCCGGCAGCGATGAAATGATTCGACGTTTCGAGCGCGAAAGTGAAACGCGCCGCCATTGCAGCCCGCCTTCGGTTGCCGCGCTACACGCCGCCGAGCTTGCGCTCGCGGAGAATGAAACAAACGGCGAGACCTTACGCGTGCATCTCGCGCAGCTCGTTCGACATTTTCATGCGCGACTCCATGCCGCAGGATTCTCCGTCAATGCGGGTTTATTCCCAATGCAGACTTTACAACCAAGTTATGGGATTGACGGGCGCGTGCTGCACGAACGCTTGCTGCGCAAAGGTGTGCGCACGCTTCTGCAAAGCGGGCGCAACAAGGGCGAGGCGAGAGTCAGCTTCATCCTCGGCGCGCGGCATCAGCTCAACGATATTGATCGCGCGGTGCAAGCGCTTTCTGAATGCGTGAAGGTCAATGGCAGAAAAATGTAAGACAGAAACATGGCGTTTGACCTCACACCAGAAAGCTGACGATGAGGGGATGAAGCCCTGCAAAGCGGGAGGAAATTTTTCTGCCCTCCAGCTTTCTGTCTTTCGAATGTTTTTAGGAGAACCTGCCATGTGGACCACAACCGACGGCTACGTTCTGCACCTGCCGCGCTCGGGATTGATGAAGATTCTGGCGCGACTGCAAGACTCCGGATTGAATGAGTTGATCAAAGACAATCAAACGCATAATCTCACGCGTGAAGTCATCCACTCCGTGGGGCGGCTGGCGCAAAACGCGCGCCATAACGGGAACGTTCTGCATAACCAATCGCAGCAACGTTATGCGATGTTCACTTCGCCAACTGGTGGCGGCAAATATCAATTGCTCGCGCGCCCGCTGCGTATCGGCCATAGCGCAATTCTCTTTGTGCACTTCGAGCCGGAGAAAACGCCGCAAGGTTTCGCCATCGGAGAAGAGGTTAAAGTTCTGCTTACGCGCAAGCCGCGTTTTCATCCCAACGTGCTCAAAAGCACGGAAGCATTGCAGCGCGAAGCTCGCAAGATATTTTTCCGTGCCCATCCACGTCTCACCGGCAAAGTCGAAGTGTGGCATCGTGTGCCGCTCGAATGGCGGCGGCACTTTCCGAAAATGAATCCCAATCGTTTGAGCAATCTTATTGCGCTGCAAACCAAAGCGCAGCACAGTAACGTGGCAAACATGTGGATAAATTTTCGGGAACGTTTGCAGCGCCGTGAGCATGCACCGGCGCCGAAAGAGATTATGCGATTCGTGCGCGTGGTGGATCGCGTGTTGTTCATTCCACCGGCGGTGAAAATACGCCGGCAATAACAAAACGGAGTTCTTATGAAGAGGCCATACACCGCAAACATTTTTGAAAACATTGCTGAGCTTGATTTTGAGGTGGACGGCTTTGAAATCGAAAGCGCCGAGACCTGGCAAGGCGAAGTCAATCGCAAAAGCCGAGATCATATTCCCTGGGTGCAGAGCGCGTTGAATCGGGAGAACTTCGATGATGAAGAGCTCTTCTCGCTCGATATCTCGGGCGGGCTGCGGGACGAGTCGCCATTTCCTGAACCCGAGTCCGCGGATTGGGAATATGAGTCTGCTCTCGATGTGTTGTCTCCCTCTGAACTAAAAGCAGTAAGGATCACCAGTACATTTGAGACTGGTCGTGCCGGTGGGTTTGGCGGGCTCACTGGAAATTTTGATGGACAAGGTTTGTCCTTCGGGCTTCTCAATTTCACTATTAAAGCGGGCAGCCTCATACCTCTCCTCCAGGAGTTCATCAACAAATATCCCGCCCGCTATTCGAGTGCCTTCGGGAAAGATGCTGCGCGCTTCAAAGAGATGGTGTTTACCACCAAGCCGGACCCAAAGAATCCGAAGCGCCGTATTCGCGACGTAGAACGACAAATGGCGTTTGTAAACCAGATGAACGCCATTCCAAAGAAGGCAAAGGGCAACAGGATCATCGAGCCCTGGAAGACCTATTTCGGCCGGCTCGAGAACGATCCTGAATTCCAAAAAATTCAGGTTAAGGCCGTCCGAGGAGCGCTGGATCGCGCGCGCTACTGGTACAACTATTTCGATTTCAAGACGGAACGCGGCTTTGCCTTCATGTTCGACCTTGTCTCGTCAGCCGGCGGAGCCTGGCTGAATGCAGCGAAATTCAAGGGAAAACGCAGAGAGCTTCTCCGGAAGATGTTGGCTGACAAAAAGACACGGCTGGGCCGAGGTACGCTCACCGAGCTCGAGAAAATGGAAGTTATCGCGAACATGATTGCGGATGTCTCTTTGGAAGAGTGGCGAGAAAAGGCGCGCGTGCGCAAATTGTGGTTTGTTCGCGGCAGTGGAAAGGTCCACGGGAGATTTTTCGATATCAAGAAAGATTTTGGCGTTACAGATGACCCGCCGGTTTTCGGCGCGGGCGCATCCCCCCGCCCCAGCGCATCTGAACTTGCAGGGGACTGGGGCTATCCTTCCGGCTTCGCATGGCCGGGCGAAATGGAATTCGAGACGGCGCGACCGCAGAAACGCAAAAACCCGGGAACGGACTGCGGCAGCTCGGGTGCGCCGGCTGCGTTGGTATCACAACCCGGAGGCCGCTGCATTGGACCAACGCCACCGGTCTGTCCCTCTGTTACAGGTATTCTCTCGCTGCAAAGCATCGGCAACATTCCGTTTGAATACATCGTGCGTGTAGGGAAGAACAGATCCACAAATCTTATGGTCGTTACGCAACGGCTTCGTCCCCGCACGCAAAGGTTTTTGCCGTCGGTCCGAACGGCCTTGACGCGGTTTGTCGACAATATGAACCGCTTCGGCATGCCGATCGAAGCGATTTTGACTGCCGGCTCCTACTGTTGCAGGTGTATCAGCAAAACAAACTCACTCAGCAACCACTCTCACGGCGATGCTTTCGATCTGGTGGGAGTCCGTTGGACTGGGGGGGGCGAGACCATCGCTCACAATTGGAACACAGCCGAACGAGCTTTGCTCCGCCGAATTAACGCTTGCCTGCGTTTGTCGTTTCCCACCGTGATCGATTACCACCGCGCGGATCACCGCGACCACTTCCACTGCGATATGAATCGCGGTAATTCACGTAATACACGCAATATACGCCGACCAGATACGCTGCGTTTCACGCAAGAAGCACTGAGCCTTGTTCTGGGCCGCACTGTGCCTGTGACTGGAAAGCTTGATGCGGCAACACAACGCGCGTTGATCGAATTCGGCGGCACGAATGCTGACGCGCTGGGAAATTCCGCACAACTCAACGAGATACTCGATCGGCTTTTCACCATTGTCGCGGCGCCTCCCGCCGGAGTGCCACGTGCTGAAGAAGAACTGAACTATGAAAGGAGCGCCCCGACGGGCCGGCCCGTCGTCAAAGGCGGTTTGCGTACCAGCCGTGGCAATGAGCCTCCAGGCCTGACGTTGTACGAACAAATTCCGCTAGGTCAGGAGTCGCCGGCGAAACCGAAGACGGGCATCTTTGTTCCCGTTGGCTTCCGGCCGCAGTCGCAAGTCGACTTGATTATCTATCTGCACGGGATGAAGGCGCCAAGTGGACTCTCCACGTCGGCGACGATCGACGTGTACTGGTCACGACGCTATCCTTTCCTGCTTCGCGAGGGAGTGAACCAGAGCGGCAAGAACGTAGTCCTCGTGGCGCCAACTCTGGGTCCTGCATCGCAGGCCGGCAGACTCACGGACCCGGGCGGCTTCGACTGGTACGTGGACCAGGTGATGAGAGTACTCGCAGAGCGCGGACCCTACCAACAAGCAAGTCAACCACCGCAGGTTGGAAATATTGTTCTCGCGTGCCATTCGGCGGGAGGAAAAATCATGCGGCTTCTGGCGCTAGGGCAGCATCGCTATTCGAACAGGATTCGCGAGTGTTGGGGATTTGATTGCCTGTACAATTCTCGTGACCCGGAAGTCTGGAGACAATGGGCCATCTCCCACCCAAACGTTGGGCTTTTCATCTACTATCTTGGCTCAACCGAAGGTCATTCAAAGAACCTGCAAGGAATAGGAAAACCGCCAGTTCCGCCCCCGGACAACGTTAAGGTGGAGAAATCCAACGCCCGCTACCATAACCTGGTGCCGATGGCCCACTGGGTCGATCGAATCAGGCGGGCGCCATTCTTGAAATGAGTGCCTTAGCTTCATGAAATGGGAATTTCAATTCAGGCCGGAGCCGTTTCCCTATCCTGTCCACTTTTTGCCACCAACATGACTTTGACAAGAATACTGAACCGTATCCCCAAGCACTCGTCAAGAGGAATACCATCATGAATGACGAATTAGACGGCTATGAAATGTCAGACTTCGAAGATTTCGAGTTCGAAGACGAAGATGAATTTGAAGATTCCGAATTTCGTTCGCGCGGCGCAATGCCGATGCGAAGGCGCGTGCCCATGGCAGCGCGGCCGCGAATGACGCGTGCCGGTATGCGCCAACGAATGCGCCCCGGCGTGCAAAGGAGAACTCCAGGCTTGCGGTCGAGACGTATGAGAATGCTAGGCCGCCCACGAATGCGACGTCCGGGTTTGCGGCCACGCCCGCCATTGTCACGTCCTGCTTTCCGACCGGGGCCTCGTCCCGTCCCGGCAAGAGTTGTAGCAGCTAGGCCCACGCCGCTAGTCGTATCTTCAGCACAGCCGGGCCGCGTGCGATATTATGGCTATGGTTATCCGTATTATGCTATTCCATACGCATTTCCGTATTCCTATCCGCCCAGCAACGGTCATGATGATGGCACAGGTGCCGGCGCAGCTCTCGATCCCAATGTCTTGGTAGACATGGGCGCAGAACCCGGTGCAGACTCCTCGCCGGATACGGGCGCGGATTTTCCTCCCGATGGTGGAGCAGTGCAGGAACCGGCGCCGGGAGTTGACATGGGTTCGGAGCCCGGCACGGACTCGGCCGCAGATGCGAGCGCGGACTTCGCGCCGGATGACGGCGCAGGCGTGAGCGCTGATAGTGAAGCGGACGCGGGCGGCGGAGCAACCGCTCCAGATCGAAGAGATCACAGCGGGCGCAAAGCCGGCTATCGTCTCGGTTATCAACGCGGCTTCAGAGCCGGCTACGCTGCTCGACGCAGGCCATGTCGATGTGGACGTCAAAATTGATTTCGTTTAACGTCATCGGAGCAGACGAGAAAGCGTTTAAGTTGTTCGATTCCGAGTTGAATGATTGGAAAACAGTGAGGTCCAGCTATGCCATCTTATAACGCTCAGACGACGCCAAACGGCAGTGTCACCAATGGTCATATCCGCGAGCATTGTTCCGCACACCGAGACCAGATTACTACTATCGGGCGAAATCAAGGTCAGCAAGTTCGCGTAAAAAGATTTACTCCGGACGGGGTCACGCTGCTGGATCTTGCACTCTACACCGTCATCGATCTGCACGATGAGGCGCCGGAGGTTGTCTTAGTGGGCTTCGGAGAACCTCAAGATCTGCAAGATCGCCTGGGGCTGTCCGGCACCGGCACGTTTACGGGTAAGATTGATTCTGAAGTCCCGCATCCTACCTTCACGGATACCGAGGCGAAGAACAACAGCGAGTTCGTCGAACGCCTGACTGACAATGGCCGCCACCGGGGATTGATTGCCATTGCTCCGCACGGCGGCAATATCGAGCCACACACCGACATGCAAGCAGAGCGCGTTCGCGAGAGGCTCGCGTCCAAGTGTGTTTCCGCGTGGTTTTGCAAGGGCTTTAAAAAAAATGGCGGCGCCTTTGATCGTTGGCACATCACCTCAACGGATATCAGCGAGGAGTCATTCCCCAAGCTGAAAACGGTGATCGGGCGCCACTTCCAATACGCAGTCGCATTCCATGGCTGGAATGAGGCTACCATCTGTATCGGTGGATCAGCGCCACGCGAGTTGAAGCAGCAAATCAAAACGAAAATCGTGAGCGCCCTCTCGGGTTCGGGAATTGCCGTGGCCACCGATGATGAGGGAACGTGTCCCGATGGCTTCACCGGCACTGACCCGAAGAACATTGTGAACCGCCTTGGCACAAACGGCGTTCAGATTGAACAATCGATCAAGGCTCGCACCGACTACCGTATTCAAATTGCCGATGCGGTCGCCGATGTCATCGGTCCCAAGATCAGGGTTTGTACGGCGCCGGTGTTTAAGGGTTCTAGCGCCTGGGCATGCTTCTTCAAGAGCCTCGGTTACAGTGTGCTAGTGATGATGTTGATTCCGCTGGCTTGGGTATCTTCTACCAAATGCGAAATCAATCGCCTGCTGTTCCGCAGGAGGAACTGCCACAAGGGAAACACCGGTCCCTGCATCGAGTTATGATGTCGGAGTGAATTTAAGAGGAGCAAATCATGCGACGTCAATTTGAGTTTGAAGCAGAGCCGTTCGAGCTCGACCCGGAATTTGATTCGGAGTGGGAGACTTTCGATTCCGAGCTGGAGGAAGAGTGGTATGGCGAGGCGAGTCACGGCAGTGCTCCAGCACTGGCCGCGCCCAGTATTCATAACCTCAAGAACAATATCGTCAGGCTGGCGAACCAAGAGTGGTTGGCGTGGGATCGCGGCAGGAAAAAAGAATCGGATCCGAGCATACGCGCGAAATTGAGAGAATATTGGACCACGGGCGCCAGAGTGCAAGCAATATTTCGTGAGCCGAATTGGTGGTCGGCGCATCCGTGGAGCGCGGCTTTCATTTCGTGGATCATGCGAAAGGCCGGAGCAGGCAACACTTTTCGCTATGCGGCCGCGCATGCGATTTACACTAAAGCGGCCAAAGACAATCGGCTCGCCAATAATGCGAATCCTTTCAAGGCCTTTCGCCTTAGAGAAGTACGACCGCAAGCTGGTGATTTGGTTTGCAGGAGTCGCGCGGGCAGCGGTGCCAATTATGATAATATTCACGCGGGCCACAAAACACATTGTGATATTGTCACCGAAGTTCATCCTGGCCGTTTAACGACGATCGGAGGAAATGTCAGCAATTCGGTCTCTAAAACCGCGGTCCGTCTTGACGCGAATGGATTCATCAATCAACCCGGATACTTTGCTGTCATCAAAGTGGGCGCGCCTGCACATCCAGTCAGGACAACGACGCCGGGATTGGAACTGGAAGAGACCACACCTTTTGATACGGAATCTGAGTTTTACGACCCTGAATTTGAGGAAGAGTCGTGGGAAGAAGTAATGGAGAGCGATTTCAGGCCAACCCCGGTTGAGCCTCATGGCGGTGGGCGGATTCAAAACAAAACGGCACCGAAGCCCTCAGACGTGGTTACCGTCTCAGGATACGGCGGCAAACGTGTTCCGCTTCATCGCCTGGCCGCCGATGCATGGCGCGCACTAGTGATTGCTGCGCGCACGGACGGCTTACAAGCACCTTTGTTGCTTCCCGTATCCGGTTTTCGCGACCCTCAACATCAACAACGGCTTTGGAACGCTGCGTTAGCGCGTTATGGTTCTGCTCAAGAAGCTCGCAAATGGGTGGCTCCGCCGGGTGGCAGCGCCCATCAATCGGGCCGGGCGATTGATTTTTATCTAGGCGGCAGCAATTCGAGCCGTAATGTCAGCCGCCTGCAAGCCACTCCCGCTTATAGATGGCTCGTTACCAACGCCGCGCGCTTCGGGTTTTATCCTTATTCGCGTGAACCATGGCATTGGGAATATAATCCCCCGGCCTCAGCTTAACTCACCATCGAATGAATTGTTTTATCCGGAAGGCGAATGATGAACCGACGATTCACTTCTCATTTCGAGCCGTTTCATGCCTACTCGGAATTCGACGAAACCCTTGACCTGATCGGTGAATACGATGAGGCTTCTGAGTCTTTCGCTCCCGAATTGGGTGAGAGCTGGTTGGACGAGTTGAATGAAAGTCGTGCCACCCGCTCGATCCCGCGATTGATGAAGAAGCCGGAAACCGACCCGCCAGCAGTCACGCTTTATGTCGGAATCGATCTGAAAATTATTCACCGCGATGGAACGAAGGGGACTGCGCCCATGACCGGGATTTTTGTCCCCGCCAACTACAGGCCCAAGCCAACAGTCGATTTGATTCTTTATCTGCACGGCCACAAAGGAGCTTATCCGGGCGCCCATATTCCTATTGACGGCTATTGGAGCAGTCGAAGACCTCCCTCTTACTTCCCATTACGAAAGGAATTAAACGCTAGCAACAAGAATGTCATTCTCGTAGCGCCGACGTTAGGTCCAAAATCAGAGTACGGCCTTTTGACAAGACCCACGAGGTTTAATCAATACCTGGATGAGGTGATGGCAGCGCTGAGAGCGCACGGCCCACATAAAGCTCAAGCGCAATCCCCCGTCGTCGGGAAGATTATCTTGGCCTGCCATTCGGGCGGTGGAAGCCCGATGCTCCGGTTGGCAAAGCTGAAAGGCAGCGGCGGCTTCGCAGACAAAGTTATTGAATGCTGGGGATTTGATTGTTTGTACGGCATCGGTGTCGATGCGGCGTGGGCCAATTGGGCGAGATCGCATTCGCATGCCAAGCTTTTCATTTATTACCTCGGTTCTACGGAAAGCAACTCTAAAAAGCTTAGGGCAAAGAATCTCCACAATGTGTTTGTCGAACGGTCGAGCGCTCGCGGGCATTATTGGGTGCCGAAAGCACATTGGCGGCATCGTATCCAACAAGCGCGCTTTCTGCTGAATCGATGAATACAGCGGAAAGCATGAGGTATAAACAACCCCGCGAATCCGTGATCCGATTCACCAAAATGTTATAAAATCGATTCATGCATGATGAATATCGCCGGCCCGATCTCATACGCTCATCGCAATCGCCCTCGCTTCGTCGAGGAACTCAAAGCGTTTGTCCGTTTTCCGAGCATCAGCTCCCAACCCCGGCACGCGGTTGACGTGAAAATGTGCGCCGGGTGGTTGGCGCATCATCTGCGGAGCATCGGCATGGAAAATGTCAAAATCGCGCCCACCGTGCGCCACCCGATCGTCTGCGCAGATTGGCAATACCGGCCCGGCGGTCGAACGGTTTTGATTTATGGCCACTACGATGTGCAGCCCGCCGACCCGCACAGCCAGTGGCATTCGCCTCCGTTTGCGGCGATCGTGCACAGCGATAATCTTTATGGCCGAGGTGCATCAGATGACAAAGGGCAGATGTTCGCTCATCTCAAAGCCGTGGAATCCTACCTGCAAACGAGCGGTGAGCTGCCGGTGAACGTCAAATGCCTTTTTGAAGGCGAGGAGGAAATCGGCAGTCCGAACCTTGCGTCATTTTTGGAACGCCATCGCCCCGCCTTTGCTGCTGATGTCGCGGTACTTTCAGACATGCCCATGCTCGCGCCCAATCGCCCGGCGATTACCTATGCGATGCGCGGTGCTCTGAGCCTGGAGCTGGAGGCATATGGGGCGAAACAAGACTTGCATTCCGGAAATTTCGGTGGCGCTGTACACAACCCTCTTGAGGCTCTTTGTGAAATGATCGGTCAACTCCATGATGCCAGCGGGCGCATAGTTATTCCTGGATTTTACGACGACGTGCGAGCATGGAGCGATGATGAGCGTGATTATATGGCACGTGCGGGGCCGACCAATGCGCAAATACTTCACGCGGCGGAAACAGAGAGCGGCTGGGGCGAGCCCGGTTATACTGCTTACGAGCGCATAACGATTCGTCCTGCACTGTCGGTGAATGGCATTGTCGGCGGTTATCAAGGCGCGGGCGGCAAAGCGGTCATTCCCGCTTACGCAATGGCCAAACTCAATTTTCGGCTTGTCCCGGATCAGAATCCCCGCAAGGTCGAGCAGCTCTTTCGTCAATACCTCGCGCGGATTACACCTCCCGCCATTCGTTGCGTCGTTCGCACGAACCTGGCTGCTCATCCGGTTTTTATCGATCGCAAACATCCCGTCATGGGCGCCGCCGCCGTTGCTTGTTCCAAAGGGTTTGGAAGACTGCCCGTATTTCTGCGGTCTGGAGGGACGATTCCAATGGCTCACACGTTCCAAAATGTGCTCGGCCTGCCGACGGTGCTGATGGGCTTTGCATTGGCGGACGATCGCATGCATGCGCCCAACGAAAAATTCCACCTGCCGAATTTTTACAACGGGATCAAGACGGCAATTTTCTTCCTGGCAGAAGTTGGCGCCATTCGACCTTCGCAAGCGCGTCGCTTACAGGAAACTAGTGCCCTCCGACCGCCTGAGGCTCGAGCAGGGAGTTGTTCCGCATGATTATCGACGCTCATTGCCACGCCGGCCCGGGAGACGGCTTCACTGGTCCATGGGATACGCGGGCCTCGCTCAAGAAATACGTACGCTGGGCCGATGAGGCCGGTATTCACCGCACCGTGCTGTGGGCTGCCCTGCACACCGATTACGCTGTCGCCAATCGTGAAGTCGGCCGCATCGTCGCCAGCAACCCGCAGCGGTTCTACGGTTTTGCCTTCGTGCATGCGGAGCGTGATCGCGGCCGCATTCGCCGCATGGTGCAAGAGGCCGTGGAGAGCTATGGTTTCTGCGGCATCAAAGTGCATCGCCGTGACGCACGCATCAGCCGCGAAATCTGCGAAACAGCACGCGCCTTTGCTCTTCCCGTTGTGTATGATCCAATGGGCGAAGCGGCTGTGGCAGAATTGCTCGCGAGCGAGTACCCGGATGTTCCTTTTATCATTCCTCATTTAAGCAGCTTTGCGGATGATTGGGAGGCGCAACTGGCTTTTGTTGCTCATCTCGCCCGGCATCCGAACATCTACACGGACACCTCCGGTGTGCGGCGTTTCGATTTACTTGAACAGGCTGTGCGGCGGGCGGGCGCGCGCAAGATTCTCTTTGGCTCGGACGGCCCGTGGCTGCATCCCGGCGTTGAGCTCGCCAAGGTTCATGCGCTCGGCCTACCGGCTCACCAACAACGGCTGATCTTGGCTGGGAATTTTTTGCGACTCATCGCGCGCGTACAACAAAAATCGCTGATGCCCGACAGCCGAGCCGATCAACCCCTCGATGCTATGAACGGCCACGTCTCGTTTGGATCATGAACTCTTGCTCTGCAATTCTGGTGTGCGATCGCGACCAGCTTTTTCGCGAAACGCTCAAAAACTTTCTGCTCGCGGCGGGTTATGCAGAAGTGGAAATCGTAACCACGGCGCGTTCGGCCCTTGCCATGCTGCGTCGCGAGCGCTTCGCCTGTGTGTTGATTGGCATGTCGCGCCCGTTCTCTTGTAGGCGCCGCCTGGCAGCCATCGCGCAACAACGGCAACCACAGGCAAAAGTCTTCATGCTCGTGGCGGCAGAAGATCACCCTCTTATTCACGATGTCTCATTTGAATATATCATCAAAGAGCACGTTTTCTCGAGTATAATGGAATTGCTCGAGGAGCCGGCGAGCGCGAAGCAGGTAGCGAAGATTGAGAAGCCTCGCGGCAAAAGGTTCTCATGATGCACGAGGTGGGGCAGAGACGCATGTCATTGGATCTTTATCAGCTTTTCTTTAACGGCGCCGACGAGGCAATTTTCGGCATTGAGGCCGCAACCCAGGCCATTGTTGCGGCGAATCAACAGGCAAGCCGGTGGACCGGTTATCGTAACGATGAGCTGCTCGGGCTGCGGATGGGCGGATTGTTGCAGGCGCAGAATACTTCCGAGGTTTTGGCTCTTCTTTCTCGAGGTCACAGTGCGAACACTATACGCG
Source organism: bacterium (assembly GCA_044869275.1). Classification (GTDB taxonomy): domain Bacteria; phylum Zhuqueibacterota; class Zhuqueibacteria; order Zhuqueibacterales; family Zhuqueibacteraceae; genus JBIOXB01. The sequence continues at coordinate 31,217 of JBIOXB010000086.1, forward strand.
ACTGCAGGCTGCGCCTGCGCAAAAAGGATGGCGGGTGTTTGGCAGTAACCGCCAGCGTGAAATTGGCTGAGTTGCACCAGCAGCGTATTCTGTTTGTCATTGCGAGTGCGGACCATGCGGCCTGCGCTCACGAAAATGCTGCCACACTTGACACGGCTTTGGAAGAACAGTCCGGTTTTCCTGCGATCATCGGTCAGAGCGAGAGCATGCGCCAAGTCTGCCGGCGCATTGGTTTGGTGGCGAAGAGCGAGACCACGGTTTTGCTTCAAGGCGAGAGCGGCACGGGTAAGGAAGTGGTTGCCAATGCCGTGCACGCACATAGTTTGCGGGCGCGCGGCGCTTTCGTGAGAGTGAATTGTGCCTCGCTCAGCGAGACGTTATTGGAAAGTGAGCTCTTCGGCCACGTCAGAGGTGCTTTCACGGGCGCGATGCGCGACCGGCATGGGCGGTTCAAACAGGCGGACGGGGGCACGATCCTGTTGGACGAGATCGGCTGCCTGTCGCTCGCCGGGCAAGCCAAGCTGCTGCGCGTGCTGCAGGAGCATGAATTCGAGCCCGTGGGCAGTTCGGTGACCACTTCCACAAATGTCCGGGTGCTGGCTTCCACCAATTCGGATCTGCAGACGGCCGTAGCTGCTGGCAAATTTCGTGAGGATCTATTCTATCGCCTGAATGTTTTTGTAATCCATCTGCCGCCGCTGCGCGAGCGGCAGGAAGATATTCCCTTGCTCGCCCAGCATTTTTTACGCAAATGTAATCAATGCATCGGCAAAGATATCCGGGCCTGTGCGCCGGAAACACTTGAAGCTCTGATGGCCCATGACTGGCCGGGCAATGTGCGCGAGCTCGAGAACGCCATCGAACATGCGGTGATCGTCGAGAAAGGCGCGCTCATTACGCCCGCCAGCCTGCCCATGAACCTGAGCGGAGCTCGTGACCGGCAGGAAGCGTCAGGTTCCACTGCCGAGCTCGGCCTGCGAGATATGCTCAATCTGCTGGAAAAGCAGATTTTGCTCAATACGCTCGTGCGCGCGAATGGCATCAAGAAACGCGCCGCTGCCTTGTTGCATATTGACGCCAGAAATTTGCCCTACCTTTTGCGAAAGCATAATCTTTCCGAAATCAGCCTACCGAACGGAAGCTATTGACTTGCTTTTGGCCCTTTTTCTGCTACAATGGCAAGAAGGAAAAGAAATTTGCGGATGAGTATTTCGGTTCTCACTACTTTTCCATTCACTTGAGATGCGACAGGTTTTTTCTGAATCTTTTCAATCCACGGAGGCCTACGATGGCTTTTGGCGAGTACCTGTTCTCTTTTATTAATAAGCACCGGGCGCTTCTACTTTTTGCGGCATTGTTCTGCCTGTATTATTTGATCGCCGCACCACCGCCATCGCCGTCCCGGCCACCTGGAAACGGCTATTTACACAAATTGGACAAAGTTGTTGCAAAACAATTTCCCGCCGATTGGGCCTGGCTGCAACGCACGTTTCCGCATGGCACGGCGGATAAAACTGCGCATATCGAAGCGCTGCAACAAGCGCAATCCATGCGCCGGCTCACGAAGTCTTCAACACCTGGCGCCGTGTGGAATTTTGCCGGACCGGAAAATATCGGCGGGCGTATCAGCGATATCGAATTCAATCCCCAGGACGGGAGTATCGTTTACGCCGGCGCGGCAACAGGCGGGGTGTTCAAGTCGAGCAACGGCGGAATGACGTGGTCTCCGGTTTTTGATGACCAAGCCGTGCTCCCCATCGGCGATCTGGCCGTCGATCCAAATGATCCCAGGGTCATTTACGCTGGCACCGGCGAGGCCAATGGCGGCCACAACAATTTTCCCGGTGCCGGCATGTTCAAATCAACCGATGCCGGCGCAACCTGGCAATATGCCGGACTGGCGGCGACGAATTCGATCGGCCGCGTCGTGATCGATCCCTTGAATTCGAATCGCGTTTTTGTCGCGGCGGTTGGTTCATATTTCGGAAAAGACAACGATCGCGGCGTGTATCGTAGTCTCGATGCCGGGCAAACGTGGCAACAAGTTCTATTCGTGAACGATTCCACCGGCGCCATCGATCTCGTGCTCGATCCGCAAAATCCCAGCAAGCTCTTTGCGGCGGTGTGGGAACGCGTCCGCCCGCCGGAATTCACCACCCATCTCAACGGCCCTGCGAGCGGCATTTATCGCAGCCTGGACGGCGGCGATTCGTGGCAACGTTTGGGTGCGATGCAGGGATTGCCCGCGGCGCGCGACAATATTGGGCGCATCGGCCTGGCACTCTGCTCCTCGCAGCCCCAGCATCTCTACGCTTTGTACACAAACTCCGGTTACACTTATGACAGCTTATACCGCTCGCGGGACGGTGGCGGGACATGGCAGCGCACCGATCTGAATAATCAACTGCGTTCCGGTTTCAGCAATTTTAGTTGGTATTTTGGCAACGTGCGCGTGCATCCGGATGACCCGGAAACAGTTTATGTTTTGGATCTAACGTTGATGATTTCGCATGACGGCGGGCGGAATTGGAGTGTTGCGCCGACTTCGCATGTCGATCATCACGCCCTCACCTTCGATCCGGGTGAGCCGCAACGCCTGCTCACCGGTAATGACGGCGGCATGGATATTTCCACTGACGGCGGTCTCTCCTGGGAGGAAGTTACCGGCCTTCCGGTCACACAGTTTTATCACATCACCATGGACCTCAATCATCCCGAGAGATTGTACGGCGGCACGCAGGACAACGGCACCATGCGCACGCTCACGGGTAATCGCGACGATTGGGAATACATTTACGGCGGCGACGGCTTTTATGTCATCGTCGATCCGAACGACCCAAACATCATCTATGCGGAGTCACAAAACGGCGGTTTGGGCAAATCTACGGACGGCGGCAATAGTTTTGCCGACGTGTTGAACGGCATCAATCCCAATGAGCCCACGAATTGGTCCACCCCGGTGGTGATGGATCCGAACGACAGCCAGGTTTTGTACTACGGCACCGATCGCGTTTATCGCACGCAGAACGGCGCGGGAAGCTGGCAACCGATCAGCGGCGATTTGACCTTACAAAAGCCCGGTTCGCGGCTGGGCACGGTGACCTGCATTGCCGTCTCGCCCGCCAAACCCGAGGTGATATACGCGGGCACCGACGACAGCCAAGTGTGGGTGACGAATGACGGCGGAACTATCTGGACGGAGATCTCGCAAACTCTGCCCTATCGCTGGGTCACGCGCGTCGCCGTCGATCCGGTGGATGAAAACCTCGCTTACGTTACTTTCTCCGGCTTGAAATGGAACTCTCCGCAACCGCATGTATTTCGCACGGTGGATATGGGTGCGACCTGGGAAGACATCAGCAATAATTTACCGGATGCGCCGGTGAATACGATCGTCGTCGATCCGGTTTATTCGAACTTCTTGTATGTCGGCACTGACGTTTCGGCCTATTATTCGGCTGACGACGGACAAACCTGGCAATCTGTTGGATCAGGTTTGCCGCTGGTCTCGGTTTATGATTTATTCGTGCATCCCACCGCGCGCATTCTGGTGGCCGGCACGCACGGACGTTCGATGTATACGTTTGATCTCGCCACGCTGACGCAGGTGGATGACGCAAGACCCGGGAAACGAGCCCCGGCTACGATCGCACTGGAACAAAACTATCCCAACCCTTTCAACCCTTCGACCGCCATCCGTTTTTCTTTGTCAAGGGCCGCCGAAGTTTCGCTGCAAGTTTATAATACGCACGGCCGGCTCGTGCGCACACTCATCAGTGCAGAGAGAGCTGCAGGCGCGCATATCGTGCACTGGAATGCAGATGATCAGCAAGGCCGTAAAGCAGCAAGCGGTGCGTATTTTTGCCGGCTGCGCGTGGGGCGTGAAGTGTTGCAGAAAAAAATGATTCTGCAGCACTGACGCGGCTGCGGCAAATTGAGTAACGCCTTCAGATTGTTCCGTCGCTGCGCTGCTCGCCATGACATTTCTACTGCTCTTGCAGGAGTCAACCAAAAGGTTTTTTTTATGTCTTCCCGTCACGTCATTCTCGGTACTGCCGGACACATTGACCACGGCAAAACCTCTCTGGTGAAGGCGCTCACCGGCGTGGACACCGATCGCCTGCCCGAAGAAAAAGCACGCGGTATGACCATCGATTTGGGATTCGCGCATTTCGGCGAGACCGCCACCATCATCGATGTGCCCGGGCACGAAAAATTCATCAAGAACATGGTCGCGGGTGTGAGCACGATCGATTTGGTTTTGTTTGTCATTGCTGCTGATGACGGCATTATGCCCCAGACGCACGAGCATCTCGAAATCTGCCAATTGCTGCAAGTCAAACGCGGCCTGGTGGTGCTCACCAAGATCGATCTGGTGGAGCGTGACTGGCTGGAATTGGTGCAGGAAGAAATCAAGAAATTTCTGCAGGGCACGTTTTTGGAAAAAGCGCTAATCGTACCGGTTTCCAATGCCACGCGCGCAGGCATTGATACGCTGCGTGGCCTCATTGCCGGCATGATTCCGGAGATTCCGCCCCGGCCGGATCGCGGTGTGTTCTGGATGCCGGTGGATCGCGCTTTTACCATGAAAGGCTTTGGCACCGTGGTCACCGGCTCCGTGCTATCAGGACAAATTGCCGCGGGCGAAGAGTTGGAAATTCTTCCGGACCAGAAAAGCACGCGCGCGCGCAATTTGCAACGCCACGGTGCGCAAGTGAAGCAAGTGCAAACCGGCGACCGCGCGGCGATTAATTTGCAGGGCATGGCGATAGATGAAATTTCCCGAGGCCACGTTTTAACCCTGCCCAATTATTTCCATGCCACGGCGCGCATGAACTGCCGTGTGCAGATTCTAAAAACCGCCGACCGGCCGGTCAAAACGAGAACGCGCGTGCGTGTCCATCTCGGTACGGCGGAAATCATGGGGCGATTGTTTCCCCTTGATTGCAAAGAAATCGCCCCGGGGCAAGCGGCGTACGTGCAATTGAGATTCGAGAAGCCGGTTGCCGCGCGGCGTTTGGATCCGCTGGTGATTCGGCGCTATTCTCCGCCGAAAACGATTGGTGGCGGCGTGGTGTTGCAAGCCGAAGCTCCACCCCTGCGCCGGCGCGATGCGGCATGGGAAGATCGCTTGCGCGCGCTCGAGCAAGAAGATCCCGTGGATTTGTTGATTGCCCAGTTTCTGCAGCCGGGCCGATATGGGGTCACACTCGAACAATTGGCCATGGAAACCGGCCAAAAGAAGGAAGAATTGCACAAACTGCTTGCCGCGTTGCAGGAAAGCGGTGCGATTCTGCCGCTGGGCAAACGCGGCTATCTCCATCACCATCGCCTGGAGAGTCTCTGGCAACAGCTTGAAACCGCACTGTCCGCTTATCATCACCAGCACCCGTTGCAACTTGGCTTGCGCAAAGCCGAAATGCATGCTTTGCTGCCGCCCTTGAGCGATGCCGCCTTGATGAATTTGCTAGTGCAGCATTACAAAACAGCGGGGAAACTCAAAGAGATTGATTCGTGTTTGGCTTTGGCCGATCACGAAATCCGCTTTTCGGAGGCACAGCAAAAGTTGCGCGCACAGATTCTCGAATATTTGTGGGCAGCCGGATTTGCGCCGCCAAGCCCGGCAGAGCTGGCGCAAAAAGCCGGTGTCTCGGAAACCCAATTGCAAGAATTGCTCGGCGCCATGCTGTTGTTGCGTGAAGTGGTGCGACTGGAGTCAGACATATATTTACACCCACAAAAAATCTTTGCTGCACAAAAAAGATTGGTTGACTATTTGCGCCAACATCACGACATTACGGTAAGTCAATTCAAAGAACTGATCGACAATACCAGCCGAAAATTCGCCGTGCCGTTGCTGCAACATTTTGACGCTCTCGGCGTGACTGAGCGCCAGGGCGAGATGCGCGTCTTGGGCGCAGCGGCGGAAGAGCGCGCGTAGCATGAGGAAGATTTTGCAGGAGCATCTCAAACAAGGTAGGAGTGCAATCGCCATGAAAAACGAAACCCCGCGTGAACCGCACGAATTGCAACTGCATCGCTGTGCGTGGTGCCAGCGCAACATCGCGCCGGATGACGAGTATTTCGGCTGCGGCGCGAAAACCATGCCGGGCATCGATCTTTCCGATCGCGAAGGCACGACGATCTCCATGTATCTGGCACTGGCGCAAAAAACCGTTCCCGCCATAGTCGTACCCTCCGATTCCCCGGCCAAGCGCGAAGGCAACGACGTTTACTTCGTGATCTGCAGCGAAAGCTGCGGCCACGCTTTGAAAGACGCGCTAGAAAAAGACAAAGAAGCGTTCGGCAACATTTGTTTGAATTGAGCGAGGCTTTAGCGCTGTCGCCCTTGCGATCTTCGATGTGCAATCCTTGATTTTCCAATTTCGATGCAGTGATTTGATGTTCTCGATTCGCGCATGCAATCCGATTCGCCACGCTTCTTGCTCGTGAACCCGTGGATCACCGATTTTGCGGCCTATGATTTTTGGTCGAAGCCACTGGGATTGCTGTATCTTGCCGCGGTCTTGCGGCGGGAGGGAAACGCGGTGCGGCTGGTGGATTGCATGGACCGCTGCCATCCGGAATTGCTGCATTGGCAGGGACGCACGCGGCCGCAAAACCGCCAATGGAGCACCGGTAAGTTTGTCCGCGTGCCCATCGCCAAGCCCGCGTGTTACGCGCATGTGCCGCGACGGTATGCGCGTTACGGTTTTCCCGAAGAAATCTTCAAAAAAATTTGTAGTGAGGGCGCCAAGCCGGATGCCATTTTGGTGACGAGCGGTATGACCTATTGGTACCCCGGCGTCCAACAAACGATTGGCGTGCTGCGAAGTTTGTTTCCTCAAACCACGATCTGGTTGGGCGGAACCTACGCCACGTTGTGCACGGCCCACGCAGGTGAGCATTCCGGGGCGGATGTTGTCGTTGCCGGAGAAGGGGAGAGTCAGATCGGTGAAATTATCGCGTCGGTTTTCAAGAGCAAAGCTGCCGCCGTGCGCCATGGTTCCAGCCTGCCGCAGGACCATGCCGTTGATTTGGATCAACTCCCTTTTGCGGCTTTCGATCTTTATCCCAACCTGTCTCATGCCGCGATCATGACCTCGCGCGGCTGCCCACTTAAATGCACGTTCTGCGCCTCGCGCCTGGTGTCCGGACAATATCGCTGGCGTGCAGTGGAGCACGTGATCGCCGAGCTGGACTGGCTCCATCACGGCTTGAAGATTCGTGAGTTTGCGTTCTATGATGACGCCTTGCTGACCAATCGCGACCGCCACTTCAAACCGCTGTGCGAGCAGATCATTGCCAAAAACCTGCGAGCAACATTTCACACGCCGAATGGCTTGCAAGTTAAATTCCTCGATCGCGAAGCTGCACAGCTCATGCAGCGCGCGGGTTTCAAAACGATTCGTCTCGCTTATGAAAGCGGGAGCGCCGAACGCCAGCGCGACATGAGCAAAAAAGTAAGCAACGAAAGCTTCGCCGCGGGCGTCTCGAATTTGCATGCCGCCGGCTTTGGCCCGGCGGAGCTCGATGCTTATGTGATGATGGCCCTGCCCGGACAAGCGCTCGAAGAAGTTTTGTGGAGCATGGCTTACGTGCACAGCCTGGGCGTGGGAATCCGTCTCGCAGCATTTTCTCCCATTCCCGGCACCGTGGATTATGAACGCGCTGTCGCCCGCGGTGATTTTCCCGCAGAAGCTGATCCCTTGTTGACCAACAATTCGATATTGCCGGTGCGCTTGGAAGGAAGCGATTACGCTGTTTATGGTTTGATCTCACGCCTGGCGAAACAGTTGAATGAGCATTTGCAGAGCACGGGCAAGCCCGTGGAGGCTTGCGGGGATTTGTTTGCGAGATTGCAACGGGAGGTGCGATTGAAAACAGATCAGACGCTTCACGGAAACGAGCTCCCACGGAAAAATGTTGCGTTGAATTGAGCAAAAGCCAAGACAGAAAAATGAAGGACAGAAAGATGGCAGCAGATCTCATGTCCGGAGCATGGATGGTGAAGGGATAGGGCAAAGATTTTTCTGTCCTACATCTTTCTGTCTTCTGCTTTTTTGCAGGATGATTGTGCCAATGCTGCCGCCCCCTTGGCTTCGGTTTTCATCCCGACCCTTCGGGATGAAAATCCGAGGTAGACCTGTTAGACGCCATGAACGTCAATCAACAACGCTGGGAAAATCTGGCTGCGGTGCTCAATGTCACGCCGGACGAGGGCGAGTTTGAACGCCTAATACTGGCCTATTCTGAATCGCATCGTGCCTATCATACACTGCAGCATCTTTCGGAATGCCTGGAGCGGTTTGATTGGGCTGTGACTGATCATATTTTTCAAAACAGCGCACTAGCTGAAATGGCATTGTGGTATCACGATGCCATCTACCAGCCCAGGGCCAGTGATAACGAGCGCAGAAGCGCGGAATGGGCTTACGGATTTCTGAACAAATCGGGCATTCGTAGTGAAGAGTGCAAACTCGTGCATTCTATTATTATGGCCACTCGTCATGACCAGGCGCCGCGAGAGCCCATGTCTCAACTTGTTGTTGATATTGATCTATCCATACTCGGCGCAGAGCCAGCACGTTTCGTAGAATATGAAAAGCAAGTGCGGGAAGAATATCAATGGGTGCCTGGTTTCCTGTATAAGAAAAAGAGAAGGAAATTGCTCCAGGCGTTTTTGGATAGACCTCGCTTATATTGTACGGAACTTTTTTACCGGGCGTACGAGCATCGTGCGCGCGAGAATCTAAAGCGCTCCATTGCGTGGTTGAAATAAGCTCCATGACAAGCCAAATGATGGCAAAAATCTCTCTAATGGATGGAACAGGTCCAGTGACGACGGGATGAGTGCCGCCGCGTGTGCCTTTATCCACTGGAGAAAACGAACGCGAAGGAGGAAGAATGCTGCGCCGCTTGTTTTTGTTTGCCACGTTCGCTTTATCCGGCTGCACGTTGTTGCAGCCGCCGGCCGAGCCGGTCAAGCGCGAACCGATCACTTCGCCGGATGCACCGGCGGCGATCGGACCTTACAGCCAGGCCATCAAAATCGGAAACAATCTGTTCTGTAGCGGGCAAATTGGCATCATTCCCGCGACCGGCGATTTGATCATTGGCGACATCAAAGAAGAGACGCGCCAAGTGCTCAAAAACCTGGGCGCGGTCTTGCGAGCCGCGGGGATGTCTTATGGCGACGTCGTAAAAGCGACGGTGTTTCTCGCGGACATGAACGATTACAAGCTCATGAACGAAGCTTACAGTGAATTCTTCACCGCAGTCAAGCCGGCGCGCGAAGCCGTGCAAGTGGCCCGGCTGCCGCGCGACGCGCGCGTGGAGATCAGTTGCATTGCGGTGAAAGTGGAAGAACAATGAATCTTGCTTCTCGCCGCGGGATTGCGTATCATAGGCATGTGTCCCGTAAGAGAGCTTGACGTGCGTGAGATTTCTGCCTTACCGCCCTCGGGCATCATCACTTTGCTGACAGATTTCGGCAACGCTGACGGTTACGTCGCCGCCATGAAGGGTGTGATCTTGAGCCGCTATCCGCGCGCGCAACTGGTGGACGTCAGCCATGAAATTCCCGCGCAGGCGGTGGTTGCCGCGGAATTGTTATTCTCAACGCACTACACTTATTTTCCGCGCGGCACCGTGCATGTGGCTATAGTCGATCCTGGCGTGGGTACGCAGCGCGCGGCGCTGGCATGTATTTTTGCCGGGCATTACTTCGTCGCGCCGGACAATGGTTTGCTTGATTTCTGCACCGCAGGGGAGGGGGAGTGCCTTGCCGTGCGCCTCAATCGCCCGGAATATTGGCGGCCGCAAGTGTCTCGTACGTTTCATGGCCGCGATGTTTTTGCTCCGGTGGCCGCGCAACTCGCCCTGGGCACGCCGCTCCTGAGTTTAGGCGAGCGTTTTGATTTGGTCGCGCGTGGCCTGGCGCGGTCTTGTCAGATCGAACCCGGCCGGCTCATGGGCGAAATCATTTATATCGATCGCTTCGGCAATTTGATTTCCAATATTTCCACCGCAGCGTTTTTGAGTTTTTGTGGCCCGCACCCCTTTCTGATTCGCGCCGGGCGGTTGGTATTTGATCGTTTGCAGCCTTCCTATGGGTATGTGCCGGCCGGCGCGCCGGTCGCACTCTTCAACAGCTTCGAGCGGCTGGAAATCGGTGTCAACCAGGGCCATGCCGCTGCGCAATTTGATTTCAAAACAGGAACGTCGATCATCGTTGAACGAGGAGAGTCAATTTTCAACCATGCAGAATCCCGAACGTAGCGCTTCGGAGGGTTATCTTCATCCTTCATCTTTTTCGCCGGAGCCGCCGCAAGAATCCTGGGCCGCGAGAGTCTTACGGACCGACCGGCCGCGCTTGAATGTCGTACTGTTCATCTTGACTTGCCTTTCCACCTTTTTTATCGGCTATACATTCAATGGCAGTTTCACCTCCGGCCTGTGGTATTCTGGCGGGATTATCTCCATACTTTTGGCGCACGAGATGGGACATTACCTGATGTGCATGCGCTATCGCATCCCGGCGACGCTGCCGTTTTTTATCCCTTTTCCTTCTTTGCCCTTCGGCACCATGGGCGCGGTGATTCGCATGGATGCCCGCATGCCCAATCGCCGCGTGCTTTTCGATATCGGTGTGGCCGGACCGCTCGCCGGCTTGATCCTCACCCTCCCAGCCATTTACTTCGGCCTGAAAATGTCGGAGGTGGTGCAAATCACCGGCACCGAAGGCGTCTGGACGCTGGGCGATTCTTTGCTCTTCAGATGGCTCAGCCGCCTCACCATCGGTGAATTGCCGGAGGGATACGACACCTTGCTGCACCCGCTGGCTTACGCCGGATGGGCGGGGTTATTCGTCACGGCGCTTAATCTTTTGCCCATTGGGCAGCTCGATGGTGGGCACATTTTATATGCGCTCGTGGGCGAGCGCGGGCGAAAGATCTATTCCGTCAACATGGCGTTGTTCGCGTTGTTGGGCATCGTCAAGTTCAGCGGCTGGTATTTGCTCATCGTGCTGTTGTTGTGGTTCGGCTACAACCACCCGCCAACGCAGGAAAACGATGAACCCTTGGATCCCAAACGCCAGGCGTTAGCGTATGTGACCCTTTTGATCTTCGTATTGTCATTCACCCCGGTTCCTTTTCAAGTTTGAGCATGCCTGGCGCCGCGGAAAAATTTTCCATCGCCGGACTTGGCGAAGTGATGTGGGATTTTTACGGGGAAGAGAAATTTCCCGGGGGCACTCCCGCGAACATTGTGTGCCAGGTCCAGCAATTGGGCGATCGCGGGCTTTTGCTTTCACGCGTCGGCCTCGACGAGTTGGGGGAGGAACTCGTGCAGGCGCTGCAACGTCGTGGCCTATCCACGGATTTCATCCAGCGCGATCCCGTCAAAAACACGGGGCGTGTGCATATCTCACTCGATGCTGACGGAGTGCCGCATTATCGCGGCTACCAAGACGTCGCTTTCGATTATCTCGTGCCTACGCCTGGTTTTGACGAATTGGCGCCGCAGGTTGACGCCGTGGTGTTCGGAACCCTGGCGCAGCGCGCCGAACCCACGCGGCAAACCATCTTCCGGTTTTTGCGGGCGGCCACGCGCGCGGTGAAGGTTTTCGATCTCGGCTACGCGCATGCCGATCCGGTCGAGCTGGCGCGCATTCTGCCAGGCTCTTTGGAAATGGCCGATATTGTGAAGATGAACGTGGCCGAGATGAACGCCATGCAGAAGGTTTTGCGGCGCAGCACCGATGCCGCGCCCGCGTTGATGGAGTTTTTGATCCAACGGTACGGCCTGAAGCTGGTGGCGGTGACGCTCGGCGCCAAAGGTTGTGAGCTGTTCAGTCCCACTGCAACCTGCGTCCTCCCCGGGTTGCCGATTCGCGCGATCGACACGACCGGCGCAGGAGACGCTTTCACGGCCGGAATGATTTACCAATTTCTGCGCGGCGCACGTTTGCGCGAAATCGGTGAATTTGCCAATCTCATGGGCGCGTTTCTCTGTACGCAAAAGGGCGCGACGCCGATATTTGATTTGCAAACGGTGCGGGATTTCCAAAACGCATTGCAAAAATGAGGAAGCAAATATGCCCATTGATTTTCCTGAAAGAACTCGCTTGGCGCATTTGCCCACTCCGATCGAGGCCCTGCCACGCCTGAGCCAATGGCTGGAAGGCCCGGAAATTTTCTTGAAACGCGATGATTTGACCGGCATCGCCAAGACCGGCAACAAAGTGCGCAAGCTGGAGTACTTGATCGCCGAAGCGCAACAGCAAAACTGCGAGATGTTGATCACGTGCGGCGGTGCCCAGTCCAATCATGCGCGCGCCACGGCCGTGACCGCCGCCAAAGTCGGGATGAAATGCCACCTCGTGCTGCGCAATGCCCTCAGCGGCGATTTGGATGGCAATCTTTTTTTGGATCGCCTCTTCGGTGCGGAGATTATGTTTATTACGCCGCAGGAATACGAGCAGGTGGATGATCTCATGGCAAAATTGGCGGAGGTGCATGAGGCCAAGGGCCATAAGACTTACGTTATTCCTGAAGGCGGCTCGAATGCCTTGGGTGCGCTGGGCTACGTTGCGGCCATGGAGGAAGTGGCGAAGCAAATGAAGGCGCAACGCTTTGAATTCGATCATATGATTTGCGCCGTGGGCTCGGGCGGCACCATGGCGGGCATGCTGCTGGGACGCAGCGCATTCGAAGTCAAGGCTGAAATCCACGGCATCAACGTGTGCGACGATGCGTCGCACTTTCAAAACCGCATCGCCAACATCCTGCGCGACGCCAAACGCCGCTTCGGGTTCGATATCAATCTGCAAAAGAATGATATTCGCGTGATCGACGGTTACGTCGGCAAAGGCTACGGTCTGAGCAGCCAGGAGGAAATCGATCTCATCAAACAAGTCGCGCGTTTGGAAGGCATCTTGCTCGATCCGGTTTACACCGGCAAGGCCATGTACGGCGTAGTGGATTTGATTCGCAAAGGCCGTTTCCGGAAAGGCGAGAAGATCTTGTTTTGGCACACGGGCGGGATTTTTGGGTTGTTTCCGAAGAAGGCGTTGTTTTTTTGATAAGGAGGTATTGCGGTTTGATACTCGATCCTCGATCCTGGATGGCCAGTATCAAGGATCGAGGATCAAGCAACGAGGATCAAGCAACGTTTTCAAGCCGCCGGCGGTGGCACATAATGCAGGTATTGATTCATCAGCTCAATCTCCGCGGATTTTTCCCGTATGTCGATGGTCATCAAATCGCGCAGAGAAATGATGCCGACTAAGTTGTCTTCGTGGGTGATCACCAAGTGGCGGATATTGTGCGACTGCATGCGCGCCAGGCTCGCGGTGTAGCTATCCTCCGGTTTGGCGGCGACAATGTTGGTCGTCATCACTTTCGCCACCGCAATCGAGGCGGGATCGATTTTTTTGGTGACGACGCGTTTCATCAAATCTCGCTCGGAAAATATTCCCACCATGCGCTCGCCCTCCATGACGGCCACGGCGCCGATGCCTTTTTCGACCATGTATTGCACCGTCTCCAGCACGGTTTGGGTGCTCTGCACCGTATAAACTTCCCTGCTGCGCACAATATCACCGACTGTGTTCATGGTATCCTCCAGCTTGGGCTCACAGCTTTAATCATGAAAACGGCTTCGAATCACTCCTGCTCTTCTTGCAAGCGGGCGAGCACTGAGTAATCTTCCAAAGTAGTCGTATCACCAACAGTTTGTTTGCCGGCAGCTATATCGCGCAGCAAACGTCGCATGATTTTGCCGCTGCGCGTCTTGGGCAACGCTTCGGAGAAGCGAATATCGTCCGGCCGGGCCAGCGCGCCGATTTCTTTGGCCACGTGCGCACGCAATTCCTGGCGCAACTCTTCCGAAAACTTCCAGCCGCTTTCGAGCGTGACGAATGCGGCAATGGCCTGGCCCTTCAAATCATCGGGCCGGCCCACCACCGCGGCTTCGGCGACTGACGGATGGCTCACCAATGCCGATTCCACCTCCATGGTTCCCAAGCGGTGGCCGGAAACATTGATGACATCATCGACGCGACCCATGATCCAGTAATAACCGTCCTCATCGCGGCGCGCGCCGTCACCGGTAAAATATGCGCCCGGCACCTGGGTCCAATATTGTTGCTTGAAGCGCTCGGGATCGCCGTAAATCGTGCGCAGCATCGAGGGCCATGGTTTCTTGATCACGAGAAAACCGCCCTGGTTGTCGGCCACGGGCTTGCCCTCTTTTGTGACCACCTCGGGCAATACTCCGAAAAATGGCCGCGTGCCCGAGCCCGGTTTGGTCGGCGTCGCGCCCGGCAGCGGCGTGATCATGATCGCGCCGGTTTCAGTTTGCCACCAGGTATCCACAATCGGGCAACGTTCGTTGCCGATGATTTTGTGATACCACATCCACGCTTCGGGATTGATGGGCTCGCCCACGGAGCCGAGCAAACGCAAAGAAGAAAGATCGCGCCGCCGGGGCCATTGTTCGCCCCATTTGATGAACGCGCGAATCGCGGTGGGCGCGGTGTAAAAAACATTGACCTGATACTTTTCCACAATCGCCCACAAGCGATCAGGCTCGGGAAAATTGGGAGCGCCTTCGTACATCAACGAAGTGGCGCCGTTGCTGAGCGGGCCATAAACAATATAAGAATGTCCGGTGACCCAGCCAATATCCGCCGTGCACCAGTAGGTATCCTCGTCTTTCATATCAAAAACCCAGCGCGAGGTCAGATTGGTGCCGACCATGTAGCCCCCGGTGGTGTGCAAAATGCCTTTGGGCTTGCCCGTGGTTCCGGACGTGTAAAGAATGTAGAGCGGATGCTCGGCGTCCAGCGGCTCGGCCGGGCAGTCGGCGGAAGCATTCATCATCAATTCATGATACCAATGATCGCGGCCCGGCTCGACCTGCACTTTATTGCCCGCGCGTTGCACCGTCACCACGTGGTGAACCGAGGGGCAGGAGACGAGTGCTTCGTCCACCGCTTTTTTCAGCTCGATCACATTGCCGCGGCGATAGCCGCCATCGGCAGTGATCACCAGTGAGGCCTGGCAGTCATTGATACGATCTTTCAATGCCTCTGCGCTGAAGCCGCCAAAGACGACGGAGTGGGGCGCGCCGATGCGCGCACAGGCCAGCATGGCAATTGCCGCTTCCGGCACTTGTGGCATGTAAATGATGACGCGATCGCCCGCCTTGATGCCCAGCGACTTGAGCACGTTGGCAAATTTGCAGACTTCACGGTGCAAATCTTGATACGTGAGCACACGGCTATCGCCCGGCTCGCCCTCCCAAATCAGCGCGGCTTTGTTCTTGCGCCAGGTGGTGAGGTGGCGATCCAAACAATTATAGGAGATGTTCGTCTTCGCGCCCACAAACCACTTGGCAAACGGCTCCTGCCATTCCAAAACTTTGTCCCATTTCCTGAACCAATGCAAGCCTTGCGCCTGCTCGGCCCAAAAACCTTCGGGGTCGTCGATCGAACGCTGATACAGCTTTTCGTATTCGTCAAGCGTCTGAATATGTGCTTTGCTGGAAAATGCGTCAGCAGGTTTGAACAGGCGAGTTTCTTTTAAAACGGATGTAATATCAGCGCTCATGAGCAGCAACCTCCTTCGTCGAGAGAGTTGGATCTGGGTTCAAAAGTGCCAATGATGCAAAGACGCGGACGCCGCGCCCGCTATAAATAAGTAGCGACGAAAGATCAAAGCGCGGAAGAGAATTTTTGTAGGAAAAAATCAAAAAGGGCAGCCTCAAATCCTGAAAGGGTACAATAGCCGCAGACCTCGACTCAAATTAAAGGATTATGAGCATAAACTAAAATATTCGTATCGAGCGCGAACACTATAAACCTCTTTCGGAATACAATTCCTCTCGATCAATTGTGACTTCACCGCCAAGATCAAATGCTTCGACTTTGAATTCCCGCCGACGTCGTCGGATTTCTTCCTTGCGCTCTTTAATTTTGTCTAATGGTGTTTCGTTTAGGTTTGTTTCCGATCGTCCACCAATTTCACCAGACTTCCACAATTCACCAAGAGAATATTCCTTGAGCCAGTGTTCCAGTTCTTTATGGGAAAGGCGCTTTAGCGTGCTCCAACCTTCATCTGATTCGACGACGACGACATCATCGGCATTTTCGAGAAAGGAAATCAAATCGGAAGAATGCGTTGAAATGATGATCTGCATACGTTCCGAAGCTTCTTGCAGCACACCCGCCAGCAAGCGGAGCAATTGCGGGTGCAAACCAACTTCTGGGCTATCAAGGCAAAGTAAAGTAGGAGGTTCGGGATCATAAAGTGCCACTAAGATGCAGAGAAAATGAATTGTGCCATCGGAGAGCAAATTGGCAGTTATAGCGCGTTTAGGAAAGTTCTTGTCCTTCCATGCCAATATCGTCTTACCTTTCCCTAAATTAGTAGGAAAAGCTATCTCCTCAAATGACGGAAAGGCGCGACGGAGTGTAAGCAATAACGCATCATAAAAATCCCGATACTGGGATTGATTGTGCAGATGATGCAATACGCTCGAGAGGTTGTCACCATTACGGTTCAAACGTGTAACAGGTGCATCACTGATCGCTTGAGCGCTGCGCATGGGCAAATTGGGGCTGCTATCAAACGAAGAGTGAACCGCGATATTCGCTAAGACATTCCGTAGTCTGTTAAGCACTGGATCTTGAATGGCATCTCGAATCTGGGTAATGACCAGGTTAGAGCTACTGGCTTGGTATGCCTTGACCCCATGAGGGTCTCTCAAATCTCTATCATCAGGATCAGGAATAGGCGTATGCTCGAGGCCGGATTTATCAACAAACAATGCACCGACAAGCTTCTCTGTAACTATTGAGTATTCTTCATTATCAATAGAACCAGAAGGCGAATTCTTGGTAATCCCGACAAGATAGTCACCTTCCTTACGAATAAAGGAAGAGTCTCTTACTTCAGATTCTATGTCAATGCCGCATCGAAAGCTCATTCTTTCCACGCCGTTCCAGCTTAGAACTTTGCCGATGCCGCCTCTTTGTGCAACAGCGTGCGAAAGCCCTTGCTTACACGCTTCGGACAGAAAATCCCAAAAGTCGAGAAAGTTCGTTTTTCCGCTGCGATTGGGCCCAATAAGAACGTTTAATGATCGCAGCGGAAAATCATCTAAGGATTTAAAACTCTTGAATCCCTGAATGTTGATGGATGAAATCATTTCTGAACCAAAACTAATTGGTGCTCTTCCCAATCAAATTCAACGCACTTCCCGCCTTAAACCAGCCAATGGCCGTTTCATTGAAAGTATGATTCAATACGCATGCATTGGTCGTGCCGTCGCTATGTTTGATGATCAGCTTTAGCGGTTTGCCGGGCGTAAATGTCGTAAGTCCCACGATCGATAGACGATCTTCTTCGCGGATCAAGTCATAGTCCGCCGGATCGGCAAACGTGAGCGGGAGAAGTCCCTGCTTTTTTAGATTGGTTTCATGAATGCGCGCGAAGCTGCGCGTGATCACCGCGCGGCAGCCGAGCCAGCGCGGCTCCATCGCGGCATGTTCTCGCGAAGATCCTTCTCCATAATTCTCATCGCCGACCGCAACCCACCCCATTAATTTGCCCGCGAGCAGCAAAGTTTTGTATTCGCGCGCGACTTCTGAAAAAGATTTCACTGCTCCGGTGAGCACGTTCTTGCCCCGGCCTGCTTCTCCGGTGAAGGCATTGATCGCGCCGCTGAACATGTTGTCGGAGATGTTGTCGAGATGGCCGCGATATTTCAGCCATTTGCCCGCGGGCGAGATGTGATCCGTCGTGCATTTGCCTTTGGCTTTCACCAGTACCGGCAGATCGACGAAATCTCGGCCTTCCCAAGGCGCGAAGGGTACCAGCGCCTGCAGACGTTCGCTTTGGGGATCTATGACCACCCGCACTTTCGCGCCTTCGGCCGCGGGCGCCACATAGCCAGAATCGCCTGGATCGAAGCCTCGGGCCGGTAGCTCGACGCCCGTGGGAGGGTCAAGCTTGACGCTCTCACCTTTGTCATTGACCAGGGTATCGGTGAGCGGATTGAAGCTCAATCTTCCCGCCAGTGCGTAGGCGGTGACAATCTCCGGGCTGGCGACAAAGGCAAGCGTGTTGGGGTTGTCGTCGTTGCGCTTGGCAAAATTACGATTATAGGAATTGATGATGGTGTTGCGCTCGCCCGGTTTGATGTCGTCGCGGCTCCACATGCCGATGCACGGGCCGCAGGCATTCGCCAGCACTTTGCCGCCCACGGCGGTGAGCGTCTGCAATTGGCCGTCGCGTGTGATGGTCGCACGAATTTGCTCCGAGCCGGGAGTGATGGTGAATTTCGACTTGACTTTCAAGCCCTTTGCCAGGGCTTGCTGCGCCACGCTCGCGGCGCGCTCGAGGTCTTCATATGAAGAATTGGTGCAACTGCCGATCAACGCGACTTTGATTTCATCGGGATATCCGTTTTGCTTCGCATCCTCCGCCAGCTGGGAAACGGGCCGCGCCAAATCGGGGGTCAATGGCCCATTGACATACGGCTCCAGTTTCGCCAGATCGATTTCAATCACTTGATCATAAAACTTTTCCGGCGATTTCAAAACTTCGGGATCGGGGGTGAGATGGTGCGCGATACGATTGGCCGCCTGCGCAACCTGGGCACGCTCGGTCGCGATCAAGTAGGTTTCCATGCGCTGGTCGTAGGGAAAAACCGAGGTCGTTGCGCCGATTTCTGCGCCCATGTTGGTGATGGTGCCCTTGCCCGTGGCGCTGATCGCGGCTGCGCCTTCGCCAAAATACTCGATGATATTGTTCGTCCCGCCTTTGACCGTAAGAATGCCCGCGACTCTGAGAATGACGTCTTTTGCCGCGGTCCAGCCGTTCATTTTGCCTTTGAGATGCACGCCCACGACGCCGGGCCATTTCAATTCCCACGGAATACCCGCCATGACATCCACGGCATCCGCGCCGCCGACGCCAATCGCGATCATGCCCAAGCCGCCGGCATTGGGCGTGTGCGAATCCGTGCCGATCATCAAACCGCCAGGAAAGGCATAGTTTTCGAGCACGACTTGATGAATGATGCCGGCGCCCGGTTTCCAAAAGCCAATGCCGTATTTGTTCGAGACGCTGGCGAGGAAATCATACACTTCTTTATTTTCATCGCGCGCGCGCGCCAAATCAGCATGCGCACCCAGCTTGGCTTGAATGAGGTGATCGCAATGGACCGTGGAGGGCACAACAGTCTTGGGTATGCTCGCAGTCATGAACTGCAGCAGAGCCATTTGCGCCGTGGCGTCTTGCATGGCCACGCGATCGGGAGAGAGATTGATGTAAGTTTTCTTGCGCGCGGGCGGTTCCTTCGGCAATTCACTGAAATGCGCGCACAGAATTTTTTCGGTGAGCGTCAGCGGCCGGTGGTAGAGCTGGCGCGCCGCCGCGATTTTCGCATCAAAAGATGCATAGACGCGTTGGATTGAATCGAGGTCGAAAAGCATAAAAATACTCCTCGGCAAAAAGTACAGATGAAATCACTTTCGTCTCGAGCACTGTCTATTTTGATGGGGCCTTGGGTGTAGCCAAACAAACCGTCACACCTATAACGCTCAATCATATAATGTTTTCGCCGGGGTGATGCTTGAGGCTTGTGGAACGCAGCGTTTTCTTGATGCCGCTGGCATTGAGGATTGAATCAAGAACTTGAATTTCGGTAGCATGAAGCCGGCCCAATGTACTTAAGCCGATCATGATTATGTCAACCCGCCCGTCTTCAACGTTTTCCCCAATACATACTCCACTTCCAAAACATTGCCCTTCAGCCGGCCATTAAAATCTTTGCGGTCGTCAATGATAATATCCGTCACCACGCGCTCGGCGAATTTTTTCAGCTCTTCGTGACACTTCTGAATCACGAACATCACCTCTTCCCAAGACCCTTCCAGCAAAATGCCCATCGCGGTCAATTGATAATCCAATTCGCTTTTCGCGACCAAGGCCACTGCTTGGGCTAGCAATTCTTTGGTTTCCTCGCCCGTGCCGATGGGCGTAAGTCGAAATTCGACCAGCATTGCTTTCCTTTCTCGCTCAGCGGAATTTTGAAAACCTCGTCCCGCCGGCGCGGGAGGGCTTGAGAGTTCAACCCCGCTCGGCGCTAGCAGCGGAACGGGAAAAATGTAATTTTTTATTTCTTAGGCCGACTCTTGCATTTCAGTTTCACTGATGTTCTGGCCCAGCAATTTTACGCCTTCCTTAAAAACCACTTCGATTTTTGTATCATTGTGCACTTTGGTGATCACGCCCACACCGAAAGTCTTGTGGCGGATGGCCTTGACCAAACGAAAATCGCCGCTGGTGGAGTAATCCTGGGCATCCTGCTCGGAGACTTCCAAGATCAAATTGTCCCAGCTCATTCTGCTGCGCCGGCCGCCGCTGCGCGGTGCCTTGGCGGCTTTGGGGGTGGCGGATTTCACGCGATACAACCGGTAGCTATTGCACACCGTGCACATCACGCGCGAGATCTTGCCGTCTTTAACCGAGGTGGCTTTGTGCAGAGTGTCCGCTTTGCATTTGCCGCAATAAAATTCAATCTCTTGTCCGACTAGACGTTCGACTTCAGCGTCGCTCATATTTTCTCCTTGACGTAAGGTGACCCTACCAGATGAAACAACATATAATAGTAACACTAATTTTTTTGAAAAACAAGCCCTTGATTTTGAAAAATAGAGATGTAGCGGCAAAATTGCGTTGGGGATTGCTATTGAATTTCAAAATTGCTATCATCCGTCCACTTTGTCGGAAGTATTCAAAGCATGCAGCGCGAACGCAAACGATAGCCCGGCGATGAGGGAGGAAAAAAACCGTGGCCGATATGTCCAACCATCAGATCAAACGCATGACCACCGTTTCGCAATCCGATGTCGATCGCATCGTTTACGGCGATCATCACGATCCGTTTTCCGTTTTGGGCATGCATCACCTTGCGCACGAAGGCGCGAGTGCGATTGCCGTGCGCGTCTTTGCACCGGAAGCCGAGAGAATCGCCGTCATCGACCCGGAAGGAGGCGGCCACCCCATGACCAAGATCAATGGCTTGGGATTTTATGAGCTGGTGCTTGAAGATCGCCGCGAACGCTTTCGTTACCAGCTCGAATTGACCGATTCTTTCGGACAAACGCGGCGTGTGGCCGACCCCTATGCCTATATGCGTGTTCTGACGGATGAAGATTTAGGCCTGTTCGCCCGTGGCAAGCATTGGCAAATCTATGATCGGCTCGGAGCCCACCTCATGACCATCGACCAGGCCACGGGCGTGCATTTCGCCGTGTGGGCGCCTTCGGCGCGGCGCGTGAGCGTGGTCGGAAATTTCAATCGCTGGGACGGCCGCCGCCACACCATGCGCAAACTGCTCACCGGGGTATGGGAGATTTTCATTCCCGGCCTCACGGCTGGAGAAGTTTACAAATTTGAAATAAAAACGCGCGAAGGTCATTTGCGCGTGAAAAGCGACCCCTATGCCCAGCGCACGGAATTGCGCCCGGCGAACGCCTCGGTGGTACCGGTCGCAGAGAAATTTCAGTGGCAGGATCAAGATTGGATGTCGCGCCGCGCCGAAACCGGCTGGCTGGAGCGGCCGATGGCGATTTATGAATTGCATCTCGGCTCGTGGAAGCGCAAGGGCCAGGGCGAAAACGATTGGCTCGGTTATCGTGAAACAGCGAACGACCTGGCGGAATACCTCACCCATATGGGTTATACGCACGTCGAGCTGATGCCGGTTATGGAGCATCCCTATGATCCCTCCTGGGGCTATCAAGTCACAGGGTACTATGCGGTGAGCAGCCGTTACGGCAATCCGGAAGATTTTGCCTATTTCGTGGATTGCATGCATCGCCACAATCTCGGCGTAATTTTGGACTGGGTGCCAGCGCATTTTCCCAAAGACGATTTTGCCCTGCGCTGGTTCGATGGCACGGCATTGTATGAGCATGCCGATCCGCGCCTGGGCGAGCATCCCGATTGGGGCACGCTGATTTTCAACTATGGGCGCAACGAAGTGCGCAATTTCTTGATTGCGAACGCGCTGTTCTGGCTGGAAAAATACCACATCGATGGCCTGCGTGTGGATGCCGTCGCCTCCATGCTCTATCTCGACTACTCGCGCAACGCCGGGGAATGGGTGCCGAACAAATACGGCGGGCGCGAGAACTTGGAGGCCATTGATTTTATCAAAGAAATGAATGAAATCGTGCATGGCAGATTTCCCGGCGCGATCACCATTGCCGAAGAATCCACGGCGTGGCCTGCCGTGTCGCGCCCGACTTATCTCGGCGGCCTCGGCTTTACGTTCAAATGGAACATGGGATGGATGAATGATTTTCTGCGATACATGGAGAAAGACCCTATTTATCGCCAATATCATCAAAACTTGATCACTTTCTCGATGATTTATGCATTTTCTGAGAACTTCATTTTACCCTTGTCACATGATGAAGTGGTGCACGGCAAGCGTGCATTGCTGGACAAGATGCCGGGCGACAGCTGGCGCAAGTTCGCGAATATGCGGCTGGCGCTGGGCTTCATGTTTGGCCACCCTGGCAAAAAGATGCTGTTCATGGGCAGCGAGACCGGGCAGTGGTGGGAATGGAATCATGCTGATAGTTTGCAGTGGCATTTGCTCGAGCACGAGCCGCATCGCAAGCTGCTGGAATATGTGAAGGATTTGAATCATCTTTACCGCAGTGAGCCCGCCCTGTATGAAGTCGACTATTCCTGGGAAGGATTTCAATGGATCGATTTCAGCGACGCGCAATCCAGCTTGATTTCATTCATGCGCTACGGCAAAAAACGGGACGAAGTCGTGGTATTTGCCTGCAATTTCACTCCGACGCCGCGGCGGAGTTACCGCCTGGGGGTGCCCATGCGGGGCTATTACCAAGAATTGCTCAACAGCGATTCCGAGCATTACGGCGGCAGCAATCTGGGCAATTCCGGCGGCGTGCAAGCCGAAGAAGCTCCGCACCACAACCAGCCGTACTCCATTGTCATCGAATTCCCGCCGCTGGCGGTGGTGGTGCTCAAATGCCGGAGGAATGAGGCGGAGGAGGCGGCGAAGAGCGAAGGGCGAGGATAGAAGATGAGGGCGCAGGAGATTCTGAAGTGTCAGACGCAAAGCGTGACGAATTGGTGAAACATTACGAATTCCAAATTACGTAGCGCGAATCATGGGCTCAGCTTTTGATGAAAGCATGAACAGAAAGGATTTCGATGAACGAGGTTGTTGTTGCAGTGATTCTAGGAATCGTTGAAGGATTGACCGAATTTCTGCCCGTGAGCTCAACGGGGCATTTGATTCTGGTGGGAAACTGGCTGCAATTTACCGGAGAAAAAGCGAATGCTTTTGAAATCTTTATCCAGTTCGGCGCGATCATTGCCGTGCTGGGATATTTTCGCAAGCGCATCGGCGCGTTGTTGCAAAGGCTGCTGGGCAAGGAGCCGCGGCCGGGCGAGCAGTACGGCTTCAGTGTTGCCCAAGCGCGCCGCTTTGCAGCTGCGGTGATGGTCGCATTTGTTCCCGCCGCCGTGATGGGATTCTTCTTGCATGACAAGATTGAGGAACTCCTTTTCAATCCGCGGACCGTGGCCGCTGCATTGGTGATCGGTGGCGTGGGCATTATTTTGATCGAGCGTTTGCACTTGCGCCCGACTACAGAAGCGATGGAAGAAACGACCTGGCTGCAAGCCTTCTGGGTCGGGGTGGCGCAATGTTTCTCCTTGTTTCCCGGCATGTCGCGCTCGGCTTCGACCATCATGGGCGGATTGGTTGCGGGCCAGAGCCACGCCGCGGCGGCGGAATTCTCGTTTTTTTTGGCGATCCCCACGATTTCCGCAGCGACTTTGTACAGTTTGCTCAAAAGAATTCACCTGTTGCATCGTGAAGATGTCTTGATTTTTTCCGCGGGATTTATAGTTTCTCTGATTACGGCCTGGGTGGTGATCGCGGCGTTCATGTCGTACATCAAAAAGCACAGCTTCGAAGCCTTTGGCTGGTACCGCATTGTTTTGGGATTCGCGATTCTCGGCATGATCTGGCTGCAGGCGTAGTTGTTTGAGGATCGTGGAGGGAAGATCTCTGGTCGAAGCTTTGAGGAGGGAAGATTGAGGATGGCGAGTTCTGGGCTTTTGCGATCTTCGATCCTCTGGCTTCGACCGTCGAACCAGGAGGGGGTGGCAATGACATACAAACTGCAAATCCCGCAGTGGCCGGAGAACGAGCGGCCGCGCGAGCGCTTGTGCCAATTGGGGGCAGAGTATCTCTCCGACGCGGAATTGCTGGCAATCACCCTGCGCGTGGGCAACCAGGGACAATCCGCATTCGATCTCGCCAAAGCAATCCTCATTTCTTGCCAGGGTCTGGGCGGATTGGATGCCAAAAGCGTGAGCGAGCTGTGCCAGATCCACGGCATCGGCCCGGCCAAAGCTGCGCAGATCAAAGCCGCGATTGAAATCGGCAAGCGCTTGCGCCACGCGAGCAAGACGCCGGGCGCGGCCTTTCGCAACAGCCGTGAAGTGTTCGATCATATGCAAGCGAGATTGCGCCATCAGCCGCGCGAGCAATTTCACGTCTTGTTATTGACCATTCGCAACAAACTGATTCTCGAGAAAAAACTGTTCGAAGGCACGCTGCACGAAAGCATCGTCAATCCGCGTGAAGTGGTCAAGCTCGCGGTGAACGAACAGGCGGCCGGCGTCATTTTTGTGCACAACCATCCCAGCGGCGAGCCGGCGCCCAGCAAGGACGATCTCGATTTGACCAAAAGACTGCAACGCGCGTGTGAAGCAGTCGAGATTCGCGTGCTGGACCACGTGATCGTTGGCGGCGATCGTTTCTTCAGTTTTGCCGATGAAGCCTTGTTGTAGGGATTGGGGATTGTGAATAGTGGATGGAAGATCGTAAATTGAAAACGAAGACGAAATATGACTCACGATCAACGATCTACTATCCACCATCCACGATCTCTCGCATAATCCTCGAATCAAAGATCAGGCAAAAAGGGTGAGCACCTCCACTTCCAAAATCCGGCGCTTGCCGGAGAATCTCACTAACAAAATCGCGGCCGGAGAAGTCGTCGATCGCCCCGCTTCCGTGGCGAAAGAATTGCTGGAAAATGCGATTGACGCCGGCGCGACGGAAATTGCCGTGATTGCCAAAGACGGCGGTCGCGCCCTCATTCAAGTGGTGGACAACGGCAGCGGCATGAGCCGGGCCGACGCTGAACTGGCCTTCGAACGCCACGCCACCAGCAAGATATATACGGAAGAAGATCTGGAGGCCATAAGCACGCTCGGCTTCCGCGGCGAGGCGCTGGCCAGCATCGCCTCCGTCGCGCAAGTCTCCATGAAAACCATGGAACCGGGCGCGATGGAAGCCACGATCATTGAAATCGAAGGCGGTGAATTCAAGGATACACGCATTGGCGCGAGCACGCCGGGCACGAGCATTGCGGTCAAGAATCTTTTTTACAACACCCCGGGCCGGCGCAAGTTTTTGAAATCCGCGTCCACGGAGTATCGCCAGTTGCTCGGCGTGGTGAATCGTTTCGCCGCCGGCTATCCGGGCACGCAACTGATTTTCGTGCACAATGACGAGATTATTTTCGACATGCCGGTGGCTGCCTCGCTCGAAGAAAGGCTGGTGACGCTCTACGGCAGCCGTTTGCGCGACGCGTTGATCACGATTCACGACAAGGGTCCGGCTGCGGAAATCACCGGCGTCGTGGGCAAGCAAAGCACGATTCGCCAGCAGCGCGGCGAGCAGTTTTTGTTCTTGAATCATCGTTTCATCGCCGATCGTTCGCTTAATCACGCCATCGTCTCGGCCTACGGCGAAATCCTCGCGCACGGCGGATTTCCGTTTTATGCCGTTTTTTTGCAGATTGACCCGCAGCGCGTGGATGTGAATGTGCATCCTTCAAAGATGGAAGTGAAATTTGCCGATGATCGCTTGATCTATGCCATTTTGCGCAACACCGTACGGCAGGCGCTCACTTCAACCGCGGTGATTCCGGTCGAGTCGAGCATCGTGCGCGCCGTGCCAATCGTGGCCTGGCCTTCCGCGCCCGAGGTTCCTGCCGCCGAGCAAAATGGCATTCCGGTCGGTGCAGGGCTCGCGCCTGAAATGGTGAGGCAAATACCGCAATTCGATTTTCGTGCCAAACATCCGGGCCGGCAGCTTGGTTTTGAGCTGAAACCCACAGCGCCTGCTGAAAAATCAATCATCGATGCCGATCCCGGCACTTCCGAACCGGCCAAATACCAACCGCACAATGTTTGGCAAATTCATGATCGCTACATTCTCTCAGAAATCAAATCCGGCCTGGTCATCATCGACCAGCACGTCGCGCATGAGCGCATTTTGTATGAGCAAGCGCTGGATATTTTCAGCCAACAAGAGCCGGCCACGCAGAATTTGCTGTTTCCCGTCGTGCTCGAGCTGAGTCCGGAAGATCACGACCTCGTGCAGGAGATTCTGCCTTTGCTGGAAAAGCTCGGATTTGCACTCAAGCCGTTTGGCCGCTTCACTTTTCTGATGGAAGGCGTGCCGGCAGGTGCGCGCTTCAGCAAGGGCACGCAAAATGAGAAGATCATTCTGCAGATTATCGACGAATACAAGCGCGGCAAGCGCGAGAATCTCGAAATCCGCGACAACGTGGCGCGTTCCTTCGCCTGCCACTCCGCCATCCGCTCCGGTGACCGGTTGTCGCTGGCCACGATGAATGCGCTGATCGATCAGCTCTTTGCCACGAAATCTCCATACTTTTGCCCGCACGGGAGGCCGGTGATTATTAATATTCCGCTGGAAGAATTGGACAAGAGATTTGGGAGAATATAGCCCGTAACTTGGCTGGTATCTGAAATAACTAAGTGTTTGGTCATGAGCCATGAACACGCTCGGCCTGGATGAACAACATGCCTTGTTGAAGACTGTAATTGAGCGGCTCGAGCGTTGCAACATTCCCTACATGGTGGCGGGCTCGGTTGCGGCCAATACTTATATGCCGGCGCGCACGACGAATGATATTGATATCGTCATTAAATTGGAAGAAGCCGATATTGACAAATTGATCTCCGTTTTCGAAGATGACTTTTATGTCAATTCTCACGAAGCCATTCAAGATTCAATTCGTCGCCATTATCCCTTCAATGCCATTTTTCTCGCGACTGCTGCGAAAGTGGATTTGATCCCGATCAAACCCGATGCGTTTGCGCAGTCCGAGTTTAAGCGCCGTCGTATTGTCGTTGTTCAAAATGAAGAATTTTGGTATGTCACACCTGAAGATTATATTATCTCCAAGCTGAAAAGTTATGTGGTCTCCAAATCCGAGCGGCAGTTATCCGACCTCAAAAATGTTTTGGAAACACAAAAAGAAAAATTAGATTTCGCATATCTTAACCACTGGCTGGACATTTTCAATCTTCGCGAGGAATTTACAAAATTGCCATGATTTTCGCCGACGACACACGCCCTGAGACACGCGAAGTTCTATTGCGGCTTTGGCGCGCCAAAGCCGAAGGTGAGCGCGCGCTGCATGGGTTTCGTTTGTGGAACAGTTTCAAAAATCGCATCATCAGCGCTATCCACGAACAGAATCCCGAAATTGATCCAATTGAGCTCTTAGTAGAGACTTTCAAACGAATCTATCTTCATGATTTCAATCCGGAAGAAATGGAGCGCATTTGTGAACGTATTCGCCAATACCATCGGAGACGGGCATTGGCTGGCAACTAAAACATGCTATGGGAATCATTGATCGCCGCACGACCGCTCTCGTTCTCACCGGTCCGACTGCCGTGGGTAAGACTGCCGTGGCTCTGGGGTTAGCCGAAAAGTTTCCCGCCGAAATCGTTTCTGCAGACTCCCGCCAGGTATATCGCTACATGAACATCGGAACAGCCAAACCTGCTTTGAGCGAGAGAGAGAAGGTTCCACATCATTTTATCGATATCTGCGACCCGGACGAAACTTACAGCGCCGGGCAATATGGCCGCGAGGCACGCGCCCGCGTGTTGGAAATTATGCAAAAAGGAAAGTTGCCGCTGATTGTGGGCGGGTCGGGCCTGTACTTGCGGGCGTTGTTGCGAGGATTTTCCGCAGCATTACCGTCGAATCGAGCATTGCAGGAACAATTGAAGCGCCGTGCGCAACAGGAAGGAAGCGCGGCCCTGTATGCAGAATTGTTGCGCCTCGATCCGGATTCGGCAAAGCATCTGCATCCGAATGACGCGCATCGCATCGTGCGCGCGCTGGAAGTTTATCATACTGGAAATGTATCGCAGCGCAAGCTGTGGAAAAGCCCGGGACCACCCGCGCCCTTTGCCTACAAAATTCTGGTTTTGAATTTGGAAAGAAAAATTCTTTACCAGCGCATCAATCACCGCGTCGAGCAAATGGTCGCTGCAGGCTTGATCGATGAGTGCCGCCGCTTGCTGGAAAGGGGTTATGCCCCCGAGCTGAATGCGCTGCAAACCGTCGGCTATCAGGAAGTGTTTCAGCTGTTGCGCGGTGAGATTTCACATGAGGAAATGATCGAGTCGATTCAACGCCACTCCCGCCAATATGCCAAGCGCCAATTAACGTGGTTTCGCAAGATGGCGGAGGGTTATTGGCTGGACGCCTTCGAATCTGAATCTGCGATGGCGCTTGCTGCCCGGCTGGCGGGCTTGAGCTGAAGGTGTGTAATTGCAAAAGCTCACACGGGATAACCAGCATGGTGGCGCTGTCCAGCCCCACCAGCCTGGCCACACAAGAGTGCGATTGTGCACACGCCCTGCGCCGGGGCGCGCTCGTGGTCAATTCGTTCCGGCTGCTTTGCTACCGCTTGCAGGATGCTGCAGGCGCCGGTATTTTTCAGAATATTTTTCATACAGTGCTTTGTGCTTGCTGCCGAGATCGATTTCCCGGCCCTGGATGAATTCACGCTCGATCTGCGTGGTGATTTCGAGCGGATCGCCGGTGGTGACGATCAAAGTTGCATCCTTGCCTTCCTGCAGCGAGCCGAGACGGTCGGACACCCCCAGAATTTCCGCCGCGTTCAAGGTGATGGCTTTGAGCGCTTCCTCGCGCGGCAGGCCATAGGCCGCTGCCGTTGCCGCTTCATAGGGCAAATTGCGCACATTCGAGTTTTCAAAATTGGCAATACAAAACTTCACACCTGCTTCGTATAATTTTTTCGGTGCGGCAAACTGCGTGTCGTAAGCTTCCCAAACCCTCCCGGGCAAGTCGTGAATCGGGCCGTAAATAACCGGGACATTTTTTTCCTGCAGTAAGGATGCCACCCGCCACGCGTCTTTTCCGCCGACGATGGCCACACGAATATTTTCATCTTCCGCCCACTGCAGCGCTGCCCGAATCTGCTTGGCATCGTTCGCGGTGACGAACACCGGTATTTTTCTCTCCAAAACCGGAAGCATCGCCTCCCAACGCGAATCGGATTCGTGATGAACGTTCCCCATCTTGGCTTCCGCGTTTTTCGCAATCATGTAAGCACGCGCGGCTGCAAAAGCCTCCTTGATGATTCGCAAATTTTCTTGAATTTGTTTGCGTTGCTCTTCCTCGCTTGAGGTGACTCGCCTGGTGCGCCGCACGCTCATCGTTGGCCAGTCCACGTGCATCGCCACGGGCGCCTTGAGCGTCATCTGCTCCCAGGTCCAGCCGTCGAGCATGAGCAAAGCCGAGGTTCCTGAAATCAAGCCGCCTTGTGGAACACTGAGCGCCAGGGCCACGCCATTGGCGCGCGTCACGGGAATCATTTCGCCATCTGGATTCACAGCGACTTCCGCGCGCACGCTGGGATTGATCTGGCCGGTTTCGCTGAAGTCCATGGTCGCGCGCACCGCGCCGATTTCGATCAAACCCAGCGTGGTATGGGCGGCGATCATTGCCGGATAAACGTGTTTGCCCGTAACTTCGATCTTCTTGGCGTTCGCCGGCACTGTCACATTCTCGCCGAGTGCGGTGATTTTACCGTTCTCGAATACGATCGTGGCGTTGGACATGGGGGCGGCGCTCACCGGATGCACGGTCGCGCCCACGAGCGCAATCGGCTGGGCTTGTGCCGGCGCGGGAATCTGGCCATAGTTTTGGGCAAATATGTCATCGATACCGAGAACGAGCAGCACGAGAGCAAGGGCGGATTGCATGCGATTCATTTTATTTGCCTCTTGGGGTTTGTAAAAAAGATTCTTTCTGAAACCATGACGCGAGGTGGAGGCACAAAGGCGCTTGGCAATTGTGTAATCGTAAACTCACCTCTTCACCGCCACGGCTGCTCGCATTGATCTTGCCGATCGCAAGACAGAAATCTACCGGAGCGAAGTTCAAAATCTTGCACGCCGGTGGTGCTGGCGCTTTCGCCGCCGCCGCTGGAACCTTCTCTCGCAGCCAGCACTTTTTGAATCAATGCGGCGCGTTCTTTATCCACCTCGGCACGCATTTTCAAATCCTCTTCGTAATCGAAGTACTGGCGGCCCTCGATCCACGTTTGTTCGCACCTGCTGTAGGTCGAAAGAGGGGAGCCGTTCCAGAGCACGAAGTCGGCATGCTTGCCCGGCTCCAGCGAACCGACGTAGCGATCAACTTTGAGCTGCTTGGCCGGGTTCAAGGTAACGAACTTGAGCGCTTCTTCTTCGGAAACGTTGCCGTACTTCACGGCTTTGGTGGCCTCCCAATTCAATCTGCGCGCCAGCTCGCCGCTGTCGGAATTGAAGGAAACCACCACACCCTGTTCGTGCATGAGCGCACCGTTGTGCGGAATGGCGTCATAGACCTCGAATTTGTATGCCCACCAATCGCTGAAGGAGGAGGCGCCGGCGCCGTGCGTGCTAATGGCCTCCGCGACTTTGTAGCCCTCGAGCACGTGCTGAAACGTGCCCATTTTGAAGCCGAATTCTTCCGCGAGGCGAATCATCATGAGAATTTCATCCTGGCGGTAGGAATGGCAATGAATGAATCTCTTTCCCTGCAGAACTTCCACCAGGGCCTCCAATTCCAGATCGCGGCGCGGCGGGATGGTCATGCCGTCTTTTTTCTTGGTATTGAAGGCCTGCCATTCAAGCTCATAATCTCGCGCGGCTTTGAAGCGGTCGCGAATGAGCTGCTCGACGCCCATGCGTGTTTGTGGATAACGGCCGGTCGGCGGGTTCCAATTGCTTTGCTTCACGTTCTCGCCCAGCGCGAACTTGATCGTCGGCGGCGCCTCCGTGAATTTAATGCCCTCATTGTCCGCCCCCCAGCGCAACTTGATAGCTTGATTCTGGCCGCCGATGGGATTGGCCGAGCCATGCATGACGTGCGCCAGCGTCAGCCCGCCAGCGAGCTGGCGATAAATGCCGATGTCCTGGCTATTCACCACGTCGCTAATGCGAACCTCGGCCGTTACCGCCTGCGCGCTTTCATTGATGGCATCCGCAGCGGAATGTGAATGCGCATCGATCAATCCCGGGGTCAGGTGTTTGCCTTTCGCCTCAAGTATGACGGCATTCGCCGGCGCCGTGAGCTGGGTTCCGATCTGCGCGATCGTGCCGCCGCGTACCAGCATATCGGCATTTTCGAGCTTGCCCTGCTGGCCGCAGGTCCAAATCGTTGCGCCGCGCACGAGCAAGGCTTCGTGCTGAGCCGGCGGTGCGGAACGGCCAAAGCCGCCGTAGGGAAAGACTTTTTTTAATTCTGCTTTTGTTGTTGCTTCTTGCTTTTTGCCGTTTTCTTTTTCCGTGAACGGCTGGAGGCGTTTTGCTTGCCACTCGAAACTCACACCGTCAGGAAATACGCCGCTGCCTTTCATTTCGTCTTTGGCAAAGTCCCCGGCCATGCTCATCACGCCTTTGTAGCCCAAGGTATCGCCTTGGAGCAGCATGGTCACGCGTTTCTCGTCGAGCTGAAATTTGTCGAGCTTGGCTTTGATCTCATTTTTCAAAAGTTCGCCGCTCGGTTTTTCAGGAGTGCCTTTCAGAGCGAGCGTATAGTTTTCGCTTTGGCCGCCGCCTTTTTTTATTTGAAAGTCCCATGTGCCGCGCAAGTCGGCAGCGACCGGCTTCTTGATTTCGTAGCGATGGCCGTCCACCCATACCTCGAATATCGCAGTCTTCTCCGCAAACAGATCTCCCTCTGTAACCACAAGATTCGCAATTTTCCCGGGCGCAATGGAACCGAGGCGATTTTCCACGCCGAAGAGCCTGGCGGGAACAACCGTCAGTGCGCCCAGGGCGGCATCGGCGGATAGGCCGTGGGCCATGGCCTTGCGCACACGGGCGGGGAAATCCGAGGTTTTTTTCAGTTTCGCCGTCGTCAATGCAAATGCCACGCCGGCTTGGTGCAGCCAAAACGGATTGGCAGGCGCCATGGACCAGTGCTGCAAATCATCGAGACTGGCATCCAGGGCCTCCTCGGGCGTATCCACTTGCGGGGGCGCGGGAAAATCGAGCGGCAGAATTACCGGCACTTGCGCGCGCTTGATCGCGTCGATTTGCCGATATTCATCACCGCTGCCGCGCACGATAAGAGGCAAAGAGAATTCGCGGGCAATAGCCACCGCCCGCAGGAAGTTGTTCGTCTCCGCGGCCTCGAAGATCACGGGCATGCGCGTGCTCGACATTTCGCTCAAGGCCGCCAGCGCGGGATTTTCTTCTGGACGGGCTTGGTTGGGATTTTTGCGATAAGCGGCTTGCGCTTCCTGATACCATTGCGCATCCAGCAAGCTTTGCCGCGTCAACGCGATGGCGCCCAACAGAGAGGTGGGATACTTCCGTTCGGCAAAAGAGGAGGTTTCAAAGGCGAGATGCTGCGCCACGCGCGGCTGCAAGAGGCCTTGATTCGGCGCCTCTTCGTGCAAGCTGATCAGCGCGCTGGTGCCGCGCCAAATGCCTTTCGGTGGAACGATCAAGGCCGCGCCAAAGCCCAGCTCGCGCAGCTCCTGCGCCGCTTTGGCGTCGAAAAGAAACCTGTCTTTGGCGTTCTCGTGCGCCCGCAGCTGCTCATTCCAAGGCTGCACCCCGGTGCGTTTTTCCGTTTTCGCCGTCTCACCGGAAGAGGAGCCGGACTCAGTGGAAAAACCCAGATGCGAGTATGATTCAATCAAACCGGGATAAATGGTGCGGCCGGTGCAGTCCCAAACGCGCGCGTCTGCCGGCGGCGTGACGTTTGCACCCACCGCGGCGATCACCCCGTCGCGCAGCACCACGGTTCCGCGGGCGATAACGTTGCCCGGTGCCGTGAAGATTCTGGCGTTGATCAAGGCATGCACTTGGGGCGTGTTGTCGCGCAGGCCTTCAACGGGCTTCGTCTGCGCAAAGCCGGACAATCTGAAAGTGGTGGAGAGAAAAATGATCAGCTTGAGGATAAGAGAATAAAAAGGCAAGGAGAGAGAGGCGTTCTGAGGCACGCCATGGTGCAGGCGGGAATGCCATGCAAAATCGCGTATCATCGCGTTGGGCATAAATTCTCCTCCGCAGCGCAAGTGAGCAGCAGCCTCGATTTTCACCAAAACTAAAATGATGGTAGCACGGCCTGGCATTAAATTCAAGCGAAATTCTACCGCCGTAGAAAATCATTGCATGTTAGCGGCAGGAGAATTTACTTTAGCGTTGAGAACACCAAATCAAGCCCGATCCAGGGTTCAACTTTCAGCATAGGAGTCGAGATGAAGTGGGTTGCCGTTTTTGCTTTTACGCTCAGCTGCTGGTGCACGGAGCTTCATGAAGCCGCGGCGCAAACGCGGCCCCTGCAAAAGATGCAGCAAAAAAGAAAGGAAAATCGCTCCGATCGCCTGGTGGAGGAGGGATTGGCGTTGCAGCAACAGGGCCAGCCCACGGCGGCCGGAAAAAAATTCGAAGAAGCGCTGGAGCTGAATCCGAAAAATGCGCGCGCGCACGCCAATCTGGCGTTGCTCTGCTGGCAAGATAATCGCCTCGCGCCCGCACGGAATCATGCGGAAACGGCTCTGAAAATCCAGCCGGAGAACCCGCGTGCCCATCTCGTCATGGCGAACCTGCTGATGAAGAGCGGCAAAGATCTCGCGGCTTCCGATCATTTGCGCAAGACCGCGCGCCTCGGCAACAGCGCGGATCAAGCGGAGGCCACGCGCCTGTTGACCGGCTTGCGCGCCAAACACGCGGA
This sequence comes from bacterium, assembly GCA_044869275.1. Taxonomy (GTDB): domain Bacteria; phylum Zhuqueibacterota; class Zhuqueibacteria; order Zhuqueibacterales; family Zhuqueibacteraceae; genus JBIOXB01. The sequence goes on from JBIOXB010000086.1 coordinate 65,393, forward strand.
TTTTTTCAACAAGCCTGCTGCGCGGCCGGCGGACGGCAAATCCGCAACCTCCTCCTCCAGCACCAATGCCACCCCACCGGCAACGGGCGAAAAACCGGTACTCGCGGTTTTTGCTTTTTCCGATGCACAATTGGATTCTACCGAACAGCAATTGGGCGATGCGCTCTCCGAGATGCTCGCCACGAGCCTGATCAATCGCAACACTTATCATGTCATCGAGCGCAGCCAGTTGGATCGTCTCATGCAGGAGCAAGCGCTGGGGCAGACCGGCGCACTCGAAGCTGAAACCGTTGTGGTCGTGGGAGAACTTTTGGGCGCACAGGCCGTTGTCGTCGGCAGTTTGAGCCGGCCCGCAACTGCATTTGAAGCGGATGCGCGCATTTTGAATGTGAGCACCGGCGAGGCTCTTGCGGCCAGTCACGCCAAGGCCGGCTCCTCGGCGCAATTGCGCGACATGGCTGAAACGCTGGCGCTCGAGTTGTCCGCCAAGGCTGGCATGATTCAACCCGTCGCAAAGAAAGATTCGAGCGCCGTGGCCAAGCCGTAAATCTCGTGCATCCCTCCGGCCACACCGTGTCTAATTTTCACCTTGACCCTCTGGATGAAGGCACCCTCCGGCAGCGGAATGGCTCTTGAAAATCAAGGTACGGTTGGGGTGGTTTTGCGCCGAGCTTTTGGCATGCAACTTGAAGTCATGCTGGATGGTTCTCATTCACATCACTCAGAACTTTTCAGGAGGATACGCAGCATGAAAGCTTCATGGTTGAATCGTGTGCTGGTCGCGGCTCTCATTCTGGCGCATGTGCTGTTGATTTCGTGCGATAAGAATCCCGCCACCCCCGAGCAAAAGGCGCCGGAGCTTCCGCCGGCGAGCTCGATGAACCTCGATTTGAGCGCGTTCAAAACCGCGGCCCATTTGGGAAAAGCCAGCGGCGGCGAGAGTGCCATCGGGCTGAATTTCGTCACGGCTTTTGGGGTGGTGACTCTGATCAATGCTTCGGTCACGCTGATCTTGAGTGTGCCGGCTTACGTTTTCGCCGCCGCCATGCAGCAACAGCCGGTGCTGGATGCGAGCGACGGCAAGTTCCATTGGATCTATTCCGTCACTGATAGCAGCGGCAATACACTCACAGCGGATTTGGCGGGGTGGGTCGATCAAGCGGGGCTCGAGTCCCGCTGGGAAATGCGCATCACCGCCACAGGCAACAATCCGCCGCTGAACAATTTTCTCTGGTTCGAAGGCCGCGCCAAGCTCGACAATTCTTCTGGCTATTGGGATTTTTATGACGGCGAGCAGCCGGCCACACCCACGAAGGCGCTGCACCTCGAATGGCAGATTCCGAGCGCGACGAAGGCGACGTTGCAGTTCACCGTAGTCGATCCAGATTCGCCTGACAACGGCGATCAATTGACTTACCGTGCCGACGGGGATTTGCGCTGGGTCACGCACTACGATCAGTCCGAAATCAAGATCGTCGAAATCTCCTGGAATGAAGTGAGCCACACCGGATACATTATCGCTCCCGGTTACAACAACGGCCAGAAATCTTGTTGGGATGCGTTATTGAACGACGTGGTTTGTCCGTAAACCTGGCGTGTTGAATTGCTGTCAAGCCACGAGCAGACCTCGTGGCTTTTTTTATTTGCCGGTGATCGCCGGGCAAAATGAATTTCTCTTGCTTCTTGCCGGCGATTGAATTATTCTCGTGCCGTGAGTTGGGCAGGTGGCTCGATTGAAAATGACTGAACCGCATGAGCTCTCGTGAAATCGCCGCCGTGATTCTGGCCGCGGGCAAAAGCACGCGCATGAAATCGGACATTTCCAAGCTGGTGCACCCTCTCCTGGGCAAACCGATCATCCGGCATGTGGTGGAGGCGTGCCGCGATGCGGGCATCGGCAGAATCATCATCGTTGTCGGGCATGAGGCAGAACAAATCCGCCGCGTGCTGGGCGAAGAAGTTGAATACGTCGAACAAAAAGAACTGCTCGGTACCGGCCACGCGCTCATGACCGCCGCGCCGCTCTTGCGGAATTTCACTGGAGACCTGCTGGTCACGGTCGGCGATGCGCCTTTGCTTTCTCCGGAATTCTGGCAAGAGTTGCTGGCCAGGCATCGCCACACGAACGCCGCCGCCACGTTCGCTGCAACGGTGTTTGAGCGCACGTTCCCTTACGGCCGGGTCTTGCGTGATGCCGAAGGCCACGTGCGCGCGGTGGTCGAAGCCTCCGATTGCACGCCCGAGCAACTCCAGCTTCGCGAGCTCTGCACCTCACAATACTGTTTCCGTGCCGAAATCGTTCTGCCGCTGCTGCGAGCAATGCAGCCCCATGCGCCGAAAGGCGAGTATTACTTGACCGACATCATCGGCATTCTCACGCAACACGGACATTCTGTGGAAGCTATGCCTCCGGCGGAGGCACGCATGGTTTTGGGCGTCAATGATCGCCGGGACTTGATGGAAGCAACGGCCGACATGAAAGACCGCGTGCTCCAGCGCCATCTTGCCCAGGGGGTCACGATTGTCGATGCGGCCACCACCTACATCGAATCCGAGGTTACGATCGGGCGCGAGACGATCATCCATCCGTTTTCGTATCTCTCCGGCCATACCACCATCGGGTCCCGCTGCCAACTCGGCCCGTTTATAGAGCTGCGCAATGCCAGAATCGCGGACGGCGTTCACCTCGCCTGGGTGAGCGTGCGCGACGATGAGATCATTCCCTCTTTCACGCCACAGCCTTTTCAAATGATCGCGCCATTGTCATTGAAAGATGAACATGCGATCGCATAGCATCGCCGTTTCATCGCCCGGACGCATTTGCCTGTTCGGTGAGCATCAGGACTATTTGGGATTGCCGGTGATCGCGGCGGCGATCGGCCTGCGCTTTCACATCTCGGCCGTGGCGCGCCGCGATTTGCGCTTTTGCATTCGTCTTCACGACCTCGCTCAGGACGTCGAATTTATTGGGAACCAGCGCTTGCCATACATGCAGGCGCGCGATTATTTTCGCAGCGGCTTCAATGTAATCTGGGATCGCGGTTTTCGCCCGCCACACGGTTGGGATCTCTCGGTGGGCAGTGCCATTCCGATGAATGCCGGCGCCTCGAGCTCTTCGGCACTCACGGCAGCATGGATCAAATTTCTTTTGATAGCAGCCGGCGATTCGTCACAAGATGATCCTGGCGCGATTGCGCGTCTGGCCTATCAGGCCGAGGTCTCGGAATTCAACGAACCTGGCGGGATGATGGATCATTTTGCCACCGTTTTCGGCCACGTCATTTATCTGGACTTTGATCGTAACGAAGTGCAAGCGCTGCAGCCGGAATTGGGCACTTTCGTGCTGGGCGATTCGAAGCAACCCAAAGATACGATGGGAATCCTGGCTGCGTTGCGCACCACCGCACAGGAAGCGATGACGATGATGCGCGGCCTTCATCCGGATTTTGACTTGCGCACGACCCCGCAGAAAGAAATTCAGCCATACTATGCGCAGCTGCCCGCGCGGCATGCCGAAGTTCTGCGCGCGAACATGATCGACCGCGATTTGTTGCAAAAGGCGCGACAGGTGCTGGCGCAGTCTCCCATGAATCATGAACACCTTGGCGCATTGCTGACGGAGCACCACGAGCAACTCAGCCGCCGCAAGCGCGTGTCCACACCGAAAATCGATCGCATGCTTGAGGCTGCTTTGCAGGCTGGCGCGCTGGGAGGGAAGATCAACGGTTCGGGAGGAGGAGGCTGCATGTTTGCTTACGCGCCAGGCAACGCGGAAGCCGTCGCCGAAGCCCTCGCAGCTGTGGGAGGCATGCCCTATGTTTTAGAAATTGATGAGGGAACCCGGCGGGAGAATGAACTCGAGTTGAAGAGGAAGGGAAACGGTGTTTAGGACTAGGCGAATGCCGGGTTTACACCCTTCCAATAATTGGCCCGCGCAGACGCGATTTTAAACCAGATGGTGTATTCGCGCGGAGCCGCTTGCACTTCTTGCCACAGACGCGCCAGGTCAATCCAGCGATAATCCGCAACTTCCTCGGGATCTGGAGCAATCACTCCCTGATATCGGCCGATAAACACGTGGTCAAATTCATGTTCGATTAAGCCCTCTTCGAGGTGAGCGCGATAGATGAAGTGGAATGCCTTTTGCAGACGGCAAGCAAAGCCCATTTCCTCCTGCAAGCGGCGGGCGGTGGCTTGTTCCACGGCCTCACCCGGGCGCGGATGGCTGCAGCAGGTGTTCGTCCATAAACTGCGCGAGTGATATTTTTGCAGTGACCTTTTTTGCAGCAACATCTCGCCTTTGTCATTGAAAACGAATATCGAAAAGGCGCGATGCAACTTGCCTTCACGATGCGCTTTCATTTTTTCCTCTGCGCCAATCGCGCGATCTAGGCGATCCACCAGCGTGATCATCTCCATGGGCTCAGCTCCGCGACTTTAGCGTTCTGGCACTCTAAACCTCACAGCTTTCCACCCAAGCCTGGTAGGCCGGAAAATTGATTTTGCGTTTGGTATTGCCCGAGGTCATGTAACGCACCAACCCGAGCACCGGGCGTTGCGGGCCCCAGGCGCGATCGTGCTTGCCGAAGCACCACAGAATACCGGTGTAGGTGTTGGGATTGCGGCCGTCGAGCGCGTAACGGTGATGCAAGCGAATCATCGTGTGCAGCGCTTGCTCCGGCGCAGCGCTCCATTCGATGATTTTTTTGCCCCAGAGCATGCGCATGTAGCCGTGAATCTTGCCCGTGGCCAGCAGCTCACGCTGCGCTAAGTTCCAAACCTCATCGTGCGTGTCCGCGTTTTCGAGCTCTTCCGAAGTATAAACATACGGGTGCGCATCGTTTTCGTGCGAGTGTAAAGTCTGGCGCGCCCACGCCGGCAGGGCCGCCAGCGTGGCATGTTTGGGATTGAAATGGCAAAAGTTGTAGGACAATTCCCGCCGTACGATATGTTCCTCCAAGAAGGCGTCGATGCACTCCGCTGGCGCTTCGGCGTGCAATACCGCCAGCGCCACTTCCATGGCGCCGAGGTGGCCAAAATGCAAATAGGGTGAAAGCTCGCTGGTCCAATGTTCGCCTGCCAGGTTCCGGCCCTGCGCATAGTTCGGCAAGCGCCGCTCGATAAATGTGCCCAGCCGCTTCAACGCCGCGTTTCTTCCGCCCTGGAAATGGCGCGAGGGTGTAACGGAATGATCGATACTGGCTCTGGCAAGCATGGTTGAAATATGCGCCTGCTGTAGCAGCGTTTCTTCACGCAGAGGCAGAGGCAGATGCAGGGATTTGATTTTGGGCGCGAGCTCTTTGATCGGCCACAAATACGCCGGCAGCAAGTGGTGAATTTTCGGCCGGATCGTGCGCGCGGCATATTCTTCATGCGTCAATTCACGCAGCGGTACGATGCCGTTGGCATCGACGGCGTAAACCGGGCAATCGACCTGGGTGACGATCGCGCGATTGTGCTGCGGCACCACAAAGGTCGGGAAGTCATCGGTGACCAACAGCGCAGCTTCTCCGGCCAATTGCGCCACTGCCCGGCGATTGCCGGTGTGTGCCTCCGGCATCATGTAGAAGCAGTACCGCAGACCTCGTTTTTGAAATTCTTGAAAATTGTCGAGCGCGCCTTCGAGAATGAATTGATGAATGCGATTATTCGCCTGGTCATAATCCGGGCGCAAGCCCTCGTAAACCACCACCGGCAATCCCAAGGCATTCGCCTGCGCGATGGCAAAATTCAAAGCCTGATTTTGGCGGGCGCGGCGGTGTATCTGCATCCAATATAAAACATACCGGCCCGCTTTGCGGATCTGGCCCTCACGCAAGAGCACGATTCTTTTTTGCGATGCGTCAAAATCCTGTTCGCGGCCCGGAGGCGGGATCGGCTCAGAACGCTGGCGCAAAAATTTGAGATCGAGCTTGATCGTCATACGGCTCGGGGATCACACATGGTTGAGCAGCATCAATTCCTTGGGATGCGGATTCAAATAGACCTGATCGTGCAGATAGGGAAGCTCGAAGCGATGAAGATGATGCTTGATCAAAGTGACCGGCACGATCAGCGGCACCAGGCCTCTGTGATAATCGCTGATGAGCGCGTGCAGCTCCCGCTTGTCGTTGGCATGCAAGCCGGCTTTAAAATAACCCGCAATATGCATGAGCACATTGGTGTGCTTGCGCGTCGTAGCTTGGTGGCGCAAGGCGGCAAAAAAAAGATCGGCGTATTTTTCCAACAGTTCTTTGGCGGGAAGCTTTTTCGCCGCGGCCACTAATTTTCCCAAAGCCCGCACGTGCGTCTCGCTGTGCGCCATCAACAACAGCTTGTGGCGTGCGTGAAAATCGACGAGGCCGTTCAAGCGAAACGGCTTTTGCAGGAGCTCCCGCCAGCGCTGGTGCGAAAAAACGCGCACGATGAAGCCGGCGCGCAAACGCGGATCGTGCAAGCGCCCTTCATCCTCCACCGGCAAATGCGGCATTTTTTCCATGAGCACTGCCGCGAATATCCCCACGCCGGTTTTGCTCGGCGCACCGCCGTCGTGATAAACTTTCACGCGCTCCATGCCGCAACTGGGCGAGTCCTTTTTCAGGATGTATCCGTTCAAATCGTAATGTTGCAGTTGCTCCACCTTGGCCTGCGCGTAGCTTTTCATGCGGCGGGTGTGATCGATATTGGTTTTGGCCGTCACCAAGCGCAGTCCCGAAATGTCGGAGCTGCCCACCAAACGCAATGGCTCCCGCGGCGTGCCCAAACCGATCTCAACTTCCGGGCAAACCGCGACCCATTCAACGAAAGCGGCCAAGGCACCGGTGAGATAGGCATCTTTTTTGTGCCCGCCATCGAAGCGGACGCTCTCGCCAAGCAAACAAGTGCTGATGCCGATGCGAATTTTTTGAGAAGTCGTGCGCATGAGGTTTTTCATTGATCAGGTTGTGCTTTGGTCGCCCTCGAGGCTTTTCTTACGCTGGGCAATTTCCACCAGGACACATAAGGAAACTCGTGATGCTCCCAATGATAACCGAAATGATAGCAGGACAAGCAAAGTCTGCAGCAGCATCGCCATGGGGATGACGATAGCGTTGCCGCTTTCCAGGTCGAGAGACAAACCGGCCCACAAACAACAAAGCCACAGCGCGAGGATCGCCGCGCCGAGGGCGAAGCCCTGATAAGAATAATCGAGGCTCCGGCGAAATTTCCAATGCAAATTTTTCATAGGCGGCGTCATTCGCGCTGGGTGCCAATCTAAGCAAAACGATCCAGGTGTGCAAGCAGATGTTGGCCGGAGCTGTACTGCCCCGCTCCATGGGGCCGTGCCGGCGTCTCGCTTGCGGTCACGATGGTTGCGCTGCTTTTCTCAATAGGCAGCTGAGGCATGGCCCGGCACTCAAGAGAGCATGACCAGAACGAAATAGCCCATTTGTGCCAGATAGGCATGCGTTGCGACGGGCGGCAATTTTTTCGGAAAAACTTGCAGGCGCGCGCCGGTAAATGCTTTCCGAGTACGACAAGAATTTCTAATAGACTTCAGCATCGCCGGCAGATAGCCTCGCCATTTCGGTTTTCATCTTTTGCACGTTCATGCTGGTATCGAGTCTCGTGCCGTCGGGGAAAAAATAGCGGCAGACCGGGCCGAGCGGCACGATTTGCAGAAATTCCCGCCAAGAATGGCCGGCAAATGCAAACAGCTCTTCGCTGACGAACGGTATCGTCAATAATGACGGTCCGGTATCGCAGCGATACTCTCCCAGCCGTACTTCATCCAGCTTGCCGCCGATAGTTTCGTTTTTTTCGAACACGGTTACTTCGAAGCCCATGCGCGCCAGGCGAATCGCGCCGGTGCGGCCGCACCGGATCGAATACTTCTTCTTTCCCGTGGCTCTCCACTTTGAATGGTTTGGTAATGTAATGATCGCGATGGGCGTTATGCAAGCACATCGACAACGGTCCGTCGGGCGTCATCACCATGAACGAGCAGTTGTCGATGCGCTCCGGGTCGAGGCAATCGGCGTGCATGAAATTGTGAATCATGAAGCTGAGCTTGTGCGCTTTGAACCCACTGCGCAGCAAATCCCACTTCATGCGCCACAAGTGCCGCGCCAAAAAGGGAAGGCCTTGCGCCAAAATGCCGGAATGCTTGAGAACGTGCCGCGCCACTTGCCGGACGGCTTTTTTCGGATTGCCGCGATCCAGGCCCAGACCCTCGAACTGCTCGTACAATTTATTGATGATCCCGGGATCCCACCACAAATCGTAAGCATGGTTATGGCACACAAAGGCGTAGCCGATGCGATTGCAGGAGGGATGGCCGAGATCCACCACGTCGAAGCTGATCTTGCGCCCGATGGTTTCGTTGATGATGCGAATGATGTTGCGCGGCTCGATGGCCTCCGGCCGGCCGTGCAGAATACCGCGGCCAGTGTCGGCTTGCAATTGAAAGCTGCACATGCCCACGACCTCCGCGTGCCGGATGAAAAATTTCACCAGCATCGGCAGCTCGTGAAAATTCGTGGCGCACAAAGTCGTGTTGAAAATCACGGCGAGCCCCAGGCCGCGCACGCGCTCGAGGTATTCTTCGCGAATCACGTTCAATTCCTGTTCCGAAGCATACTGCCGCTTGCTCTTGTCTCTCAAATTCTGCGTCATGTCAACGTGAAACGCGACGTCGCGCAAACCGGCATGCGCGAGTTTTGTCAACAATTCCCGCGTGGCTTTGATGCCGTTGGTGAGTAGTGCGGGTTGCAGGGTGAGGGAGGTACAATACAGCCTTTGCCAGGTTCGCGCCTGCGCCTCTTTTGCGCTGGGGAGGTGGCGGCCATTGTGGTTCGCGGGTAACACCGGCAGCCTTCGGGTCGGTGACAGGGACATGGTTCCTCCTTGTGAGGTTTCAAGCTCCCGACGCATTGCACGGCACACGTGTAACGTTAGACGTGTAACGTGTAAGGCATAGTCAACTTCACCGGGTGGCTTGGATCAGGGTTTTGCCTGTGCTTTCTTCCAATACATTTCCGCCAGTTTTTGCGGTGGCACGCCGAGAGCATAGAGAAATTGCAGATACAAGTTTTGACAGGTGCGCCACAGGTAGCCGTCTTGCTCGAAGCGGCGCGCGGAAGTGTAGACTGGAAAGTTCAGAACGGCAAAACCTTCGAGCTTGTTCAAGCGCCGCACCAGCTCGAGGTCTTCCATTACGGGATAATCGTCGCGATAGCCACCCATTTCTTCGAACACCTTTCGCTTCACGAAAATCGCTTGATCGCCATAAGGCAGCTTCAAGACACGGCTGCGCAGGCTGACATAAAGCTCAAGATAACGGTAAACCCAGCGGGAATGATCGGCACGAAAGGCAAAAGCGCCAGCAACCAGTTGTGAATGCGCTCGCACCATGCGAAGAAAGCTGTGAAAGGAGGCCGGGGGCAATGCCGTGTCGGCGTGCAGAAAGATGAGCCAATCCCCGTTCGCGCATTTTGCCCCGGCATTCATTTGTCTAGCGCGACCGCAAGGCGCGCGCACCAATCGAATTTTCCCGTCACGATGGCAATGACTTTCGATGGCGGGTGCAGTGCCATCGCAACTGCCGCCGTCGGCGAAGATGATTTCAGCCTCGGGCAAGCGGCGCAATGATTGGGCGAGGCCGCAGATATTGGCGGCTTCGTTGAGTGTTGGAATGATGATGGAGACGGACACCGGCCGCCGGGGCCGGGTGTTCAAGTGGTCTTCAAATTCGGAAACCAGAGTCGCAGCCACTGGCATGCAGTGTCCTCCTAACCGGCAATGCGAATTGGAGCGAGGCTTTGCTATGGTCTGGTCAGCTTGAAGCGGCGGAGAGGGCCGCGGTTATTCGTTGAGGTCCCAGTCGTAATCGGTATGCTTGACTTTGAGCGTGGCCGCGTTCGCCAGCAGTTTTTGCGCTTGCTCTTCGGGTAAGTACTTGGCGATGAAATCCAATTCGCTTCTGCTGTTCTGGCGGAAATCATCTTTGAACCAATCGAAGATTTTTGAAATGTAAATTTCATTCTTCTCGAAATCGAAGCGGTTCTTCTCGGTTTGTTTCATGAAGAGCCGGCCTTGCTCGTCCAACTGCTCGTTCAAACGATCGGCGGTAAATGCTTCGGAACGCAGTGGCGGGCAGCTTTTCGCACCGCACACCAGCGCGAAGTGAATGCGCGCATCACCCATCGGGCGGATGATGTCGTTCTCAATATCGTTCAACGAATATTTCTGGCCGTTGATCTCAATGAATTTGTTTTTGAAGGTGCCGCCACCGGTGGCGTAGGAGAGTTTATTCATCAAGCTTTTGATGGGATATTTATTGAGCACGTACTGAATCGTGAAGGCATTGTAGGCATTGATCCAGAACGCCAATTTCTCGTTGCCCGAGAGCGCGGCGGGATTTGTTCCTTGCAGAAACGCGAGGTATTGTGGAAAGCGCGCGTCGGTTTTAATCGCCTTGTAATCGACCACGCCATTTTTCACGTGATCCGCCAGCACTTGCGTGAATAACGCATGCGCCACGCCGTTGGGCGAAACCCGCGGCAGCGCAGCGTGGCCGGCGCAGATGAGCATTCCTGAAATGACCCCAAACGTGAGCAGCCCAGAAATTTTTCTTATGCCCCTGGCGATAGGAAACAATAGTGGCAGTTGCATGACAATTCCTCTTCGCGCAAGAACCATTTTGTAACAAATCAACTCCTATTTCATGTATGCAGATTGAACGAATTAAGCGGATTTCAAAAACCTGTTTTTTCAGGATCACAATCCGTTCAATCCGCTTACATTTCTTTCATGAGCTGAATAGGCACCAATTTTTTTGTGGTGGTTCGTTACGGGACAATGCGCACCGGCAAGTTTCCCGGATACTTTTCTTAGGGAATACGATTGGGCAGAGCAATCGGATTGCGGGAAAATACCTCGGAGCATGCCATAATATAGCAAGGGATATCTCAAATACAAGTGTGGAGTTCAGGATTGCCTCAGCTAGCGGTGGAGAAACTTAGCACCGTCATGCGAACGGCAAGCACGGGGCCTGCACGTTCGCATGTCACCAAGACCATGAGCAGGGGTTTGTGGTTCCCCGGAGAAAGGCGATGCTTATGCTCTATTTGATCAGCATCACGCGTCTCGTCAGCTGCACCGCGAAGCTGGCTCCCGGTACGTGATAGCGCAGTCGAATAATGTACGCGCCGGTACTCAATTCCGCACCCGCAGCGTTTCTGCCATTCCATAGAACTTCGTGCCGTCCGGCGGGATACGGTCCCTGCACCAATTCACTCACTTGCCGTCCCATGAGATCGAAAACGGCCAAATCCACGTCGGCGTCTTGCGGTAGGGCAAAACTGATGCGCGCAGAGAGATTGAAGGGATTGGGATAGTTGCCCAGCTCAAAAGCAGCCGGCAAGCCGGCCAGCGTCGGGTGTGCGGTCGAATCATGCGACTCGCCGGATTTGGCAAGCGCCGCCGGCGCCGTGATGGAGAAATCATCAACGATCTGCACACCCTTCGTGGGCGTGCGATAAGCCGCCAGTTCATAGTAGAAGGCGTTCGCCCCAGTAAAATTGTCGGAGAAAATCGGCACGCCGGTGGCAGCCGTCTTGAAAGTGAAATCGCTGCTCATCGCAAGATTGCCCGCAGCGTCGCGCGATCTGGCGCGGTAATGGTAGGTGGTATTGGCAAGCAGACCGCTGAGCGTGATCGTGTGCGCAGTGACGCGATTGGGATCAAGCGCACTGAGCGAGCCGTAGCTCGCCGTGAGGCCATACTCGACTTGCGAGTCGCTCGCTTCGCTGGTATTCCACGTTATTACTGCTGAGGCAACCGTGAGATTCCCGGCGCTCACGTTGGAAATCACCGGGGCGGTATTATCCGAGCTGATGATGAAGTTGGCATCGCTCCGATCCATGGGATCGGCGTCTTGGGCGTCGGAAACTCTTACCAGGGCTTGACTCGACACCGCATTGGGAATGGCCCAATCATGGCCGCCATCGTTGGCCGTCGCCGCCACAATTGTCGTCCAATTCGCACCGTTATCGCTGGAGTATTCCAATTTCACGCTGGCCAGTGTGCCGGTGGAATTCCACAGAATCGGCTGCACCGTGCCAACGGCCCAATTTTCTCCTCCGTTCGGGGAAACCAGCGTCAAAGTGGCTGGAGGAAGATCGCCGGCGGATCCTCCGAACGCCACGTGATATTGCGAGTGTCCCACCGGGATATGCACCACACCATACATACGATAGTCCGTACCGTTGGCGACGATCACCGGCGAGGTGTAGGTCATGGGATTGTTAGGATAGGCAGTCCATGAAATCAAGTCTTGCGAGACGAACAAGCCTCCCACCCAGTTGAGCCCGCCGGTATCATAATGTGCATAGGCGTGATAAACGCCATTGAGCTTGAGGATACTGTCGATGGCGAGGTCGAGTTGGTTTCCCAGTGGACCCGTCAGCACCGGATTATTGGCATTTCTCGTCCAATTTCTTCCGTCCGAAGAAGTTGCCAACCCCACCTGGCCGGCGTAAGCTTGTCCCAGCCCCTCGTACAGCATATACCAGACGCTGCCCTCTTTCCAAACTACGGGCGTGCCAACTTTGTCGTTCTCCCAACCGCGACTGCCGCGCGTGAGCACGGTGCCATAGCGTGTCCAATTGAGCTTGTCAGTTGAGGTGTAAAGATCGATCCGAGCGCCGTCGCCGGTAAACTCATCTTCGGCATACAAGTAGTAGGTATTGCCGTTTTTGAGAACGGAAAAATCCTCCATCCAGTAGTTGGTTTGGATCGGGTTGCCGGCGTATTTTGTCCAGTTCACCCCGTCGCTGGAAGTGGCATAGCCCATATCGACGAGCGAAGGTGTAGAGCGATTATAGGTGCCGCGCCATCCGCCATACCACATATGATACAGGCCGTTTTCATACATAACCCAGCCGCGCTCGCGGATGTTTTCATCCGAGCTTCCGGCAGGCCCGGGGGTGAGTCTTGGATTGCTGCTCACCGGCGTAAAATTGACGAGTGCGCTCCGCGTGAGGACGAACATGGCGTCGCTCACGTCGCTGGCGCCGCTCCCGCCAGAATCAGTAATGCGAATCAATGCCTGGTTTGATACGGTATCCGGGATGAGCCAGGCGAAAGAGCCGGTATTGGGAGCACTGTTCGTGATCGTGCTCCACCGGCTGCCGCCCAGGGTGCCGAGCTCTATTCTTAAGCTTGCAATTGTGGCCGTGGCATTCCATGTAATGGTCTGGCTCGTGCCTGACAACCACCATTCTCCTCCGTTTGGAGAAACCAGTGCCACGCTCGGTGTGACATCCGGCAGTGAAACGGAAGTCACTGCGAGCGCAGAAATCTTGGGGTCTTCGACCACGCTGCCAAAGTTTATATCGAGAATGCCGTCACTCACCTCAACTTCGAAGGAATAGACGACCGCCACATCGTGGCCAATGGCGGCAAAGAGATCAAGGTTCCCTAGAACCAATTGGTTCTCGAGCAAGACATTGAAGACGCGCCGGCCGCTTTGTTGAAACCAAATTTCGGCAAAAAGCAAGTCAACGCGATAACGGCCGTTGCTCGGCACGGTGAAGCGGTAGGCCGGCATGCCCCAGCGTTCCGATTAATAGAGCAAATCGTCCGTGGTATTGGCAATGGGATCTGTCGTGGTGTAGGTGCCGCCACTACCCACATATCCCCATGAGCCGGCGGTGTAGGCGCGATCAGCCGCCCAGCTCTCGCCATTGGCGGAATAGGCGGGCCCACCGGCGTTGACCTTTTGGAGATACGCAGCAGGAGAAGGGTTCAAGAAAACGGCTTCAGCGCGCGTGCGCGACTTGTTTGCCGAGCCATGCACCGGCGGCAGGGTGATTTGCATCAACAGCAGGCTGGTACCCAGCAGAGCTGCAACTCTCAAGTTGCGATTTTGCCCCCATGGACGTTTTTGTCGCTCAATGGCTCTCATGACGACCTCCCTTGCGAAAGGCGCTCTCAGCGAATAATTCTGTTGTGAAGGAAAAGGAGACTCAGGACCGTATGGCTGGAAAAATGTATGGTTGCACTAACAAATTAGGCAAGTAAATATAACAAGATTGTTGAAAAAGACAAACTCTTTCTAGAAAAGCCAGATAGCCCCCAGATGTTTTCGCGAAAATGTCAGATTCGGGCACTTTTGGAAGAGCTCATTTGAGCAGCATGATTCTCCGTACCATTTGCGTGAAGTTTTGTCCTCCTTCGGGGCGATAGTGCATGCGCAAAAAGTACGTGCCGGTGCTCAGCGCCGCTCCCGCCTCGTTCTTTCCTTCCCATATCATTTCATGGCTGCCGGCAGGGCGCCATCCCTCCGCCAGCATTCTCACCTGGCGGCCCATGGCATCAAAAACCGCGACTTCAACCTGCGCGGCCGCGGGCAAATCAAAACGAATCCGCGTGGCAATGTTGAAGGGATTGGGATAGTTGTGCAGGCCGAATGCAGCGGGCAGCGTGGCAACCTGGTGAACGCCATCCGGCGAGGCTTCGGAAGATTTTTCCTGACTCTTTTCGCTGACGATGGCGAAATCATCCGCAACCAGCACGCCGTTCGCATTGGTGCGATAGGCTGAAAGTTCGTAGTGGAAGTTTGAATTCAAAGTGTAGCCGGGCAAGCCGAAGTTCTCGCGATACGTATCGATCCACGTTGCACCATTTAGGGAAGCCTCGAAGTGGATCTGCGTATCGTCCAGACGCAGCCGCAAATAGACTGCGCCGGGTATCGCCAGCGCGCCGGTGGCATCGAGGCCGCCGACCACGCCGTTTTTCTTCCACTGCACGTATAAGCGGTAATTTCCCGGTTGCTCGCGATAGACGTAGAAACGATACCAATTTTGCTGACCATAGATTCCGGCGGTTGAAGAGGCTTGATAAGTCGGCGACATGCCGAGGTTGCCGTCATTGTTCGGTTGCGTCACTCTCACGGTGACGGTGGTGTTGCGCGCCGGGTAATTCTGCCGGGTGATCACCCAGCCCGATTGGGTGTTGTTGGAACGCAACTGCAATGCGCCGTTGGTGACGGCGGTCTGATTGCCGTTGTTACTGCCTCTTGTCCACTTGTTGAGATCGAGCGTGCTGGCATTGAAATTGTCGGCAAACAAAGTGATCGCAGACGATGCCGTCGTGGTGAAACTGAGATCAGCGGAGGCAGATTCCAGATTGGCTGCGTCTTTAGCGCGGGCGCGATAATGATACGTGGTGCTGGGAGCCAAGCCGGTCAGCGTGAGCGCGTGCGAGACTGCGAGCGTGGCATTGCTCGCGCGAAAATCATATTCCGTGTTCACGTAGGCTTCACGCCAAGCCGCTGCCATGACCGCATAGCCGGCGTCGTTGGGATGCACATGGTCGACGAACCATTCATTCGCCCAATTGGGATTCGCCAGAAATGCGGCACTGTTGTCCACCAGAAAAACGTCATAGCCGGCATTTCTGCGTGTGGAAACGACGCCCGGCAATTGCGCGTTCACGGCCGCGTTGACGTTTTGCTTGCCGTCACGCCGGGGTATCAGGGTGGAAAGATAAACTTTCGTGGCCGGATCGAACTGCAAAATCGCATCGACAACGGCGCTGATCTCGCTGACGACCGTGCCGGCATCATCGCCCACCGAGACATCGTTCGTACCGAGGTGCAATAGCACGGCTTGAGGCTGTGACTGGTTCAAAAAACTTCCCAGCTCCGCGAAGATTTCATTCGCCAGCCAGCCGGCGTGTCCTTCGTGATCGAGATCGGGAATGCCGGCGCCATACTGTAAGCTCCCAACGAAATCGAAGCGCGAGCCGAAATCCGTCAGCGCCAGGTAGAGCGGCGCGCGATAACCGGTGTCGTCGCTGCTGCCCGTGCCTTCAGTGATGCTGTCGCCCAGCGGCATCAGTGGAATGACGCCATGCGGCCGCGCATCGAACTCGACGCTGCCGTAGGCGCTTTCATTGGTGGTGAAGGTGACCTGGGCGCCAGTGGCCGTGATATTTTGCGCGACAATATTCGAGATGAGGGGTGCTTCCGTATCGAGCACTCCGGTCTGAAAAGTAAAGTCTTCACTCAACGCGAGATTGCCGGCGGCGTCGCGCGACCGCACGCGATAATGGTACAATGTACTGGGATTCAGATTGGCCAGTGCGACACTGTGTGCGGTGACGAGGGCGGCGTCAAGCGGCGAGAAAAACCCATAGCTCGCCGTCGGGCCATATTCGACTTGCGAATCGCTCGCTTCATTGGTATTCCAGGTGACGGTTGCGGCGGTGGCGGTGATATTGCCCTCGCCCACTTGCGCGATCACCGGCGCTTGCGTATCCGAGCCGGGCGCAGAGGGATCGATGCTGAAATCATCGACTTGCAAGATACCTTTAACGTCGGTACGATACGCGGCCAATTCATAGTAAAATGGGCTGTCCAGCGAATATCCGGTCAGCCCGAAAGGTTCGCTGTAAGCCACTGCCCATGCGTTCCCGTCGAGGGAGAATTCGAAGTAGATGCGTGCCTCATCAAAACGTAGACGCATATAGAAGACGCCGTTCAGTACCGCGCTACCGGTCACGTCCATGCCGTTGACCACACCGCTTTTTTTCCATTGCACGAACAGCCGATATGGCCCGCTGGTGGCGTCGCGATACACATAAAAGCGGTACCAGGTGCCCTCATTGTAAATGCCGTTGGAAGAAGAAAGAGTGTAAGTC
Organism: bacterium; assembly: GCA_044869275.1. Lineage (GTDB taxonomy): Bacteria > Zhuqueibacterota > Zhuqueibacteria > Zhuqueibacterales > Zhuqueibacteraceae > JBIOXB01. The sequence continues at coordinate 82,058 of JBIOXB010000086.1, forward strand.
GGACTCATGCCAAGATTGCCGTCATTGCTGGGCTGCACGACTTTCACACTCACGGCCGTTTGGCGCGCCGCAAAAGCATCACGCGTGATCACCCAGCCGGTTTGCGCGAATTGCGAGCGCAGCTCTAATACATTGCCCGCGACGCGGGAGAGGTTGCCGCTGTTCGCCCCACTGCGCCATTTATTGGTGTCGAGCGCATTGCCCGGAAAATCATCGGCAAGGATCGGCCCCGTTGCCGCCGTCGTCGTAAAAGACAAGATCTCAGATTGCGCACGATTACCCGCCAAATCCACCGAAACGACGCGGTAAAAATAAGTTGTTTGCGCTGTAAGATTCGCCAGCCCGGCGCTGTGATGGGTGCGCAAAATATTTTCAATATCAGTAGCCGAGCCCAGCGCCGAGGTCGTGCCGTACTCTACCTGCGAGGTCGCGATTTCATCCGTTTGCCATACGATCGTGGCGCTCGTGGAGGTGAGGTTCGTGGCGGTGGGGTTGCTGAGGCTCGGGGTTCGCGCGTCCGCGGTAACGCCGTTGACGAGGAGAGTTTGATTGGCGGCAACGTTCGTCCTCGTCACCACCGTGCCGTCGGGAAAACTCACCACCACGTCGACGGCCGTGCGTACGCCCAGGCCAAAATGCACGGTTTGATCATCCTGCCCCAAATAACCGTTGTTACTGTGGCTTTCGCGCATGCCGAGCAGGGCGGCGCCGGCTTGGCCGGCGGGATAAAATTTCGTTTTCGCCCCGAAAGCACCGGCCTGGCCTTGTGGTGAGATCAGTTTGATCTTCAGCCAATTCCCTTCTGCATTGTTATTTCGTACCAGCCAGTTGCGCGAACGCTTGCAGCCAAAGGCAAAGTCCATGTCACCGTCATGGTCAATGTCCGCGAATCCGATGGCGCGCGGATCGTCGATGCCGGTCACGGGAATGGCCGGACCAGGAGCGAAAATACCGGCGCCGTTGTTGAGGTAACTGACGTCGTCGCCGGCGAACACCAGGTCGAGATCGCCGTCGTTATCGAGATCGGCAAAGCTGCCCATGTAGCCGTCGGTGGCGGTGAAGTTTTGCGTGAAGGCAAACGTGCCGCCGCCGCTGTTGCGATACAACGTGCCGGAATCGTCACGCGCCAGCAGCAAGTCGAGATCGCCGTCGTTGTCCACATCTGCGCTGGTGATGCCATCGTCGGCACGATGCGTAATGCCGATGCTGGCGGGCGAGATTTGGGTGAAGACGCCGCCGCCGTCGTTACGCAAAATGTTCATGTCACCGGTGCGATTGGCGGTGAAGATGTCGACGTCGCCGTCGTTGTCGAAATCCGTGTCGGTCGCGCCCTGCCCCGCGCGCGCTTCGAACAGAGCGCCGCTGTTGATCGCGGTGAATTGCATGGCGCCGTCGTTGCGATACACCTCATTGCGGTCACTGGAAGGATCGTCGGTGCCGAGATAATCGGTCACTGCGAACAAATCCAGATCGCCGTCATTGTCCAGGTCAAACGCGACGGTTGCGCGCGTTTGCCATTCACGCACCGGCATCCCGGAAGAGGCGGTGACCTCGGTAAAAGTGCCGTTGCCGTTGTTGCGATAAATGTTGTTGATGCCTGGAATGTTGGTGGTGCCATCGGTCGTGCCGTTGTAAAGGTCGAAGTCGCCGTCGTTGTCGAGATCGCCAAACACGGCCCCGTGCGAGCCGCCGTCGAAATCGGCGAGGCCGCGCAGCGCGCCTTCCTCTACAAAGATGTTATTGCCCGTGTTGTGGAAGAATAAATCGGGCATGGGATCTGCAAAAACGCCGAGCATAGTATGATATAAGTCCGGCCGGCCGTCGCCATCCACGTCGGCGAAAATCGCCGCGTGGCCGCCCACTTGATTCGGGCCGGTGGGACCGCCGGTACCGGCCGCCAGCGTGATATCGGTGAAGGAGAGCGGGCTCGCGTTCGGTGTTGTGAAGCTAAAATCGCCGCTCAAGCCAGGATTGCCGGCCGCATCCTTGGATTTAACGCGAAAATGATAGGTGCTGTTTTTCGTCAGGCCGTTCAGAGCAACGGCATGATTTGTAAGCAGCATTGTCTCCAGCGGCGTCATATTGCCATAGCCTGTGGTGAGGCCATATTCCACCTGCGAATCGCTGGCTTCATTAGTGGTCCAAGTGATCGTCGCGGCCGTCGCACTCAGATTGCTGGTTTGTACATTCGAAATGATCGGCGCTTGCGTGTCGGGAATGGCATTGCTCTCTTGCAGCACGAAGTCGTCAACTTTGAGATCGCCATTGAAACTGGTGTTGCTCGCGGACAGTTCGAAATAATAATTGTTGGATAACGCATAGCCTGGCAGCGAGAACGGTTCTTGATAAACCGTGGTCCAGCTCTGGTCGTCGGGTGAGTATTCGAAAAAGATGGTCGTGGCGTCGGTGCGCAGGCGCAGGTAAAAACTGCCCGGCAGCGCGAGGCCGTTTGTGACCTCCAATCCGCCCTCACTGCCGTTGCGTTTCCATTGTACATAGAGACGATAGCTGCCGGTGTGCCCCTCACGATAGACATATAAGCGATACCAATTGTTTTGGCTGTAGAACGCATTGGTGCTGGCGAGATTCACCGTCGGGCTCATGCCGAGATCGCCATCGTCGTTGGGCTGCACGATTTTGAGCTTGGCAATTTTATTCGCGCCGGCGTAGGAAGTTTTCGTGACGATCCAGCCGGAGTGATTGCTGGTGGAGCGCAAGGTCAGCGCGCCGTTTTCGATCGCGGCTTGATTGCCGCTGTTCGTGCCTTTACTCCATTTGTTTGGATCAATGCCCGGCCCGGAAAAATTGTCGCTGAGCAACACGGTTTGGCTTTGAGCGCTGGTGGTGAGACTGAGAAGGGTGGCGAATGAGAAAACAATAACGGAGTTTGGCCACAAACGGGGTGAGGTGATCGACATGAGCTTGCCTTCCGATAATGCGGAACAAGAAACTCGGAGTTTCCTGATTAGTCTATCAAAAGCAAAATCCTTGCTTTTTTGTGTTTTTCGCGTGCTCTGTAACACAAACTTGCAAAACTAAGCTTTTTTAGCAAAGTTTCTGGCGTAGTCAGAAATAGGTGAGATCTTTGCAAGTGAGCAGAGATCAATTCCACGCGGATTAAAAAACCACGCGGATAGTTTAAAAATTTCCGTGTGGTTTTTTGATCCGTGTGGAGCCATTTTGGTTGCGGCTCAGCCGCGCTGCATTGTTCTATTTGCTGAGGAGTGATTCTATATGCAACATTGCCAAGCGAAATGAAGAGAGCCAGGAGGCTTGAAAATACGGCAGGCGAGTCTATTGCGAAAAGTGTACCAACACTGAAGTATACAGATACTGCGGGAAAATAACGATTTTACGCCATTTTCATCACCGTTTTTGACGTGATTTCAAATCAAAATTGTAACAATTTGGGACAGTCTGTTTCAGCGCAGGAACAGCGAGGAGTAGCCCAGGAAGGAGAGGTGAATTGGCAATGCAGAACTCATTTTTAAAGGTATAACAAATCAAACTGGCAGTCGTTGTCTGCTTCTGAATGGGCACACTCGCTGCGCCCAGACTTGAGCCGGAAGACCCATAGTCGCCAGTTCTTTTTTTGACTCCTTTTTTCAACACAGAGACACAGAGTTCCACGGAGAGTTTTAAAAAACTTTGCAGAATAAGACTCACTCCGTGATACAAACCTGCAGCACTTCACGTTTGCAATTGGCGCTGATTGTGTTATAATAATCTCGAGGGAAAATTTACGAGTAAACCATCAAACTATCATTGCGTGCAGGCGCATGGAACACGCCGGGCATGCCGATGAACGCTTTTTTCAGTTCACTGCTGTCCAAAATACTTCGGAACCTGAGCGATAGCACAAAAAAGTGGTGGCGGATTCGGTGAAATGGCCGGTGGCAACACGGCAGAGGGTGAGAAGCTGATCGAGCCGCTGCGCCGTTTTGGAAACGCGCAATGGCCTGGGAACTGAATGAAGGATAAAATAAAATGCTCATCGCGCCATTCGCGATTATTTGATTTGAATTTTAAAAGCCTGGCTCACGGAAATGAACTCCCACGGAAAAATGCATGTTCTCTTGTTTCCGTGAGCTGTTCCAATTCCGAGTGCTCTAACTTTGCCGTTCGAAGAGCTTCGATTCTCAGCTTGCCCGAAAACCAGATCTGTCCTACATCTTTCTGAAGGTCAACTGACCGGTCACTTCAGTGCCGTGTATGGCGTCGTGACTGTGCTGTAGTGACCGGTCAGTAACCATATGACCTTATTTTACAAGCGTCATTCGCCGCGTTTGCATAAAAACGGCTTTGCCGTCTTGGTCTTGCGCGACAATGCGATACAGATATATTCCGGCGGCCACAGTGTTGCCGGAGCGATTCCGGCCATTCCAATTCACCGCATGCCGCCCCATCTCCATCTCGCCCTCCACGAGCGTGCAGACGAGCTGACCGATTTTGTTATAGATTTGCAGGGTCACTTGGCTCACAACCGGAAGTTCGAAGCTAATGACCGTGCTGGGATTAAATGGATTAGAATAATTCTGTTCAAGCTGAAACTCAGCCGGAGGCGCCGGCGCAGTATTTTCGACAGTCGAATTGGGTTTTGCCATTCCGGTCTCTGATTTGATCTCCAAAGCTACCACTGCCCAGTCGACGGAGCTGCTGAACGTGCCGTTCACAATCACTGTAGAGGGCGAGGCGACAATTTTGTCCTGCACCGCAACGGAAGACGCGCTGCCCGCACTGCTGGCACCCTGGATGATCTCACCCCGCTCCGTGTACCCCGCGCCCGGCGTGTGCGTCCGCTGCCGCATCGACGCCGCACCATACGCCATTGCGCCATTCGCGCTCACGGTCAAATTGAAAGCATAAGTGTTGTTGTCTGCTCCGCTGGAGCAAGAACCATTGACACCGGCGGTATTGCCCGAGGTCACATTGCCAACCGCATTTGTGGTCGCTACACCTGAGTATCTTGAGACCGCAATCGCCGCATTATTGGCAGCCACAGCGAGCGTCGCGGTCACGGCGCCGTTGCCGTTCGGCGTTCCTTGCGCCCTCCACACTTCAATACCGGTTTGGTTGCGTCCGGAACATTGGCTTTTGACCAAAGTCCACGTGAGTCCAAGTCCGGAAACATGGTTCACCGCAATTTTCGGCTTGGTGGAAATCGCTGCCAAGTAAAGCTGGCCGCTGGCAGCAGTGAGACTCGCTGAAGTCGCCACTGTCCCCAAGCTGGTGGAACCACCGGTCCGGGTTTCTTCATGAACAACCTGGCCACTGGAACCGCTCGTTGTGAAAGTGGCGGTGACATTCTTGTTGGCATTCATGGTGATGGTCGCCGGATTATTCGATCCGGTCAAATCACCGCTCCAACCGCTGAATTGCCAGCCGGAGGCTGGAGTCGCCGTCAAGGTCACCACGGTGCCCGCATCATAAACACCGCCGGCGGGGCTTAGATTGACACTGCCCGAACCAACGGTCGTGGCCGCCAACGTATACTGCGTGGCTGGTAACTGCGTGAAGGTGGCGGTGACATTCTTGTTGGCATTCATGGTGATGGTCGCCGGATTGTTCGAGCCAGTCACGTCACCGCTCCAGCCATTGAACTGCCAACCCGAAGCGGGATTTGCCGTCAACGTCACGACTGTACTCGCACCATAAACGCCTCCCGGAGGATTCAAAGCCACGCTGCCTGAGCCCACCGTATTTACCGCCAACGAATGCTGCGTGGCACCGCCACCACCCGGCTGCGGTTTGATCTCCAAAGCCACGACGGCCCAATCGACGGAACCACCGAGTGTGCCGTTCACAATCACCGTAGAGGGTGAAGCGACACTTTTGTCCTGCACCGCAACGGAAGTCGCGCTGCCTGCACTGCTGGCACCCTGGATGATCTCGCCCCGCTCTGTGTACCCCGCACCCGGCGTGTGCGTCCGCTGCCGCATCGACGCCGCACCATACGCCATTGCACCATTCGCGCTCGCGGTCAAATTGAAGGCATAAGTGTTGTTGTCTGATCCGCTGGAGCAAGAACCATTGACACCGGCGGTGTTGCCCGAGGTCACATTGCCAACCGCGTTTGTGGTCGCTACACCTGAGTATCTTGATACGGCAATCGCCGCATTATTTGCGGCTGCGGCGAGCGTCGCGGTTACGGTGCCGATGCCGCTCGGCGTTCCTTGCGCCCTCCACACCTCGACTCCGGTTTGATTCCGTCCGGAACACTGGCTTTTGACCAAGATCCACGTTAGCCCAAGCCCGGAAATGTTGCTCACAGCAACTCTCGGCTTGGTGGAAATCGCCGCCAAGTAAAGCTGGCCGCTGGCGGCGGTGAGACTTGCCGAAGTCGCCACGGTTCTCGAGCTGGTGGAACCACCGGTCCGGGTTTCTTCATGAACAATCTGGCCGCTCACGGGCGGCGTGAGGTCGTTGCCAGCATTGAGCTCGAGGCGCTGGCCGGGTGCGAGACCGGTGAGCGCGCGGCTCTTGCCGCCGAGATAGTGGACACGCAGATCGTAGGTTTTATTCGGATCGACGCCGAAATGCACCACCGGCGAATTTCCCGAAAACGTGCCTTGGGCAGAAGTGGTTTGCCGATAGCCGCGCAAAAAAGTTGGTTGATCGAGATGGCCGGCTTCATAAAGATAGAATTTCGTGCCCCAACCGCCGGCGCTGCCGCTGGACGAAGTCGCGGCGATTTGCAAATAGTTTTTCGCGCCGCTGCCCGGAACATTAAGATCATTGCGATAAAGAAAGGTCGGCTCTTCAATATAGGTTATGGCAACGTCGAGATCACCGTCGTTGTCAATATCGCCGAAGGTGGCGGCGCGCGCATCCACGCCGTTGCGCTCCAAACCGGTATTGCTTTGCTGGGTGAAATGGCCGGCGCCATCATTCAACCATAACGAACTCATGCCAAAGTTGATCGATTGCAAAAAGTCTTCATCACCATCATTGTCCACGTCGCCGGTGCTGAGGGTATAGCCTTCGAAAGTGATATTCTGCGCGTCGGTCTCGTCGTCGAAATTACCGTCCCCGCGATTGCGATACACGCGCAGCTTGGTCAGCTCGCCATTGCGCGAGCCATTAAACGAGGAAACGGCCAGGAGCAGATCGAGATCAGCGTCGCGATCCATGTCGAAGAACACCGCGCCGTTGGTGATGCCGTTGAATGCCACGCCGCGCGCCGCGGCCTCATCCGTGAAGTTGCCGCTGCCATTGTTGATATACAGCCGGCAGGCGTCTTCGCGCTTGGCGAGAAAAATATCGAGATCGCCATCATGGTCGACATCCGCCGCCGTGGCCGCCATCGTGCCCGCGGCATCGGGCTCGAGATCGAACACGCCGCGATTTTCATTGGTGAAATGCCCGGCGCCGTCGTTGACGTACATTTCATTGCTCAGGCCCCAATTGCCGCTGAACAAATCCATGTCGCCGTCGTTTTCAATGTCGAGCCCGAGTACGCTGATGGTGCGGCGATCCGAAAGCAAAATGCCTGCTGGTGCCGTCATCTCAGTGAAATCGCCATTCCCGTTGTTGCGATACAAACGGTTGCCGCTCGGTCCGCGCTGGCCGTTGAACAAGTCGAAATCACCGTCGTTGTCGACGTCCACCCACACGGCGCCGTGCGATTGGCCGGGATCGTCCACGCCTGCCTGTGCCGCTCTTTCGGTGAAGGTGTTGTTGCCATTGTTGATGAACAGCTCGTCCGGCAGCACGAGAAAATCCGACTGGCTGCCCGGCACGAAATTGGTATGTGTGACATACAGGTCTTCGCGCCGGTCGCCGTTCACGTCCGCGAACAAAATCCCATGGCCCCCGTGCTCGGAGATGCCTCCGATGCCGGCGGCGCTGGAAATGTCGACGAACTGGCCGTTGAACACGGCGGCGGTTTCGCTTTCACCCTCGCGAAAAACCATGTGGCGCGACGCGAGTTTTTGATAGAACCTTCCAATCTCTCCCGAGGGCCACGCCACCACAATGCTATCGAGGCGCGCGTTGTCGTGCAAGCCGAGGCGCACTGCACGATTGGCCACGCTGCCGTAACCTCCGGAGGCCGCCGTAGCGTACTGGCGCAGGACTTCGCCATTTGCATGAACACTTACCTGTGCGCCGAAGCCATTGCGATTGCTGCGCTTGCCCACAAGCAATGCCGAGAACCAATGCCGTTGTGCCCGAGAAATATTTTTGAACAAGCGCATGGCGCCGTTCTCACCGCCGCCAAAGACATCGAGACGGCCGTCGAGATCAAAATCCGCGCCGGTGGGCGAGGCCGGAAAAACGGTATGGGTTACCTCTTCGAATTGAATTTCTTGCGCCAGCATCACCCCACTGGCCAGAAGGAGGAGAACGCTGCCGATTGAGAAAATTTTCACGTTGTGCTCCCAATACTACAACGTTAAATCGAACAGTGCGCACTGACTCTTACTCCCACTCTTACTCCTACTCGGCTGAATTTTAAAGCAAAAAACAAGTAAGAGTAGGAGCAGGAGTAAGAGAAAGAGTAAGAGGATGAGTATGAGCAGCTTTGAGGGCTTGGCCGATCTCGCGCTCACCTCGTCAACTGCAATTGCCTCGTCAAGACTTCTTTGTGTCCCGCGGGCGTTTCAAAAATCACGCGCAGAAAATAAACCCCGCTGCTCACGTGTTGGCCCATCGCGTTCGTGCCGTCCCAATTCATCACTCGAAAACCGGTGCGCATCGGGCCTTGATGAAGTTGCTGCACTTCCCGGCCCGTGACGTCGTAGATTACGGCCTGCACCTGGGCCTCTTGCGGCAAAGCCAGCTTCACATGTGTGTTGAAATGGAAGGGATTGGGATAGTTTTGCGAAAGTTCAAAAGCCGTCGGCCGTATGTTCTCGGTCAAGGCTTCTTCGCCGTCACCTTTTGCCAGGGCAGCACTGGTTGTGGCGATCGCGAAATCATCTGCGGTGAGCACGCCTTTCGTGCTGGTCGCATAGGCGGCCAGCTCATAATTGAAAGTATTGTCGAGCGTGTAACCGGGCAATGCGAAAACCTCGTTATAGGTATCGGTCCAACCTTGCCCATTCAATGAAGCTTCAAAATGGATGCGGCTGCTGTCGAAGCGCAAGCGCAAATAAACTGTGCCGGTAATATTCAAGTTGCCGGTGACATCCAACCCGTCAACCGCGCCGTTCCTGCTCCATTCCGCATACAAACGATAAGGCCCGCTATTCACGTCGCGATAAACGTAGAAACGATACCAATTCGCTTGATTGAAAATGCCGTTGGCGGACGAAGCTTGGAAAGCCGGCGTCATGCCCAAATCGCCGTCGCTACTCGGCTGCGCCACTTTCACCGTGACCGTGGTATTGCGGGCGGCGTATTTTTGCTTGGTCACCACCCACGCCGTTTGCGTGCCGGTCGAGCGCAGCTCCAAGGCATTGTTAATGACACTCGCTTGATTGCCGCTGTTGCTGCCTTTGGTCCAGTTGTTGAGATCGAGTGTGGCTGTGTTGAAATTGTCGGAAAACATCGTACTGCCGGCGCTGCCGGTGGTGGTAAAAGTGAAATCAGTGCTGGTCGCGAGATTGCCGGAGGCATCTCTGGATTTGACGCGATAATGATATGTGGCGTTTGCAGCAAGTGCGGTGAGATTGATGGCGTGATTCGTAATGCGCGAGGCGTCAAGCGGGCTGGTGCTGCCGTAATTCGTGGTCGTGCCATATTCCACTTGCGAATCACTCGCTTCGTTGGTGTTCCAAATGATCGTGGCAGCAGTCGAAGTAATATTCGAAGCTGCGACATTGCTGATCACCGGCGGTTGTGTATCCGTGCCCGGCGTGGTTGAGTTGATGGCAAAATCATCGGCTTTCAGAATGCTATTCACCTCGGTGCGATACGCCGCCAGTTCATAATAGAATGCGCTGTTGAGCGTATAGCCGGACAGCCCAAACGGCTCACTATAGGCAGCCGTCCAGGCTTGTCCGTCCACTGAGAATTCGAAATGGATGCGCGTATCGTCGCAACGCAGTCGCATGTGGAAGCTGCCATTCAATACCGCATTGCCGGTGACGTCCAGGCCATTAACCACGCCATTCTTTTTCCATTGCACGTACAGACGATAAGGCCCGCTGGCGACGTCGCGGTAGACATAAAAGCGGTACCACGTCGCTTGACTGTAAATGCCGTTGGTGCTGGAAAGACTGTAAGCCGGCGCCATGCCGAGATTGCCGTCATCGTTCGGCTGGATGATTTTCATACTGACCGTAGTGTTGCGCGCGGCGTAAGCGTTCCTGCTCACGATCCAGCCGGTTTGCGTTCCGGAGGAACGCAACTCCAGCACGTTGTTCGCCACCAGCGAGAGATTGCCACTATTCGTGCCGCGGCGCCACTTGTTGGCATCCAGGCTGCTCCCACTGAAATTGTCGGAGAAAATCGGGCCGCTGCTACTCGTGGTGGTAAAGGTGAAATCGGCGGAGGCGGATTCGAGATTGGCGCTGTCTCTGGCGCGCGCGCGATAGTGATAAACCGTGCCCGGAATCAAATTGGTGAGCGCAATCGCATGCGTCGTTGCTGCCACGCTGTTGCTCGCGCTGAAATCGTATTCCGTGACGGTGTAAGTTTCATACCACTTCTGTGCCATGACGTCGTAGCCGGCATCATTGGGGTGCACGTTGTCCGCCATCCATTGGCTGGACCAATTGTTGTTGGCTTTGAATGCGGCGCTCATGTCCACCAAAAACATGCGACGGCCGCTATTGATGCGCGCGGAAACCAGCCCGGGCAAACGGCTGTTGACGTCATCGTTGATGGCCTGCTTCGTATCGCGGCGCGGAATTAAAGTTGAGAGATACAATTTGATCGTGGCATCGTATTGGAAAACGCCATCGACAATGGCGACGATTTCGTTATACACGGTGCTGGCATTGTCGCCGAGGGTGATGTCGTTTGTGCCAATGTGCAGCAACACGGCTTTGGGCTGGGATTGATTCAAGAAACTACTCAATCCCGCCTGAATTTCATTCGCCGTCCAGCCGGCATGGCCTTCATGGTCCGCGTCAGGAATGCCGTTGCCGAATTGCAGACTGCCGACGAAATTGAAGCGTGTGCCGAAGCTCGAGAATTTGTCATACAACCCGGAACGATAACCTGCATCATCGCTGCTGCCCGTGCCTTCGGTAATGCTATCCCCCAACGGCATCACCCGCGTCACGCCATGCGTTTGCGTATCATATTGGGCGCTGCCGGTGGTGCTGCGATTGGTGGTGAAGTTGATTTGCGCCGTGGTGGTGCTGATGTTCGTTGCCGTCACATTTGAAATAACCGGCGGGCTCGACGCGGTGGCGGCAGTGGTGAAAACAAAATCTCCGCTCTGCGCCAGATTGCTCGCCGCATCTCGCGATCTTACGCGAAAATGATAGGTGGTATTGGTGCTGAGATTGCTGAGCGTGATGCTGTGTGGCTTTACCAGCGAGGTATGGAGCGGAGAAAGAAAACCATAACTCGCCGTCGCGCCATATTCCACTTGCGAATCGCTGGCTTCATCGGTATTCCAAGTGATCGTCGCTGCCGCGGTGGTCATATTGCTGCTGGCCACTTGTGAGATCACCGGCGGCTGCGTATCCGAGGGCGGCAAGGCTTCCGACAAAACAAAATCATCCACCCTCAAAACTCCGTTGGAGGGCGTATTGTTGCCGGAAATCTCAAAATAAAAACTGCTGGACAATGAATAGCCCGGCAGCGCGAACGGTTCCTGATGTACCGTGGTCCAATTCGCGTCGTTGGCGGAATACTCGAAAAATATGTTGGTGGCATCCGTGCGCAGACGCAGCCAGAAACTGTTCGGCAAATTGAGGCCATGAGTGACGTCCAGGCCGTCGACACTGCCATTGCGTTTCCATTGCGCGAACAGCAAATAGTTTCCCGCATGGTTGTCGCGATAAACGTAAAAGCGATACCAGTTGTTTTGCCCGTAGATCGCGTTCGTGCTGGCGAGATTTATCGTCGGACTGATGCCGAGATCGCCGTCGTCGTTGGGCGAGGTGATTTTTACCTTGGCGATTTTGTTGGCACCCGCATAGGCGTTCTTCGTAGCCAGCCAGCCGGACTGGCTGCTCGCGGAACGCAAAGCCAGAGCGCCGTTTTCAATCGCGGCTTGATTACCGCTGTTGCTGCCTCTGCTCCATTTGTTCGCATCGATCGCCGTGGTGCTGAAATTATCGCTGAGCAAAACGCTTTGACTGTTGGTGGCGAAAGTAAAATCGCCGCTGGTGGCGAGATTGCCGGCAGCGTCGCGCGAGCGGACGCGATAATGATAGGTGGTATTTGCCGCCAAACCCGTTAGGCCGGCGGAATGATTGGTGACCAGCGCAGCCTCCAGCGCGCTCTGGCTGCCATAGGCCGTGGTCAAGCCGTATTCCACTTGCGAATCGGCTGCTTCATTCGTACTCCAGGTGATGGTTGCCGAAGCGCTGGAAAGGCCGGAAGCTAGCACGCTGGAAATGGTTGGCGGCGTGTTGTCGGGAGCCCCGCCGCCGTAACTGCCCTCTTGAATGGTGAGCGCTTGATTGGCATTGACGTTCGTCAAAACGTCGCGCTGGCCGGAAGGCCAGCTCACTTCCACACGCTCGGCAGAGTTGAGATTTCCCAAGCCGAAATGCAAAGTCAAATCGCTCCCGCCGGAAACCATGGCGAAGCCGGCCAGCAATTGCTGCAGCTGCTGGCGCCCGCCGGCGGTAACGGCGACCACGGCGCCGATGCCGTTGCGGTTGCTCGTCGTGCCGCGCAGCGTGATTTTCAGCCAGCGATTACTGGAGGAGGTGACATTGCGCAGCAGATTGCTGTTCAGGCCCGAGTGGCTGAAATAGAGATCGAGCCGGCCGTCGCCGTCATAATCAGTCACGATGCTGCCGTAACCGCGGCCGGTGATGTCCGCTCCCGACCCGTTGGTGTCTTCGCTGAACGTGCCGTCGCCGTTGTTGCGGAACAGGCGATTCGTGCCGAAGTTGAGCACATATAAATCGAGCCAGCCGTCATTGTTGAAATCGGCAAAGTGGCATCCTAAGCTGCGGCTGTTGTCCTGCACGCCGGCTTCACTTGCGACTTCGTTGAAGTCACCCTCGTCATTGCGATACAGCCGATTCGGACCCTGGTCGTCGCACATGTAAAGATCGAGATCGCCATCGTTGTCATAATCACCCACGGCAATGCCCTGGGCATGCGGGCCGGGATCGGCAATATTGCGCGCGGAGCTTGCTTCAGAAAAAGTGCCGTTACCGCGATTGACGAACAGGCGATTCGGCAATCCCAGCCCGCGTCCGACGAAAATGTCGAGATCGCCATCCAAATCGAAATCAAAAAAAACCGCTTGCACGCTGCCGGTTGCGCCATCCAATCCGGCGGCGGCGGAGACGTCCGTGAAAGTGTGATTGCCGTTTTGCCGGAACAGCCGATAAGCATGGTCGTAGCTGCACAAGAACAAGTCGAGCAAACCGTCGTCGTTGTAATCACCCCATGACACGCCCTGGCCTTGAAAGCCGTTATTCGATAGGCCTGCGCTGCCGGCTACTTCGGAAAAACTGGCGTTGCCGTTGTTGCGATAGAGCAGCTTGGCGTAAGCCGCCGAGGTGGCCACGAAAATATCGACGTCGCCGTCATTGTCGTAATCCGCCGCTGCCACGCCGCGATCTTCAAGCGTCGTCGAGTTTGCCACGCCGGCGCTGTTGGCGACGTTCGTGAAGCTGCCGTTGCCGTTATTGCGAAAGAGCGCGTTCAGCGCGGTGTAATTGACAACGTAGAGGTCCGGCCGGCCATCGTTGTTGAAATCGCCCGCCGCAACGCCGTGACCATAGCCATTGGGATCGTTGGGGGTGGATACGCCCGCGGAATTGGTCACATCTTGAAAGCGTAACGACTGGCTGAAACCGGAGGTGAGTGTAAGCGAAAACAAGCAGAGGAAAATGCCTGCGACCCGATGCCCGGGATGGTGCGTGCGAATGGACATAAACATGCCTTCCGAAAAGTGCGGGGTTCAGGAACCGACTTCTCTACTGGCCGTCCGTGGCGGGATTGGGATTTTTTAGGTAAAAATTGAGGTGAGGGTGAGGTGGTTTTGTTACATGCAAGGCATAATGCGTGAAGCGAAATTCGTAAGGCGCAAGGACCAATTTTACGTATCACGCATCACGTATTACACATCTCGAGTCACTTCAACAGCAACACGCGCTGCCGGCGAACCTGCACTACCGCATTCGCCAGCTCGGCCCGTCTAAAGCTGGCAACGGCGAAATAAATTCCGGAGGCGACCGTGCGATTGATGCGATTTTTGCCGTTCCAACCCACGAGATGGCGGCCTGCGTTCTTGCTTTCTTCGGTCAAGGTCACGACCTCGCGGCCCTGCAGATCGAAAATCTTGAGCGTCAATTCCCCGTCTTCGGGCAGCGCCACTTCAAATTGCGTTGCCGCGCGAAACGGATTGGGGAATTGTCGCAAGGAAAACGTGGCGGGGGTGCTCCAGGGCTGGCCTCCGGTCGTGTCTGTATCCGTCAACCTTGCCTGAAATCTTACCGACAAGAGCGGATTGCCGAGCACGCGCGCTTCGACAATTTGCAGATTTCCTTTGCCGAGCTGCCAGCGCACGCGCACCGTGCCTTCTGCGCCGGTCTGGTGCGGAAAGGCCGCGTCGGTCCCGAAATACCTCGGAAAAATCGTGCCCCCGCCATGCTGCACGTCGAACTCAATCGGCACGTTTGACATGCCCGCGCCTCTTGCGTCCAGCGCCTGGAGTACCAGTGGCGCGCGCAACAAATCACCGCGCTTGCCGCTTTGCCCGTTGCCGGAACCGATCACCAGCTGCTTGACTTGTGCAAAAGTACTGACAACATACAGGCGGCTGAGGGCGGCATTGCCGGCGGCATCCACAAGCTTCACGCGAAAATGATATACCGTGTTTTCCAGCAGACCCGTCAGGCGAATCACATGAGTCGTGTCCAGCATGGCCGTCCATGAAGTGGTTTGATCCAAAGCTTGCCCCAGGCCATATTCGATCTGTGCCCGGGCCGGTTCACTCGCGCTGCAAACGATCGTCGCTGAAGTTGTTGTGATTTCCTGCCAGCCGAGACCTTGCAACGAAGGTGGATTCACTTCACCCGCATCCGTGAACACCAGGAGCTCGGGTTGATAATTGGTGGACTCGCGCGCATCGTATGAAACAAGTTGTGAACCCGAGCCCACAAACGCCAGATTGTAGATCCCGCGTTGAGCGAGGCTGGAGTCGACTGCGACCTCTTGCCAATCTCCGGCCGGGGTATTCGGCAGGCGTCCCAAATCTGCATTGGCCAAATTTGGTTTGGTCAGCCAGGTGACCTCCTCCTCATTCCAATTGCCGGTAATGCTTTTCAACATGCCCGCGCTGCTGCCGGACTGCCGGCTGTGCAGCCGCAAGCTCGTTTTCAAAACTCTTCCGGTTGTGCCTGTGGCTTGAAAGCGCAAATACATCTCGCGCCCTTCGCTGAAGATCAATGGCATGCGGGCGAAATTGGCGTGATCGCGCGTGGCGCCGCTCAATCCGGCGCGCTCGACGAAGGCGTCGGCCACGGGTTGAAAAAGATACTCGCCGCCGCGCAGGGTGATGAAGGCTTGCTCTTCACTGCGCGCGAGATTGCTGCTGCCGTCCAGCGCGACCAGGCGGAAGTAATACCTTTTTTGCGGCAGCAGGTTCGGCAGCACGGCGCTGAAGCTCGTTGCCGCCGGGCCGAGTGCGGTCGTGCGCTGCGTGTACTGGCCGGCGGCGCTGCCGTATTCGATATAGCAAATCGCTGGCTCATGGGTTTGCCACTCCAGCCGCGCGGCATTGGCATAGAGGTCGCGCACGTTCACGGCGCGGATTTGCGGTGGGAAAACATCCGCGGGATTGATCCATTCGCGCACGACGACGTTGGAAAAGATTGGACCGCCCAGCGCGGGATATTGATTGTGTTTGAAGTTGGTGATCAAATCACCGCTCAGCGTGTAGTCGCGGCCCAGGAAAAGGTAGCGCAATTCCATGGCTTGTGAATTGGTGTGCGAAAGCTGCAGCACACCGTCGCGAAAAAACTGCAATTGCCTGCCGCTCCACGTGATTTTCAAGCGATATGTTTTCTCTTTCTCCCAATCCCCCGCAGTGCTGGTATTCAGCTCCTGCTGGTCGTATGTCCACGAGAGCATCTTCAGCCCTGGGCGATAATAAAATCCCGCGTGCAAATCCCACACGGTTTCCTGGCTCTCCATGGGATGATGATTGCCCCAGGGCATGCGAAACATGCTCAAGAAGTGATGCCGCTCTTTGGAGTTTTGCTCCAACGGCCGAAAGTTGCGCACCTCCACTTCCAGCTCGCCACGCATGATATAGCGCCCCAAATCATACATGAGCATATCCTCATCATTGAACGTCTGCCAGCCGCCGTCGCTGGCGAACCGCCCTCCCGTGCGCATGCCTTTCGCCGTGTCTTTGAGCGAATCCATGAGCACGACCTGGGGAACGCTGGCGGTTTCCGGTGCGGCGACGTGCGTGCCAAACGTCAAGTTGCCGCTGGCGGTGACATTGCCGGCGCTGTCTTCCGACAAAACACGATAATGATACGTGGTGTCCGCGATCAATTGCGAGAGCGTGGCTTGATGAGAGGTTCTAAGATCGTCATGGCGAGGCGTGGCAAGGCCATACTTCGCCGTGAGGCCGTATTCAACTTGTGAAGTGGCCGGCTGGTCCGTGCGCCAGAAAACCAGGAAGTCCGCGAGGCTTTTGACCACGGAGGGATTTCCCAATATGCGCGGCGGACTGATGTCGGTCCGCACCGTAACAAACGCAGCAAAGCCTCTGCCCGGCGGCGTCAGGCTAAAAGCAGCGCTGGCCACACCGGAAAAAGTTGCGCCCCAGCGGCCGGTTTTGGTATCGAACCAGTGCCCGAAAACGTTGCCACTCCAGTCCGCAAGATTAGCCGTAAATGAGCCGGTGGTGTCGGCATACACGACCAACTCCACACCACGTTTGCCCGCTAGCAATCGCTTGGGAGTCAAAGCTTCGAAACGATCGAATTGCCACCATTTGATGTCGTACTTGCCGTTGTTCGTCCAAAAGTTTTTGAGAATGGTCATGAACGCTGCCCCCGGCGCATTCAAATTCTGAGCAGTCATGTTCGCGTCGTAGTGGAAGGTGCCGGTGTCGCCGTAAACCAAAAACCCTCCACGCATCACGATCTCCCATGCATCCTGGCGCACTTCTTCGGCAGATTGGTCGCCTTCGTAGCCGAATTCCGCATTGATCACGGGTTTGTTGAAGACGCGATCGGGCGTAATTTGCCGGGCGTGAAAAATCTGCTGATAAATCGTCGTGTGCCAGGGCGCATTGCCGAAGTCATCCGCGCTGGTATCGATCGTGTGAATCGTAACCGGATGCGCAAAGGGATCCTGCGCGCGCACGAGATTGCCGATAAAACCGTAGCCGCCGGGCGGAGTGAATTCTTCGTATTCGCCGGCAATGATCCAAAAGACGTTGTAAGCGGCGTAACGATGGACGGTGTATCGCACGAATCTTTCCACCTGCTCACGCGTGGCAAAGAGCTTCCAGGCATCGTCGCCCCAGGCCAGCATCAAACCCACGACCAGGCCCTTGCTGTTGAAGTAAGCCATGCGCCGGTCGAACGCCTGCCAAAAGAGGGGATTCAAGCTGTCCACTTGATTGGCGAAGAACGGCGGCCCGCCTTCGTTCACTTCGTTGCCTTCAGGATACGTTTGATAGAACACGCCATGAACATAGTTGAACCCCTGCGCCGCGCGCGTGTCGGCATAGGCTTGAAATTCCGAGGGCCAGGAAATCGCCGCGGTACTGAACGACCATTGGGTGTCGCCCACGAGAAAGAACGGCGTGCCGTCGTCGTGGGCAAAAGTATACGGATAAGTTTTCGATTCACGCACGTGCCCACGCGCGGAGATATGCGGCGAGGGCAGTGTTCCGCTGCAAGTGAACGTGCCGGTTTTGCCGTGCATGGCAGTATCGGTTGAAACCGAGGCCCATTGCCATTCGCCTTGTGCCGGCGCTGCGAAGCGCACACGAAATGCCTTGCCGCCGTCCCAATAGCCATGCACGCTGAGAACCTTCCCGCGCGCTGCGCCGGAGGTGCCGGTGAAGATCATGCTCAAGCTCGGGCCCGAGCGATAAGGATTGTGCCCGCTTGCCGAAGAGATCAGGGTGATTTCGAGAATCTCGTAAGCAGCCACGATGCGCTGCAGCTTTCCTTTATCTAGAAGCTTGGCGGTACGGGAAGAAGCGTTGTCGCCTGCCGCCGCGCCTGCAATGGCATGAATTGCCGAGGCGTCGTGCGCTTTGAAACTTTGCGAAAAGACTTGTTCATAAGTTTTGCTGCCCAGGAACAGCAAAAAGATGGCGGCCAACCCCAGCCGGTTACCATGCCAAAACTTCGACATTGTGCTTCGTCCTTATGAAAAATAAAAACGTCTTGAGATCGTTGTTGCAAGTCTTGAATACGTCTGCAAGAGAGGTGTTTCAACAAGCGCCGATCGGCACCCTACTGGAAATGGGTTGCTGCAGCGATTCCATGCAACTCCTGGGTGACGGTGAATGGATGTTTTAGACTTTCCTTCCTGGAAAGCAGCAAGCCGGGAGGTTTGAAGATATGGCAGGCGATCTTAATGCGAATATTATACCACTGAAGCGGGAATCTGCAGAGACCATGCAAAACAAAAATTGTGAGAGGTTTTTCGCGGTTGCCAGCCACTTTTGCTGACAAGAATGTAACATTTTGCAACAGCCTGTCTCAGCGGAGCACCAAAGAAGTTTCGCAGGAAATTCTCAAAAGGCAAAAGGCTTCACGCACCCAATACCTCAAGCTTCCACCCAGCTTGCCGGTTCTCCGAGTTTGATCTCGCCACCATCCAACACCTCGGCAAACGCTCCGCCGCCCCAATGGCTGCGCATGGCTTCTTGCAAGCCGGGCCAGGCCTCTTCCATGCGCTCGCACGGCCGCGTTTCACCATGAATGAGCAAACGGCAATCGCCGATTTTTAGAATTCGCCGGCGGCTATTTTCCAGATGGCTTCAAGTTTTCCAGGTTTTTCCATCGTTGCGTTCAGGCTTGAAATTGTTCCTATTCTTAATAAAATAGAAGCAAAATAATTAACGACAAAATGAATTCTTGAATCTTAGTCGGACTCGTCATCCGCTTCATCCGCCAAATCCGTCTGCGCGAATAAGATTCTAAATGTGGTTTTGATTTCTTCTTCTTTTTGCGCCGCAGTTCTGGAAATCTCTGCCCATTAGCCTGCAAGTGTTGCCGCACGCCCGGCTTCTTCCGCTTGCTTGCGCGCCAAGCCGGCGCGGCCGTCATAGCGCAAGAATTCCGGCAGCATAAACGCGAGCGCGGCGCTACCGAGCACGCACAAAACTCCGCCGGACACCACCGAAATGCGAATGCCGAACAGGCTGGCGACCAGACCGGCTTCGGCATTGCCGAGCAAGGGTCCGGTGGTGTAGCTGATCATCTCGATGCCGGCAAGCCGGCCGCGAAGGTGATCGGGAATGGTTTGATTCCACATGGTTATGCGAAACAATGCGCTCACCATGTCGCCTGCGCCCGCGAGCGCCAGCCAGAAGAGCGCAAGCCATAAACTCCCGGCCAATCCGAACCCGATAATGGCAGCGCCCCAAATGGTTGCGGCAATGGTGATCGCCAGCCCATGTTTGTGGATACGCGCCGTCCAGCCGGAAAAAAACGAGGCGAGCAGCGCGCCGGTGGCGGGCATGGCGTAAAACAATCCCACCGCTGCGCCGCCAAAATTCTCCGCCATCGCCGGATACAGCGCCATGGGCATGCCGAAAAACATGGCGTTGATGTCGATCAAATAGGTTCCCATCAGCTCGGGGCGGCTTTTGGCATAGCGCAAACCTTCGAGAATGGTCTTGAGACTTGGGCGATCGGCCTCGGCCGGAGGCGGCACCGCGTGCATCAGCCAAAGTGCGATCAGAGAAAAGATGAAAGTTGCGCCATCGAGGCCGTAAGCCAATGCCGCGCCAAATTTGGCAGCGAGAAAACCGCCGAGCGCCGGCCCGGCGATGTCGCTTATACTCCAGCGCAACGATGACAGCGCGGAAGCGGCGGGAATGAGTTCCGGCGGCAACAAACGCGGTATGAGCGCCTCGCGCGACGGCCGTTGTAAACCGTTGCAAATGGCGAACAAGGCTGCAATGACGAACAGAACCCACGTGCGCGGTTGCAGCCGCAAGGCATTGGCGATCAACGCACTGCAGCACAAGGCCATGCCCAGTTCCGTGAGCCAAACCAGGCGGCGGCGATCGACGTAATCCGCCAACGCGCCGCCGAGGAATCCCATCAAGACTGTCGGCACGAATTCCACAAAGCTGATCATGCCCACCCAAAACGAGGACCTGGTGAGCTGATACATCTGCCAGGGCAAAACCACGTAGGTCATCATCGAGCCGAAAGACGAGACCGCCTGCCCGAGGAACAGCAAACGAAAGTCGCGCGAAAAATGAAGCGGGGTCAAGTCCACTGCTAGGCCGCTGAAGATCCGTCGCCAACGCGAAGGGCGGGATTTCAGTTTTGAAAGCTTTGTGGAGCCAGGGGCCGGTCCGGCCGGATTTTGCGAATCCAAATGGCTTCTTCCAGATAGTGAGCGAATTGGCCACACTGGCCTTTTTCGATATAATACGAGATTTTATTGTTGGGAGCTGCGAGAAAATGCCGCTCCGCCGTTTCTTCCAGAACAGGAGTCCTTGGCCGCAATCCCATTCCGCGTTAACGTGTATCTTGAGGTACTTATTTGACACTGTAAAGTCAACATGACGAAAAGAGGGCATGAAATACTTTGCCAAGGACCAGGCGCTGTATGAATATCTGCAGTCCACCACGCGCTATGTCAACATACAGCTCGGCATCGGCAGCTGGCAGCCGTTTGACGCAACCTACGTGCACACGCGCGGTTACGGCGATTGCAAGGCACTGTCGAATTACATGATCGCGATGCTGCAGGCCGCGGGCGTGGAAGCATATCCCGTGCTCATTCGCCACGGCGAAGAGGCGCCGGAAGTGTTGGCGGATTTTCCCAGCAATCAATTCAATCACATGATTGCCTGTGCCAAGCTTTGGCGCACAGCACACCGCGCGAGCGCGAAGATTGGCTGCGTCACGCCATCGACATCGGCAGCTTTCAAGTGATCAGCGCGGATTTCTCCGGGGCGGAAAAAAGGCAGAGAGAAATCACCCTGCCGGTGACGCTTGCGCTGCCGCGCTTTGCTTCCGTCTCAGGCACGCGCCTGTTCCTGCGCCCCAACCTCATGGAGCGCCGCAAATACGTGCCGCCCTCCTTGCCGGAGCGCAAGCAGCCGGTGGATTTGAGTTACGCCTATCTCGACGTAGATAGCATCTGGTATCGCTTGCCCGAAGGCTTTGCCGTGGAAGCCGCACCCGCGCCGGTTAAAATCGAAACCGCGTTCGGCAGTTATCATGCTTCCGCGGATTTTCAAGCCGGCGGCTTGCTGTTATATGTGCGCCGCTTGGAAATGCGCGAGAACCGTTTGCCCGCAGAACAAAATATGAGGAGTATCGCCAATTTTGGGTGAATGTGGTGAAGGCGGATGGGGGGCAGGTGGTGTTGGTGAGGAAATAGGTTTACAAAACATGAACCACTAATAATAATCAAAAACAAGCAAGGAGAGATCATTCTTCGCACTTAGTGATCTGGACAACGCGAAAGCTTACAAATAATGTAACAAGGTTATTGCAATTGAAGCAAACAGAGGGCGGAAATGAAGAGGGAATTAAACATCTGCTTCTACGCGTTTCGCTTCGGCGTTTTCCAATTGATTCGTCAAGCTCAGAAGCTCACGATGCTCCTCTGGAGTCAGTGTTCCGTCGCGTCGCTTAGCAGCCAACTGGTTTAGGCTTTTTTGTGCATGAGGTGGCAACCCTTGATTGATCTTGACGAGCAACTCCGACTCATTCGCTGGCAGATACGGAGCTTTGCGTTGTGCGCGCAGCGCGATCACACGAGCGAAAAGTTCTTCTAGTTCCGAAGCACTCATTCTTTCCACAGCCTCTAGCAGGCGGGTGGTTGAGAGTGGAATCTCGACTTGTGCAGCTGGCATTTTAATTTCACCTTTCCAAATGAGATCCAATCTGGCTAGTCCCCCCACACTTCAACTTCATCGTCTCTAGTCGTAAAACAAAAACCCTTCGATCAAAAGTCAAGGTATGGGTAGAGAAGTTAATTTGCCCAAAATCGCTCTGCCTTTTTAATGAACGGCTTCCAAGGAAATCGGCAATCAATAATTCCTTCAGTTTTCGGCGGTACAAACTATGTGAAACGGAGGTAAGGTGCTGAAAAGCGACTTCTTTTTCACTGGTGATTCCTACTTCCATGCCGCAAAAGTCAGAAACGCATCCAACGCATAAGCACTGCTAGCTCGTTTGACAAGCCAGTAGAAAATTCTCTGCCCGGGAAGCCGGTAGGAAACTTGGAGCCGCTGCCAGCGAGAAAAGCCTCCTTTGTGCAATGCTCGCGCCAGCGTTTTGGCCGTGAAGAAACTGCGATGATAGCGCGGGTGATTGCCGCCCTGCCATTTGTTGCGGCTGAGCATGAATTTCAAGCTGTGCCAATTCGGCACTTCGACAAAACAAACGCCGTCATCTGTCAGCAATTTTCGCACGCGCTGCAAGGCGTCAAAGGGATCGTGAAAGTGCTCCAACACATGCCACAGAGTAATCACCTCAAATTCTTCCGAAGTATCCCGCAACTCTTCCAGTGTTTTTACCTCGGCGTTGACCCGCATTTGATGGCAGGCGAATTCGACGGCGCGCGCTGAAATCTCGATTCCCGAAGCTTCAAACCCCTTCTCCTGCGCGGTTTTGAGAAAATAGCCGCGGCCGCAACCAATATCGAGCAGCCGGCCTTGCATTTTGAATTTTTGGATCCACTGTAGACGTTGGGAATTGATGGCGCACATTTCCGCCAGCGCCGGAACGGAAGAATCTAAGCGGTAATCATTTGCTGAGAAGTTTGAGGCAGCGTAGTAATCTTCGTAAAGGTTGTTTTGATCGGGTGGGTTGCCTAAATAGACAAGAGCACACTGGCGGCATTGCACGAGGTGGAAGGGGGGCTCGATGAGCTTCGTCTTGCAGATGGCGCTGCCGCAGTTTGGACAGGCTCTCATTTGTTTGGAGGTGGTTGTTCCATTGTAGTAGCTTGACAATGTTTGGTCAAATTGCCCCTTCCTAAAATGTCAGGCCGTAGGCACCTTTTCTAGTTTTCATATGGCTGCTGGGGAAGATTCCTACGGAATGACAAACAAAGAGGACTTTCTCAAGACAACTTAACATTGTCAGCTACGCCTCACTCCATGATCATTTCAATCGCGCCGTAATAAGCCTTTGCTAATTCCGCAGTGGAAATCCCCAGAAGACCTGAAAGACGCAACTCATTCTTTATGGTTTTCCCGAGCACTGTCAGCGGCACGCCATATCGATCACAAATCTCTTGAATTTTCTTGCGCTGCGATGCGGAATAAGAAACGAGCACCAGCGACTGGCTTTCACCGAAGAAAGCAAAATCCGCGCGGCGGTATTTTGGCAACGTAATTTCAGCGCCGAGAATGTGTTCTTCATCCATAATGCAGCACTCCGCCAGGGCTACGGCCAACCCGCCGTCAGAGATATCGTGCGCGGAGTGCAACAACTTCTCTTGGATCAACTGCAGGCAGGTTGCTTGCACCGCGCGCTCGCGTTTCAAATCGAGCTGGGGACAATCACCCGCGATTTTGCCATGAATCGTTTTGAGATATTCACTCCCGCCGATTTCTTCAAGATTTGTCCCGAGCAATGCGATCTCATCGCCGGGTTGCTTGAAATGCGCGGTCATGGCGCAAGCGACGTCATCTAAAACACCCAGCATACCGATCACCGGCGTGGGATAAACCGCTGCGGTGGGGCTCTCATTATAAAAGCTCACATTGCCGCCGGTCACGGGAGTTTCCAGTGCGAGGCAGGCTTCAGAAATTCCCGCAATGGCTTCTTGAAATTGCCAATAAACTTCCGGTTTGTAGGGATTGCCGAAATTCAAACAATTCGTGATCGCCACCGGCTTGGCGCCGGTAACGGCCACGTTGCGTGCAGATTCGGCCACGGCAATGGCCGCACCGCGGCGCGGGTTGAGATAAACGTAGCGGCCGTTGCAATCCGTTTTCACCGCCAAACCTTTCTTCACGCCTTTGAGGCGCAACACCGCCGCATCACCTCCGGGGTGAACCACGGTGTTGCTGCGCACGGTGGAATCGTACTGGCGATAGATCCAGCGCTTGCTGGCGATATTCGGCGAGGCCAAAAGCCGAAGCATCACTTCATTCAAATCCTTGGGCTGCGGCAAACTTTGGGGATCGAACGCCCGCGTTTCTTTCAAATACTCCGGTTCTTTGGCTTCACGAACATATACCGGTGCGCCGCCGCCCAAAGCCAAAACCTCCGCGGGGATTTCCGCCACGGTTCTGCCATTCATGCGCACCTTAAGATGGTTGCCGCTTCTCACCGTGCCGATCTCCGCCGCATGCAAGTCCCACTTCGCGCAAATCTTTTTGATCTCTTCCTCTTTGCCGGGTTTGGCAATCACCAGCATTCTTTCCTGCGATTCCGAGAGCATGATTTCATACGGCGTCATGCCCGGCTCACGCAGCGGCACTTTTTCCAAATCGATTTCCATGCCGTGCTGTCCCTTTGCCGACATTTCCGAAGTGGAGCACGTGATCCCGGCCGCACCCATGTCCTGCATGCCGATGACGAGGTCGGCCTTGATCATCTCGAGTGAGGCTTCAAGCAAGAGCTTTTCTGCAAAAGGATCGCCGACTTGCACCTGTGGCCGCTTCTTTTCACTCTTTTCTGAAATTTCCTCGCTAGCAAAAGTAGCTCCATGAATGCCGTCGCGGCCGGTGGATGAACCGATGAGAATCACGCTGTTGCCGTCGCCCTTGGCGATGGCACGTGCGACGCGATCGTGTTTAACAATGCCAACCGCCATGGCATTCACCAACGGATTGTCGCGATAGCATTCTTCGAAGTAAATCTCGCCCCCAACAGTAGGCACGCCGAAGCAGTTGCCGTAATCGCCGATGCCTTTGACCACGCCCTTGAAGAGATAGCGCGTGCGCGCCTCCGCAAGAGAGCCGAAGCGCAACGAATTGAGCGCCGCGATCGGCCGCGCCCCCATGGTGAAAATATCGCGTAAAATCCCTCCGACACCCGTGGCCGCGCCTTGATACGGCTCGACCGCAGAGGGATGATTGTGGCTTTCGATTTTGAAGGCAACCGCCAAGCCGTCGCCAATATCGATCAAACCGGCGTTTTCTTCGCCGGCCTGCGCGAGTAGATTCCTGCCCTCGCGAGGAAGCTGCTTGAGTTGCACAATGGAATTCTTGTAGCTGCAATGCTCCGACCACATCACTGAAAATATGCCCAGCTCGGTAAAAGTAGGGGTGCGGCCTAGGATAGCCAAAATGCGTTCATATTCTTCTTCGCTCAATCCGTGCTGCAACGCGAGCGTGAGGGTGACCTGCAGGTCTTTCATTTTGTGTCGAAAGAGAATTTATTCTCGTTAAGGACTAGCTGGTATTATCCACCCTACTATTGTCATTCCGTAGGAATCTTTTTACGCGACGAGCACGCTCTCCATTTTTGGAGCCGTGCCCAGAGCCAGAGAAGATTATTCCAGAATGACACTTCAAGGAGGGCGTTGCAAAATCAACCTTGAGACAGGGTAATCAAGCCGTTTTGGTTTCGACGGCAGCCGCCGGCGATTTGATCTTCCACATCATGGCCGCGGACAAGCATCCCAAAATGAAAGTAGCGCCCCACAACCACGCGGCTCCAAACCGTTCGAGCATCTGTGTGCCGAGCCAAGGCGCAAGAATGAACGCTAGGCTGAAAGTCATTTGATAGATGCCCATATACACGCCGCGGCGCTGCGCGGGTGCGACCTCCGAAACATATGCCGCGGTCGCGGGAAAAAGAATCATCTCGCCGAAAGTCCAGATGGCCACAGTGAGTGCCGCAGTGATCATGTTGGTGGCGAACATCAAAGCGCCGAAGCCCACGCCCCACAAGAGGCAGCCCAGGGACAGCGCGTGCCGGTGTGACCAATGCGACATGCCGGTGTTGAGCGGCACTTCCATCAAGATAATCATGATGGTATTAATCGCAAACAGAATTCCATAATCGGATTCCGCCAGCCCGAGATCGTGCACCAGGAACAACGGCAGCGTGCTGTTGTGTTGAAAGAAAACGATGATCACGGGCAGCAATGCCGCGAGGAAATAGAGGAAACGCCGGTCGGCGAACACGCTGGCCGAGCGCGGCGCGGTCTCGCCTGCCGGGGATGAGCCTGATCGGCTCGCCGCCTTTGGAACCACGGGGCGCAGAGCGGCAAAGACGAGGATAATGCCGGCGATCACGGAAGTTGCGCCGTCGATGAAGAACAAGGCGGTAAAAGAAAATGCGGCAATAAAACCTCCGGCTGCGGGCCCGATGCTCATGCCGAGATTGATCGCCAATCGGCTGAACGCGAAGGCCGACTTGCGGCGCTCCGGCTCCACCCAATCGGAGATGACGGACATGCTGGCGGGACGAAAGGCTTCGTTCAATATCGCCCAACAGAACGCCAGGCATAAGATGGCAGAATAATGGTGCACCCAAGGAAAGACGAAAAGCAGTCCGCCGGAAAGCAGCAACGATAGCTGCATGATGTGCAGCGGTCCGAAACGATCGCTGAGCCGTCCCGCGAGGGGCGAGGTGATCAGCGCACCAATGCCATAAACGGAAAGCACCAGGCCGGCGTCGCTTTCAGACATTTTCAGATGTCGGGTCAAATACAGAACGAGAAATGGCAGGGCCATCATGCCGGCGCGATTGACGATCGTCGCGACGGCCAAAACCCACATTTCGCGGGGAAGAGTGCGCAAATCGCGCCAGGGGTTCATAGAGGATTTTTACTTTCGCAATTTTACATGCCGCCGCATGCCATGGTCAGAATCTAACTGCTGCTTCCACTGTTTTTTCAAAATGTTTGTAGCTCGAATACGTCGGCTTGATGGTTAGGCGCGTGAGATAGTCGCCGGGCTGGACGGGCGTGAGCTGCTGTGCCAGAGCGGCGTGGTCGCCTGGCGCGGCAGCGGCCGGCAAGATTTTCCAATTGCCGTCCAGCAAATCCCGTTGCGCGCCGGGGAAACGCAGACTCTTCTGCACCGGCGTCGCCAGCAGTTTCTTCTCCGCGTCAAAGATCTCAACCTGAACATAGCTGGCTTCAGTCAGGAAATAATCGAGCTGCAGCAACGGCAACTGCGGCGAGCGGCCGGCGGTGAAATCCAAAACATCCGTGCCCACCCAGTAATACTGCACCGCGGCGCGTTCGACGATGATCACTTGCCCGAAGCGTTTGTAGATCGCAATACCACGTGGCTCATCGAATTCATTCTTGCCTTTGCCCTTGCGGCCGAACGCGGTCAGATACTCGAGCCGGCGATTCAGCTTGTGGAGGCAATGCCGCGCAACATCCGTCGCGTAAACGTTGCCGTAATAGTCGAGCGCGAGATCACTCAGTTTGGCGTCCGTCAGGCCTTTTTCCTGGGTGTGCCAGGAATGCAAAAGCTTCCCTTCGGGCGAGAATTTTTGAATTCTCTGGCAGTTCTGATCAACGACGACAACGGCGTTTTCGTGAAAATAGGACCACGGTTCAGCCGCATCGCTGAGGGCGATCGCAACCGGCTGCTGTACGGCGAGGCTATCCGCCAGCACGCGCAGGTATTGATCGTCGTGAAATACCACGACACGATTGTTGCCGGTATCGGCGATGTAAACCGTGCGGTCTTCGCCGATCGCCACGTCGCGCGGGGCGCGCAAGCCGGCGAGTGCGCGCACGAATTGCAGCTCGCGGCCGGGATTGAATAAATGCACGACGCGGTGATTGCCGGTATCGGCGACGTAAACGTCTCCGCCGTGATGTGCCGCTATGCCCTGCGGCTGCTTCAACCTTTTTTCCCCGCGTTCGTTGATGCCATAGAACGAAAGCGCAGACAACGAGGTGTTGTAAATGATCATGTCATAACCGGCATTCACACCGTAAACCGTCAACTCGTCATCGTCCTCCGTGCGTTTGGCATTCTCCCAACTGTCCAGACGCACGGCAGCGACGCCTTGCGGGTCGCGCACCTCGATTTGGTTTTTGGTATAAAGCTTCAAATGCGTGGCCGTGGCCTTTTGCACCCAAACGTGAAGAAACGGCGGGAAAACCAAAGTGGTGGGATCGTATTTGTCTTCTGGAGCGAGCCAGGCTAAAAAGCATGCACAGATGGAGGCAACAACGAAAGACATGCGAATTCACATTCCGAATCTTGAATACTACCCGGCGGGCAGGCGCGACGATTGATATCGGCAACCTATTACAAAATTCCGAGAAAGTCAATGAACAAGTGCATGGGCTTTGAAAAAACGTAATGAATTGGCGTTCTCGATCAACGCACATGTTGGTATTCGGCGATGCCAAATGTGTAAGTATGCGGCGTTTTTTTCT
>JBIOXB010000087.1:0-8194 GCA_044869275.1 bacterium
TACAGGAATATTACGGCAACGCGGTGCAGCGTGAGCAGAAGGGTTGCTGCACGAAAAGCGAAGCTGCTTCCATTCCCGGCCTGGCGGGATACGACGCGCAAACGCTCGCGGCAATTCCCTCAGAGGCCGCGGAAAAAAGTTTTGGCTGCGGCAATCCGCTGGCTTTCGCGGAAGTTCAACCCGGGCAAACCGTTTTGGATCTGGGGTCGGGTGCCGGCATCGATTGTTTCATCGCCGCACAAAAAGTCGGGCCCACCGGGCGCGTCATCGGTCTCGATATGACCCCGGCGATGTTGGAGGCGGCGAGGCGCAATGCTGCCAAGGGCGGATATACCAACGTCGAATTTCGCAAGGGCGAAGCGGAGGATATGCCGGTGGCAAGCAACAGCGTGGATTGGGTGATCTCGAACTGCGTGATCAATCTTTCACCTGACAAGCCGCGCGTGTTTCGGGAAATCTCGCGCGTGCTCAAGCCCGGCGGGCACGTTTCGATCAGCGATATCGTTGCGGACGAATTGCCGGCCGCGTTTCGAAAAGACGCCGGAGCTTACTGTGGCTGCGTCGGTGGCGCGATTCCGGCAAAAGATTATCTGCGCGGCCTGGTGCAAGCAGGCCTGGTGGAGGTGCGCATCGACGCACGCTTGGATTACACGCCGGAGATGATCAAGGGTTTTGTCGAGGGCGACGATCATTTAAACCAGCAATACGGCAGCGTGGTGGCGGCGAATCCCGAGGTGCTGCAAAGCGTCAAGATTGCGAGCGTGAAGGTCGTGGGCCGTAAACCGCTGCTGCAGGAAGAAATGGATACCGTTCTGCGCCCCGCGCGCGAAAGTGATTTTGGCGCGATCGTGCAGTTGCTGGCGGAGAGCAATCTTCCCGACACCGGCCTGTGGCATGCCTTGCCCAACACCCTGGTGGCCGAAAACAACGGGCATGTGATTGGCGTTTTTGCTTTTGAACAGTACGAGCAAAGCGCCTTGCTGCGTTCATATGCAGTGGCGCCGGCATGGCGCGGCCGGGGCATTGGCAATAAGCTGTGGCAGGAATTGCTCGAACGTGCGCGCCAAGGAGGCGTGAATTCTTTTTACCTGTTGACAAACACAATTGCCGAGAAGGCTCAGCGCGCCGGCTTCGAGCGCATCTCGCGCGACGACGTGCCCGCCACGGTGCGCAGCTCGGCGGAGTTTTCCTTGCATTGCTGCGCGGACGCGGCGATTATGCGCCTTGCCCTCGCCTAGGCGACAGCGCAAGCAGATTCCTCGCAGGATGGGTGAAAACGGCGTGGCACGAACACGTGCGGGAGCTGCACTCCCGCACGTTGCTTAAACGAAGTGGGCATTGCATTTCAAACGATTCTTTCTTATCATTTGAAGCTTGAGAATGTGCATCCTAGCGAGAAAGAATGTGCGATGAAATGCCAAGCCTGTGGTCACGTGGTGCAGCGTCGCGGGCAGTTTTGCCCGCATTGCGGCAAGGCGATTATGCCGCGCCCGCGCCCGCAAGAAAATAAAGGCCCGCGCCCGCGCTGGCCTTTGTTGCTTGCGCTGGTTGCCGGCGGCGTGCTGCTGGGCGCGCTCGCGATGCAATTGCTGCAGCAAAAAGAACCTTCGCCGCCCACTACGCACGCCCATTTCGACGGCACGCTGCGCGGCGAAGCGCTGGCGGCGCAGTATCCGGCAGTTTACCAGGTTGCTTCGGAGTTTATTTGTCCCTGTGGCACGTGTACCGATGGCCTCGAAGTTTGCGATTGTGCCATGGCTAAAGGCTCGACCGAAGTGCGCACGAAAATCCATGATTTATTGCAGCTGCATCACGCCCCGCACGTGATCCAATTGGTTGAAGCGGAGTATGGCTATCGCAAAGGCAAGGACAGCTCTTCGCTGAAATTACCGGCGCCTTCTACCTTGCCTTGGGCCAGGCCAAAATGAAATCGGCGCGGTGCAAGCGATTGTGATGGCTGTTTCAGCTGGCAGAATCAATGCGCAGTGCCCCGGCCATCACGAAACCGTCTCGCAATGATCGTTCGGCCGGACCGGCCGCGCTTGTTATTGGAACGCGAACCAACAACCCTGAATCACTCATTCGACCGGAACCATGTATCCTGATCTCCTCAAAATCGGCCCGTTCACGCTGCATAGCTTCGGCGTGATGGCCATGCTGGGCTTTCTCATCCCGACCTTGATCATGCGCCGCGAATTTCAGCGCATCAAAATAGAGCCGGATTTTGCCAGCACGATTTCCGTGGCGGCGATTATCGGCGGTTTTGTCGGCGCCCGGCTGTATTACATCATCGAACATTGGCAAGCGTTTCTTAGCGACCCGATGTCGATGATCTTCAGCGGCGCGGGCCTGGTGTGGTACGGCGGCTTGTTCGGCGGCGTCGCTGCCGTGGCCTGGACCATCCGTCATTATAAAATGCCGTTCTGGCAAGTGGCCGATATCGTGTCTACCTTATTGTTGCTCGGCCAGGCCTTCGGCCGCATGGGCTGTTTGCTTGCCGCGGACGGCGACTACGGCCCGCCCACGGATGTGCCCTGGGCCATGTCCTTTCCCAACGGTGTGGTGCCGACGGATGAGCGCGTGCACCCCACGCCCTTGTACGATATCGCGATTTTATTGACCTTTTTTGCTATTCTTTGGCGTTTGCGCAAACACAATTTTGTGCCGGGTGCGAGGTTCGGCCTGTATTTCATCGCCGTGGGCGTGGGTCGCTTTATCACTGAATTTTGGCGCACCACGCCAAAAATTTTGTTCGGGTGGATGACCATGGCGCAAATCATCAGCGTGGTCTTGATCGTGACCGGATTCACCATCATTTATTTGCGGCACCACGCACAGGAGCAGCCAACGGTTTCAGCGGCAAAAGCCAAGCGGCAGCCGGTTTGATTTGAGAAGAAAGAGCAAGGCGTTTTTGATCTTGCTGCCCGGGCCACGCGTTATTCCGGTGGAAATAAGCTTTCCTCAGTTTCATGAATCAATCAAACGCGGCGCGGCCGCGTTTCGCATTTTAACAGCTCCCGGAAAGGAGCGCAACGATCGTGAATCCTTCTCAAAAAACTCTCACCCTCGAAATCGAAGGCATGCACTGTGCCGGATGTGTTGCCGCCGTGGAGAAGGGCCTGAAGTCGGAGCCGGGCGTAGCCGAAGCCGTGGTGAACTTGGCAACTCGCCGCGCGCGTGTAGAACTGCGAGTGCCGGTCGAAACGGACAAATTGATCGCAGCGGTACAAAACGCGGGCTACGGCGCCTCGCTCTTGCACGCCGAGGAGGCTGCACCTGGCGCCCTCGATAAAGATGAAAAAGAATTTCAGCAAGCCCGGCGACGAATGGTCTGGGCGTGGCTGTGGTGCGCACCCATGTTGCTCTTGATGATTCCCGAGCTACTCTTCGGCATCATGTGGCCGAATCATCTCGTGCATGCCTGGGTGATGTTGTTGATTTCGGTGGTAATTGTTTTTGGGCCGGGCTCGGCGACCCTGCGTTCGGCCTGGAACGCCGCCACTCACGGCCATGCGAACATGGACGTGCTGATCGCCATGGGCACGCTCGCCTCATTGCTCACCGGCATTTTGTCTTTCTTTTTGCCGGTCGCGAGTTTTGCCGGCATTGCGGGCATGATCATGGCGATTCACTTGACCGGCCGATTTATCGAAACGCGTGCCCGCGGCCGGGCTTCGGCAGCAATCAAAAGGCTCTTGCAGTTGGGCGCGAAAACCGCGCGCGTGCTGCGCCCTGCTGATCCGTTTGGAACGTCCAACTCGGCTCTGCACGAACTCGAGATTCCTATGCAGGAAGTGGTCGTGGGGGACTTGTTTGTGGTGCGTCCGGGCGAAAAAATTGCGACGGATGGCAAAATCGTCGAAGGTGAAAGCGCGATTGAGGAAGCGATGATCAGCGGCGAATCCATGCCCGTTACCCGGAAAGCTGGCGACGCGGTCGTGGGCGCGACCATCAATCAAGGCGGCCGTTTGGTGGTCGAAGCCACGCGCGTCGGCCGCGACACTTTTTTGTCGCAAATGATCCGGCTCGTGGAAGAATTGCAAACCACGAAGGTGCCGATTCAGGCTTTCGCGGACAAAGTCACGGCATATTTTGTGCCGGCCATCATGGCCTTGGCGATTTTGACTTTTGCCGCCTGGCTGCTTTTTGATGAAGCCTTGCGCCAGACTCCGGCGGCATTGCGCTTCCTTTTTCCCTGGGCGAACGCTGACGCGGCAACGATCACGCTGGCGATTTCCGCTTTTGTCAGCGTGCTGGTGATTGCCTGCCCGTGCGCGCTCGGCCTGGCCACGCCAACCGCCTTGATGGTCGCCAGCGACCTCGGCGCACAACGCGGAGTGCTCTTTCGCCGCGGCGAGGCGATTCAGGTTTTGAAGGATATTCGCGCCGTGGTGTTTGACAAAACCGGCACGCTCACCCTCGGAAAGCCGCAGGTGACGGAAGTGTTTGCGCCCGAGGGCTCGCGCGGGCGTGATTTACTCTCGGTTGCCGCCAGTGTTGAAAATGCTTCCGAGCATCCCCTGGCAAAGGCGATCGTCGCGCGCGCACGCGCCGAAGAAGTTCCAATTTTGGCTGTGGCAGAATTTGCCAACATTCCCGGGCAAGGCGTGTTCGGCAGAGTGCATGGCGCCACGGTTTTGATCGGCTCGCCGAAGCTGCTGGCCGAGCGCGGCGTCGACATGAGTGGCGCGATGATGAAAATCAGTGCCATGGAAGCGCAGGCACAGACTGTGGCGGTGGTGGCGCACAACCGCAAACTGTTGGGTGTGCTTGCCATTGCCGACACCATTCGTCCCGAGGCGCCGGAGGTCATGGCGCGCTTGCGCGCCAGGGGCCTCACGCCGGTGATGCTCACGGGCGACAATCGCCGCACGGCGCAAGCGATCGCCGCGCAGCTTGGCATCTCCGAAGTCATCGCCGAAGTTCTGCCCGAGGGCAAAGCTGCCGAAATCAAAAAGCTGCAAGAAAAATTCGGCCCGGTGGCGATGGTGGGCGATGGCATCAACGATGCGCCGGCATTGACTGCTGCGGCAGTCGGTATTGCCCTGGGCAGCGGCACGGACATCGCCATCGAGGCGGCGGACGTGACACTGGCGCGCGGCAAGCTGAGCGATTTGGTCACGGCCTTAAATCTCTCGGCCGCGACGTTGCGCAAGATCAAACAAAACCTTTTCTGGGCATTTTTCTATAACGTGCTCGCCATTCCGTTGGCGACGTTGGGGTTGTTGCATCCGATTATCGCCGAGATCGCTATGGCTTCGAGCTCGATCACGGTCGTAAGCAATGCCAACTTGCTGCGGCGGGAGAGTTTGGAATGAAGTAGCCCCGCCTCTCGCGGGCCGCGGTCCGGATTCGTGCTTGCAATAGTCTTATGAAACCACAGTGCTGTGTGATTTGCTGGTGGAGGAAGGGAGCATTTTTGTGAATAAGGATTGTACGGACCAGACAGTGATTGCTTACGAACGGCAAAAGCAATATATTGCGCCGGTTTGAGGAATGATGATGAAGGCAAAATATGACAACTGTGGCGGTCGTGTGCTCGAAAAGCTTGTAACCGTTGACCTGCGTTTGAGAGGCAAGCTCTATGTTTTCGAAAACGTGCCGCCTTCGCTTTTGCCCGAGTTTGCCGGAAAAGTCAATCTTATTTATATCGACCCGCCCTTCGATACCGGCGTGGATTTTTCCTTCACCGCCACCATTCTCGATCACCCGGATACCGAAGGAGACGAAACCACTTCGTTCGCGAAGCAGCCTGCTATCATCGAGTAAAAGCCTGCCGCACAATCAAGAACATTGGTTGCATTCAATTCTGGCAACTGTTATATTGCCTTCGCGATTTGAAAAGGATGAGATCAAAGCCTCATTTCAAAATGAATGAGCACCCATTCCGGAGATATTGAAATGGCAGAAAGAATGATTCAGCTTCAAGTTGAACCGCTTGCCGAAGGAGGTTATCTCGCCACCAGCGATGATTTGCCGGGATTAGTGGCGCAAGGCCGAACCATCGCCGAGACCATAGAAATCGCACAGGACGTGGCACGCAAGCTCAT
This sequence comes from bacterium, assembly GCA_044869275.1. Classification (GTDB taxonomy): domain Bacteria; phylum Zhuqueibacterota; class Zhuqueibacteria; order Zhuqueibacterales; family Zhuqueibacteraceae; genus JBIOXB01. The sequence goes on from JBIOXB010000087.1 coordinate 6,051, forward strand.
CGAATCCTATATCGAGCACGGTGATCCCCTGCCGTCAGGACTGCGCCATATTCCTCAGCCCAAATTCGATCTTGACCTGCCCGTGGCCATGCCCTGATGGGAAGGTTGAGCGGATTTCGTTATGCCGCCGTGATCAAAAAGTTGCGTGCGGCCGGTTTCGTATTTGATCGCCAAGCAAAGGGCAGCCACGAAATCTGGTTCAATCCTACCACGCGACTTCGCACTACGATTCCCAACCATCCCGGCGATATTCCGGAGGGAACCCTGCGCGCGATTATCAAGCAAGCCGGTTTGGCGGTTGACGAGTTTTTGAACTTATAGAAAACTGACCGGTCGCTCATAGCGGCCGGGCAGTTTATTTTATGGGAGCCTGCATGACCGAACTTATTTGGGAAGGCAAGTACAAAGACGGCAAGAAAACCGCGCCGGTGCGCATTGCGTTGCCGTTTCAAACCATTGAAACCGTGAACGAAAGCGCGGCTGATCGCACCCGCAATTTGGATTTGTTCGCCGGCGGCCGCGAAACCGATTGGCGCAATCGGTTGATTTGGGGCGATAAGAAATACGTGCTGCCTTCGCTTTTGCCCGAGTTTGCCGGAAAAGTTAATCTCATTTATATCGACCCGCCGTTCGACACCGGCGCGGACTTCTCCTTACTCTTGTATTTATAAACCGGCATTACTTTCTCGCAGACAAGGTTTCTTGCAACAAGAGCACGTCGGCTTTGTCGATTTGACGCGTCGTTCCTTGTTTCAATTTGATGAGCGTCTCCTTGGTGGCAATTCGAATGGGGATGCCATCGCGCATCACCGTTTCGAACTCCAAATTATCATAATTGAACATTTCGCCGACACGATCCATAGCCCTAAAGACGGCCATGAAGCTCTCGATGTTCATATTCATATGCTAAATTAGGGACGACTAGGTTCAAAGGTAAGGCTTAACTTGAATGCCTACCCACCTGCAATGAGTTAACAAATCACAGCGCCTCTCAAGAGGCGTGATTTCAGAGGGCATTTCATGTCACAACCCAAAGACTTCGTCCCCGAATGGGCCAAGCGCGCGGTGTGGTATCAAATCTTTCCCGAGCGTTTTCGCAACGGCGATCCGACGAATGATCCAACGGTGAACGATATTCGCGGCTCGTATCCGCACGATCACGCCTCGCCCTGGCAGATCCACCCCTGGACTTCGGATTGGTACGAGCTGCAGCCATATGAACAGCAAAACGGCCGCAGTATTTGGCACAATCTGCAGCGCCGGCGCTACGGCGGCGACGTGCAGGGCATTCTCGATAAACTGGATTATTTGCAGGATTTGGGTATCAATGCGGTTTACTTGAATCCGGTTTTCGAATCGCCTTCCTCGCACAAATACGACGGCGCGAGCTATCATCACCTCGATCCCAATTTTGGTCCCGACCCTGCCGGGGATCGCAAAATGATGGCAACAGAAATTCCCCATGACGCTTCGACCTGGCAATGGACTTCCGCGGACCGGATGATGCTGCATCTGATTCAAGAACTGCACCGGCGCGGCATGCGCATCATATTCGACGGTGTGTTCAATCACGTCGGTTTGAATCATTGGGCTTTCAAAGATGTCAAAACCAAGCAGCGCGACTCGATTTATAAAGATTGGTTCAAAGTTCTCGCCTGGGACGATGCTGAAAAGGAGACGGTGTTCAAGTATTCCGGCTGGTGGTCGGTGAAAGAACTGCCGGAATGGAAGCAGGATAAAAACGGCATCGTCGCCGGTCCGCGAGACTACATTTTTGCGATCACCCAGCGCTGGATGGATCCGAACGATGATGGCGATCCCAGCGACGGCATCGACGGCTGGCGTCTCGACGTGGCGGCGTGGGTGCAACATCCCTTTTGGAGAGAATGGCGCAAGCACGTGCGCAGCCTCAATGCCGAGGCCTATCTCACCGGCGAAGTCGTCGACACCATTGCAAACGTGCAACCTTACTTGCGCGGCGACGAGTTTGACGCAATCATGAATTACAATTTCACCTATGCCTGCACCGAGTATTTTGTGAACCAGCGCCACAAAATCTCCGCGGGCGAGTTCGACCGCCGCCTGCAGGAATTGCGTGAGGCCTTTCCGGCGGAGATCGCATACGTGATGCAGAACTTATTCGG
>JBIOXB010000088.1:0-19747 GCA_044869275.1 bacterium
TGCGATGGCTCAAAACTCTTCCGCCTATCGCCACGCTGTGAGAAAGTATGTCTTGGCTCTCCGTGAGAACGGCGTGCAAGTTCAACAAGTGCTACTTTACGGCTCGCATGCAAGAAACCAAGCGCACCGGGACAGCGACATCGATATCATTATCTTGTCTGAAAATTTCACTGACAAAAACCTCCTGGAGCGCTTGCAGATTTTGGGAATGGCTCGGCGCAACGTACCCGAACAGGTGCAAGCTTATGGCTTCACACCGCAAGAGGTACAACAGCACGACCTATCTGCCTTTTGGGAGGAGATTATCGAGAAGGAGGCCATACCGATTACCTCTGAAATCCTGCCGTGAATAGCCATCTCACCTTTTTCAATTGCCTGCAATGCTCTCCATGAGTCCTTGTGCCATGAATGGCATGATGCTATCGTGTCTTCAGGCCGCCACTGCCTGCCGCTCATCCGGCGGCACTTGCGGCGCTTGAATCAATCCCTGCAAGTCCCCGCTGTTCACGGCATTGATGATGCTTTGATCGCCTTCGAGCAGGCGCAGCGCCACCCAACGGGCGTTGTGCAACCCTGGAAAGCGCGCTGCAATCTTCCCCGCCAGCATTTCGAGCGCTTGATTCAATTGGCGCGAGCCGCTTTTGATGCGCCTGGGCTTGCACACATATGCGCCGGTGGCGACTTCATGAATCCTCGCGAGCAATTCTTGCATGCCCTGGCCCTGGCGCGCCGCCGCCGGTACCACCGGCACACCCAATTCTTTCGCGAGCTGGCGATCATCGACCTGCAAGCGATGGCGCCGCGCTTCGTCGATCAAATTCAAACAGATCACCGCGCGAGGGGTGATCTCCAGCACTTGCAAAACCAAATTGAGATTGCGTTCCAAGCGCGTCGCGTCGGCCACGATCACCGTGACATCGGGCTGGCCGAAGAGAATAAAATTGCGCGCGACTTCCTCGTCCGTGCTCGTCGAAAGCAACGAATACGTGCCGGGCAGATCGACAATCTTGTAGCGCTTCTCGCCATACATAAATCCGCCTTCGGCGCGCGTGACGGTTTTGCCCGGCCAGTTGCCGGTGTGCTGGCGCAAACCGGTCAAGCTATTGAAAACCGTGCTCTTTCCGGTGTTGGGATTGCCGGCCAGGGCTACGACGTAATCCCAGGATTCCATATTTACACCGAGCTTGATCAAATTGCCGGCGTGGTGCACCGGGCAAGTCTCGCAAGCAGAGGAAGCTGTAACATTCATATCTCAAACTCCAAATGCGGAAGAGCCGCAATCAAGTTGTTGGGTTTCACATTTAACCCAGCAGGTTACAAGGTTACGCGTAGAGCGTAATTCGTAATGCGTGATACGTAAAGTTTCTATTTTCTACAAAAAAAAATGGCACGCAGCACACTACCGCCGAACATGCACAAAGTTCGCTTGGTCTTTGCGCAGCGCGATGGTTGCGCCGCGAATGTTGTACGCGGTCGGATTACCGCTCATGCTGGTCAATTCCGCAGAAATGACGGTGCCGGGCACGAGGCCTAGGTCCATCAAGCGCCGGCGCTGCAAGCCGCGGCACGCGCGCGAAATTCCCATCACCACCGCCGAATCTCCCACGTGCAGCGAAGCCAGCGTCTCATGAGGCTTTTCCCATTCTTCTTCTTTGGGCAGCGGTATCATCGTGACATTGGCCGCCACCACCGGCGCGAGCTTGATTTCTTCACCATCGGCCGTACACAGCACGCGCTCAGGAGTCTTGCCGAGCACACGCACGTACATGCCGGGATACAAACCTTGCGCCACCAATTGCGCGTACAAAGCTTCAGGCTCATCTTCGATATGCGTGATGCGCCCGGTTGCGCCAATCGGAAAATCAGTCAGGGACAATCCCTGTGGCGGCGGCAATTCACCGGCCGGAGTGGGAATGGGATCGCCGTGCGGATCATGCAAAGGATTGCCCATTTGCGTCGCCAGCATTTCCGCTTGTTCCGGCGTGGTGTGATGCTCGCGCTGTTCGGCCTCTTCGTGCCATTGCGTTTCAGCCAGGCCGGTTTCATCCGCAAAATAACGCTCCCACAAGCGATGTACGCGAATCACGCGCAGCGCGTAGGGCCGGCCCTCGCCCGTGAGCTCGAACGCCTCGGCTTGCGTTTTCACCAGCTCGAGCTGTTCGAGCCGCGCGAGCAGTTTCGCCGCTTGCTCCTGCGGGACATGCAACGCGCCGGACAGGCTCTCAAGCGTGGCCACGCGGTTCTTGTATTCCTGATGATAAAGATGCTTGAGCGCGTCTTCGAGCAATACGCGCTCGGTGAGCGATTGGCTTTTGCGCCAGCGCCACAGCAGGCCGGCCTGCGGCCAGAACAGCAATACCACCATGCTAAGCACCGCCACGGCGCCAAGCAATGCGATCAGCGGATTCATCATATTGAAGTGATTTGCATTTTGTAATAGTAACTCACCCTCCACGAAAAAGCGCCAAACGCGATTTGGTTTCGCGTTTTCTCGCGGCCAAAGTGTTTGCTATTGCTCTCAAAAATACGTTGCCACACCCAACTGCACGTTCATGCTGTTGGCAAGATTATTGAAGGCATCATAATCCCATTGCCGCCAATAACTCAGCCGCAGCACCGTTTCGTTGGTGGGCCGGAATGCCACGCCCGTCGTCAAGCGACGCGTTACCGCGCCGAGGTCCTCTCCGGTTTTGTCGAAGCTGCCGACGTTCAAATCAATATCGTCATAACGCGCGAACAAAACAAGCGCGGCTTCGCGCATGCCCAGCAGCGGTCGTCGCAGCACGGTATAATTCCCCTCGAGATAAAAGCCGCGCTGCTTCTCGGCAAGAAAATCATTGTCAACCTGATCTTGCGGTGTGTCGATGTTCGCCAAAGCCGCTTCTCCGCGCAACAGCAAGCGTTTCCAGCGATACTCGGCATCCAAAGCCCAAAGTCGCACGGCGCGCGGTTCATCCAGGCTCGCGCCTTCGGCGGCATAGGTGTTGTAACGGCCGCTGTAATGGGAGATACCGAACTCGCCGCCAAAGCGCGGATTGTAGCCTAGGCGGCCGACGATCGCCGGCGAGCCGTTGTTGTCTTCGGCAAACGCTTCTTCCGATCTGCCTGCGGGAATACGTGTGCCCGCGCCGTCTCCCAGCACGACACCGTCCTGCAGCCCATTCACCGCGTAAATCTCGTAGGTGAAGCGGTCAAACGGAGTGACATAAAACGCGCCGAAAAATCCCGCACCGGCTTCGGAGAGTGTGGCTGGAATGATCTGCGTCGAAACCAACGGCCGGTCGATCACATTATAGCGCGGGCTGTCATGCGCGATATTGAACCTGCCAATCGGCGAAAGCAAAACACCGGCGCGCACATTCACCGGCGTGGCAAATAAAACGTCGACGAGAGCAGTTTCCAGCTTGATTTCCTCGGTACCATGTTCAAACTCCAGCTCGGCAGTCAACTTCACATGTTCGCTAATCCCCGAATAGAAAAAAATATTAAAACGGCGCTGCTCAAAGGAAAAACCCTCGGATATGCCCTGCGCGCGAATGTAGTCGGAATTGAAATCGGCATAACCGCCGATGGCAGTTTTGCCGCCGAGATTGAGAATATACGGCCGGTCGTAAATGCCACCGCGCTGAAAAGGGTTGGGCACGCTGTCGGAGCTCGCGGTTTGCGCCTGGAGGTTGGCGCTGGACGCGAGCAGGCAAAAGACGTAGATCGTGGACCGTAGATCGTGGATCGTGGATCGAGAATTGCAGATCTTGAATCTCTTCATGATTTCACCTTGATAATGATCGTGTCCGCGGTTTCTTCAACCGGAAAGCGTTGCAAGGACCTTGTCGCCGGGCCTTCTTCCACTTCGCCGTCGGCGGCATAGGCTGAGCCATGGCACGGGCATTCGAAGCCCCGCGGCAACACGCGCACTTCACAGCCCGCATGCGCGCAGATCGTTGAGAGCGCGAGCCAGCGCTGATCTGGCATGCGCCGCAAGGCGAGGGTCACGGGCAGCTGGTCCGCGCGCACCAGCATCAGGCCGGTCGCTTGCACTGCGGCCAGGGCCTCCGCTTTGGGAATGGCGATCACCCTGCCGTCAAAATCTCCGCGATACGTGGCCAGACCGGCAGCGCAACTTTGCAAAGCCGCGGGCGAAGCGGCCAAAGTTATCACGCCGCCAAGGGTTTTGAGAAATTTTCTGCGTGTGAAGAACATATCGCCTTTTATGGTTTGATCCAAAGCAAGCGGGGCAGGAATCTGCCGGTTTGTCTCATGTAGGCGCGATAACGCTCGCCGAATTTTTCCTGCAAGTGTTTTTCTTCTTGCGCAACCAAAACGGGAAGCAGGGCCGCGGCCAATGCCACCATTACCGCCATAAACGCGTTCGCCGCAATCAAGCTGAGCGCGGACAATCCCACAATGGCTGCCATGTACAGCGGATGCCTGATCCAGCGATACGGGCCGGAAACAACCAGCTCTTGCCTTTCTTTCGTCAACACGGTTTCGCTGATGTTTTTTCCGAGGTGATGGAACAGCCAGCGCAACAGCGGCAACACCGCCAATCCCACCGCAACTGCCAACCAGCGCAGCCCAACCGGCAGGCGAATTTGCGCCCACTGCATCCACGCCGGGTGAATCATATAAACGATCATGGCGCCGTATAGAGGCACAGCCAGAAGAGCGCGCCCAAGCTTCAAAAGCCCGCCTTCTTGTTTCCTCGCAATTTGAGGAAGTTGCATTCTCGCCCGCCGGCGATAATATGCCGAAATCGCAAAGACGAAGCAGAAGATAACGGTGAATATGATTCTAAAAATATGTTCGTTTGTCATCTGGGTAGCTCGAACAGTATGAATGATCACTGATGATTGGTTCACAGCGATTTCAAAAACGCCAGCAATGCCGCGCTGTCGCTCTCATTCAGATTCGCAAATCGATTGCGCGCATTCTCCGCTTCGCCGCCATGCAGCAGAATCGCCTCGCTTAGATCCGCGGTGCGGCCGTCGTGCAAATAATACGGCGTGCCACCGAGCGTGCTGGCGACGATGCCCAGACCCCACAGCGGCGTCGTGCGCCATTCCGTGCCCGTCGCCTCGCCTTCAGGATAATGATCCGCCAGTGCCGCGCCCAGGTCGTGTAGCAATAAATCAGAATACAGTGGCACTTGCTGAAACGCGATCGGTGCAATGGGGCTCGGACCGGCCTGCAACTCTGGCACGTGGCAGCTGGCGCAGCCGATTTGCGTAAAAATCTGTTCGCCGGTTTGCACTGTTGCCTCATCCGGATTGCGGCGCTGCGGGGCGCGCAAGGTTTGCAAATAGATCACGACATTGTTGATCGTCTCAGTCGCCACTTCGGGATCGGGTACGTTGTCGCCCACGCGGTTGCCGAGCACGGGATTGAACAATTCCACCGGCTCGAACTCGCTGGTAACACCGATATCGTTGATATATGCGCCCGCCGTTTGTTGCAACAAACTGACCGCCGTGGCCTTGCGGCCAAAGCGGCCGAGATATTTGCCATTGCGGTTGATCTTCTCCGGCCCCAATTGCAAATATGATGGCGGCACGACGAAATTCGCGCGGCCGGAAATGCCGTCGCCATTGCCGTCGTTGGGATCCTCATTTGCCAAAATCGCCGCGTCGGGAATGGCTTCGACATAGCCCAATCCCACGACGATCGGCCCGCCGCGCTCTGAAACGCCGGTCGCTTCAACAGGCAATTGCTCCGCGGGATAACCGGGAAGGGCGCGATCCTGCAATTGCGGCCCGCCGCGATCATACATGTAATCAAATCCGCCCGCGGTGGCTTTGCCGAATCTCCGCAAATTGGTTGAAGGATGGCTGCGACCTTCTGCCGGGTGACAACCGTCACAGGAAGTGAGATTGAAAATCGGACCTAAACCCGTCGCCGCCGCAAATTTTTCTCCGAACGCTGCGTCTCCGGCTATGTGTGCGGACATTTGTGCAGGGCTCAAGCCTGGAATAGGTGCGTCGAAGACTTCATTTTGAGGTGGAGCCTCCGTAAGCAAATCTGAACAGCCTAAGCTAAAAGACCCTAAGATTGAAAAGCAATATAAAACAATAACTTGCTTCATTTACTCCTCCTATGATTGTAAAATTAGGCTATCCTAAATTAAAATTTAGTTTATAAAATGCAAGAGGCTTTTTTGCACTGTAAGAAAAATCGATTTTAGTGAGGGAAATGCAGATTTGAGAAGCGCGGAGTAGCGGTGATAAAAGATAAATCACCTCCTGAACCAGCCTTCAGCTTCTTGGCCAGATGAAATAGGTAGGGATGAAAATTCTCGGCCAGAGTCTGCAGCGACTCGACCATGCGCAGCATGAGAGCGCTCCGCCATAAGAGCACTTGTCTGAAAAGATAAATCGCGGCACCCTTTAAAGGCCGCCGAGCGCGCAAATTTGATTCGCGAAGCGACACGCGGTTAGATTCTCGAATTCCACAGCCGCTCCGGCACGCCTTTTTGCAGATTCTCATACCGCGCCATCACAAACAACGCGTCGGATAAACGATTGAGATAGCGAATCACGCAGTTCCCCACCGCCTGGTCACGCGCCAGCGCGATCACTTCGCGTTCGGCGCGGCGGCATACCGTGCGTGCGAGGTGCAACTGCGCCGCGCCCAGCGCTCCTCCCGGCAAAATGAAATTCTCCAACGGCCCGAGCGTTTCCGTCAATTCGTCCATGAGGTTTTCCAGTTTGAGGATATGTCTCTCTTCGATTTGCGGGATTTGATATTGCCGCTTGTCCTCTTCCAGGAAACACAAATCTGACCCGAGATGAAACAGCTCGTTTTGAATGACGGGCAATTCCTGTGCGAGCCGATCATCCAAGTCTCGGGCTAGTGCCGCGCCGAGATGCGAGTTCAATTCATCGACCGTGCCATAGGCTTGCACGCGCAGCGAATCTTTGGGCACGCGCTGGCCGCCGCCCAAACTGGTCTTCCCGTCATCGCCCTGGCGGGTGTAGATTTTGGTTAAACGAGGCATTTTCATTCCTCTTCCATTGAACACAAGAGCATCAAACTAGCCGGCTGTTTACGTTCTACGCCTTACGGATTACGTAAGGCGTAAAACGCAACACATAATGCGTCACTCTTTGCTTTCGAGTCGGGAACAGAACTATCTACCCACTCCAACCGTCAACCGAAATTCCCGCCCGGGTGTTGGATAGCCTTCGATCACTTGAATCTGTTTATCCAATAGATTGTTCACCGCGCCCGCAAGGTAGACTTGATAGCCGGCGGCAAGACTGAAGCGATATTTGCCGAACAAATCTACCAGGCGGTAGCCCGGCAGCGACTGCGCATTATCCTGCCGCACGAAGCGCTCGCTGACGAGTTGATACACTGCGCCCAAGGTCACCTCGAAAACGTGCGCCGAGAAGATCGCATCCAATTTGTCCTCAGGGCGATACAACAATTTTTCCCCACTGGTGGCGGGATCGTCGCTATTCTCTTCTGCTTTGGTCCTGGTGTAGCCCAGGCGCAAATTGAATAGATCATTGCTCGAACGCCACGTGAACGAAGGCTCAAAGCCGCTGATTTTTGCGGCCGCAATATTCTGCGGGGAAAATCGGAAATTTTCGTCCGGAATCCAACTGATGAGATTTTTCATATCCGTGCGAAAAATATCGAACCCGATTTGCCAGTTGCCCGTGCGCTGCGCGGTTTGAAACAACAAGCCTGCGTCGTATTGCTCGCCTTCCTCCGGCAATAAATCGGGATTGCCCGCGACAAACGGCCCGGCCGGCCAGAACAGATCGTTCATGGCAGGCACGCGAAAGCTTCTGCCCGCGCTGCCGTGCAGCGACAGGCTGAAGTCTCTTTCCCATTTCCACACCGCGCTCAGTTTCGGCGTGGTGCGCGCGCCGGCATCGCTGTAGTCATCGTAACGTACCGCCGGCAGCAGCGCCAGGCTCATAAGGGTGTTATTGCGCACGCGATTCGCGCGCCATTCGGCTTGCACGAATGCGCTGCGCTGTTCGCGCTCGGGCCGGTGGAGGTCCGTGCTGTTGATTTCGTGGTGCGCCAGCTCCGCGCCATACAAAAAATCCACATTTCCCCAACGGCTGCGATTGTGCAGCATGACCTCGCGCGAATCGACGCGATGGTGGCTGGCCACAGGAAAAAACGGATCGGGGTTGTCGTAAGTCTGATCGAGACGCTGCATGCTGCCTTGTACAGTGAGGTCAAGTACATTGCCGCGTTGCGCATGCAACAGGATCGCGCTCATGCGATTGTCGTCATCTTGCGTCGCTTCTGGCGAAGGAAAACTCAACGACCCGGCGACATGGCGATCGCTCTGGACGCTTTGATGAAACCCGCTTACGCTTAGATTGCCGGAAAATTCGTAATCCCCGCGCACATAAAAATCCTTCTTATCGAGGCTGTTGTTCTGCAATCTGGGCTGCTCCGCCAGGCCGGTGGGATAATCTCCGTCCGTGCGCATCTGGCCATACGCGGCGACGGCGGAAAATTTGCCGAAACGCTGGCCAAGCTTGACGCGCGCCGAACCGAGGCCGTAGCTGCCCACGGTGTATTCCGCCTGCGGCGAAAACTGCGCCGACGGCGCGAGCGTGCGAATCTGCACGACGCCGCCCACGGCCTCGCTGCCGTATTGCGCTGAAGCGCCGCCGCGCAGCACTTCAACACTTTCCATCCCCAGCGTCGGCAGCAGGTTGAAATCCACCCAGCCGCCTTGCGGATTATTCAACCGAAAGCCGTCTTGCAGCACCAGCACCTGTCCTTCGGAAGCGCCGCGCATGGTGACGGTTTTCAAGCCGCTCAAGCCGCCGTATTCCTTCACGAACAGCGACTGCATATGCGCGATCGCTTCGCCCACGTTTTGTTTGGTTGCCAGGCGCGGCGCGGCGGCGGAAACCGTTTCCACCGGAGCTGGAATATCCGCGGCCACCGCTTCTTCACGTTTCGCGGTCACGGTTACTTCACGAAACAGCAGATGCGCAGGCTGCAAGGCGATGCTCGCATTTTCCCGCAACGTCGCGGCTGCGAGACGCACCGGCTTATATCCCATAAATCGAACAACCAAAGTATCATGGCCCTCAGTCCGCGAAATTTTGAACTCGCCTGCGGCATTCGTGGCCGTGCCCTCGCCGGTCGGCCAGAATAAGACCGTCGCGCCGGCCAGTGGTTTGCCGGTCACCGCCTCTACGATTTTTCCTCTCATGGCTTCGGCATTTTGCCCGCGCAGCGCCGGAGCAAATAGAAAGGGCGTGAGCATGGCGCTCACCATGGCACTTCTGAACATAAAAACTCCTTGGAAAGAAATGAAGCGCCCCTGCAGCGATCTGCTGGGCGCAGGTGCAGGAGAGACTTCGGGGAGTGAGGGCATGGGAATAAAAAATCCCCACGCCTTCTCGGGATGGGGATAGCTCGACCGCCGATATAACCTTCCCGCGAAGGCTCTCCAATTGAGGATTGAAACACTCCTCATGGAGATGCAATCACAGGCAGGTCTCCTGACTTGCAGCCCGGATTTTTCTTTCGCCTTCCCCTCGTGCTGAGAGTGGCGAGAAGCCGGACAACGCGCTGCTTACAGTTGCGGGGCAGTTGCCGATTCGCACGGCATTCCCTATTCTCCCGGTGGCACGTTCCGCTGAACGCACGTCGGGCACCTGTGTGTCACAAACATAAGCACAGCAAGCAGGAAAGGCAAGGAGTAAATTTGCGCTTGCACGGCGCGGTTCGCGTGACTATTTTGTAAAGACCAGTGCAACCCATGTTTTGTTGAGCGCCTCGCCATGCGACTTCATGCGAGTGCGTTGTTGGCTTAAGAACTATACCCTCCGCCATGTCATCCCGCCGTTGCGGGATCTTGGTAAAATCGAGCACTGTGCTTGCGCGTCACAAGATTCGGACTGTGTGAAAACTTGAGAATGCCGCACCCTGAGCTTGTCGAAGGGAGCTTGTCGAAGGGACCTTGTCGAAGGGTGCTAAGCTCAAGAATCCGGCTTCGACAAGCTCAGCCGGCGTTGAAACCAAACGTTTTCACACAAGCTGATTCCTTCTGAATGACATCGAGAACCGGGTATAAAGGCTAAGGTAACAATTTGGCTGTGAGACATGAAAACCTCCCGTGATTTGATTCTCAATATCGCGCGTCTGGCTGCCAGCGCCCTCGCCGTGCTGCACTGGCAAGCCTGTATGCAACCCGCGCCGCCGGTGAAATATTACGACAAAGAACCGGAAGTGCGCGTGGGCCTGCTGCTCAAACATCAGAAAATTTATTTGAACATTCCCGAAAAGTTCTCCATTCGTGCGGGGCAGGGCAATATGCTTGCGCAGGATCTCTTGGGCAAGAAATGGCGCGTGCGCGCGGCTGCGGCTGGAACCGCGGCGCCTTCGTTGGAAATGCGCGAACTCGGCGGCCAGCAAAGTTTCATTTTCCCGAGCGGGTTCGAGATTCTGGCCGCGCGCATGGCGGCGGCGGACAATGAAAGTGCCTTGAGCGGGGAGGCCGCGCGTTATTATTTCGGCCGCATGCGCTTCACGCACAACGGGCAAAGCGTTTCGGCGATCAATATTTTGCCGGTGGAAGAATATCTGCGCGGTGTGGTGCCGTCGGAAATGAGCGCGAGCTTTCCGATGGAGGCATTGAAGGCCCAGGCCATTGCTTGCCGCAGCGAAGTGTTGCAGCGCTTGGGAGCAACCGCTCGCCAGGATTACGACATCTGTGCAGACGAGGGATGCCAGGTTTATGCCGGCACCAGCCGTCAATCCGATAACGTCGATAAGGCCATTCGCGCCACCAAGGGACTGGTCTTGAAAAACGGCGGTCAAATCGCGCCGGCGCCTTATGCCGGTGTGTGCGGCGGCTTTACTGAAAACAACGAGGCCGTATGGTCAGGCAAGGCGCAGCCGCATTTGCGCGGCCGTTTTGACGGCAAAAAAAGCTCGCGCCAAAATCAACCCTTGAATTCAGATCAAGCCGTACAGCGCTGGCTGGCAGAAGCCTCCGAGGCGAATTGCAATATCACCAACGGCGATACACCGCGCAGCCTGGCATATGCACGCGGCTACTTTCGCTGGGAAAAACAATTCTCCCCGGCGGAAGTGGCAGGCAACATCAAACGAAAAACCAACGAAGATCTCGGTACTGTGCTCGATTTCGTGCTGCGGCAGCGCGGCGTTTCGGGCAGAGTGACCCAGTTGCGCGTGGTTGGCGCGAAAAAGAGCATTGAGATCAACGGCGAGTTAAATATCCGGCAGGCGTTGTCCACGCCGCCTTTGCCCAGCGCGTTGTTCTTTATCGAAAAGACCGCGAGCGGGACGAACGGCGGCGCGGAAAAGTTCATCATTCGCGGCGGCGGCTGGGGACACGGCGTGGGCATGTGCCAGGTGGGCGCGGCCATGCAAGCCATGCAGGGCAAGTTGTATCAAAATATTCTGGAGTTCTATTACAAAAACGCGCGCTTGGCGAGGGCATATTGAATATTGGCCAGAGACCAGTGCACAAGTCGCGCGCCAAGAGTTTTGTGCTCTCCCTCCATGTCATGCCTTGAGCTTCTCCTCTAGATTGGGAGCATCCTGAAGCTTCCAAAGAAGCAATCTCATCCACCAAATTCGAGCATCAGAGATTGCTTCGCCGCTTCGCTCCTCGCCATGACTTTTCCATTACTTTTGCGAAATCCAACTCAAAAGTTGTTGAGCCTCACCTCAATTTCCGGAACGCGGATGAACCTGGCAGCACCTGAAAAGAAGTCCGCTTCCGCCAAAGCATGATCGGAGCGTCCGAAGACTTCCAACTCTGCCACGACATGAATCCAAACCGGCGTGCCGGCGACCACGGTGGTGCTGTTGGAGGGCACAAAGTGGCCGTTGACCCAATAGGAAAGGCTCAAATTGGGACCGGCTTCGTCCACCACGGCGAGCGGAGCTCCCCATTCCCAATTCCTCGAGTTGCACACCACGCCGGCGCTCGGCCTCCAGACTCTCACGGTGCGCTTGCACCTCGCTTTTGAGTTGCTCGAACTGCGATTCAAAGGATTTGAAATCCAAACAGGGGGTTGTCATCGGGTCTCCTTGCGTACATACGCGTGGTCAACTCACTCTACTCCGGTTCCAGTTTCTCAATGGCGTTGCGATGGATCTAGGCGAGCACCAAAGCTCCGCGTGCTGAAAATCCGACGTAGGTCTCTGCGGGACGGTGCCGCTGCTGATTTGGCGCCCTACAGCCGGTCATGAACTGCTCATAGTCGCTGATAGGCCAAGCGCTCCATATGCGCCCTGCCCCAAAGGCGAATGGCCTCAGCCAAAGGCAATAATGATCGACCATAGTCGGTCAGCGAATATTCAACCGGCGCTGGAATCGCGCCCTGTGGTTGTCGCTGCACGATGCCGTCACTCATGAGCTCACGGAGCTGCTGCGTAAGCACTTTCTGCGAAATGCCGGGCATGATCCTGCGCAGAGCCGCGAAATGCTGCGGTGATTGTGCCAGCCAGTAGACGATGATCAATTTCCATTTACCGCCGATGGCAGCCAGTGCGGCAGTCAACGGACATCCACCGACCGCATTGCGACGCCGCGGACGAGTATGGTTACCTGCAGGTACCTTCTTGATCGAGTTCATAGGTTAGATTATATTGCTTGTGAACAAGGTTGTAGATCACAGTATTACTTACCGCCGGAGGAGGTCATCCATGATCGTTGCATTTCGAAGCTATGGAATCATCTTGCAAAAGCAGTTTTTGAACGGAAAGTGCTGCATCCGCCAAGAGATCTTCCCGGAACTGCACGGGGAGAACGCGTCCAAACATTTGCGAACTTTTCTCCACATATGCTCCTTGGTTTTCTTCTTGCGACCCCCTCTGGGACTCGCACAGCAGAAGTCAGAGGCATCAGGAACAGGCGTGCAACACGCCCCGACGGCACGGGATGGCCAACACGATTTTGACTTCGAGATTGGTACCTGGAAAACTCACCTCAGGCGGCTCCTGCATCCCCTCACCGGCTCCACGACCTGGGTCGAATATGAGGGCACCACCGTTGTCATTAAGGTTTGGAATGGCCGCGCCAATCTGGTGGAGCTCGTGGCCGATGGCCCAGCAGGCCACTTCGAAGGCCTGAGCCTGCGTCTATACAATCCCGAATCCCGCCAGTGGAGTCTCAATTTCGCCAGCAGTCACAGTGGTACGATGAGCCCGCCCACGATCGGTGACTTCAAAAATGGGCGCGGCGAGTTTTTCAACCAGGAGACACTTAATGGCCGCGCCATTCTTGTTCGATTTGTTATTTCGGACATTACTCCCAATTCTTGCCGATTTGAACAGGCATTCTCGGATGATGGAGGCAAGACTTGGGAGGTAAACTGGATCGCGACCGACACACGGGTGAAAGAAGGATCTGGCAACGACCGCTGAATTCCGATGCCGAGTTAGACACCGTGCCTAGACCGGTTTGATGTTCCGGTTGGTGCGAAACACGTTCTGCGGATCCCATTTCGCCTTGACCTCGGCAAGCCGTTGGAGTGCTTTGCCGAGCGCGGCCTTGGTGCGCTCGGGACCTTCGTCCTCTGTCAGGAAGTTGATGTACGTGCCGCCGGTGGAGAACGATTTCATGTCGTCCCACGCCGCGCGTGCCCATGCGATGTTCGTCCTGTCCTCGGCCGCCTGCTCCCACGAGCCCGACAGGTTGAGCACGTAACGAGCGCCGCGGTTACCGACGGGTGAGTGCTCCTCCTCGAGCCGGTTGAGAGCACCTTCGATCTGGAACAGGATCACGGCCGAGTGCGGCGAGGGGATTCTTGCCGCATGCGTGATGACTTTCTCACACAGAGTCGGCTCGATGCGCGCGAGGTATTCGCTCTTCCAGTAGTAACGCCGCCCCTTCGGCTGCGTGGCGTCGAGCAGGGACTGCAACTGCGCGTACGGACGGCGCACGAGCACATCGCCGATGGGGTTGCCGAACGACTTGATGGGGGCGACGGCCTTCTCGCCCTCCTCAGGTTTCCCGCTGTAGCAGGCGAGCAACGCCACAATCGGCTTCCCATGCATGTCCTTCGGTAACCATGGCGCGGGGGGCGCCAGGCGCATGAGTGCGACGAGCGTGAGTTCGGGTGGCGCCTTCTCGGCGAGCGTCCGGTACAATTCGAGCACCTGCGGCGCTGCGCTTGCAGGCCAGGCTACGATGCCACCGACGACCTCCGGACCGACAGGGTAAAGCACGTAATCGATGCCGGTCACGACACCGAAGTTCCCGCCACCGCCCCGCAGCCCCCAGAACAAATCCGCGTTCTCCTCGCTGCTCGCCCGCACCAGCCGTGCGTCGGCAGTCACCACATTCATTCCGAGCACAGTGTCCGACGTCCAACCCCAACGCCTCGTGAGGTAGCCGAAACCACCGCCCAGAGTGAGTCCGGCGATGCCAGTAAGCGAGACGAAACCGAGGACGGCGGCGAGGCCGTGCAATTGCGTTTCGCGATCCAGGTCGCCAAGCAAACAGCCGGCCTGCGCGTGGGCGACTTTGCTCTTTTGGTCCACCCATACGCCGCGCATGAGCGACATGTCGAGCATCAGCGCGCCGTCGGCGGTGGCCAGGCCCGCGATGTTGTGTCCCCCGCCTTTGATGCAGAGCAGGAGGTCGTTTTCGCGCGCAAACTGCACGCACGCCATCACGTCGGCGGTGCCGAGGCAGCGCGCGACGACTGCGGGCTTCTTGTCGATCATGGCGTTCCAGACGGTGCGGGAATCCTCATAACCGGCGTCGCCAGGCAGGAACACCGGTCCGCGGTGACGCATCTTTAAACCGTCGATTGACTCCTGTTTCAGGTCGATCTCGCGACCTTGTGTCGTTGTCGCTCTCATGATTGGGTTTCCTTTCGGATAGCAACTGACAAAGGTTAATGTATAATCTCGCCTCTTCTATTGACAAAAATCCATTTGCCCTCTAACATGACTCGGGCCTTGCCATTGTCGAATTGCCCCGCCGCCTCAAACTTTATCGGGATCACAATCTTTCCCTTGCGATCAACATATCCCCATTTTCCTCCTTCTAAGGCTAATCAATATAGTGCGTGAATTCAACTCTCCGTACATATCCATCTTGGAAGACGAAATATACGGGCTCTTCCGGGCCAGGACAGCCATTACATACATACTCGTACTCATCTTCTGAAGTTGAATGAGGCTCTCCAAGAGATCGTAAGATCGTCGTATCTGCTGCTCCGATTCCCAAATTGGGATATTTGAGATATTGATTGTCGCTTACGAGCACTCGATTCAAGTACTCAGTGCCTTCATGCATCCTGTAGAACTCGAACTGAATACCAGCATAGTACAGAGACACTAAAGTGTCGGCAACTTCTGGTGCGTACTTATTGGCTATAGCTCGTCGCTGGATTTCCTTTGGTGCACCCAGTTTTGCTGTGATTACAGCTTGTGTTTCGCCTGCAGGAAGTAGTCCATTGACAACATAATCATCACAAAGGCTGGCACCCGTCGAGTCCTTGGTCGCCAGTTCCGAAGGCGCTGTTGCTGAGTCTTTTAAAACTTGTTCCGAGGTTCGTGGTGCGCGAGCAACAGCCGGCGTGGACATCTCCCGAGACTGGTCTTGCCTGCAGGCAGCGAAAGAAAACCCAATCATAATGGCGATATTGAAAATTCTCTTGTTCATAACACACCCCGGTGAGCCACTGAACCGCTGTTCTTGCTTCAAAAAACGTTTTGCCATCAGCAATTTATCAGAAAATATCTTGGAGGTATCGTTCGACTTTTGCTCGATGCGCTATTTATTGGCCACTCCCGCTTGGAGCATCGTGTTGGGCGATTTGACCTATTTGGCAAGTGTCATTTTCTTCGTCTGCACAAAGCTACCAGCTTGTAGTCTGTAGAAATAGATGCCGGCAGAAAAAGCACTCGCATCAAAATCGTACGTGTAGTTGCCCTGATCCTGATGTTCACCGACAATTGTGGTGATTTCTTTCCCACGCAGATCGTAGATCTTTAAAGTGACAAACTCGGCATGTGATAATGAATAAGAAATCCTAGTACTTGAATTAAATGGATTCGGATAATTTTGATAATTCGTACTTTTAGATGAAAGATTATCTTCATTACCCAGTCCATCTGTCTTGATGAGAAAGAAATCTCCGTTATTCGCCGAGGCAGTGCCCGTTACAATGTATCCCTTGTCCGAAGTTTGCAGGATTGCATGTGGATAAGACAGGTCAAACATATCATAGCTTCTAATCCAAGTATCCGTCGTTGAATAAGCCGGCGACAGAACCAATGATGGCAAAAAGGCGATTGCTGGCTCAATGACTGCTCTCAATTTCATGTTTACTCACCATTACTTCTCTGACGAATCCTTATTCAAATTTACATCCGTACTTTTCTATTTGCCACAAAATTGTTTCGGTTTCGTGCGACCCTAACGCGTCTTCGATTTCACATATCAGAAAGTGAAACACAAAACTTTCAGAAATCACCTCGGAACCTTGCAAAAACCCTCATGAAAAGCAAGGGTTTGTTGCCAAAGCAACCTTGCTGGCTCGTTCCGCTCGAGCCTTTAGCAAGCACAATCTAAATTACACATTTTTTGTTGAGGAGCGTAGAGGCCAATTGTCCTTATCTTACCAAAACCATTTTCCTCACTTCCAACAACTCTCCCGCTTCCAGCTTGTAAACGTACGTGCCCGAGCGCGCCGGCTTGCCGTGATCGTCCGTGCCCTTCCAGGTCACCACGTTTTCTCCCGCTTCACACACGCGCTGCATGACTTCTTTGACCTGCCGGCCGTTTACATCATAGATGCGCAGGCTGACGAACATGCGCTCGGACAATTGAAAGCGAATCGTCGTGCTGGGGTTGAAAGGATTGGGGTAATTCTGGCTCAAAGCATATTGCCACGCGGATTCGTCCGCGCGATCTTGCACGCTGACCGCTCCGGCTTTGGCATATTTGTAAACCCTCTGGCCCACGGCGTAGCCGAGTGAATCGTTCAAAAAACGAAAGCGATTGACGCGCGTGCCAAAGCCTGCCGAGCGCCAGGTCTCGCCGCCGTCCCTGGTTTCATAAGTCGGAAACGAGCTGTTGCCGCCGGCCCATCCCCTCGACTCCGAGATAAAGCCGATTCCCTGCACAAAATAGTAACTGGTTGAAAACAACTTTTCTTGCCAGGTATTGCCGCCATCGGCCGTCTTTAAGAAATAAATGGGCGACAGGCTGTTGCGCTGCAAAGAAACATAGGCAGTTTTGCGCGAGGGAAAAGAAATCTTCCAGCACCATTCGCCCATGCGCGCGGTGACGAAGCGCCTTTCCCAGGTATTGCCGCCGTCGCTGGTGAACAGCACCACGCCGCTGGAAAAATCGTGCACGACGTTGGTCAAACCCACGGCAAAACCGGTGTCGGGATGAATGAAATAGACATCGATCAACCCCGCGGCGTATTCGCGCATGTCTTTGGAAGTCCACCTCGCACCGCCGTCCGTGGTGCGCACGAAGAAGCTCGGCCCGCGCACGCGGCCGACCGCGCAAATGGTCGAGTCGTTGACCACGTGCATGCCGCAAACGCCCGCCGGGGCCGGGCCATGAAACTGGCTGAAGGCTTGCCAGCTCTGGCCGCCGTTGCGGGTGCGATAGAACACATTGGGGTCCGTGGCGCCGAATTCTCCCACGCCCACGTTGCCTGCCCAGCCTTCGAGCTCATTCAAAAAACCAACCGAGCGAAAATGCGCGGTGCCGCTCACGAATTGCAACTGCCACGCCGCGCCGCCGTTGTTCGTGCGGTAAATCTGGCCGTCGCCGTTCACGATCCAGCCGGTGTCGGGATTGACGAAATAGGCATCATTATGCCTCGCCACCACGGGCGCGTTGGGCAGAGTGGTCCAGACCGGCACGTTTTGGGCCGGCGACTCCATGATCGCAACCAAAATCGTCACAAGAATGATTGAAAAACGCATGCGATTTTTCATAAGGTTCATTGCCATATTTCTGTCTTTCATTTTTCTGGCCTCTCGTTTGTTCAATTCCGCGGCATTGCCAATTCAAGCATAAAAGCTCAGCGCAGAAGTAAGAAAACCCTTTCACATGCGCAAGCAGAAAATCGCGATGGCGCTTGCTTTCGAAAATTCGAATCGCTATCATAGGCAAATTTTTTCCGAGGAGGATCTTTTGTCAACCGCGCACGAATATGATGTGATTGTCGTGGGCGGCGGCCCGGCGGGTGCCGCTGCCGTTTTGTATGGCGCGCGCCACGGCTTGCGCATGTTATTGTTGGAAAAAAGCCGGTTCCCGCGCGACAAAATCTGCGGCGACGCCATTTCCGGCAAGAGCGTGCGCGTGCTGCGCGACCTTGGCTTGGAACAGCGGCTGCGCCTGGAGCCGCAAGTGGAAGCGCGCGGCGTGCATTTCTCCGCGCCCAATGGCAAGGTGGCGCGGATTTCCTTCACCCCGCCCAATGCGCGGCGCGAGAGCATGGGCTACGTTTGCCGGCGCATGGTATTCGACAACATTCTCTTTTCCGCGGCAAAGTCCGCCGCGGCGAAATGCCTGGAGGAATTCGTCGTCCAGGGCCTGTTGCGCGAAGGCGGAAAAGTGATAGGCGTCACGGGACAGGGGATGGGCGGCGGCGCCACACAAACTTTTCATGCGCAAGCGGTGGTGGGCGCGGACGGATTTGATTCCATCGTCGCGCGCCAAACCGGCTTGTACGAGCACGATTCCGAGCATTGGGTGGTGGCCACCCGCGGCTACTATCGCGGCCTACCCGATCTCACCGATTATATCGAGATTCATTTTGTCGACGAAGTGTCGCCGGGGTATTTTTGGATTTTTCCGCTGGAAGAGGGCTGGGCGAACGTCGGCATCGGCATGCTGCATTCAGAATTGAAAAAACGCGGCCTCAATTTGCGGCAGGCGCATGTGCAAGCCACACAATCCTCGGTTTTCAAAGAAAGATTTGCGCGCGCGGAATTGGTGGGCGGCATTCGCGGCTGGAATTTGCCCCTGGGCAGCAAGCGCCGCCGGATCCACGGCGAGGGTTTTTTGCTGCTTGGCGACGCGGCGGGACTGATCGATCCATTCTCCGGCGAAGGCATTGGCAATGCCATGGTTTCGGGCGAAATCGCGGCAAGAGTATTGGCGCGCGCCTGCGCCGAGAACGCGCTGGACGCCGGAAGTCTGGGCGAATATGCGGAGCTCCTGTGGCAGGAAATCGGCAATGAATTGAAAACCAGTTACCTGCTGCAGCGCATCGGCCGCATCAAACCCCTGCTCAATTTCGTCGTGGGCAAGGCGGCGAGAAGTCTCGAGGTCGCGCATTGGATTTCGAGCATGATGGCGAACGAAACCCCGCGCGCGGAGCTGGCTTCGCCGTTGACGTATTTGCGCCTGTTGTTGGCGTAGTTTTGCCTGTTGCACCAATCTTCAGCTTGCTTTTCTTGGCTTCGGCCTTTACTTTCTTGCCGCCGCACGCCGATCAGCCTTTGGCCCGCTCTCGTTTGAAATGATCATTCGCCTGATGCATGGAATTTCTCACCGCCTTAGCCGCCCTTTATGAACAGCACGCCGGCGCAGCGCCCCGGCGCACGGTGGAATTGCAGGCGCATGGCTCCGAGCGCAGAATTTTTCGCCTGCAGGGCGAATCCAGGACCGCGATCGGCATTTACAATGCCGACCGCGCCGAAAACCTCGCTTTTCTGGCGTTCTCGAAACACTTTCGCAAATGGCAATTGCCCGTCCCGGACATTTATCGCGAAGACCTGGAGCGCGGCGTTTATCTCGAGGAGG
>JBIOXB010000089.1:0-35979 GCA_044869275.1 bacterium
GGAGATGACGGATGTCGATATCTATCCGGCCTATCTCGAGGAACTGGCCCGCCTGGGTCTGCGACCGGTGGTGCGTTCGCGCTGGCTGAATGCGGTGAGCATCATAGCTGGGCGCGAGCATTTACAAATACTGCAAGAGTTGCCATTCGTGGCCGCGGTGCAAGCCGTGGCGCGCTTGCGCATTCCACCGGTTAGCAAAGCGGCGGCGCCCAGTGCGCCGCTGGCAAAGAGCAATGCGTCGCATCGTTTCGCATACGGCGCTTCGCTGGCACAAATGGAACAAATCGGCGCGGCGAATTTACACGACGCCGGCATCACCGGCAACGGCGTCTTGGTGGGCATGCTGGACTCCGGATTCCGCTGGCAAGATCACGAAGCGTTTGATCGCCTCGCCGTGATCAGTGAATTTGATTTCGTCAAAAACGACCCGGTCACGCGCAATGAGCCGGGCGATCGTAGTGATCAAGATGACCATGGCACGGAAACGCTGTCAACCATCGCGGGGTTCAAGGCAGGCGAGTTGATCGGGCCGGCCTTTGAAGCGCAGTATCTACTGGCGAAAACCGAAAATGTCTCTTCGGAAACACATGCCGAGGAAGACTTTTGGGCGGCAGCGATCGAATGGATGGAAGCGCAAGGCGTAGACGTCACTTCCACTTCTTTGGGATACAGCACTTTCGACGCCGGCCAGGTGAGTTACACTCCCGCGCAGATGGATGGCAAAACCGCCATCATTACCCAAGCCGCTGAAATTGCCGCCAGCAAAGGCGTCATTGTCGTCAATAGCGCCGGCAACGAAGGCAATGACTCCTGGGGCATCATCACCGCGCCGGCCGACGGCCCGAACGTGATTGCCGTCGGCGCGGTGAGCGCAAACGGCGGATTGGTGGGGTTCTCGAGCCGCGGGCCGACGGCCGACGGCCGCCTCAAGCCGGACGTCATGGCCATGGGCACCGGTGTGCGCACCGTGGCTTCCACCACCATATCGGACTATACGTTCAGCAGTGGCACTTCTTTTTCTTGTCCGCTCGTCGCCGGCGTGGTCGCGCAGATTCTGTCGGCCCATCCGGAATTGACGCCACAACAAATGCTCAATGCCCTGCACAGCACCGCGGATCGTGCGCAGTCTCCGGACAACGATTTCGGCTTCGGCATCGTCCGTGCACGCGATGCGGTTACGGCTTTCGGCCCGGCATTCAGCAATGTTCCAGCCGTGAACAACAGTCAAAGCGGGGTGCTGGGCATCACGATTCGCATTCTTTCTCGCGCGGGCGTCGACCCAAACAGTGTGAAAGTGCACTATGCCGAGCGCAACAGCAACAACTTCTTCACCGCAGCGCTGGTGCAGGTGGATTCGATTTCTTATTCCGGGCAAATCCCGAAGCCGGTCACGGATACGGCTTATGTGAAGGTTTATTTTACCGCGACGGACAATGGCTTCGGCAATGTCACCTATCCCAAAGACGCGCCGCAGAACTCCCTGCTGATTCGCACGGACATTCGCACGGATCCCGATCCGCAACCTGCGACTTTCGCGCTGCAGCAAAATCTGCCCAATCCTTTCCGTTTCTCGGAAGTGCAGGCCACGACGATCACTTTCGCGCTCGCGACCCAGGCGCAAGTGCGGTTGCGTGTGTATAATCTGCTGGGCCAACAAGTGCGCGAGCTGGTGAATGCCACGCGGCCGGCGGGCCGTTACAGCCCACAATGGGATGGCCGCGATGATCGCGGCGCCCTGGTGTCCAGCGGCGTCTATTTTTACGTGCTCGACACGCCGCTGCAAACGCAAATGAAAAAACTGCTGTTTTTGCGATAAGGCGCGCTACGCCATTGTTCTCGTGACTGGAATGGAATGCGCATGAATGCCGCGCCCTCGTGCGTGTGCGCGAGGAATATCAGCAAGCTAAAACCAGAATGGTGAAGACATTTGTCCTGCAAGCTATGGCCGATATTGCGGAGAAAGATAAGCGTCTGCGACCGGTGATTGTCAAAAAATCAGATCCTTGGCGCACACCGGCAGCCCGGCCATGCAAAGCTACGGGCGAAAACTGCTGGCGAAGCTCAAATCAGCACGAAGACATTAATAGGCATTGCGCACTCTATGACTTTGCTGAAACGTTGGCGCAGGCGCCCGCGTGTCGGCCTGGCTCTAGGCGGCGGCGGCGCGCGTGGACTCGCTCATATTGGCGTGCTCAAAGTATTGGAGGCGCATGGCATTCCCATTGATCTCATCGCCGGCACGAGCATTGGCGCCCTGATTGGTGCGGCCTACGCGCTCGAACCGGATGCAGAAAAACTGAAAAATGCTGCCGAAGCCTTCGTGCGCAGCCCGGCGTTTTACGAAAGCGGGCTGACTTTATTCAAAAAGAAAAAACCGGCGGAGAATTTTTTCGCGCAAGTCGCGGAATATATGAAGGACCGGCTGGTGATCAATCTGGCTTACAGCCGCCTGTCGCTGGTGGGCGGCTGGCGCGCGGCCAAAGCGGTTGACTTCATTTTGCCGGATAAAACCTTCGCCGATTTGCGTCTGCCATTTGTGTGCGTCGCGACAGATTTGAAAACGGGCAAGGAAGTTACATTTCATAAAGGCAGCTTGCGCGGCGCGGCGCGAGCCAGCATGTCGATTCCCGGGTTCTTGCCGCCGGTGCGGTCGCGCGACTACTTGTTGATCGACGGCGCCGTGGTCGCGCCCGTGCCGGTGCAGGCCTGCCGCGAGCTGGGCGCGGAAGTAGTGATCGCCGTTGATGTGGGCCAGAGCGTGAATAACGGAGTCGAAACGGAAAATGTGATCGACGTCATTTTTCGCGCGAACGCCATCACCAGCCGCAAGCTCACGCATCTGCTGATGGCAGGCGCGGATGTCGCCATTCGCCCGAATGTCGGGGAAACGCATTGGTCGGAATTTCAACTGCTGCACCCCCTCATCACGGAAGGCCAGCGCGCTGCCGAAGAGCACCTGAAGGCGATTCGTGATTTGATCACGGCCAAATTTTCTTGGCGGCCACTCCGGTTTCTGAAATAAGACAGTCTCTTCATCTGCCTCCGCAGTTGCCCGCGGGAGAGAGTAAATAAATCGCGTGGCATGCAACGGAGTTTGTAGAAGTCAATGGCGGTATCAAAGATGCGACAAAACAGTTGATTCTTTGTCCGCGCGCGCCTATATTGACCTCAGCGAAAATCGGTTCTAAAACTACCCATACAGTTTCAGAGATTAAAGCTGCAGCGCATTGCCAGCAGCTCGACAACTTGATCACCCAAGGAGGAAAAAAAACTCAACCCGCTCACAGCGCGTTGATCATTTCAGGAGCAGAGGAGAGAATGGATCGCGCCTCAGAGAGAAGGAAAGTCTAGGATGGTGAGGTCTTACCGGCATCGACTAAAATGGACTTTGGAGTTTTCTCTGTGCAACTGTCCGATTACTTATCCGAGAATTTGATCATTCTCGATTTGCAGGCCCAAAACAAGGCGGAGGCTTTCCACCAGATGGTCTCCAGCCTGGCTGCAAGCAAACTGATCGCCGACCCCGCGGCATTTCTCGAAGAAGTACTGGCGCGCGAGGCGATCGAGCCGACTTCCATCGGCCGAGGGGTCGCGCTGCCGCACACGCGCACCCGCAGCGTGCGCCGGCCGGTGATCGTCTTCGCGCGCGCGCAGCACGGCATCCCATTCACAGCGAATCACGCAGACCCGGTACAGCTCATTTTTATGATGGGCACGCCCAAAGACGAGGCCAACCTGTACCTACAAATTCTCGCACGCCTGTGCCGCCTCTTACGCCGCAACGAATTCCGCGACCGCCTGCTCACCGC
This sequence comes from bacterium, assembly GCA_044869275.1. GTDB lineage: Bacteria > Zhuqueibacterota > Zhuqueibacteria > Zhuqueibacterales > Zhuqueibacteraceae > JBIOXB01. Next base: position 3,810 of record JBIOXB010000089.1, read on the forward strand.
CTCCACGCCCCAAGAAATCCTCAAGTTGTTCAGCACTTTTGATTCACATCTCAACTAAAACCTCCGAAATCGAAAGTTTGGCCACCCGCTTACCGCCGGCAGTTCTTGCTTTGACAAACATGGCCGCCTGTTGTTTACCGGGTTCCGGCTGAGCGTTGGTCCGCTGATGATTGAAAAACGGATTGCCCCATGCCTGATCAAGCCGCACACAACCGCTGGCGCGACCTGCAAGCCAGACTCCAACATCCCGACCATCACTGGAAGATCTATATTTTGACCGGGATCATCATTTATCTTGTTCTCATCAACCAAGTTATCCACCTCCGGCCGGATCACGTTTTTTTGGCGCTGGTGCTTTTTTCCTTTGTGCTGGGCAAACAGCGCGCGAAACGCTTTTTGATCGACTGGCTGCCCTTCATTGCGTTTTGGGTGGCTTATGACATGATGCGCGGAGTGGCGGATTCCGTGCGCGGCACCATCAACGTTGCCTCGCCCTATCGCCTGGAATTGTGGCTTTGCAGCCGCATGCCCGGCCTCACCATGCCGCCATTTGACCTGCAAATCCTGCGGCAACAGCCGTGGTGGCAGCCGCTGAAATCTCCGATCGATTCGATTTGCGGCTTTTTTTATTTGTTGCATTTCGTCATTCCGATCGTGCTGGGCTGGATTTTCTGGCATACCACCAATGACCGGCCGCTGTTTTACAAACTGACCTACACGCTCACCGTTTTGAATTTTTGCGCGCTGGTCACGTTCATGATCTACCCCACCGCGCCGCCGTGGTACGTTTACAACTATGGCTTTGTCCAGCCCGAACCGAATTCGAGTTTTTGGGGCACGAGCGCGGGCAGCATGATCGATCTCGATCGCTTGCTCGGCGTTTCGTTCTTCACCACGTTATGGGACTCTTTCAATTCCAATCACTTTGCCGCGATTCCTTCGTTGCACGGCGCGTATCCGGTGGTGCTTTCTTTTTTCGCCTACAAAAAATTTCGCCGCGGCGGACCGGGGCTGGCGTTGTACCCGCTGGCCGTCTGGTTCGCTGCCGTGAGCTTGAACCAACACTATGTTGTTGATTTGATCATCGGCGTGCTTTACATTCTGCCGGCTTATCTGTTCGTCGAACACGTTCTCTATCCCGGTTTGTTCGCGCGTTTCATCGCAGCACAGGAACCTGCACCCGGTTCCGCGGCGAGGAAGCACGCGGGCAGCGCTGCTGCTTCCTGATCACGACAAAGTACTTGAGCCCAACTTCCATTACCTCTCCAGAGGAGGAGCAAAATTATGATTCGCAGCCGCATCATCAGCACCGGGCGATATGTGCCGGAGAACGTCGTCACCAATCATGACATGATGAAAATGGTGCCCACCACGGACGCATGGATTCGCGAACGCAGCGGCATCGAGCAGCGGCATTTCGTAACGGAGGAAGTTGGGGTCTCGGATCTCGGCTATGCCGCAGCAAAAATCGCCCTGGCGCGCGCGGGCCTGCAACCCGCGGATATTGACTTCATCGTCTTCGCTACCCTCAGTCCGGATTACATGTTCCCCGGCTCCGGCTGTCTTCTGCAAAAATTGCTCGGCGTGTCCGGGATCGGCGCGCTGGATGTGCGCACACAATGCACGGGGTTCGTTTACAGCCTGGCGGTTGCCGATGCTTTTATTCGCTGCGGCACCTACAAACGCGTGCTCGTGGTCGGTGCGGAAGTCCACTCGACTGGCTTGGAATTCAACGAGCGTGGCCGGCACATCGCCGTGTTGTTCGGCGACGGCGCCGGCGCCGCCATTCTGGAAGCCTGTGAAGATGGCCGCGGCGTGCTCTCCACTCATCTGCATGCTGACGGCCGTTACGCGCAGGAATTATGGGCGGAAAACCCCGGCAGCCGCCATATTCCACGGCTCTATCCGGACATGCTCGAGGATGGGTCGTGCTATCCGCAAATGAACGGCCGCGAAGTTTTCAAGCACGCCGTCACCAGGTTTCCGCAGGTGATTCATGAAGCCCTCGAGGCGAACGGGCTCACGCTGAAAGATATCAGCCTGCTCATCCCACATCAAGCCAATTTGCGCATCACTGAAGCCGTGGCGCAGCGCCTGGAATTGCCGCCGGAGAAAGTGGTGAGCAATATTCAGCGCTACGGCAACACCACGGCCGCGTCGATTCCCATTGCGCTGGACGAAGCACTGGAGCAAGGCCGGATCAAAACCGGCGATCTGGTGATTCTCGCTTCTTTCGGCAGCGGTTTTACCTGGGCGAGCGCGGCGATCAGGTGGTAGGTATTGTGATTGAAAATAGATGATCGAAGATCGAAGGCCGTAGATCGTTGATTGTGGCGCGTCCCTTGTAACGGCGACCGCTCATATCTCTACCCGATCTTCAATTCTCGATCTTCGATATTCTCTCGTAAAGATTTAGCGAATCCCGACTTATTCGGGATTCAAACCGGCGAGAAAAATCGCCCACGGAAGTAGAACTCCCACGGAAGTATTTCTTGAGATCGATTCCGTGGGAGTTCAATTTCCATGGGCGAAAAACCTGCTCTGTTTGCCAGGGTTTTCAGTGTTCAAAATTTTCAACTCATTCGTGATTGAAAAATGCGTCTCGCTTACTTTGACTGTATCGCCGGCGCCAGCGGCGACATGATTCTGGGCGCGCTGGTGGATGCCGGTGTGCCTCTAGAGCATTTGCGGCAAACCGCCGCCGCCCTGCAGATTCCGGACTTGCACCTCAGCGCGGCAAAAGTCAAGCGCAATGACATATCTGCCACCAAGGTGCAGGTTGCTTTTCCGCCTGAGAAGAAGCATCGGCATTTGCATCACGTTCAAAAGATTATCGATGCGGCCTTGCTTACTGAGGCCGTCCGGGAGAACGCGAATCAAGTTTTTAAGCGCCTCGCCGTTGCCGAGGCCAAAGTGCATGACACGACTCCGGAAAAAATTCACTTTCATGAAGTCGGCGCCGTGGATGCCATTGCAGACGTCGTTTGCGCCTTGGCCGGATTGCACTATTTGCAGATCGAAAAAATCTTTGTTTCAAGTTTTCCTCTGGGCGGTGGCACGGTCAGTTGCGAGCACGGCGTCATGCCCGTCCCGGCGCCGGCCACCGCGGAGTTGATACAGGGCTTTCCGGCGCATCCCGGGCCCGTCGATTTTGAATTGCTTACGCCCACCGGCGCGGCGATTCTCACCACCCTGGCATCACCCTATGACCATGGCGACTTTGAGATCCAGAAAATCGGCTACGGCGCGGGCGGGCGCGAATTCCCAACCGTGCCCAACCTGTTGCGTTTGTTCGTGGGTGAAAGAGCAACCGGCGCGCAAGGCGACGGCGTCACCATGATCGAAACCAACATCGACGACATGAACCCGGAAATCTTTCCGTTCGTGATCGAGCGCTTGCTGGAAAGCGGCGCGCACGATGCGTTCCTCTGCCCGATCATCATGAAAAAAGGCCGGCCCGGCATCATGTTATCGGTGTTGTCGCCCGCGCAAAAAATCGACGACCTGCTCAGTGTGATTTACACCGAGACCACGACGCTGGGTGTGCGCTTGCTGCCGGTGGACCGGCGCAAATTGCATCGCTGGCAGGAAAAGCGCATGACTTCATTGGGCGAGATCCGGGTCAAAATCGCGGAATGGGGTGACCGCAGGTCTTTCTCGCCGGAATTCGAAGAATGCCAACGCCTGGCGCGCGCACACGGTTTGCCGCTGCGCGAGGTTTATGAGCGCGTGCGGCAAGAACTGCATGCGATTCTGAAATGATTCATCCCTTCTGCAGAACGCAATATCTCATATGCCGAATTTAATGCCTCGCTCTGCAATCGTCACATTATTCACGCTGGAATTATTTCTCGCGCATGCGACCTGCTCCGCGGCGGCCATCATGGCTTCACCGGCAGCCCCTCGTGAAAGCCATCTCTCGCGCGCCGGTTTTGACACTTCAGGCTTGGACAGCGTGCGTATCTTGATGCAAACCGCCGTGCGCGATTCTGTTTTCCCCGGCGCCGTGTTGCTCGTCTCCAGCCAGGGGGCCGTCGCCATGCACGAGGCGTTCGGTAAATTCGGATATGAAGAATTTGACCATCCCATGCCACGCGACGCCATTTTTGACATGGCGTCTTTGACCAAAGTCGTCGCCACCACTACGGCGTGCATGCTGATGGAGGAAAAAGGGTTGTTGGATTTGAACGGGCCCGTGCAGAACTATTTTCCTGATTTCACCGGCGCGAACAAAGGCCAAGTCACGATCAGGCATTTGCTCACGCATTCTTCGGGTTTGCCCGCCTATCGCAAATATTTCTTGGAAGACAAATCGCCCGCCGAAATTGTGGCCGCGATCTTGCAGGAAGAGCTGGCGTATGCGCCCGGCACCCAAACCGTCTATTCCGATTTGGGCATTATTCTGTTGGGCAAGATCCTCGAACGTATTTCCAACAAAAAGCTCGACGCGCTCTGCCGCGATGAAATTTTCGAGCCTTTGCATATGCAACACACGCGCTACAATCCGCCGGCCAATTGGCGCAGTCGCATTCCACCCACGGAAGCAGAGACCTGGCCCGCCGGCAAGCGCGGAAAGTTCGTGCACGGCGTGGTGCACGATGAAAATGCCTTCGCCCTCGGCGGCGTTTCCGCGCATGCGGGGCTTTTTTCTACGGCCGGCGATCTCGCTATTTTCATGCAGATGTTGCTGCAGGGCGGCAGCGTCAACGAAACGAAACTGCTCAAACGCGAAACCATCGCACGATTCACGCAACGTCAGGAATTGCCGCCGGGCAGCAGTCGCGCTTTGGGGTGGGACACGGCCGACGGCAAAAACTCAGCGGGCAAACTCATGAGCGCTTCTGCTTTCGGCCACACCGGCTTCACCGGCACTTCGATTTGGGCGGATCCCGCGCGTGGCTTGTTCGTCATTTTGCTTTCGAACCGCGTGCATCCGACGCGCGAGAACAAGTGTATTTTGTCTTTCCGGGCGCAATTGCATGACGCCGTCGTGCGCGCGCTTGACAGGTCGCATGTTCAATCAACAAAATAAGCACAAGCCCTCCTGGGTCTATCCTTTCAACTTCGCGCCCACGGAAGACTTTTCGGATTACGGCCGCGACGAGCGCGGCGTGCCATTGGTTTTTTATCCGCATTTGCGGCGCTGGGTTTACAATCCCATCACGATTGCACAATACGGCTTGGCGTTTTTATCGCGCCATGCCGAAAATCCGGATCCGCAAACCGCCGCCCGTGCGCGCACCATGGCGGATTGGCTCGCCGAAAACCTGGAGCAGTGGAAAAGAGACATCGGCGCCTGGGTGTACCGCTTCGATTTGCCTTTTTACGGACCCGTCGCACCCTGGATTTCCGCGATGGCGCAGGGCCAGGGCATTTCTTTGCTGTTGCGCATTCATCAACTTTTTCCACACCCGGCTTATGAAGCTGCAGGCCGGCGGGCGGTTCGGGCATTTTATTATTCCATGGACGAGGGCGGCGTGGCGCGCGCATTTCCCGACGGCAGCCTGGCTTTTGAAGAATATACCACGGCCGAACCCTCACTCGTCCTCAACGGCATGTTGTTCGCGCTGCTGGGCTTGCATGACTATGCGGAATATTTCCAGGAGGCGCGGGCGCAGGAATGTTTTGACAGAGGCTGCGCCGGCGTCAAAGCCAATCTTTGGCGCTATGACACCGGCTATTGGAATCGTTACGATCTGCACCACAGCCGTCGCTTGACTTCTCCGGACTATATTCGCATTCACGTGCAGCTTTTGCGCATTTTCGCCGGACTGCGACGGGAGGAGTTCTTTACGCAAACGGCGGAAAAATGGGAAAATTACCTGCAGGACCATTTTTGCCGCACGCGCTACCTCGCGGCCAAATGTCTGGAGAAAATCCGGTTATGGCTTTGATGCCAGTTGCTTTGATGGGCCCGAACATTTTTACAATATGAATGCGACCACGGCAAAATCGCGTGCCATTTACTTGACGATAGATACCGATTGGTGTGCGGAAGAAGTCTTGGAATTTACGCTTGCGCTTTTTCGCGACCGCGATTTGCCCTGCACGGTTTTTACCACGGGATATTATGCAGCCCTGTGCAACCCTGAAGCCCGGAGCTTGGAAATCGGCTGGCATCCGAATTTTAATGAGACCGCGCCCGAAAAATACCAGGACAAATTAAAAGCACTGCAACAGCTCTATCCGCAAGCGGCGGGCGTATCCAGCCATGCCATGACCAGTAATACGCCCTTGCTGCAGATCTTCCGGCAATTCGGTCTGCGTTACGACCGCAACCTCCTGCGTTACAAAGATGCCCAGGCACAGCCATTCGTTTATCACAACGGCCTATTACGCCTGCCGATTTTTTGGGAGGACGATATCTGGTTCACACTCGAACCCGGAGCACGCTTTTCGCCAAATCTATTCGCCCGTGAGCACTTCCGTTTGATTTTCAATTTTCATCCCATTCATTTGTACTTGAACACAGTGTCCATGGAACATTATCAAGCCTTCAAGCCTTATCAGCAGGAGCCGGAAAAATTGGCACCGTATCGCAGGAGCGGTTACGGCGCGCTCTCGTTTTTTGAAGAGGTGGCGGCGCACATTCAACGGGAGAATTTGGCGGCCGGTTTGTTGCGGGATTTTTTACCTGCATGAGCCTCGTCTTCTTCGGCACCACGGATACGGGCTGGCATTGCCTCGATCAAATCGTGCGCGCCGGCTTGCCGGTGCGCGGCATTGTCACGGGCTTGCCGGAATTTGAAATTTCGTACGCCAAAGATAAAGTGCGGAATCTCCGCCATCGTTCCTTTCAGAATTTTCAAAGTGAATTCGGCATTCCGATCTTGACTTTCACGCGCAAGTTCGACGACGCCGTTTTGCAAACGCTGGCGAGCTGGCAGCCCGATTTGCTCGTGGTGATTGGCTGGTACCATCTGATTCCCGCGCGCGTGCGCGAGTTGGCGCCTTTGGGCACCGTGGGCGTGCATTGGTCGCTCTTGCCGAAATATCGCGGCGGCTCGCCGCTGGTTTGGGCCATCATCAATGGCGAAACCCAAACCGGTGCCTCGTTGTTTTATCTCGAGGAAAAAATTGACGCCGGAAAAATTGTGGCGCAAACCGCGGTGTCAATCGGAGAACATGAAGAAGTCGGCGACTTAATCAGGAAACTAAATGAAGTTTCCGCCAGGCTTGCTGGCGAGCACATTCCTAAAATTTTGCGCGGCACCGCCGCCGCGTGGGAGCAAGCAGAAGCCGACGCCACTTTCTTTCCAGCGCGCCTGCCGGAAGACGGAGAAATAGACTGGCACTGGCCGGCGCGCCGGATTTATGATTTCATCCGCGCGCAAACCCTGCCCTACCCTTGCGCCTTCACCTATTATGGCGGACACAAAATCAAGGTGGTGAAAGCCTCTTTGCAGCCGCAAACCGGCCTTCACGTTCGTGTGTGCGCCGGCGACGGCGCCTGGCTGGGGCTGGATCAACTTATCATTGATGATGAAGACGCCATTCGTCAAGCGCAACAATATTTTCAGCAAGCTGAGATTCGGTTTGATATGTGAAGAAAAAGGGCCGTCATCATCAGTGTTTCACAAATTGAACACTGATCACTGATTACTGAACACTGCCATCCAGCATCAAGCAACCAGGATCCACTTCATTATGCCGAACACACTTTCAATCAAAGACAAATCCGTCCTCGTCACCGGCGGCGCGGGGTTCATCGGCAGCCACTTGGTCGATGCCTTGTTGGCGCGGGAAGCAGGAACCGTGGTGGTGGTCGACAATCTGTTCCTCGGCGCGGTGGAGAACATCTCCGATGCGCTGCAGTCCGGGCGAGTATTTTTTCACCGCGAGGACGCAGCCGATCTATTCCTGATGGACCATTTGCTCGCGCAACATCACGTCGAAGTGGTTTTCAACCTCGCCACCAAGGCACTGTTGTACAGCTTTGAAAATCCCGAAGGCGCGTTTGGAGTGAACGTCGATATCATGCGCACGCTGCTCTATTTGCAGCGTAAGGGCGCTTTTCATACCCTCGTGCACTGTTCTTCTTCCGAGGCTTATGGCACTGCACAAATTTTTCCGATGGACGAGCATCATCCCTGCGTTCCCGCAACGCCCTATGCTGCGGGCAAGGCCGCGGCGGATTTGATGGCGCTGAGTTACGCGCATACGTTCGGCGCGGATTTGTCGATCATCCGGCCGTTCAACAATTATGGTCCGCGCCAGAACAAAGATCGCGGGCTGGAGGCGGTGATTCCCTTGACCGCCGCACGCCTGTTGCGCGGTGAAAGGCCGGTGATTTACGGCGATGGCCAGCAAACCAGAGATTTTATCTACGTCGAAGATACCGTGCGCGGCCTGCTCGCAGCTTATGAATTTTCCGCCGCGCGCGGCCAAGTCATCAATCTGGCTTCCGGCAGGGAAATCACCATTGCCGAAGTTATGCGCAGCATCTGCAATTATTTCGATTATCACGGTCCGCTGGAATATCGCGACGCGCGGCCCGCGGATGTGCGCCGCCACCGGGGCGACATTCGCCGCGCTCAGAAAATTTTGGGATTCGAGCCGAAAGTGAGTTTTGCGGAAGGATTGAAAAAGACGTTGGATTGGTATACTCAAAGAACTTGACTTGACAATGTTAAGTATGGGCACCAACAAAAAAGCATTCGTGGCGAGGTGTGGGATACCGCTCCTCGTTCTGCTGCTGATGCAAGAATTGCTGGCGCAGGCATTCCAAGACTTCCTGGATCAAGTGAACGCCGCTCCCGCGGACCAACGCGAGGCTATTGTCGACAGCTTCCTATCCGCCGTTGCGAAATTTCCACTCATCGAACGGGATACCGTCGCCCATTTTGTTTATCGCGGCCCGGCCAATAACCTGAACCTGGGCGGCGACCACAATGATTGGAATCCCATGACGTTTCCGATGGAAAAACTTTCGACGACGAATCTTTGGTACCAAACTCTCATATTGGAATCTGACGCCCGGATTTTCTACAAGTTCGCGCGCAATGGCGGCGCCTGGATATTGGATGCACGCAATCCCGTGATCATCAATGATTGGGGTGCCGTGTACTCAGAATTGGCAATGCCGGATTATGCTCCACCCCTCGAGGTCGAGTTTATCCCGAACCTCCCTCATGGGACTCTGCAAGACACCTCCTTCTTCAGCACGAATCTCAACAATTCCAGAACGATAAAAATCTACACGCCACCGTTCTACCAGACTTCAAACGAGCATTATCCGGTTATTCTGTTTGAGGATGGCTTGAATTATCTGAATGAGGGGCGCGCCCAAAATATTATCGATTATCTCATTTTTAAGAATCGAATCCGGCCGCTCATCGCCGTCTTCGTTCCTCCCGTGCTCAGGAGCTTGGAGTACGCCGATGACTTGAGAGAGGAGTATATGGCATTTGTCGTTGAAGAGGTGATGCCCTGGGTCGATACGAGGTTCAGAACCTTGACTGATCCCGCCCATCGCGCGGTGATGGGGGCCTCCTACGGCGGGAATATCTCCCTCTGGATTGGCGTGAATCATCCCGAAGTCTTCGGGAACATCGGTGCACAATCGAGCAGGGTCAGAAGTTATGTATTGGACGAATTTCGATCCCGGCCCAAACTGGAACTGAAGATTCATTTCGATATGGGCACGTATGATTTCGATTTTATGATTGCCGAGGTGGACAGTTTAGCGTCCTTTTTGGCGTCTCAAGGCTATGTGTACCAGCTGCTGCGCGTCAAAGAAGGACACAATTGGCGCAACTGGCGAGCTCGTGTTGACGATGCTCTGGAGTTTTTCTTTCCAAAAGAGGGGAATAGTGTTGAAAACCGCGATTCGGTTTCGCCAAAATTCACTTTGAGGCAAAATTATCCGAATCCATTCAATCCGGTGACCACTCTCGGCTATTCCTTGCCCCAGGCTCAGAGGGTATCGCTCAAGGTTTATGATCTGGCGGGAAGGGAGATCGCAGTGTTAGTGAATGGGTTGCAAACGGCGGGAGAGTATAGCCTCATGTTCGATGGCGGCAATCTTCCCAGCGGCGTATTCTTCTACAAACTGACCACAGGTGCGTTCACCGCAATCAAAAAAATGGTGCTGATCAGATAAGGACATTTGGTTACTGACCGGTCACTACAGCACCGTCACAACAATACATGGCCCAGCAGTGACTGGTCAGTTGATCTCAAATAAAAAAAGCCTCTCGGGAGATGTGCACCGGGAGGCCCTTTCGATACATGCGCGCGAGTTCTTTAACAAATGTTTGTGGCGCGATTTTACGGCTGAAACTCCAACGTCACCGTGGCTTCGCCGCCGCTCTGCACGTTGGCGAATTGCCAGGCCTTCATTTTTTGGGTCAAGCAGGAGGTCAAGCTCTTGTTCTGCATTTCATCAGAAACGACTTTGATCGCAGTGACCAAACCACGAGCATCGACACTGAACTGGATCACCAGTTTCCCGCCCAGTGCCGGTTGCGCGAGCAAAGCTTGATGGTAGCACCCTTGTATCTCTCCGAGATGCTGTTGGATCATGGCTCGCACTGCGGCTTCAGACACTGCGCCGCGCCTCACTATTCTCACAACCTGTACGTTACCCGTACTCACATCCCATCCTGCGACGTCGGGGCTTTCCGCTGATTTCAAGAGGTGGGAATCCAGTCTTTTGAGCTCACTGGCATTGCCCGCGCCTGCCGCCGCTCTCTGCATAAACAAGCCGGCCGGCGCCGCCGAGTTCAAAGCGACTGCCTGCACTTGCCCCACCGCATGATCCGACACGCCTTCTGGCAGCGGCAAAGGCTGCTCGATTCTGGTGACTTGCCCATCGCTCTTGCGCACTTTCGAATCGACGGCAACGAAAGAGGTGTACGCCGTCAGCAAGTTATATTGCATACCGAGATTGGTCACTTCCTCGACACGATCGGGGTCGTCGTTCAAAGCGTTGTAATCCGACAAGAGCGCGATGCGGTGCCGCGCCCAAAGATAGCGCAGGGCAGAATGAGCTGGTGACGATTGCGCCTCCGCCACATTAAGGCTCGCCGTATAGGCCTGCTCGCCGGTCACGCCGCTCAGCTTGATCGTGCCTCTCGCGGTGCCGCGCCATTTGCCGAATACGATCACCGGCCGCTCAGCCAAGACCTCGGGAACGGCGGGCGGCTCAAGAGCATACGCGCTGAACTCGCCAAAATCGATCCGGACGCGCGCGAGCACCGGTGTTTGAACGTATTGGCGGAATTTCTCCGCTTCGCCCGAAGCTGCGTTGGGATTGGTGATGATGAACGGCTCGCCCATACCGCAACGCGCCATGCCTTCAATGAGATGGCGGTTTACGCTGCTGCCGATGCCGAATGCAAACATATTCGCCTCTCCGAGTTTTTGCCGAATGAGGTCGAAAACTTCGGCTTCAACGTTGACGAAACCATCGGTAGCGATGACCACGGTGCGCGAGGAGCCAAGTGCGCGCGGCAAAGCCAAAGCGCGCTGCAACGCCGGCAGAAGCTCGGTGCCGCCGCCGCCGCGTTGCTCGTCGATCACGCGCATGGCACGCTGAATATTCTCCGCCGTCGCCGGCACAGACGCTTCCGCCATGACGCTGGCGCTGCCGGCAAAAAGCACAACGTTGAATTTGTCATGGGACTGCAATCCTCCAATCAAATCTCGCAGCAGTTTTTTCGAAATCTCCAATGGAAAGCCGTGCATCGAGCCGGAGACATCGACGATGAAAATATATTCGCGCGGCGGAATCTGATTCGCAGCCACGCGCTTGGGCGGCTGCATCATCAATAGAAAGAAATTTTCATCTTGATGTTGATAGGTCAACAAGCCCGAAGCGATTTGCCCGCCGGCCAGGCGATACTTCAGAATGTAATCCCGATTGCCGCCGGATTTTTCGCTGTCGTCGAGCTTGATCGTCGCACGCGTCGGGCCGTCGTAATGGATATTCACTTTATGCGAGGCACAGGAGGCTTCCTGGATGGGCACGCCAGTAGCGAGATTCGCCGTGATCTCAAAATTGTAACTCGGCGCCTGCCCTTGCTTGAAATACGGGTTTTTGACCCATTTATCATTTACCGGCGCAGTGGCTTCGAGCTGGTTGGAATAACGCGGCCCGACCACGGTGGGATAGACGAATTCATAAACGCCCTCCGTGGGCACGAGCAGCTCGGTATAGCTTAGCTCGACTTTAATTTCGTCGCCGGGTAAGAGATTGCCGACGTTCATTTGAAAAACGTTTGGGCGCTGCTGCTCCAATAGAGATGCGCTCTTCCCTTCTTCCAGGGCTTTTTGATACTCACGCCGCGCTTCTTCGCGCTTGCCGATTTTGGCGACGATGGTACGATCTCCGATGGTCATCCTCATGCCATACACCGCCGCGCGCGTAGAGGCCGGGAAAATATAAACTGCTTCCAGCGGGCGCTTGCCTTCGTTTCGATAAACCTGCACGACCTTGACATCGGCAATCACGCCGGCGATGTTGACTTCAGCCGAGGTCGATTTGAGCGGCAGTTGATCCAAATTCGGATCATCGCTTTTCACAAAAAAATAGGGGGAAAGCGTCTGGTCGGCGCTTTCCATTTCTTGGGCGCAGGCTATCCCCGCCGCCAGCGCCATCAAACAGAAAACTCTCCAATACATTTTTGACTCCCGAAAGATTGGTGGTAAAGCAGGGGCAACATCGATTGATTCAAGGCCGGCCATTTTGATTTCTGCGTGTAATACGCCCTCACTCAGGGATTATTCCCGCCGGTATGCAAAAATTTTCCCTACCAAAAAATGTGGTAGCCGGCTGCAACCCTTTGCGCATGATGCGTGTCATATAAAGTGCACGCTGCACTAAAAGCCGCCCAATTGCTGAGGAATAGCCCAAGCCGCAAATACTTGCCTCACGCTAAAATTGCAAATATTTGCATCAGATTGGCATCTCGCGCCAGCCTGCTTTGCGGGCACGGCTAACGGAAGATTTCTCGATCATCTGATGAAAAACCAGGTCACGGAAAGCTTGTCACGGAGTTTTGGCATGAAACGCACGTTACTGTCCATTGCCTGGGGCGTGGTTTGCACCGCTTTCGCGGCGCAGCAATCGCCTGCAGAAAAAAAAGTCTATGTCACAAAACACATAAACCCTCATCCCCCGCAGCTTGATGGTAAATTCGACGATCCGGTTTGGGAAAAATTGAATTGGGCCGGCGATTTCACCCAGCGTGAGCCGGACGACGGCAAAGCACCCTCGCAGCCGACCAGCTTCAAAATCACATACGATGACAAAAATCTCTACGTCGCCATACGCGCGCATGACGCGGAACCGGATAAGATCGTGCGCCGCGTCACCCGGCGCGATCAGTTCGACGGGGACTTCGTGGAAATCAATATCGACAGCTACTTCGATCATCGCACCGCTTTTTCCTTTACGGTGAATGCCGCGGGGGTGAAAGGCGATGAAGCCGTTTCCAATGATGGCAACAATTGGGATGCCAATTGGAATCCGATTTGGGACGTGGCCGTTGCAGTCGACGAGGGCGGCTGGAATGCCGAGCTGCGCATTCCTTTCAGCCAATTGCGTTTTGGCGAGAAAGAAGAGCACGTCTGGGGTGTTCAGCTCATGCGCCGCATTTTTCGCAAGCAGGAGCGCTCGGTGTGGCAATACATTCCGCAAAACACGCCGGGATGGGTGAGTTTCTTCGGCGAGCTGCGCGGTTTGAAAGACATTCACGCACCACGCCGGGTCGAGCTTTTGCCTTACGGCGTGAGCAGTGTGCGCCGCAATGAGCCGGAGACGGGCAATCCTTTTGCAACCGGCCAGTCCAGCAAGCTCTCCGGCGGCCTCGATGCCAAGCTGGGCGTCACCAGCGATCTCACCATGGATGCCACTCTCAATCCCGATTTCGGCCAGGTGGAAGCCGATCCTTCCCAAGTCAACCTCACGGCATTCGAGACTTTTTTTCAGGAAAAGCGCCCGTTTTTTATCGAAGGCCAAAATATTTTCGAATACCGCCTCGCCGGCGGCGATGGGCCGTTTTCGAATGACCAGCTGTTTTATTCGCGCCGCATCGGACGCCAGCCGCGCGGATCCCCCGAATTGAATGGGGGCGAATTTGCGGAAGTGCCGGAGCAAACTTCCATCATGGGCGCGGCCAAGCTCACCGGCAAAACCAAAAGCGGGGTCTCCATCGGCTTGCTCGATGCCGTGACCGACGAGGAAACGGCGGATATCGACAACCAGGGCCAGCGCCGCCAGGAAATCGTCGAGCCGCGGACGAATTATTTAGTGACGCGCTTGCAAAAGGATTTCAATAGCGGCGCGAGCGCCCTGGGCGGCATGTTCACGGCCACCCATCGCAATCTCTCGGATGCGCCGCAATTGAATTTCCTGCCCCAGGCCGCTTATTCCGGCGGCCTGGATTTCCGGCATCAATGGCACAAGCGCACCTACTATCTCGATGCGTTGGGCGTGGTGAGTAACATTCGCGGCTCGCAAGAGGCGATAAACGAGGCACAGACCTCGTCGCTGCGTTACTACCAGCGGCCGGATGCGGATTATCTCACGCTCGACTCGACGCGCACCTCGCTCTCCGGGCACGGCGGCAATCTCAGCATCGGCCGCGGCGGCAACAGTCCTCTGCGCATGCAATTGGCAACAACCTGGCGCTCACCCGGGTTGGAATTGAACGACGTGGGGTTTTTGCGCCAGGCCGATCGCATCATGCAAAGCTTTTGGGCCGGTTATCGCATCACTAAACCGACCAGCATCTTCAATCGCTTGAATATGAACCTCAATCAATGGTGGGGGTGGAATTTCGGCGGCGAGACCGTGTTTCGTGGCGGCAATGTCAACGGCGGCGGGCAACTGAGAAATTATTGGTCCGTTTGGGGCGGGCTGGGACGCGAAGGCGCCAACCTTGCCACCACCGCTTTGCGCGGCGGCCCGGCGCTGCGCCTGCCGGGACAATGGAATCAATGGTATGAAGTTTTCACGGACGAGCGCAAGAACTTGTACGGTGGAATATTCGGCTTCAACAGTTGGGTGGATGAGGGCGGCTCGCGCTTCAACGAAGTCGGCTTCAATGTAACCTATCGCCCCATGAATGCGCTCACCTTGCGGCTGAATCCTTTTTACAATATCAATCTCGATGATTTGCAATACGTCGAGACGCCGGAAACCGCGGGCGAAGCGCGTTATATCATGGGCCGGCTGCATCAGGAAACGCTGGGTATCACTTTGCGGCTGGACTACAGCATCACGCCGGAATTATCTCTGCAATATTACGGCCAGCCCTTTATCTCCGCGGGCCAGTATTCGCAATTCAAGCGCATCACCTCCCCGCGCGCCGAGCGTTACGCCGATCGCTTTCATATTCTCACGAGTGAACTTCAGCCTGGGGTGGATGAGGACGGCAACCCCATTTACGAAGTCGACGAAGATTTGAGCGGCGTGGCGGATTACAGCTTTGGCAATCCGGACTTCAACTTCCAGCAATTCCGCTCGAATTTTGTGCTGCGGTGGGAATACAGCCCGGGCTCCACGGTGTTTTTTGTGTGGTCGCAGGACCGCACCGGCAGCGAGGCCATGGGCGAGTTTTCCGCGCGCAACGATTTCAAGCATCTCTTCAACAGCATTTACCCCGACAATGTTTTCTTGATCAAGTTGAACCGGTGGTTTTCGTTGTGACGTTCTCTGTGAACTCAGCGTCCAGGCGGTTCAATTCTACGAAATATTCAGGCTAAGAAAACTATTACCATCTATTCCATCATGCCGAATTGGGCTGGCGCAAAGAACCGCGCTAGCTCAATTCTTGTTTCATTTAGTCACGGGGGAGCCAGCGCCAAAACTCACCGCACATTAAAGTTCCCTCCCCACCGGATACAGCCTCCATTGCTCGTCAAAAAACGGCGTACGGCGGTAAAGCCACTGCAATCGTTCCGGCGGATTATTCGCCAGCGTCGAATCTAACTTTGCTTTTGATTCGAATTCGGTTTTCAGCGTCGCGTCTTCAGCGAGCATGCGCTCGGCCATGGGCTGCATCACGTATTCTTCCACGTATTCCACCGGTGTCAGAATCTCCAAAAAGAATCCCCATTGAAAAAAAGAATCCGGCGAATGCGGCTCGAGCAGCAGCACGGCCAGGGTCCCCAAAGGTTGATCCGTGGAAATGCGCACGGAACCGGCCGGGAAATGCTGGCGGCGGCGCTCGGCGACCGGCGTAGCGGTGACATTCACGCGGCCTTCGAAAGGCTGCGGAGCCAGCTTTGCGTCATGCATGCGATACATTTCCACTTCCAGGTCGCGCGCCTCGTTCATGCGTTCCAATTGAATGCCGTGCTTGGCCAGGCGCGCGATCACCTCGGTCCACGCCGGTGGAATCCAATAAGCATTCGGACGGCGCACGCTGCTCGCGGCCTCGTTCATGCGCACCAGCGGGACCTGTTGCGCCACCGGCTTGCCGGTCCACTGCACGTAATCGCCGTTGGTTATTTTTGAGGATAGCAAGCGCGACTCGACGCTCAACAATTCCATCATCTCCGGCGGCCGTTGCGGCGGCACCTGCCACGTCAATGGTATTTCCCCCATGTGGCGATTGCGATCTGCCGTAATCGCCGCGCGGAGTTTTGATCCTTCATGCGCAAGCACGCGCAACGTTGCTTCCAACAATACATACGTGCCGAGCACACGCTGCCGGTAAGGCTTGAGCGAATGATTCTCGACCAAGACGGAGGGCAAATGCCGGGCATTGCCATAGGCATCGGAAAACCGCGGCCCGGCGGTCCATTGGATAATGCCGCGTTGATAGTCGCGGCCATTCACCGGAAAGATCAATGGCCCGGGAACGTGCCCCATGGCTTTGAGATCACGATTGAGCGCCGGCGACATTGCCTCTTCGAGCCAGGCGGAAATGGCGGGCGAATAACCGTGCTTGCCGATATAGCCGAACGTGATGTCGTATTGATAATCCGAGCCGTCCGTGACGTGAAGATCAAAATACAAGTCCGGGTCCCAATCATTCAGCGCCTGAATCAGGGCTTGCATTTCCGGCGCGTCCATTTTGCTGTAGTCGCGGTTGAGATTGAGATTGCGCGCGGTGGTGCGCCAGCCGGCTTCTGCCGGGCCGCGTTGATTGATGCGCGTGAACGCGGAAAAACGTTCGTGGCCATCGACATTGAAAATCGGCACGAAGAGAAAATTGGCCTTCTCCAGCAAATCGCGCTTCTTGCCGGCCACGGTCATGTCGCGCAACAACATCATGCCGGCATCCTTGCCGTCGATTTCGCCGGCATGAATTCCGGCCTGCGCGAGAAAGATGGGTTTGCCGGTGGCGCGCATTGCCGCAGGCGTGAACGCCAGCTCTTGCGAAGCGACCATCATCCAAATATCTCTGCCTTCCGAACTCTTGCCGAGCGAAATCATCTCCAGCTCGGGCGCGGCCTGGGCCAGCTTGCGCAGCCATTGCATGGTTTCCTCATAGCGCGGCGTGCGCAAGAAATCGCTTTGTTCAACCGGCGTAATCCAAGGATCGTTCTTGGCCGCAATCAAGTTCTGGCTTTTGCCGTTCCACTTCAGGGCCGGAGGCAGAATCGCCATGCCATTAGCTTGGCCTAAAGCGTTTGGGACAAACATCACCACTAAAACGGACAAAGCCATCAAGGCAAAGAGGCAATGATGATCACGCGTATTTTCCATGAACAACCTCCTCAGTTTGATTGTCTCGAAAGGCACGGCAGAATCATCCCGCAAAAACACTCAGAAGACAGAAAGATGGAGAACAGAAAAGTTTTTGCCGACTGTACCTCCCTTCCTTCTCCATTTCCCGGCATGAGGCCTGACGCCATTTTCTGTCTTTCATTTTTCTGTCTTGGCTTTTGTTCAAGCCAACTTAACGTTGTCAAGGCAGTTTCAGCGCATATCCCACAGCTTGTGAGACCGTCATCTCCTTCCCCGCATTCCATGTCGCCGCAAACATTGCTCCGTCAAGAAGTGTTTGCACCTGTACAACTTCGCGTTCGAACCCCATCCTTTCATGCACCGACATGGGAGCGCCGATGGTTTGGTGCAGCGCCTCTGCAGCGGCGAAGAGGCGGGCGCTGCGCTCGGGATCGCCCTTGGCCAAAGCCAAGCCGCCAAAACCAAGCAGCGCCTTTGCCATGCCGAGCTTGTTTCCCGTATCTCTATTTAAGCTCATGCTTTCGTGAAAGCAAGCTGCCGCACGCTCATCGTCATTGCGGCCGAGTGCCAGCCGGCCCAGGTGATAGAGCACAATTGCCATTCCCCATTTGTACCCCCAAACGCGAAACTTCGCCAGGCTTTCTTCCAGGAGTTCCTGCGCCTGCTGCTCATCACCGTGGTGCTGCTTCATCAGGCCCAGCAGCCACAACATCTGCGGATCTCTGTCTTTTATCATCGCGGAGCCTTCCTCCAAAAGCTCGGCGGCACGCGCAAGGTCGCCTTGATCCAGCGCCATTTGCGCCAGAATCCACACGGAAAAACCCATCATCATGTTGTCGCCCAATCGGCGCAGTCTTTCTCTGGCAGATTCAACGAGCGCGGCGGCCTTTTCATAATTGCCCTGCATAACTTCAATCCATCCCAGTAGATTGGTTGCAAACGCCACGCCTCGCTCATCGCCGATTTCCTGCCGCAGGTTGAGGCCATTTTCTTGCAGCGCCCGCGCCCGGGAAAATTCAGATTGCGCAACGGCCACGGCAGCAAGATTGTTAAAAGCAACGGCCATTCCGCGTTTATCTTCCAATTCCGCATGTAGCGTCAGACTCTCTCCAGAAAGCTCACTCGCCTCGGTCAACTCCCCGAGCTGGGCCGCTATCCAACCGAGATTGTTGATGACGGTTGCCATGCCCTTCTTGTCCCCAAGCTCGCGCCATATCCCCAGGCTTTCTTCCAGCAACGGACGGGCGGCAGTATATTCGCCCAATTCATGCATGATGGTGCCAGCGGCATTGAGAACCTTGGCGCGCTCCCGCGTTCGCCGGGTGGCGTCCGGAAGTGCGAGCATCGCCAACAAGCGCTCGCGGCCTTCTTCCATGTGTCCGCGTACGATCCAAAGCCGCCAAATCGCCGCGCCCAACTGCAAGCCGTAATCTGCCCGCCCGGTTTCCTCCACCCAGGAAAAAACCGCACGCAAATTGTCGTGCTCGCGCTCGAGTATGCTCAACCAGAGCGCTTGCTTTGCTCCGGTCAGCTCCGGCTCTGCTTTTTGTGCCAGCGCCAGAAAATAATCAGCGTGCCGGCGGCGAGTGGGCTCCCAGTCCGCACTCGCCTGCAAACATTCGAGTGCAAATTCACGAATGGTCTCGAGCATCACAAATCTTGCTTCGCCATCTTTCGTTTGGTCTTGCCGGAGCAGGCTTTGATCGATTAAGGCCGTGATCAAGTCGAGAGCATCGGGCGCGAGCTCAGCCGCATCGCCGGCAGAAGTACAAATCGCTTCTACCGCCTCCAAAGAGCAGCCGCCGACGAATACGCCCAAGCGTTGGAAGAACACTCGCTCTACAGGCGTGAGCAAATCGTAGCTCCAGGCAATCGCCTGCCGCAACGCTTGATGCCGCGCCGGCATGTCGCGCGGACCGCCGCGCAAAAACTGGAGCCGGCTGCCCAGGCGCGCGAGCAGCGCTTGCGGCGCGAAGAGCTTGAGACGTGCCGCAGCCAATTCAATGGCGAGCGGCAAGCCCTCGAGACGAAAACAAATCTCGGCAACGGCGGGGGCATTGTCATTGTTCACTTCGAAATCGGGCTTGACCGCGAGAGCGCGCTGAATAAAAAGCTCGACTGCGGCATATTGCGGCAGCGCATCCTTCGAGACTGCCGCCTGCGGATCCGGTGCGGGCAGAGGCTCCACCGGATACTCCCGCTCTCCCTTGAGGTGCAAAATAATACGGCTGGTTACCAGAATCTTTAAATGCGGGCAGGCTGCGAGCAAATCCGACATCACGGGTGCGGCGGACACCACTTGTTCAAGATTATCGAGCACAAGCAGCAAGTGTTTCTCGCGCAGATCCGCGATGACGCTCTCGCGCAAAGGCTTGCCCCGGTTTTCACGAATGCCAAGGGTTTGGGCGATGGTGGGGAGAACCAATTCGGAGTCGGAGATCGCTGCCAGGCCAACAAAGAAAACTCCCTGAGCAAATTCCTCGAGCAGGCTTCTGGCGACTTGCAAGCTGAGACTGGTTTTGCCGATGCCGCCGGGGCCGGTTAAAGTCACCAGCCGCACCTCGGCTTTGAGCAAGAGTTGCCTTAGAGCCTCAAACTCATGCTCACGACCGATGAGGGGCGTTATTTGCGCCGGCAAATTGTTGGGCCAGCTATTGAGAGTTTTGAGAGAGGGAAAATCGGCCTGCAAATCTGGAGCAATGATCTGGTAGATATGTTCCGCATGCTGCAAATCTTTGAGACGATGCTCGCCGAGATCGAGCAAATTCACGCCCGCGGGCAGATTGTCCGCGACGAGTTGGCGTGTGGTTTCCGAGATGAGAATCTGGCCGCCGTGGCCGGCAGAGCACAGGCGCGCGGCGCGATGCACATCCATGCCCACGTAACCTGTCGCTGTTACCACTGGCTCGCCGGTGTGCAAGGCCATGCGCACGCGCAAAGTTTCACCCGCCGGCCATGGATGGCGGGCAAACCGGAGTTGCGCCTCAATTGCCGCAGCGACGCCCTCCTGTGCGCGGCCGAAGGCAACGAAGAATGCATCTCCGGCGGTATCGATTTCAAAACCTTGAAATTGCCGAAATGCGGCGCGCATGAGCGCGCGTTGCTCTTCCAGCGCCTGCGCATACTTATCGCCAATTTGTTGCAGGAGCACGGTCGAGCCTTCGATGTCACTAAATAAAAATGTGACCGTGCCCACGGGTTTGCGCGGCGTTATGTCTTGGGCCTCTTGCTCTATTTTCATGCGATCTTACGCTTGATTCCAATCTTTCAGCGTACCACGAGCCTGTTATAATAGTAGTACACTGTTACCTCAATGCTTGCAACCACTGAAATGAAAAGCTTCTTTCCCTGGGAGTTCCATTTCCGTGGGCTAAAGCTTTGCTGCTCGAAGAGCTTCGGTTTTCATCCCGACCCTTCGGGATGAAAACCTGGTGTAGCAATTAAGTTGACAGAATAGTAGCTCCTGCTTGATGACTATTATTATGTCGACGATCGCGAAGGCAACTACCGTCAGCCAGCCGCCAGAGTCAGACGGAACGCGACCATCTCCTGGCCATTGCGAACCAACAGGACATCACCAGCCAGCACCGGGTGGTTCCAGGTCTTGCCCTCGATCGCCGGAATCCGCGCCAGCTCAGTGAACTTGTCGAAGGCTGTCTTGACCAGCGGCAGCGGCTCATCGCCGGCTTGGGCCAGGAGCCGCTCTTCGGGGGTCGCCGCCCACCGCCACGCAAAATCGTGATCGAGATCACCGGTAAAGCCACCGGTACGGATGAGCGTCCACACTCCACACGCGAGCACGATGGTCGCGACCATCGGCACGCGCCAAAGTCCGTCAGAGAGGCTACGGCCGGCCACCGCCCACCCGACGAAGGCGAGGCTCAGAACCGGGATGGCGAGGATGAAAAACAGCATCCCCATGGCCCCCGTGGCAATCGACTCGTGGAGGAGGTACGGTGTCGCGAACAGTGCGACGATCATCAGGATGACGGCACCCAGGCGCTCGGACCATGGCGACCGGCTGAAGAACACCCACTACACCACGATAGCCAACGCGCCAACCATTCCGCCCATCACCCCGAGGTAAAGGGCCACGGGCACGACAATAGGGACGACAGACCTAACCAACAACAGCATCACCGCGGCGAGCACGCCGGGCCACAGCCGGAGCGGCTTCGGTCGAGCCAGTTCGTCGGTCCTTCTATTGAACATTGTCCAATCCTCATACTATTCTATAGGCCAGGATCGCGGTCTAATTTTATGAATTAACCAGAGTAAACGTATTATTTGAGATATTTGTTACAGGCTAAATAGGAACACAAAATTTTCCGGGATTGCAATAGGTCACCGCGCCGAGCGAACGCTGGTCTCTTGCTTTATTCTCACCAAATCACATTCAGCTCCACGCGGCGGTTCATCAAACGTCCGGCGGGATAACGGTCGCGGCCGAAAAGATGAGCGGGTATTTCCTCCGGGCGATATTCCATTTGGCAGAAAATTTCGCGCAGTTCCTGGGACAATTCCATTTGGCGATAGAATGGCACGGCAGCGCCGAAGCCCACGGCGGCAATTGTGATCAAGCGTTTGTGCCCGTGCATTGAGAGGGCGAGAGTGGAAATCTCCAGGGGCAGCAGCGCGCGCAGAGCTTCGCAGCGCGCGAGAATTTCGGCGGCGGCAGGAATCGGCGCAGGCAATACATTCCCGGCGCGTGCGCGGAAGTGTCTGGTTTTTTCGTGAATGACCAAATCCAAGAATTCTTCATCATCGTCAAGCTTCTGTCCATTCGTGGAGGGCTCGCCTTTGGCGCGTTTGCCGCCGGGCTTGATCGTTCCACCCAGATGCTTGCGCACACTTTCCTGCAAGACCGGAGGAATGAGGAGATTCTCGCTGATCACTTTGATCCGGCTCCCGGCCTGCGCGGCGGAGGCGAGAAGAGAATCGGTGAAAATCTTTTTCAGGTGAAGCGCACGGCCGAAGGAGAGGCCCAGATTATAATACCGCCCCACGCCTTGGGCGCGATGCTCGCCCAGACTGTCGCTATGGCCCGTGATTAGCACCAGAATTTCCGGTGAAGCCGCCGCGGTGCCCTCTCGCACGCCCTTCAGAACTTCACGGCCAATGCGGGCCACGCGTTCACGATCCAAATCGTAGGTCAAATCCACGCGATCATACGGCGAAAGCGCAAAAACCTCGTCACGCACGATTTGCTTCCGTGCGATGCGAAAGCGGATCACGTTGCTTTCCAATAAACGCGGCGAGGCAAATACGGCCAGCTTCAAAACCGCATTGTATTCGCCCGGCGTCAAGAAGGCGTTCATCTGCGGCGCATCCAAACGCAACGTCGTGTGGCCGCGCAGCGCGCCGTCCAATTTGCCGGCAGAGATTTCTTGCCGGCATTTCTCTCCCCGCTCACTTGTGACTTCGAGCATGCCGCCACGCAGACATTTCAGCATGGCGGCAGAAGTTTCGCCGAGACACTGGAATTCCACATAATCCGATTCTTCCTGCGGCTTGATCTTGAGCGGCTCGAAAATAATGCGTTGCACTTCCGGCGCAGCGACCAGCGGCACCACCCGGTTTTCTTCCGCGAACCATTGCGGCGAAACTTCGGATTCGTTGATTTTGAGATAGTATTGTGCCTCTGCCGAGGTGGCCATCCGCTGCGAAATAAGGCTGCGACAAGCGGAGTCGGGCTTGATGGAATCCGATTCCCGGCCGCGAGGGTTTGATGAATCTTCGCACGGTGCGCGAGCCTTTTCCGTGAGCGCTGCCAGTAAGTGGTCCGCGCGTCGTTTCGCCAAATCCAAGCGTGTGGGCGTGTCAAGGCCAGATGCAAAATCATCCAGCATCACCAGGCTCGCCGGCAGCGCGGCGCAAGCCAGGCGCTTTGCCATGACACCCAAAAACATGGAGCGAAACAGCCGGTCGGTTTCGTTGCCGTTGGGCCAGGGAGAGCCCGGCTCAAAAAACGTGCTGGCGATCAAAGGAATGTGAATGTAGGCATTGCTGACTTCGTGCAGAGCGCCGTCCTTGGCCACCGCGATTTGCGGCTGCGCCAGAGGGCAGAAAAATTCGACGCGCTGCCGCGTTGCAAAAGCCAGGCGGCCTTTGCGCGTGAGCTGAAAGCGCAATTCATAAATGCCGGGAAGCCCGGGCTGAAAATGGAAGACCCCGAGGCGCATCAAATCATTTCGGCTCATCGCAAGCGTGGACTGAATGGCGATTTGCGCCAGCGTGTCCTGCGCCGTCAGCTGGCGCAGCGCCAACACGCGGCCGTCATTCATGCGAATCGTCACCTTGCTCCAATCGGCTTCGGCGCTGGTGCTGTCTTTTCTGGCAAGATCGGATCCTATTTGCCAGGCGGGCAAATATTGCAGCTCAAGGCGGTGCAGCCAAAAACGCAGCTGCGAGGGCGAGGCTGCTACCAGCGCCTGCAAAACGGAATCGGAGCCGAGATAAGCAGCATTGACATGCAATTTAAATCCCGTGAGCTTGACATCATGTGCACCGGGCTTGATTTCTTTGTTCCAAACATTCAAGGTGCAGGCATAAGTTTCGGCCAGGCTGAGCCGCGCATACACGCTATCCACAGCCGGCCGAGGCCAGGCCTCTGCTTCCACACTGCTCAACAGGCAGTAAAAAACCATGCTGCTTCGTTTTATGAGGTGTTTGAGCATTGCTGCTATCGTGCTTTTTTCACATGAATACTAACAGGTGCTTTGCGAAGCTCACTTTTGAGGTGGCTTTGCGCTTCTTCAACCTCCTGTCAATGCAGGCCAGTGGCCACGGGCTTGGAAAACGAAAGTGAGAAGCGATGATTGAAAAAACCCTCCGGCCGGTCGCTTTGAAAAAAGGCCGGGAACATGAACACATAATTCAACTCGAACAAGGAAGGCTTGGCCAGCTTGAAGCCGGCCGCGATCCAGTTGTGATTGGCGCCCAAACGCAGCCGGAAAATCTCGGGGGCGACCTGCGGCAAGCCGGTCTCCGTTCCGGCGTAAAAGCGCCAGCCTTGCAGCCCGGCGTCATGCTCGGCATCCACGGAGAACGACCATTGCCGGCGCCGCTGCAAGAGCACGGCCGCGCCCAAACGTTCCCGGCGCGGCGCGCGCACTTCCTCTTCCAGCGCGAGATTCGGCTGCAGCACGTTCGCCCAGGTGAATGCCAATTGGGCGCGCGGATGAATGGCGGCCATCATGCCCAGATCCAATCCCGCGCTGAATTGGCTGCGGCCGTGGGCGTCAAAAAAATCCTGGATGATGAGGAGCTCGTCCGGCGAATTCACCTGCGCCTGATCAACGAGGTCGCGGTCATATTGCAAACCGATAAGCTTGCCGGTGAGGCTCACGCTCAACAGATGCGGCAAATGATTGCTTTCCTCACGCGCCTCGGCTATTTCAAAGAAACCCTTGCTGAAAAATGCCGCCAGCGTCATTTGATCCAGCAGTCCGGTGCGCAGATAGCCGGCCATCAGCCCGACAGAAAAAGTATTCGAGGTCGGCGCGAGCGCACCACCGGCGGACAGGTTTTCGGCCGGCGCCGAATTTGCCAGCACCAGCACCGGCTGGGTTTGATTGGGACGGGTAAGGCGATTATACACAATAGCGATATGCGACGCCAAAATCGCATTTTCATTGCTCAAGCTATTCTGCAAGGGCCAGCCGGAGCTGAAAAGGTTTTGCATGCCAAAAGACAAGAGCAGACGCTGTGGTGCATAAACCAATCCGGCGGGATTGTAAAGAACACCCTCGGCGTCATCCGAAATCGCGGCAAAAGCTCCGCCCATTCCTCCGGCGCGCGCACCTTCCGGCCAATAGGTTTGAGCGGCGGCGTTGATCGCGCTCACGAAAATGAGGAGGACAATAATCTGTTTCATAGGGTTTTATGTGCCTGCTTGAAAAACGCATTTCTAAATTTTGTCACTCAGCAATCCCTCGCTTTCATCGCACCACCACAATCGAACCTTGGCATGCCTCTTCGATTTTCCAAACATAGAAACCCGGATCGCACAAGCGCCCGCGCTCGTCGCGGCCATCCCACGGACCCGGAGAAAGCAGCGAACGAATCAAATTGCCATGCACGTCGAAAATCTGCACGCGCTGGCCGTCGTTGGGCGCGAACGAGACGCCGTTGTGCCGGGTGGGAATGAAGGGATTGGGCCGCGCAAAACAATCCTTGCGAATCACCAGCTGATCGGTTTGTGCCGGCTGCGGACCGGCAATGGCCGAAACTTGTAGATAAGCCGAGGCGGCAACCACCGCTTCCTGCGCGGAAAAGTTTTCGTACTGAAATTGCAGAAACAAACTGTCGCGCGTGCCCGCCGCCAGCTGAAAGCGCCAGTGCATGGGCATGTTTGCCGGGATGGTTTTGTTGATTTGCAAAACCGAAAAATTCACCGGCGCTAAAGTCACGAACATATCCACGCTGTCTGCCGGAAGCGGGCCGGTGTTTTCTGCGACCACCACCAAATTCAACGGCTCGCTTTCCGAGGCAAAGCCGTCGAGGTTGCCGTTGGCATCATTGAGATCGACGACGCGCAAAACCACTTCCGGCTGCGGGCAATAACGCAAGTCCGTGACCCCCAATCCCTTCACCTCTTGCGGGCAAAATCCTGTCGCGGTCACGCTGAAAGACAACAAAATGGTTTGCGCGGAGAAATCATTTTCACGAAGCACAAATTCAAACGTGGCCACGGCGGAGTCGTTGGGCGCAATGGTTGCCGGTACAAGGCTGACCAGCGTCATGGCCGCGCACGCTCCGGCAACGGTGGCGCAGGGATTGAGAAAGACAATCTCTTGCGCCGGGAAATTGCGCGGGTTGCGATTCACGATGGTGATGTGAGCCACGATGCGCTCACCCGGCTCGGCGCAGCCGTCGCCATTGTCGTCGCTGGTGTGCACGGTGGTTGCCAGCAGGCGCGGCTGTTGTTCCAGCGGCGTGGGCGAGATCGTGATGGCGGTGCGGGCGGTGTCATCGGCCGTCATGCAATCCAAAGCCGGGGAGGCCAGCCAGGCAACATTGGTGACGGTAGCCGCGGCACAATGAGCGCTGTCGCTGGCTCGTGCACGAAAGGAAACACTGCGGCTTTGGCGCGCCGGCAGTGCGCCCACGTTCCAGCGAATTTGATTGGGGCCGGTGCGCACGCCGCCATTATTGATCAAAACGATGGCGAACGCCGCAGGAAAAGAGTCGGTAATCGCGAGCGTCTCAGCCGCAAGATCGCTTTCATTGCTGGCTCGTAAAATGACCTCAAACTCCTCGCCGGGAAGCACCGCACTATCCGTCTGTACCGCAAGCGCGAGCAAATTGGCGCGTGCTTCAAAAACCAGCGCATTACTCGCGCGATTGTTTGACAATTGGCAATCCCAGCCGTTCGTTTCGAAAATAACGGCGCGCGTGTTGAGCGTGGTGGTCTCACAAAGCGGCACGTCATGGCGCAAGAGCAGGCGATAGGAAACGCTTTGGCCTTCCCCCGGCGCCAGCGTGAAATTTTGCCGGTGCAGCACGTTGTTGGCGAGGTCATAAACAAAACCTGCAGGCGTATCCAACAGTTGCACGTATGCCGGATGGGGAAGCGTGTCCCTCAAACTGATGCCGGTGGCGGCCAGGAACTCGCTGCGATTGAAATAACTCAGCTCGTAAAGCAAAGTGTCCCCCGGCGCCAGATTCGCGAGTGTTGCCGGCGGCAGGGCGGAAACGGCAAGCTGAATTTCCAATAAATCATCCAACGGCTCGACAAAAGCCGTATAGGCCGCGCGATTGTTCTGCCACCGTGAAGGCGATTCCGGGCTGGGGGAGCCATCTGCCGCGGTCGAAGCAATCGTTGCCACATTCGTGAGGTTCGCCCCGAGGCAAGCCTGGCCGGCAAAATTCAGAAAAAAATCCGGGCGAATGCGCACGAGAAAACTTACCGCCTCGCGCGCGCCCGCGGGAAATTGCGGCCGCTGCCAGGCCAGTATGCCGTTGGCAAAAGTATAGGGCGAGGTCGCAGAAATGAAATCCACACCGGCGGGTACGGTGTCCGTTATGGTGACATTCCAAGCAGGCACATTTATAGAGACATTGGAGAAGTCGATCGTGTAACGCAGTGTGTCGCCCGCGCGCAAACGCGCGCGAGCGCCGCGTTTTTGCACGGCCAGCAGATCCAAAGGCTCCAAAGTGGCACAGGCACGCGGGAAAAAATTATTCTCGGGCCGGAGGTCGCAATCCGTCTGTAACTGGCCGTTGAAACAAAGTAGATCCAACGGCGGCACAGAGGGCGCAATCGCAAGAATGCGCAATTGAAAACTGCGCGCGCTGTGCGCGGGCACGAAGCCGAGCTGCAGGCAGAGGGTGTCGGACGGCACCGCGGGAATGCCGATGCTGTCCGGAGAAACGCCTACCAACGATCCGCTGTCGATTCCGGGAGGAAAGTGAAAGCAAAAATCCACGCGCCGGCCGATATTGCCGTCATTGCGAAAGAAATATTCCAGAGTGATGATCTCCCCGCTCTGCACCTGCGCGGGAGTAATGGTGACGCGCTCGGCCACGAAATCCGGCGTTAAAAACAGCGTGCTCTCCGCGGCGCGCGGCGTGCCTGGGAAAATGCGCTGGCCGGTTTCATTCACAAAGGAAACTTTGGCAAAGGCGGTAACGGGATTCTCGCCGCACGTCAAGGAGAAATTGCTGACTTCCGCCAGGCGCAATGAAAACACCACGCGCGCGGTGTCGCCTGGCAGTGGCGGCGTGTGCCGGACGACGTTGCCCAATTGCCAAACGATCCGGCCTTGCGTGTTGTCGATGGCGAAAGGATACGCTCCCGCATAGTTGAACGAATTCAATTGCAGGGCGAAAGTTCCGTTTTCGAAGCGCGGCAAATTGAACTCCGCCTCGACCTCCTGCAACGTGTCAGATTGCAAAGGATCGTTCCAAATCGTGAGTGTGTAAGTCAGGAGGTCGTTCACATCGGGCCGCTGTTTGTCAACTTTGAAAGTGTAGGAGATGGAAGCGGGAGAATTTGAAGCGCTATGGTCGCGAAGAGGGGAAGCAGTGGAAAGCGAATTGGCAGAACCCGCAAAAGCGGGGGAAGCAAAAACGCTTCCCGTTTCCGCTCTGGGCGGTAGGAATATCAGCGGCAAAATGATCGCGCCAGCGCGCCAGGACTTGAACAGCAGCACGCGCGCCATGCCACGTGGGTGTTTTAGCATGAGGCGAAATGGAGATGCCAACCGCAAAGTTCGCGGAATCCGCTATCCTGACACTGGACGACGAGGCAACTCCTTTGCCGCTGCGAGTATCAGCGCGCCCCATGGGCGCGCAGGGGTGGTCGCGCTGCACTTTCTAGTGCATTGTTACCCTAGTGCACTGTAGCATCAATTTTTGTGGCCACTTCATAAAAGGTCATTCAGGAGGAATCTTGTGACGCCTAGACACACTGGTCAATTTTACCAAGATCCCGCAACGGCGGGATGATCTGAGGAAGGTACAGTTTGCATGGTGACAGTGCACTAATTATTGCGAACATTCTTCACGAGATCATGCAGCAGGAAGTGTCATGCCCCTCCTCTGGCACTCGATCATGATGAAAATGTAGCCCCACGCTCGTGGAGTACCGGAGCTTTAGCAAGCACAACCGTGCCCACAATGGGCCAGGGCTACCTCATTTTCGTGCCAAGGCTGAACGAGCATCTCAGAGGCGTTCCCTCACTACGCCGCCAGATTTTCCAAAGTGCTCGTCAGCAGTTTATAAAAATTTCCCACGGTTTTGATTTTCACGCGCTCGTCGGGCGAATGCGGAAATTCGATTTGCGGGCCCATGGACACCATGTCCATGCCCGGATATTTTTCACCGATGATGCCGCATTCCAAGCCCGCGTGAATTGCTTTGATCCCCGGCTCGACGTGGAACAATTCTTTGTGTACCTGTTTCGCAACGGCCAGCACCTTCGAATCGAGATTGGGCTTCCAGCCGGGATAGCCTTCGACTTCTTCAACCTGAGCGCCAAAAGACTCGGCGATTGCGCGTACTTGATCTTTCACGCCCTGCAGCGCGGAAGTCACCGAGCTGCGTGTGCTGCTGTGCAGGCGCAGTTTTTTCTTCTTCACCTCCACAATCGCGAGGTTGTTGCTGGTCTCCACCAAGCCGGGGATGTCGTTGCTCATCATCATCACCCCGTGCGGCAGGGCCTGCAATAGCGCGAGCACGCGCGCCGTGGTTTTGCCGCTCCAGGATTTTTTGGCCTTGACCGCGCTGATCGAAAAAGCCAGGCCTGGTTCCACGGTTTGATACTCCGCTTGTATGGCTGCGATTTGCTCCTGCACGGCTTGCGCAAAATCGTTCTGCTTTTTGCGGGGCACGTGCACGACGGCAAAGGCTTCACGCGGAATCGCGTTGTGCTTGCTGCCGCCGTGGAAATCCGCCAATTTGAATTTGATCCCGCCCGCCTGCCAAATGCGATACAGGGCGCGCGCCAGCAGCTTGTTGGCATTGCCGCGCTGCAGATGAATATCCACGCCCGAATGCCCGCCGCGCAAAGCGGTGAGCTTGAGCTGCAGCGCCGCGTGATTCTTGGGCGCGGCCGTTTCCTTCAGCGGCAGATAAATCTCCGAGCCGCCGCCGCCGGCGCAACCCACGTACAGCGCGCCTTCTTCTTCAGTATCGAGATTGATCAAAAGCCGGCCGGCGAGCATATCTTCGGCCAGGCCGCTGGCTCCGGTCAATCCGGTTTCTTCATCAACGGTAAACAAAAACTCCAGCGGGCCGTGCTTGACCTCCATGCTTTCCATCAAGGCCAACGCCGCGGCCACGCCGATGCCGTTGTCCGAGCCCAGCGTCGTGCCTGTGGCTTTCAAATACTCGCCCTCGAGGCGCGGCTGCAGCGCGTCTTTCTCGAAATCGTGTGGCACCTCGGAGTTTTTTTCATTGACCATATCAAGATGCGATTGCAGGACGACCACCGGCTTATGGTTACGCCCGTTGACCGCAGGCTTGGTGACCACGACGTTGCCGGTTTCATCCTGTTTATAATTCAACCCGCGCTTCTGCGCGACGCCGATCACATACTCGC
Source organism: bacterium (assembly GCA_044869275.1). GTDB lineage: Bacteria > Zhuqueibacterota > Zhuqueibacteria > Zhuqueibacterales > Zhuqueibacteraceae > JBIOXB01. The sequence continues at coordinate 34,500 of JBIOXB010000089.1, forward strand.
GCATGGCCTGCTCATTCTTCGAGCCGCGAGGGATTTTGAGAATTTCATCGAAATGCTGCCAGACTTGGCGAGGTTCAAGTTCTGAGACGAAGGTCATAACCTCTACTCCCTTTCCGTGGATATCCTGCTTTTATCTTCTTCTAATTCGTGTTCACATGCGTACTTGAAAATACCAGCAGCAGGCAATTCTTAAGGTTCCTTGGGCGTGAAGCGCAAGGGCTTTTCCATTCCCCTGCAATGGATGAGGAGCGCGGCCCTTTCTCGCGTGAATCTTTCTGCGCTCTGGTCAACGGGGCGCGAAACCCCGGTGTCGCGGCTGGCGCACCCCAAGAGGATGATCCCCGGGAGCGCCATCATCGGAAACAACAAACAAGTTGCCATGAGGTTCCATTCTTATTGAAATTACAACGAAATCTCAGGCATTTGGGCCTCGAACAAATAACCCGTGCAGAGCATCCTACAAAACAAAACTGAATGAATTCCAAAATCCAGGCAGGCAAAAGCAGAAACACGGGAACGCGCTTACTTGGCCGGGGTATTCTCATGGCGGCGATATTTGACGAGGCGGACACTATTTCCCTTCCGGTTGAAATGCACTTCATCCATGAGGCGGAACATCATGTAAATGCCACGGCCGCGGGGCTTGAACAGATTTTCGGGCGCAGTGGGGTCGGGCAGGTGGCGGTGGTCGAAGCCTTTGCCGCCGTCAGTGATCTTGATCTCGCCGCGGCGGTCGTCGATTTTGGCTTCTACGCTCACGCGCAAACCGGCATTGAAGCCGTGGCCGTGCTCCATGGCATTGGTCAGTGCTTCCACCAGCGCGACTTTGAGGTTCAATTCTTCCAGCGTGATGATGCCGCAGCGCACCAGCAGCTCGATCAATTGATTGGCGGCGCCAGTGACAAAATCCAGGCTGCTGGGAACTTCGAAGCGCACGGTTTGCTTCAAGCCGGGAAACATGCGCACGGCCGCGCCGGCGTCCGGGTGAAACACCAGAATCTTGCGCAAGGCGCTGATTGCCTGGCGCGGCGGGCAAGGCATGGGCAAAACGTGCAAGGCGCCGGCGTTGAGCGCGCCAATGGCCTCGTTCATGCGCTTTTTTTCGGCCAAAACCACGATGGGCAAAAATGGAAAACGGTTGCGCGCCACCGCTACCATCTGCACCGAGGGCATATCCGGCGCCGGCACTTCCAGCAACAGCACGTCGCAATAACGCTGCTGCAGCTGGTCCAGCGCTTCTTGCGCCGAATCGGCGACGTTGACTTCCATGCCGCTTTCGCGCAGGCCTTGCACCAGCTCGTTGCTGTGCTCGAGCTGGCCATTGACCAAGAGCACGTGCGGCGTGTAGATGTCGTTTTTGATCATATGGACGCGGCCAATGTCGATCTCAAAGGCTTCACGGAAAATTTCTATCGCAAGACCTGTCTCGCGCATCTCGAGCCGGTACTGCAGACTCTGCTGGCGCTCAAGCAGCGTGGCA
>JBIOXB010000090.1:0-3816 GCA_044869275.1 bacterium
TACTTCATAAGCTCAAACTCAAACCACCAACGCGGCTGACACAAAACCTAAATTTGTAGTGAAAACTTTTTCAATTTTTTGTTGTAAATTCAAAGCTTAGCCCCAGCAAGTGTCGAACTCGGGCTAGTTCCACGCGGATTAAAAAACCACGCGGCTAGCATAGAAATTTCCGTGTGGTTTTTTGATCCGTGTGTGACCATTTCGGTTGCGGCTCTGCCGCGCTGTGCGCTCCGTATCTGTGTTGAAAAGCTTTTTGCGTTATCACGCTGTCGGAAGGGCTTCAGTTGTCAACGAGTTTGAAAGCTGGCCTAGGCTCTACGGACCACAGCATTCGTGAAACGTAAACACTCTGCCTGGCGACGACTCATTCGCATTGAGAAATAATAGGCAATTCTCAAGATTTGAGCAAGCGAAGTCTGTCCGAAAAAAAGCATGAAATTCCAGCCCAGCTTTTGTTTGTCGCTCTGTCGCGATTGATCGTGTTCAAATACTTTCACCGGCGCCATCGCAGTTCCGGCTGCACTGCTCTCCCACACCAAAGCCGTTGACAAAGAAGCTGCGATTTCGTATATAAAACTAATTCGTTGCCGCTTCATGCGGCCGATTGGCTCCCCCTGTGCAAGCATCAGCGTGATGCGATTTTGCGACGCATGCCACTCGGCTGCGCACGCATTTGTACGGCTAGGGGAAAGGGGGCATCATGCTTTCGAAAGTTTTAAGCGCTGCAGTCCTGGGCATCGACGCCTACATCGTCACGGTGGAATCCCATTTGGAGGGACAGCTTCCCGCAATCGCTACTGTGGGCCTGCCGGACGGCGCGGTGCGGGAGTCAAAGGAAAGAATCACTGCAGCGATCAAGAACTCGGGCTTCACTTTTCCACAGAAGCGCGTGACCATCAATCTCGCGCCCGCGGACGTCAAGAAAGAAGGCTCAAGCTTTGATTTACCCATGGCCATCGGCATTCTCGCTGCCGCCGGCCTGGTGCTGCCCGGGCGTTTGGAAGATTTCATCATTCTAGGCGAGCTTTCGCTCGACGGCTCGATCCAGCCCATTCGCGGTGCGCTGCCCATCGCGCTGGCCGCGCGCCGGCAGAACAAAAGCGGTGTGATTCTGCCCAAGCCAAACGCAAAAGAAGCGGCCATGGTCGAGGGTTTGGAAGTGTATGCTGCCGGCAGCCTGCAAGAGACGGTAATCTTTCTCAACGGCAAGGGCGAGTTGCCGCGCTGCCGTTTGGACATGGACGAGGTCTTTTCCCTGCATCGCCAATACGGCGTCGACATGAACGATGTGCGCGGGCAGGAGCATGTCAAACGTGCCATGGAAGTGGCGGCGGCCGGCGGACATAACCTGATCATGATCGGTCCGCCCGGTTCGGGCAAGACCATGCTGGCGAAACGCTTCCCTACGATTCTGCCGGATCTGACTTTGGACGAAGCGCTGGAAACGACCAAGATTCATTCCGTCGCCGGTTTGCTGCCGCCCGATACGGCGCTGGTGGCCACGCGGCCCTTTCGCGCACCGCATCACACGGCGAGCTACGCCGGCCTCATCGGCGGCGGCCATATTCCCAGGCCCGGTGAAGTGAGCGTGGCACACCATGGTGTCCTGTTTCTGGATGAACTGCCGGAATTCGATCGTTCCGTACTTGAAGTGTTGCGGCAGCCGGTGGAAGACGGCCAGGTCACGATTTCACGCGCGTTGTTGTCGTTGACTTATCCTTCGGAATTCATGCTGGTCGCCGCGATGAATCCCTGTCCGTGCGGCTACGCCACCGATCCGAACAACGCCTGCTCGTGCACCTCGCTGCAAGTGCAAAAGTATCTCGCCAAAGTGTCCGGGCCGCTGTTGGATCGCATCGACATTCACATCGAAGTGCCGGCGGTCAAATTCACGGAACTGGCCAGCAATGCCACTGGTGAAACTTCCGAAACCATTCGGCAGCGCGTGGCGCAAGCGCGGCAGCGGCAGCTCGAGCGCTTCCAGGGCCGGGCGCATCTCTATTGCAACGCGCGCATGGAAGCACGCGACATTCGCAGATTTTGCCGCATCGAGGCCAAGGGCGAGGCGTTGTTGCAAACCGCGATCACCAAGCTCGGATTGTCAGCGCGCGCTTATGATCGCATCTTGAAGGTCGCGCGCACCATTGCCGATCTGGTAGGAGGGGCGGACATTCAACCGGAATTTCTGGGTGAAGCGATTCAATATCGCTCGCTGGATCGCCAGTTGAGCGCCATGGCATGAATGATGAACGCGAACGAGCCACTCCAGGAGTTTTTTTACGTTTCAGGAATTACGCTTGACATGGCCCCTAAAGCGTAATACGTTGGTCCATTGCTAGTGCAATTTGTGCTTTTTGAGCAAGGAAATCCAAAATCCAAAGCTCAAAATTCAATACACCTCTGTGCTTTGTGTTTTTGAGTTTTTCGTTTCCGGCTTGTCCGGGCTATGCGTAAGTAAACTTTCACTTTTCTGCAGAGCTTTCACTTGTTATGGATGCATAAACGAAATCGGGTGGGACGATGTCTGCACACTGGCAGTACTATGTTTTGCTGTTTCTCTTCTCCGTGCTCTTTGTGCTGCAGGTTTGGGCGATTATCAAAATCCGGCAAATGGTGCGGCAGGTATTGCGGCTTTACGATCAATTCAGCCGTAAACCGGCCCGGACTGCGGTGGATCCAAAGGCCGTCGGCACCTTCCGGCACACCTGCCAAATCTGCCGGCATCGCCAGACGTTTTTGGATCCCACGGGCGAGCAGGTTTTTGTCTATCGCTGCGGCCTGAGCCGGCAACGCATACTATTGGACGATTACTGCGAGAAATTCGAATTCGATCCTCATATTGCAGATATTTGAAAAGAGCAAGCTATGCCGAATTATTCCACCATCAGCGTCCAGACGGATGACGGCGCCACGCTCATCGCGGTCTTGTCGCGGCGGGTTTATTTGCAGGTTGTCGATTCGTTTCGCGAAGAGTTGCAGGAGACCTTGCAGACCACGACCGGAGGAATCCTGCTCAACTTGGAAAAGGTGAGCGTGATGAACAGCGTGGGTCTGGGCGTGCTGATTGGGGCGCACGATCAGCTCAGCAAGCAGAATCGACCGTTCGTCATCACCAATTTGCAGCCGTTGATGCAGGATATTTTTGCGCGCATGAAATTGGAGACGGTGATTGCGGTGCGAAAAACGCAATCGGAGGGATTGGAGTATTTGCGCGGCCTGGGAAAATAAAAATCCCTGCTTCCGATTAATGGGTCTTCAAAGAGCCGCTTCTCACACGGTGGGTACCGCCTGCGCGTTTTTTACGTCCCCTGAATCCCGCTGTCGCGGAATGGGGCGTGTAATACACGTACAGAGCTAAGCTCCCTTTTGGAAGGTGTTGGTCTTTAAATTTCCCACACCACGGAACGCAGGGATGATCACTCGAAATTTTTTACCGAGCGTAATGTAACACATTCGCCACAAAAGTCAAGGTTAAATTTGGTTTATTTTTTTCATGCAAGAATTTGGGCGTACACTCATCATCGCCGGCCTCTTGCTGGTGGTCATCGGCGTTTTGTTGTATTGGTCGAAAGCACTGCCATGGCTCGGCAAATTGCCGGGCGATATCGTCATTCACAAAGATAAATTCACTTTATATTTTCCTCTCGCCACCAGCCTGTTGCTTAGCGCCATTTTGACGTTGCTCTTTTATTTTTTCAAGCAAAAGTGAAGCCTCCTATGAAAGCTCGATTATTTGCATTGTTCGTCACTGGCCTTGGTGTGAGCATGGCACTGCTATTTTTGGCGAGGCCGCTTCCGGCGCAAACGGAAAGCAAG
>JBIOXB010000091.1:0-9672 GCA_044869275.1 bacterium
GAAGAAGTTTGGCTGCCGTTTTCTCAAAGATCACGTCCTCATTCAGGTCGAAAAAATCGGACAAGCAGTAGAGGTTCTGCAGGAATTGATTGCGGGAGCGAAAGGCGTTGCGTGAGGGATCGATGGATTGTTGGATTGCTGGATTGAAGAACTCCATTAATCCACTAATCCATCCATCCACCAATCCAGCAATCCAATGACTCTTTACTCCCTTGTCGAAGCATCCATACCAAAGGCAGATGATGAATTCCATCCACGAAAACCTTTTCGTTCATGAAACCGCCGTGATTGCGCCCGATGCGGAGATCGGTCCCGGTACGAAGATTTGGCATCACGTGCACGTGCGCGAGGGCGCAAGGATCGGCGCAAACTGCGTGCTGGGGAAAGATGTCTACATCGATCATTTTGTGAACGTGGGCAATGGCGTGAAAATCCAGAACGGCGTGTCGGTGTATCACGGCGTGACTTTGGCAGACGAGGTGTTCGTCGGGCCCTACGCGGTATTCACCAACGATCTTCTGCCCAGATCGAGCCACACGACTTGGCGCGTGGTCGAAACCGTTGTCGAGCGCGGCGCCTCCATTGGCGCGAATGCCACGATTATTTGCGGCGTGCGCTTGGGCGCACATTGCATGATCGGTGCAGGCGCCGTGGTGGTGAAGAATGTGCCCCCGCATGCTCTGATGGTGGGCAATCCCGCGGAAATCATCGGCTACGTTTGCACCTGCGGACATCATTTGCATCGCGATTATCCCATCACGGGATCGAATTTGTGGCAGTATGTCTGTGAATCCTGCAAACGCACATATGCTTTGCCCCCGTTCGAAAGCCATGCGCCCGAAGTCCTGCGCACCGGCGTGGACGGCGTCCGCTTCGTACATCACAATTTCGATGAAGACACCTTGAGTGCGGTGGAAAGCGTTTTGCAATCAGGCTGGGTGGCGGGCTGCGGCGGCGAGTCCGCGCGCTTTGAAAAAAAACTGGCTGAGCTCTCGCGCTGCGACTATGCCGTGGCGACGAACAGTTGCACCTCGGCGCTGTTCGTTTCTTTGCTGGCCCTGGAAATTGGCCAGGGTGATGAAGTCATTGTTGCCGATTTCTCTTTTCCCGCCTCCGGCATGTCGGTTTTGCAAGTGGGAGCGACGCCGCGCTTCGCGGATGTCCGGCTGGATACTTACAACCTTGACCTGGAAAAACTCGCAGCACTCGTCACGAATAAAACAAAAGCCGTAATGGTCGTGCATACTTTCGGCCAGATGGCGCCGATGCGCGAGCTCGCGGCTTGGTGCAAACAACGCGGCCTGGCTTTGATTGAAGATGCCGCTTGCGCGATCGGAGCGAGTTACGAGGGCGTTGTTTCGGGAGAGTTATCGGACCTGGCCTGCTATTCCTTTCACGGACGCAAAATCATCACCACCGGCGAAGGCGGCGCGGTGGTGACCAATAACCGCGAGCTTTATCAAAAGGTGCGTGCGCTTTCTTCCCTGGGGGTCGATGCCTCGGACAAATTCCGGGCCGGCGGGCCTCTGCGCTATGGCTTCCATCAGCTCGGCTACAATTTCAGATTGAGCGACATCAACTGCGCCCTCGGCTTGCAACAGCTCCGCCATTTGCCTGCTTTGATCGAGCGGCGCCTTGAATTCGCTGAAAAATATCGCGCGGCTCTGGCGGGCTTGCCGGAGTTGATTTTGCCGTACGTCGATCCGAAAGCGCATCACGCCTTCCAAGCCTTCGTTTGCCGCGCGCCGAATGAAAAACGGCGCGATCATTTAATGGCGGAATTGAAAAAGAAAAACCTCCACACCACCATCGGCACGTACGCGCAACATTGTGAGCCCTTGTTCGCCTCGCGCGATGCTTGCCCGAATTCCGCGCAGCTTTATGAAACGACCATCACCCTGCCGTTTCATTCTTTTTTGGGGCCGGCGCAGATCGAGCATATTGCAGCACAGGTGCAGACCGCGTTGCAGGCCGCATAAAATACCGGCGGCCCTGTGGCGATTTTCAGACTAAAACCCTTCGTGGAGGTCTCGTGTCCAATGATCCCGCCTCTGGCGCCCGCGCTGAGGCTGCGGCAATGGCCAGCTCCGATCTCTACAATGCCGACCTGGCGCCCACCACGCCGGCACAGCGCACTTGGTCCATGTGGAACATCGCCGCATTGTGGATCGGCATGGCGATCTGCATTCCCACCTACATGCTTGCCGCCGGGTTGATTAATGCCGGCATGAGCTGGCAGCAGGCGCTGTTGACCATTATCTTGGGCAATGTGCTGGTGCTGGTGCCGATGCTGCTCAACGGTCATGCGGGCACAAGATACGGCCTGCCTTTTCCCGTGCTGCTGCGCGCTTCGTTCGGAACCCTCGGCTCCAATATTGCAGCGCTGATGCGGGCCATCGTCGCCTGCGGCTGGTTTGGCATCCAAACTTGGATCGGCGGCAGCGCGATCTACGCTTTGCTAGGCGTGCTCTTTGGCCTGCGCCCCGGCGTGGACGATGCCGTGATCCCCTGGCTGGGCATTTCGTTGCCGCAATTCGGCTGCTTCATGTTTTTCTGGGCGATCAATGTGGCCATCATTCTGGCCGGCATCGAATCCATTCGCTGGCTCGAAACGCTGTCCGCGCCGTTTCTCCTGCTCGTGGGCTTCGGCTTGCTCTATTGGGCCATCGACGCCGCCGGCAGTTTGGGGGCGATTCTGTCCGCGGAGACGGTCGCGAAAGTCAAATCCACGGCCGGCGGGGAAAACGTTTCGTTTTGGAAAATCTTTTTTCCCAATCTCACCGCCATGGTCGGTTTCTGGGCTACACTCTCGCTCAACATCCCGGATTTTACGCGCTACGCACGCAGCCAGAAAGACCAAGTACTCGGCCAATTTCTGGGCCTGCCGACCACCATGGGCATTTATGCCTTCATCGGCATTGCGGTCACCAGCGCGACCGTGATCATCTTTGGCGAGGCGATTTGGGATCCGGTGCAATTGCTGGCGCGCTTCGATGCGCCCCTGGTGGTGATTCTTTCTCTCGTTTCCATCAGCATCGCCACACTCACCACCAACATCGCCGCCAATGTCGTTTCGCCCGCCAATGATTTTTCCAATTTGAAGCCCGCGCTCATTTCTTTTCGCACCGGCGGCCTCATTACCGCTTTTATCGGCGTGATCATCATGCCCTGGCGTTTGCTCGCGGATCTCGGCAACTACATTTTTATCTGGCTCATCGGTTACAGCGCGTTGCTCGGCCCGGTTGGCGGCATTATGATCTGCGATTATTTCATCATTCGCCGTCAACAGCTCAAAGTGGAGGACCTCTATAAACGCGAGGGAGCATACACCTACACCAAAGGCGTGAATTGGAAAGCGGTCGTGGTGCTGCTGCTTGCGATTTTACCGAACGTCCCCGGCTTTATCAACGCGGTGACCGGGACGAAAGTCTTTCCCGAATTCTTCGATCAAATCTACACTTATTCGTGGTTCGTGGGTTTGCCGTTGGCGGCGATAATGTATTATGCGGTGATGCGCAAGCGGGGGTGAGGTGATAGGTAAGTTTTCGTGGTGGGATGGTCAGGATCTATTAACAGTTTTTCAAAAATATGAGGCTGTTGTGTATTCACTTACTGGTTCCTGCAAATCAATATGAAACGTTGCTGAGTGATCAATTGATAGTTGTTTGAACTGCCCATCATAACGGACGTCTGCGAATCTTTCCTTCACTTACGACCGTAACAAAACCTTGCATTTGTTGGCTGTGAGCTTGTAAAAAGGATTGCATGAACGTGGCTTTGATTGTACTTTTCTCCGAATCAAAACGCATTAAAATGATGCCCGCAGAAATCTTCTTTTGCAGAAAAATCAACTCACCGAAACCTTTGTCATTCGTCAACAAAATGCGGGATTCCGCATTGGTTTGCGCCAGCAGCTTTTCATCAATCGTATGTGTCGCTATTTCGGCCATGTAGAGAACGTCGTGGCCGCTTTCGCGCAGCATTTCAACAATCGGCTTCTCGACGTATTCATCCGCCAAGAAATTCTTGCCGAAACAGCCTGCAAGGGTAAGACTTCATCCATGCTTGAGGCAATAGCAGCATAAGCAAGAGCGGCCTGAATATCCTCGCGAGCTAGGCGAGGATAATCAGCCAAAATCTCGTCAACTGAAATGTTTTGTGCTAACTTATTGAGCAAAATCTCCACCGTGATACGTGTGCCTTTGATGAAGGGTTTGCCCAACATGACTTGAGGGTTGATTTCAATGCGATCCAGCAATGGATTTGTCATATTTTACTCCATTTCTTTTCTAACCTAAACATACGAAAGCCACTTACACCTTGCAAGACGATTCTTAAGAGATAACTGAGCTTGCTTCGCAGATACGCGCTCACTATATTTTACGCATTCATTCGCAATAATAACAGTGAGATGAGGAAGACAATGAAAACTGCTCGTCACGTTTATCAATTAATTCTCCTGACAGTATCTTCTCCACTGCTTCTTCTCGCCCAAGACACCCTCCGCTTCATCCCCACCACCGGCTATCAAACCTTTAAAGTACGCGAACCGGTTTTGCGCATGAAACCAGGACAAGTGTTGATCAGCGAAACCATGATGGGGGCATATTACAGCAAAGAAGGCGGCGCCTGGGCCGGAGAAGTCGGGCCGATTTTCATCGAAGGCGCAACGCCGCAGGATCAGCTCGTGGTGAAGCTGCTGCGCGTGCGCGCGAATCGCAATTTTGCGCTGGCGCAAATTCAGCCGAACTTCGGCGGGCTGGCCAGCGACGTGCGCGTACGCATGCTCAATCCGCCAATTCCCAATGAAAGATTCTTCTGGCAGCTCGATTTGAAGCGCAACGTGGGCATGCTCGATTTGCCGCGCAGCCGGCTGAAAAAGATCGAAGCGCCGCTCGCGCCCATGCTCGGCCGTGTGGCCGTGGCGCCGCGCGGTGAAGAGTCTTACACCGGGTTATGGCCCGGCTATTTCGGCGGCAACATGGACGCGCCGGAAGTGTGCGAAGGCGCAACGGTGTATTTGCCGATTTTTCATGAGGGCGCATATTTTTATTTTGGGGATGGCCATGCGCTGCAGGGACAAGGTGAAATCGCGGGCACGGGACTCGAAACCACAATGGCCGTCACGCTGCAGCTCGATCTCATCAAGAATAAGCCGATTGACTGGCCGCGCATCGAGGACGAGGAATTCATTATGGTGGCGGGCAGCGCGCGGCCATTAATTGATGCGTTTCGGCTCGCGCACGTGGAGCTGATCGAATGGCTCGAAGGAGATTACGGCTTCGATCGTTGGGAGGCTTATCAAGTATTATCGCAAGTGGGCAAGAGTACGGTGGCGAATATCGTGGATCCGCAATACACGGTGGTGGCGAAATTCCCGAAGAAATATTTGCCGAAGCCCTAAACCTGGTAGGAATCGCGCGCATGATTCATCCGTCTGCGATTGTCCCTTTTGCAGGTTGCTTTGCGCGCAACCTGGACGAGCAAAACAAAGCCCAATTGGTTTTCGCTGGCCTGCCGGATGATTCGCAATCATCATATCGTTCCGGCAGCCGGAGTGCACCAGCGCGCATTCGCCTTGCCTATGATGGCAATTGCTACAATTCCACCACCGAAACGGGCGTCGATCTTTTGCATCAAGTTGCCGATCTCGGGGATTTGCCCGGGCAGAGCGACTGGAAGCAGACCGCGCAGATTTACCGCGAATTTGCGCAGTCGCTATTGCGCGCGGGCAAAATTCCATTTTTTGCCGGCGGAGATCACGCCGTGACCATTGCTCTTGGAGAAGCATTGACGGCTCTGGAAAATCCCGTGCATATCATTCAACTCGATGCACACCCCGATCTGTATCCCGAATTTGCAGGCCATCGGTTTTCGCATGCCTGCACGGCGGCTCGCTTGTTGGAAATGGCTCATATCGCTTCGGTCACGCAAATCGGCATTCGCACGATGAATAGCGTGCAAGCCGATCAGGCTAAACGTTTCACGGGCCGTTTGCATGTTTTCCATGCGCGAGATTTGCGCGCAGATTTGCCGCCATTGCCCCACATCCCAACCGGCGCGCCGGTCTATTTGACCGTTGATTTGGATGCCTTTGATCCCGCGTTTGCCCCGGGCGTAGCGCATCCCGTGCCAGGAGGATTGGCGCCGCGACCAGCGCTCAGTTTCATCCAAAACGCCGCCTGGAAATTGGTGGGCATGGATGTGGTGGAAGTGAATCCGGAATTGGACGTAAACGATCAAACCGCGATTCTTGCGGCGCGGCTGTTGCATGAGGGAATGGCGTACGCTTTTCCAGGGAGAAATAAACAATGAAGATCGTGATCGGGCGATCGTTGGTGCTGCTGTGCGTATGGTTTTTCGATTTAGGCACCGGTTATTCACAAAACCAACCCCAACTGGAACCTGAAGCTTATTCGCTTTTCGGTCAGCCTCTCTATCCTCTCGTGCTGCCGGAGGCTGAAAAGGCGAAATTGGATTCCAATCTGGCGCGAGCGCAAGCCGAATATGATCGGAATCCTCGAGATCCCGAGCGCATCATCTGGCTGGGACGGCGGCTGGCTTTATATGATCTAGCGCCGCCCCGGGCGCGTGGAGGAGGCGGCCAAAGTTCTTGCATCCATCCATGCCCAGATGAATATTCTCGAAAATTTTGCCTATCACAATAGCTTGACTATGTCACATTCCAAAAATTACCGCAGAGTCGCGGAGTTCGCAGAGTAAGGTTGGCCTGAATTCTCAGCGCACTCTGCGTCTCAGCGGTGAATCTGACATAGTCAGGAAAGGAGAGTATTGGGCGGCGTTTGGGTGTATGGCGGCGGAAGCGGAGCTGAAGCGCTTGCAGGGAATGCGATAAATGGGAGCCGGCATCATACGCTGCTTTTTTGACATTGCCTCATGCGGGCTGATTTCACCGCTATACAGGCAAAAACAACTTGCGCCAGCGCATATCATGCGATCGGGTCAGGGGTTGCACTCGTTTTTTCGAGCACGGATTTCATGACATCCGCTTTCTTCAAAAAATAACCGACATAGAGCACGCGAGCATTAAGGATAACGGTTTTTGAAGTGCCGGTGAAAATAGCCATTATAGAAAAGTTTCCCCGAGACCTGAGCCAGGATCGCTCCCAATAAGTAACCTGCAATAAACAATATCAGAAAATGATCCGTAAACACCTCCAGGTTCTTCTTGAGGGAAGAGGCCTCTTCTTCTGCGACTCTAAGCTTGTCCCATTGCTCCTTTTTGTCCTTGCGTTTCGACTCCAGACGGTCACGCGTTCTCTTGAGTTGCTCAAGTTCGGCGTCATGCCTCTTTGATTTTCCGCTATCCAAAGGGCTGCTATACAGCGTGGCGAAATTCAGGGAATCGACCCTATCGTCCAGTTTTTGCAGCAAGGAATCTGCTTCGGAATATTCTTTTCGGGCTTGTCGTACGCGCTTTTGATGCTGGTTTAATTTGGTGTAAGGAAAAATTTCCAAACCGGTGAAGCTGTTGAGCAGCAAAAGAATTGTGATGGTAAGCACAATTCCCGGCGCCAAATCGGTGGCAATTTTCCCCAAATGGGCATTGTCGGCGAATTTGACAAAAAAATTGGCCAGTTTTTCTTCCATATTCCAACTCTTGCAGAATCAGTTTTTTCCTTGCACGCCTTCATCAGCATTCACGATCACGGCTTGATGCAGCTCATTTTTTGAAAGCTCTGTTGCAGGAGGCAAGCGGGGCATCTCATGGTCAATCGAGGCGCCGGCGCCCAAAAAAATCAAGAATTTCGCTTCCAACAATCTGCCGGCTGACATCTGCAGGGTGGTAGCATATTGCTGCGCCGGCCGTCAGCGATAATCCGGTCAATTGCCATGGGGGGAATACTTTCTTGCTTTCTTCTCATTCGCACAATGCAGCCATTCTGACCTCTTTGCAGCAGACGAAACCTGTCGAGGGAGTTGCCCAAGTGGTTCAGCGGAAAGGCGGGGTCCCCTTTTCATTTCAAAACATACTGCCAATTACGACGGATTACGGAATACTTGTCAAGGGAATTTTTCAACACCGAGGGGAGGGAACAAACGGGAGAATGGACAACTTCGAGGGGGCCGCTGCCAAAATCTTCGCAATCGGGCAAGAAATAATGCGGTTAGCCGTCTTGGGCAGCGCGTGTCGGATTTTGAATTCCAAACGGCGGTGGAAAACCGCAAGCCGTCATCGCGATCCCGCTGTTGGGCATGTGCCATGGCGGGATCGCGAGAACCTTTCCGTCGCTTTAGTGAAATCCAATGGCTTCACGAAAATCACTACTTTTGTTCCGGCACATATTCCGGCGGCGGTGCGGTGCCTGGGCCGAAAAAGAAGGCTTCGGTTTGCTGATCCAAAAATGCGCTGGCTTTGGGATCGGCCAAATTCAAGCGGTATTCATTGATGAGCATGATCATCTGATTCTTCCATAATTGCCAGGCTTCTTTGGAAACATGCTCGTAAATTCTCTGACCCAACGGGCCCGGCAACGGCGGACGCTCCAAGCCTTCCATTTCCTTGCCGATTTTGACACAGGTCACCATTCTTGCCATGAAATACCTCGCGAGCTCAATGTACAGGTTTTGCGTACGCCCAACGCTTGACGCGTGATGAGAACAATGCGTGAACCGTGAGGCGTAAATCGCTTCTCACTCGAATGCAATGCTAGCTGGGATTAATTGCCCTCAACGCGCAAAAGCCAACGACCTGCCGCCGCCGAGCATCAGCTTCGTTCTGGTGGAAAGATACTTTCTTTTCTTGAAAACGCGCAAGACGCGCAAATAGCTTTTGATCACGGCACCGACTTCCTGCAGCGAGCTGGGCATGACTTCCAAATTAATGATGCCGTCGTACTGCGATTGCGCGACCAGTTGCAGAAATCTTTCCACCGGCAATTCGCCCTGGCCGAGCGGCAAGTGCGCGTCGTGGCCGCGCGCGCAATCCGAAAGATGGATGCAGCGCACGCGCGGGGCAATCGCGGTGAATCTCTCGAAAATATCTTCACCGCGCAGGAAGGCATGCGCGGGATCGAAACACAGGCCGTTAAACTGCTTTTTAAGTTCGTGGCGAATCACCTCGGCCAGACTGTCGAAATCATTGGCGCTCCAGGTTTCCACATTTTCCAAAATCACCGGCACGTCAAGGCGCTTGAGATTCTCGATCAGAAACTCGAGTTCTTCCTCGCTACTGGCGCCGTCGGCTCCGACTTCCGGCGGATGGGCGACGCAATAAAGCAGATTCAATTCGTGGCGGTGCTGGTTGATAAAATAGATCAGGTCGTCGATTTTGTCTTTGCTCTCGCGCTGGGTGAAATCATATCCGTGTTCGGCAACCAAGGGGAGATGGAAACCGGCGGCCATGTCGCCGTTGATTTGGCGCATCGCGGCTTGCAGATCGCCGAAAACCGTGGGATTGAATTCGACGAATTGCACACCGAACTTGCGCAGTAGCGCCACCAATTCGCCCGGCTTTTTGCCGTCAAAATTACTGACTGTGAGCCCGATTTGCATGTAAGATTTTCTCAAGAAGTTGTTTACGTCTCACGCGCTCCGCCTCACGTGATCTGCAAGGCGGAACACGTCGTCTAAATGAGCAGATAAACTCTGCGTTATTCCATTGCAAGTGAAATCTGTGCTTTTTGAGCAAAGAAATCCAAAGCCGCGCCG
>JBIOXB010000092.1:0-56812 GCA_044869275.1 bacterium
CCAACGGACTCACTATGTCAAGTTAAAAATCAGCTTTTTTTTAATTTTGGTTTTGATTGGCGATGAGATGTTTGGCCATTTGTGCCAAGAAGAGATTTTCATCATAACAAGTTCTGTTCTGCCACATGGCGAAGAGAATGCGCAAATGCAAGTTTGCTAAACAGCGCAGGGCGTGGCTGTGGCTTTTACCGCGATTGCGGTGTTTTTGATAGTAAGCCTTCGCCCACGTGGCTTGAGCGAGCGAGCTAAACGCAAGATGCTGCATCACATCGCGATAGAATTTGTTGCAGGCGCGGCGATAGTAGATGATTTTGAAGTCGTTCCCACTTTTTTCAGTGACCGGGCAGGTTCCGGCTAAACCCTGCAGCTCGCTGACTGCAGCATAGCGGGCGCGATTATCACCGAAGAGCGCCAGCAAGCGTGCGGCGGTCAGATATGAGGCACCCGGATAGCTGAGAAAAATCTGGCCATCGGGATGCTGAGTTACCAGTTGCTGTAAACGGGTGGCATAAGTTTCAAGATCGGTTGCTAATGCCAGCAATTGTTTGGCACACAACAACGCTTTGAGCTGTTTGACGCGAATAAGCACGCCGGGAACAGGCAGATGCTTTTGGTGAAGCAACTGATAAATGTTGACGATGGTGTTGTGATTGCGCAAATGATGTTCTTTGAAAAACGCGGCTAATTGTTGTTGCGACAGTTCACGAGCAGAATCAAAATCCGGATACGCCTGCAGAAAGGCCAGGGCATTAGCGCAGGCGACATTCGCGAAAAAGTCGATATACTCCGGATAGTATTCCTTCAACGTCGAACGCAGACTATTACTCAACGCCACTTGCCACGCAGTGGCGTCATGATGCGCTTGTGCCAAAAGACGAATTTCGCGCACGGCGGGCGAGCCAAAGTCCACTGGCCGCCAACAGGCCGTATCCGTGCGCAACACGTCGGCGATGACGAAGGCATCGAAGTCGTCATCGCGCGCGCCACTGGAACGATAGCGCTTGCGAAAGCTTTTCATGGAACCAGGAAACATCGCCCAGACCGCATAGCCGGAGTCGAGCAGAAAATCCACGACCAACTGATTCGGCGTTTCGATACCGATTTTAAAGGCCGCGAGATCTTCCGAGCATTGGCGGAGTTGAGAGCGAAGCTGTTCAAAACCGGCAACATTATTTTTGATGGTGAGCTTTCCTACGATAAGCGTGCCGTGTTCGTCTAAAATTTTGACGTCATGTTTTTGATCAGCCCAATCAATCCCGACATAGTACAAGATAGGCTCCCGGTGATTTAATCTCTGAAAGAAGGAGAAGCCGACTTAATCCTATATTGGCCCTCGAAGGGCGGCTCACTATGGAAGTTTGCGCTTCTTGTGCGAAACCTTGAGGCACTCCGTTGGTGGTGGTCGAGCCACGGGATTAAAATGGCCTTCAAAGTTCCGTCCTTCAGAGCAAGTTTCAAGCTTCGTTGTCGTGGCGGAGATGTTGCAGAATGGTTTTAAGACTTTGAAAATCTTGCGTTGCGAAACGATGGAACTGGCCGCGTGCAGTTACTGGCACCGGCGCTGGTTCGGGTAAAGACAACACCTGAAAAATGCCATTTTGATAAGCGATGAACGAACACTCACAGAGATGATTGCGGGCGCGCACATAGTCGTCGACTTCCATTTTGAGAAATTGACAAATGCGCTCGTAATCGTAAAAACTCACGCCGTTGCGATCGGCGACGGTGATCAGAAAATAATACAACAGCAATTCTTCTTGCGCGAGCCGATGGAGAAAACCGCGATGCAAGAAGTTGTGATCAATCCAGCCGAAGGTGCATTGGCGAATGTTACGAATACGCTCAGGACAAATGGGGCTTGCGCTACGCATCGTGCGTGCTCCGATCAGAAGGATGCAAGTGATGACCTTGGTCGTGACAGCCTCAAGATAAGAACAAAACGTGCGTCAAATCAATCGCGTCCATTTTTACAATCACGCCGCAGCTGCGCCCGGAAACGCGTTATCGCCTTGAAAAACTTGAAGTGCGACCAACAACGCGTCCATTTTTACAATCTTGGCGGAGGCCTCCAGTGAACAGGGTGTCAACAAATAAGTGCCTGATTTGACAGGGTGATAGGAGAACGCGTCCATTTTTACAATCTTTTCGCCAGCCACGGACGTGTTCTGGAGTCGGCGCTGGTAGTTGCGAAGGCGCTGCTGTTCGCGATTTTTCTGAACGTACTCGGGATGGTGATCGCGATATTCTTTCTGATAGCGGTGCAGGGGGCGCTTACGCCGCCATAGTTTCAGCGCTGTTCTTTGATGGGCGCGATAGCAGGGGTGCGCCGACAAGTTTTCTCTTTGCCAGAGACGTTTGCGTTCACGTTGACACGCCTCGTCACTGCAAAACTTTTGTTCGCCTTTAAGGCGCGGGTTCGCTGGCTTTTCCAAGCGGCAGTTTTGGCACCGAATGGTCAGTAGCATCGAGGCTCTCTCCAAAATATGAGAGCTCAATCAAAGCTTCTGATGCTGAAGCGCAAGACCAACCCGAAACAAACGGATCAACAACAAAGCACGGTTTTCAAAGAACAAGAATAACAGACAAGTTAGATTAATTTCCCTGAATGACCTGGATCAAGATAACATATAGGATCGAAAGACGACCAACGGACTCAAAATAGAATCCGTTAGGCAGTTTTTGTTTTGAAACTACCCCAAAGGGGTCCTGTTTTCAGCTCGATGAACAATCCCGTGTCGCATTTATCAGATTGAATATGCACGAATACTCTCTCATCAACGATCTGATGCGCAAGCTGGGGATCATTGCCAGCATGCATCACACCCAGAAAATTCTCGGGGTAAAGATCAAGCTGGGCGCGTGGGCACACATTTCCCCGGATCATTTGCGCGAGCACTTTGTGCAGGCCGCGCGCGGCACTGCGGCGGAAAGCGCGCGGCTGGAGATCGAAGTGTTGACTGACACCTTCGATCGCCATGCGCAGGAAATCATTTTGGACAGCGTCGAAATCGAGGACTAAGTCATGCCCGCAGCTCTTCTTCACGCACGCCCTGCGGGGAGGCGTGAAGGGCCAATCCTGCGTCTGCGCATTGTAATCCGCGGCGCCGTGCAGGGCGTGGGATTTCGCCCTTTTGTTCACCGGCTGGCGCGCAGTTTGGGCTTGACGGGCTGGGTTTGCAATTCCACACAGGGCGTTTTCATCGAAGTCGAAGGCAGCCAAACTCAACTGGACACGCTGCTGTTGCGCGTGACCACGGAACTGCCGGCGCGCGCATTCATTCAGAGTTTGGAATCATCCTTTCTCGATCCCCAAGGCTACACTTCTTTCGAGATTCGCGAAAGTCTCCCCGCGGGAGATATCGCGGCGCTCATCCTTCCCGATATTGCCACCTGCTCTGATTGTCTCGAAGAAATAATCGATCCGGCCAATCGCCGTTATCAGTATCCCTTCACCAACTGTACGCACTGTGGCCCGCGCTTCAGCATCATCACCGCCCTGCCCTATGACCGTTGCCACACCACGATGAGAGATTTCGTGATGTGCGCATCATGCCGGGCGGAATACGGCGATCCCGATGATCGCCGCTTCCACGCGCAGCCCAATGCCTGCCCGGCGTGCGGGCCGCATCTCGAATTGTGGAATCACGAGGGCTTGGTGCTGGCAGCGCAACATGAAGCTTTGCTCGCCGCGGCCGAGGCGCTTTTGCGAGGGCAGATCGTCGCCATGAAAGGCCTGGGCGGATTTCAGTTGCTGGCCGACGCGCGCAATGAGGAAACGGTGCAGCGACTGCGCCGGCGCAAACATCGCGAAGAGAAGCCCTTGGCGTTGATGTATCCGAACCTCGACCTGGCGCGTGCGCATTGTGAAATCTCGGATCAGGAAAAACGCCTGCTGCTTTCGCCCGAATCCCCCGTCATTCTTCTGCCTCGCAAAAAATGTGATTCACGGTCCGCAAGCCGTCATTCAAATTGCGAGATCGCGCCGGCTGTCGCGCCGCATAATCCTTATTTTGGTGTCATGCTGCCTTACACACCATTGCATCATCTGCTGATGGCTGAGTTGAGAATTCCGCTCGTGGCCACCAGCGGCAATCTCTCCGATGAGCCAATTTGTATAGACGAACGTGAGGCGTTGCCACGGCTTGGCGGCATTGCAGATCTGTTTCTCGTGCACAATCGCCCGATTGCGCGGCATGTGGATGACTCCATCGTGCGCCTGATGATGGGGCGCGAGTTGGTGTTGCGGCGAGCGCGCGGCTATGCACCCCTGCCCGTCAATCTGCAACAACCAGTGCCTGTGATTTTAGCTGTGGGCGCGCATAAGAAAAATACCATTGCATTCGCCGCCGGCGGCCAAGTCTTTGCCAGCCAGCATATCGGTGATTTGGAAACCGCGCAAGCTTTCGCGGCTTTTCGCTGCGTGATCGCTGATTTCGAACGGCTTTATGAGATTCGCCCCGTTGCCATCGCCTGCGACCAGCATCCTGAATATCTTTCCAGCAAGTTTGCGCGGCAGTACGAGAATGCGGGGCCGGCAGGCCGTTTGTCCAGCGCACAGAATGGCGCATCCAAAAAGATGAGGGTTATCGAAATCCAGCATCACTTTGCTCATGTGGCCGCATGCATGGCCGAAAACCAGCTCGAAGGGCCGGTGTTGGGGGTCTCATGGGATGGCACCGGCTACGGGCTTGATGGCAGCATTTGGGGCGGAGAATTCTTGCGGGCAACGGATACAAGTTTCGAACGCGTGGCGCATGTGCGCACCTTTCGCCTTCCCGGCGGGGAACGAGCCATCAAAGAACCGCGCCGTGCCGCGCTCGGCTTGCTCTATGAGCTCTTCGGCGATGCGGTTTTTGCCCATCAGGAATGGGCGCCGGTGCGCGCTTTTTCCGCACCGGAGCTCGCCGTCATGCGCAAAATGCTCGAGCACAAACTCAATACCCCGCTCACTTCCAGCGCTGGACGGCTTTTCGACGTGATTGCATCTGTGATTGGATTGCGACAACAAACGAAGTTTGAAGGGCAGGCAGCAATGGAGCTGGAATTTGCATTGGAAGGATGCGAAACGGAAGCAAAATACCCGGTGCAGATTACGAACGGCCGAAACCGGATTGCGGGTGCGATGACACGCCAGCACGATGCCGAAATGCAAAATCAAAAGCCCGCCACCATCATTGATTGGGCACCCATGGTGCAGCTAATTCTGCACGAAGTGCAAGACGAAATTCCGGCCGCGCAGATTTCGGCAAAGTTCCACAATACACTTGTCGAGGCGATCGTGCAAGTGGCGCAATATGCCGGCGAGGAACGAATCGTGCTGAGCGGTGGTTGTTTTCAGAATAAATATCTGACCGAGCGTGCGATCCGCCGTTTGCGCCAAGAGGGCTTCCGCCCCTACTGGCACCAACGCTTTCCGCCGAACGACGGCGGGATTGCGCTGGGTCAGGCGATCGCAGCCGCGCGGGGAGAGCAAAAACAAAAAGCAAAAAGCAAAGAGCAAAGCGCATAGGGCATTTGTGCTTTGTGTTTTGTGCTTTGCCCTTGGGTCCTGTAACGTTGTTTGCATCGAGTGAATGCCATGTGTCTCGCAGTACCAGGAAAGCTGACCAGCATCAGCGGCGAGGAACCGCTGGTGCGCACGGGAAAAGTGAGCTTCGGCGGCATCATCAAAGAAGTCAACCTGGCTTGTGTTCCCGAGGCGAAAATCGGAGATTATGTGCTCGTGCACGTCGGATTTGCCCTCGGCACTCTTGACGAAGCGGAAGCGCGCCGTGTGTTCGACTATTTGGAGCAAATGGGCGAGCTGAAGGAAATGGAAGCTGGTCCCACATGAAGTTTGTCGACGAATACCGCGACCCCGAATCCGCGCGGCGCTACGCCGAAGCGATCGCCCGTTTGACGACCAAGCCATGGACGATCATGGAAATCTGCGGCGGACAGACGCATGCCATCGTCAGATTCGGGGTGGACCAGCTTTTGCCTAAGGAAATCACCTTGGTGCACGGGCCCGGATGCCCGGTATGCGTCACGCCGGTGGAGCTCATCGACAAAGCTATTACCCTTGCCTCGCAGCCCGAAGTTATCTTCTGTTCCTTTGGAGACATGCTGCGCGTGCCGGGAACGGAACAGGACCTGCTCACGGTCAAAGCCTGCGGGGGTGACGTTCGCATCTTGTATTCGCCCCTGGAAGCGCTGAGTATCGCGCGTGCTTCTCCAAACAAACAGGTGGTCTTTTTTGCCGTGGGCTTCGAGACGACGGCGCCGGCGAATGCGATGGCGGTCTATCAAGCGCATGCGCAGGGGATCAAGAATCTTTCCATGTTGGTATCACACGTGCTCGTGCCGCCGGCCATGACCATGCTGCTCTCGTCACCGCACAATCGCGTGCAAGGCTTCCTGGCGGCCGGCCACGTTTGCACGGTCATGGGCTACAGCGAGTACGAACCGATGGCAAAAAAATATCACATCCCCATTGTCGTCACCGGCTTTGAGCCGCTGGATATTCTGCAAGGAGTGTACATGTGTGTCAAGCAATTGGAAGAAGGCCGAGCGGCAGTTGAAAACCAGTACTCTCGCTCCGTGCGCCGGCAGGGCAATGAAACGGCGCAACGGCTCATACGCGAAGTGTTTCGCGTTGTGCCCCGCACCTGGCGCGGTCTCGGCGAGATTCAACATAGCGGATTGGCCTTGCGTAAGAAATACTCAGACTACGATGCCGAGCTGCACTGGGGTCTCACGCATCAAAACGTGGAAGAATCTCCGGATTGCCTCAGCGGCCTCGTTTTGCAGGGTATAAAAAAGCCTCACGAGTGCCCTGCCTTTGGCGGGCGATGTACGCCGGAACATCCGCTGGGTGCAACCATGGTGTCGTCGGAAGGCGCATGCGCAGCTTATCATCGCTACAGAAGGACTAAAGCGTAAAGCAAAACCGAACGAGCCGGAACCCAAAAGAATTTGTCGCCCACGAAAGCGGAATTCCCACGGAAATGAAAAGTTTTTTTCGTGGCAGTTCCATTTCCGTGGGAGAAAGTTTTTGCTTTTTTTTTACAGAGAGTGCACTTGTAACTGACTACACCAGTTTTCTGTTGAGCTGAAAACAGAAGCCACTGCGTGGCCGCTTCTTTTTCGACAGGATTTACAAGGCAAACAAGATTGATCGTCATCTTGTAAATCTTGTTTATCCTGTCAAAAAGTCTTCAGAATTTTATTCTGAGCTTATGTCGCTAAGCGCGTAATGCGCAATGTTTGACGCCCAATGTCGCTTTACGCGTTACGTTTCACGCTCTACTTGTCGAACCTAGGAAACTGATCATGGCAGACAAAACCTCTCTCGACCACGGGTTGTCATGCCCGATTCCAATCGCACGCTATCCGAACGTGCTGCTGGCTCACGGCGGCGGTGGCACGCTCATGCATCAGCTTATTGAGCAGATGTTCGTCCCGGCCTTCCAGAGTTCCTTTCCGCAAATACGGCACGACGGAGCAGTCTTCACTCTCAATGGGGCGAAACTGGCGTTCACGACCGATTCCTATGTCGTGCGCCCGCTCTTTTTCCCCGGTGGTGACATTGGCAGCCTGGCGGTCAACGGCACGGTGAATGATTTGGCCATGTGCGGCGCGCGGCCGCTTTTTCTCAGCGCCGGCTTCATTATCGAAGAAGGCCTGCCCATGGAAACTCTGTGGCGCGTGGTGCAGTCCATGCGGCTCGCCGCACAAGCTGCCGGCGTTCAGATTGTCACCGGCGACACCAAAGTTGTGGATAAAGGCAAAGGCGATGGCATTTTCATCAACACCGCTGGCGTGGGAATAAGGGAACACGACTTGAACATCGCACCGGCAAGCATCCGGCCTGGCGACGCCATATTGCTCAACGGCGATCTTGGGCGGCATGGCATTGCGATCATGGCGGTGCGCGAAGGCTTGCGCTTCCAGAGCGCGATCACGAGCGATGCTGCGCCGCTCGCCGGGCTGGTGCTGGCATTGCTGCAGGCGGGGATCGAAGTGCACTGCTTGCGCGATCTCACGCGCGGTGGATTGGCGAGCGCGTTGAATGAGATCGCCGAGACCGCGCATCTACACCTCAATCTCGAGGAAAGCGCCATTCCCATTGGCGAAGAGGTGCGGGGTGCGTGTGAAATCCTCGGGCTGGATCCACTTTACGCGGCCAACGAAGGAAGATTCGTCGCTTTTGTTGATCAAGCGGACGTCGCGCGTGTACTCGCGCTCATGCGCGCACAACCAATTGGCGCTGCCGCCTGCCGCATCGGCACGGTGACGGCGGGTTCCCCTGGCCTAGTCACGATGAAAAGCACGATTGGCGCGCAACGCATTGTGGACATGTTGTGCGGGGAACAATTGCCCCGTATTTGTTGAGGCTCTGGCACAAAGCGAAGCTTCGCCGAAAGGAGCACATGTGATTTCCCAATTTTGCGAACCTCGATCTTTTCTTTTCTTATGCTTGGGAAAAACAGTCTAGCCCTACCGTATTCTCCCGCCTATGTCTTTGATATTTCACGTCCAAACTTTTCATTTTTCGGGCATGAAAATTGTCTCATCTACAAAGTAAGACAGTAAGGTGTGCTGCATATATGGCTCGGCCTCGTGTTGAGCCAGAGTTACCTCCGCGTCGAAGGCACGGGCCACCAAATGTTTTTTCCCTCCCACGGTGGCCCGTGTTTTTTTTGCGGTGAACGTAATGCTGCAACCAGTTCCGGGAGTAACGCGCCATGTCAATTTATCACTACCGCTATTTGTTCGGTCCCGTGCTCTCTCGCCGACTCGGATTCTCGCTGGGCCTCGATGTGACGCCAATGAAAACGTGCACGTTCAACTGTGTCTATTGCCAGCTCGGTCGCACGACGCATCAAACCATCGCGCGCAGGGAATACGTGCCGCCGGCAGAAGTCATGGCTGAACTGGCGGATTACCTTGCCAAGGAAGACCGGGCAGATTATGTCACTTTTTCCGGTTCAGGCGAACCGACCTTGCACAGCAAGCTCGGTGAGATGATCGTGCGCGCGAAACAGATGAGTGAAATTCCAGTGGCGGTGCTCACTTGCAGCGCTTTGATCAACGATGCTCAGGTTCGCCGCGAACTGGCATGCGCCGACGTCATTCTGCCTTCGCTGGATGCGGCTTCACCCGGGACATTCGATGCGATCAATCGCCCGCATGGCAGGCTGGTTTTCGCGGACATGATCGAGGGCCTTAAGCGCTTGCGCCGGGAATACTCCGGCCGAATCTGGCTCGAGATCATGATGGTCAAGGGCGTCAATGATGGCGCGGAGGAAGTTGCAATGTTGCGCCAAGCCGTCAGCGAGATCAAGCCGGACAAAGTGCACCTGAACACCGTGGTTCGCCCGCCGGCAGAAAGTGACGCACTCGCATTGTCTGAAACCGAGCTGCAGGCTTTGCAAAGAGAGTTTGGCCCGCCGGCGGAAATCATCGCGCCTTGGCCCTCGCCTTCCACATTAACCTTTGAAAATCGCCTGATGCCGGAAGCGTTAAACCTGATCGCGCGCCACCCGTCGTCATTGGATGAAATTTCCAGCTATCTGAACTGCAGTGCTGAGATCGTCGCAATCGTGCTGAATTCCCTGCTCGAGACCGGGGAGGTGGAGAGGCATTTATATCAAGGCAAGACGTTCTATGCCGCCGCTGCAAGCCGTGACCTCAAGAACCGCAAGAAGGTTCAAAATATGCCTTTCGCTTCTCAAGCTTAGGAGTTTCAACCAAAGGGTTTTTAAGAAAGATATGATTGATCACGTCAAAACTAACGTTCAGCCGCGCCTGGTCGGCTTCTTGTGCGAGACCGGGGCTTATGTCTTTTATGATATCTCCAATCCCGCGCGGCGCAAGCTGCCGGCCGGCTTCGTCGGGCTGGCGGTGGCCAGCATCAGTCAAGTGCACACACGCCAAGTATTGAAGGCTTTTCTTGCCGGCGCCGAGGGCGTGCTCATCGCTGGCTGCGAAGTGTGCCGCCGGCAGAATTCAGATCCCACTCCAATACCATTCTCCGAACTGGTGCGGGAGTTGGCTGCTTTTGGCATCGATTCGGGTAGAATAAATCTAGAGTGGATCTCCGCAGCCGAAGAAGAGAAGTTTTTGCGGACTGTCGACGTGATGATGGAGAGGTTGCGGCGACTGCCGCCACTGCGACTGCCTGCCGGGCTCGGAGAAAATGTTGTGCACTGCGGATAAGAGACACAAGAGATTTTGGCGAAGCCAGTCCGCTTTTTTCGCTTTTTGAACCTCAAACCAGAAAAGGAGTCAACCATGCCAGATACGCTCACCATTACCGATAATCGTACTGCGAAGAAGTACGAAATCCCGGTGGTCAATGGTGTCATCAAGGCCATGGACCTGCGGCAGATCAAGGTGTCCGAAGAGGATTTTGGCTTGATGAGCTATGACCCGGCGTTCATGAATACCGCGTCGTGTCACAGCCGCATCACTTTCATCGACGGAGACAAAGGAATATTGCGCTACCGCGGCTATCCCATCGAGCAACTCGCCGAGAAAAGCAACTACCTCGAGGTTGCTTATCTGCTGGTCAATGGCGAGCTGCCGACCAAGTCGCAGCTGGAAGCGTGGACGTTCAGTATTATGCATCACACCATGTTGCACGAGAACACCAAAAAATTCATGGAGGGATTTCATCACGACGCGCACCCCATGGGCATGCTCGTGAGCACGGTGGGTGCACTGTCCACGTTTTATCCCGACGCGAAAAGCATTCACCTTGCCGAAGCGCGCAAACTGCAAATCCATCGCTTGATCGGCAAAATGCCGACCATCGCCGCCTATGCCTATCGCCATCGTCTGGGATTGCCATATGTCTATCCTGACGACGAGCTCAGCTATGCCGGCAACTTTCTGAGCATGATGTACAAGATGACCGAGCTCAAATACAAACCCCACCCGGTGCTCGAGCGCGCGCTGGACCTCCTGTTCATCCTGCACGCGGATCATGAGCAGAATTGCAGCGCCAACGCCATGCGCAGCATCGGCAGCTCGCATGCCGATCCTTTCGTCTCCACCGCGGGCGCCGCGGCAGCGCTTTACGGCCCGTTGCACGGCGGCGCCAATGAAGAAGTCTTGCGCATGCTCGGAGAAATCGGCGCGAAGGAGCGCGTGCCGGATTTTATCAAACGCGTCAAAGCCGGCGAGGGCAAACTGATGGGGTTCGGGCATCGCATTTACAAGAACTATGATCCGCGCGCCAAGATCATCAAAGAGACCGCGGACAAGGTTTTCGAAGTCACCGGCCGCAGCCCTCTGCTCGACATCGCCCTCGAGCTGGAGCGTATCGCGCTGCAAGACGAATACTTCATCAAACGCAAGCTTTATCCCAACGTCGATTTCTACTCCGGCATTATCTACCAGGCCATGGGCCTGCCGACGGATGCCTTCACGGTGCTGTTTGCAATTCCACGCACCTCCGGCTGGATGGCGCAATGGCAGGAAATGCTGCTCGATACGGAGCAGAAGATTGCACGGCCGCGGCAGGTTTATCTTGGCGAGGAAAAACGTGATTTCGTGCCGGTGGAAAAACGCAAAGGAACTCGTGAAACGCGGTAGCGGTGATCGCCGGCAGGAGAGAGTGCCGGTCGAGGAGTTCGGCACTCCCCTCCTCTGGCAATCCCGAATAATTCAGGAGTAAGACTCATGCTACGCATCCTCATTATCGATGATGAGACCAATGTGCGCCTGCTTTATCGTCAAGAATTGGGATGTGAAGGGTATGAAGTCGTCGATACGGAATCGGAAATGGAAGCTCTCGAGATTTTGAGACACGAGAAGATTGACGCCGTGGTGTTGGATCTGCGATTGAGGGAGGCCGATAGCGCGGTGTTGCTGGACAAGATTCTCACCCAGTACCGGCATCTGCCCATTATTGTCAATACGGCGTACGATGAATTGCGCGATGATTTTCATCTCTGGGGCGCCGACGCCTTTGTGTCAAAATCGGCCGACCTGTCGGAATTGAAGAACGCCCTGGCGCGGGTGCTTTCAACTGCACCGCATGCGCCCATGAAAAACGGCGCCACGGCAAAATTACAACACTGAGATATGCGCACGATTATCGAACCCTTTCGCATCAAGATGACGGAGCCCCTCCGGCTCATCTCACGCGAAGCCAGAAAGAAAAAGCTGGAGCAGGCACATTACAACGTTTTTTTGCTTGACGCCGAAGATTGCGCCATCGACTTACTGACCGACAGCGGCACGGGCGCGATGTCAGTCGAGCAATGGGCGGCCTTGATGCTCGGCGATGAAAGCTACGCCGGCAGTAGGTCGTGGAAAAAGTTTGAAGCCGCCGTGAAGGAGCTCACCGGCAGCAAACATATTTTTCCGACGCATCAAGGCCGGGCGGCGGAAGGGATTCTGGCGCAAACACGCCTCAAGAAGGGCGACGTCATTCCCAACAACAGCCATTTCGACACCACGCGGGCGAACATCGAATTCGTGGGTGCCCGTGCCGTCGATTTGCTTTGCCCGGAAGGCTTCGATACCACCCTGGAAGCGCCCTTCAAAGGCAACATGGCGCTCGACAAGCTGGAAAGATGTATTGCGAAATTTGGCGCAGAGCATATTCCCTTTTGCATGCTCACGGTGACGAATAATACCGGCGGCGGCCAGCCCGTTGCCATGGCGAATATTCGCGCGGTGAAGCAGATCTTGCATCAACACCGCATCCCTTTGGTGCTTGACGCCTGCCGCTTCGCTGAGAACGCATATTTCATTCACGAACGCGAGCAGGGGTATCGCGGCAAGACCCTGCTCGAGATCGCACAGGAAATGTTCTCCTACGCCGACGCCGCGACCATGAGCTGCAAGAAGGACGGCCTCGCGAATATCGGCGGATTTCTCGTCTGCAACGACAACGCGTGGGCCGAAGATTTTCGCAACGCACTCATTTTGCGGGAAGGTTTTCCAACCTATGGCGGCTTGGCGGGGAGAGACTTGGAGGTGATCGCCGTCGGCTTGAAAGAAGTGCTGGAGTATGAGTATCAAGTCTATCGCCATGCCACGGTGGAATACATGGGCAGGAAGCTCCGCGAACGCGGCATTCCGTTCGTGCAGCCCGTCGGCGGACATGCGGTTTTTCTTGATGCAAAAGCCATGTTGCCTCATGTGCCACCGGCGCAGTACCCCGGCATTGGGTTGGTCAACGCGCTATATCTCGCCGGCGGCGTGCGCGGCGTGGAATTGGGCAGCGTCATGTTCGGCAGAGCCGGTGCGGAGGGCCGGGAACGCCCCGCGCCACTGGAGCTCGTGCGCCTGGCTTTCCCGCGACGCGTCTATACGCAAAGTCATTTTGACTACGTGATCGAGGTGTTGGAGGAAGTTTGGCAAAACCGCAGCAAAATTCCCGGCTATCGCATCACGTATCAACCGAAATTCTTGCGTCATTTCACCTGCCACTTTGCCAGCGTGGCTTGAAAGAGGTGCAATATGAAAAATCACATCAGAACACTTGGGTGGCTGTACATCGCCTTTGGGATATTGGGTCTCGTGGTTGCCCTCGGCTTCATCACAGCACTCACGAATTCCGAGGCCGCCCCCAGAATCGGACTGCCACTCAGTACTTCCGGATTTGGCGCGATCCTGGCGGCGATGTTCACTTTAACCTCGGTGCCGAGCCTGATCGGCGGCATCGCGTTGCTGTTGCGGCAATCGTGGGCGAACACGCTGGTGCTGATCCTGGGCTTTGTAAATTTGTCCATTATCCCCGTGGGCATGGTCTTGGGCATTTACACCATTTGGGTCATGGTAAATGAGAAAGGCGCGCGCCAGGCAGAATCTGAGACGGTGGCCGAAGAGGGCATCGCGCAGGTTTTTCCGCCTTATCATTGAAGCGTCGGGCAGCGGGATCACCGTCCGGGCGCTTCTGCTTCTTCTGTCGACAGCTGGAGTATTTACAGCGCCCGGGCGGTGGCATAATCGGGCAGCGGTGAAAAGATGATGTTTGAAATGAATGACGATATGCGATTAGCGATTTCCGATTGACGATCTGCGATCTCGGATGCTGTTGAATCCTTCGTAAATCGCAAATCGCCAATCGCCAATCGTAAATCAATAATCAGCCGGTGAGGATATGTCTATGGCACGCAAGGCGATGTTGATCGATATCACCCTTTGTGTCGGCTGTGGCTTGTGCCGCGATGCCTGCAAAGAACAAAACGGGCTGACGGCGGGTGAAGATACCAAACTGAATGCCAATGCCTACACGGTGGTGCAGGATTATGGCAACGATGTGTTCGTGCGGCGAATGTGCATGCACTGCGAAGAGCCCACCTGCGTTTCGGTGTGCCCGGTCGGTGCCTTCACCAAGACCGCGGATGGTCCGGTTCTGTACGACGAAGCGAAGTGCATTGGCTGCCGCTACTGCATGCAAGCCTGCCCGTTTCAAGTGCCGACTTACACTTGGAATGCAGTCGCCCCGCGCGTGCGCAAATGCATCTTTTGTCACGAACGTTTGGCGCAGAGCTTGCCAACGGCCTGCGCCGAAATCTGTCCGACCGGCGCGACCATTTTCGGCGACCGCGACGAGCTGATTGCCGAAGCGCAAAGACGATTGCGGGACGAGCCGGAAAAGTACGTGCATCACATTTATGGCTTGCAGGAAGCCGGCGGGACTTCGGTGCTCTTTCTGTCTGGCGTTCCTTTTGAAAAGCTGGGTTTTCCCTCCAATCTGCCGAATCAGCCGTTGCCTATGCTCACGTGGAACGCGCTGTCGAAGATTCCGAACATCGTCGCCGTCGGCGGTACTGCGTTGTATGGCTTATGGTGGATCATCAATCGCCGCGACGAAGTGGGCAAGCTGCACGCTAAACTGAAAGAAATGGAAAGCCGGGATGGCGGTAAATTGGATGCTGCTTGAGGCGACCACGTTAAATAGGCAAACCACCATATGAAAAAAGTACTGGCACAACTCACTTTCTGGCGCGCCGTCTTTGTCGTGCTGTTGGGGCTCGGTCTTTATGCGACCTACGTGCGTTTCTCCCAAGGCCTGGGTGCCGCCACCAATCTCAGCGACCAGTTCCCTTGGGGACTGTGGATCGGTTTTGACATTCTCTGCGGCGTGGGCTTGGCAGCCGGCGGCTTCACACTCTGCGCGATTGTTTATATCTTCAACATTAAAGCCTTCAAGCCCATCATCCGTCCGGCAGTGCTGACAGCTTTCTTGGGATACCTGCTGGTCATTTTTGCTTTGATGTTCGACCTCGGCAGGCCGGATCGCATCTGGCACGCCATCATCATGTGGAATCCTCATTCGGTGATGTTCGAAGTGGCGTGGTGTGTGATGCTTTATACCATGGTGCTCAGCCTGGAGTTCAGCCCGGTGCTGTTTGAGGGCCTGGGCTGGATGAAAGCGGTGCGCTTCATGCGTGCCCTTACCATTCCGCTGGTGATTCTCGGCGTGATTCTGTCCACGCTGCATCAATCTTCGCTGGGTTCATTGTACTTGATCGTACCCGAGAAGCTGCACCCCTTGTGGTATTCGCCCTGGCTGCCGGTCTTCTTTTTTGTTTCCGCCCTGGGCGTCGGTTGCGCCATGGTCATTTTCGAATCATTTATGAGCAGCCGCGCCTTCAAGCGGGAAATCGAACTGCCGTTGTTGTCGCAACTGGGGCGCGTCATCGTCATGATTCTGATGATCTACACCGTGATGAAAGTTCAGGATCTGTTGGATCGGCATGCGCTGAGCGCGGTCTTCACCGTTTCGTTGGAATCCGTTTTGTACTGGATCGAAATGGGCGCGGGCGTGCTGCTGCCCATGATTCTCCTGGCGATTCCCAAAGTGCGATTGCACCAGACCGGCTTGTTCGTGTCCGCTTTGCTGGTGGTATTGGGCTTCGTGCTGAATCGCTTGAACGTCAGCATCACTGGCATGGAAGGCTGGGCCAAAGTGGGCTATTTGCCCTCGTGGATGGAAATTGCCGTGACCACGATGATCGTCGCGACTGGATTTGCCGCTTTTGCCGCGGCCGTTCGCTATTTGCCGGTTTTTCCAAAAATGGAAGAAGAATCGAAGCCCGTGACAGAGAGCGCATACGCATTGTGGGCGGAATGAAAGAAGAACGGATAAAGAGGAGATATTGATGAAGCCACATATTGGTCCGCAAGATAAGCCGGCAAGAATGCCCTCGCCTAATGGCGTGAATGGCGCGCCGGTGTCATACAAACCCATGGGTGATGATGAGGCAAGGACTGCACGAGAAGGGGATCTCTATTCTAATGTTGCCCGGCAGTTCAACCAGGCTGCCAATCTGATGAAGTTGGATTCGAACATCCGGAAGATCCTGGCAGTGACGGCGAATGAGATTGTGGTCAACTTTCCGGTTAAAATGGACGATGGCCGCGTCGAGATATTCACCGGCTACCGCGTGCAACATAACAATGTGTTGGGGCCCTTCAAGGGCGGGCTTCGTTTCCATCCCTCGGTAAAAATCGATGAGGTGCGAGCGCTCGCCGCCTGGATGACCTGGAAGACCGCGGTTGTGGACATTCCCTATGGCGGAGCGAAGGGAGGTATTCAGATTGATCCCTCCCAGTACAGTAAGGCCGAGCTGGAACGGATTACGCGCCGCTTTACCTTTGCCTTGGGCAGCAATATCGGCCCCGAGTACGACATACCGGCTCCGGATGTCAACACCAACGCCCAGATCATGGCTTGGATCTTGGACACTTATTTGCAGACGATGCCCCCGCACGAGCGCCAGGGCTATACTCACGTCGTGACCGGCAAGCCGATCGAATCGGGCGGAAGCCTGGGGCGCGAAAAAGCGACGGGACAAGGCGTGGTGTACATGATCGAAGAGTGGGCGAGGGATCATCGTTTTGCATTAGAAGGCGCCACCTATGCGGTGCAGGGATTCGGCAACGTCGGCTCATGGACGGCGCGTCTGCTGAAACCGCACGGTGCGAAGCTGCTTGCGGTCGAGGACGTTACGGGCGCGATCTTCCATCCGGAAGGCCTCGACCCGGAGGTGCTCGGGCGCTACGTCAGGGAGCACGGCGGCGTTCACGGTTACCCGCGCGCGAAGGCGATCGACCACCAGAGTTTCTTGAGTGCGAAGGTCGATATTCTTGTCCCCGCGGCCATGGAGAATCAAATCACCGCCGCTACCGCGCCGCTGCTGAACGTCCGGCTCGTGGCGGAAGGTGCAAATGGGCCGACAGATCCCGAGGGCGATGTTGTGCTCCAAAAGAAAGGGATTGATTTGCTTCCGGATATTCTCTGCAACGCCGGCGGCGTCATTGTCAGCTATTTCGAGTGGCTGCAAAACAAACGCAGCGAATTCTGGGATCTCCAGGAAGTCGATAGCAAGCTGCACAAGAAACTCGTCAGCGCCTACGAACGGGTGCGCGATACCACCAAGAAGTTTGAAACGGACTGGCGGACAGGTGCCTACATCGTCGCGCTTTCGCGCTTGGAGATGGTGTACAAGGAACGCGGTATCTTTCCGTAATTTGCAGAGGTTAGACATAACCCAAAACAAGCCGGAAACGAAAAACTCAAAACACAAAGCCCAAAGGTGGTATTGAATTTTGCGCTTTGAATTTTGGATTTCTTTGCTCAAGAAGCACAGATTTCACTTGTACAGACACTCATAGGATTAAGGAGGCGTAAATGTCACTCATCATCACGGCAGAATGCATCAATTGCGGCGCCTGTGAGCCGGAATGCCCCAACAATGCCATCTACAACGTTGGCGAAAAATGGTCCTTTGCTGATGGCACAACCGCAAAAGGACAATTCGACTATAAAGGACGAATGGTGAATGCCGACGCGAAGCTCGACGCCCTCTCGGACAGCATTTATTTTATTGTTCCGGAGAAATGCACGGAATGCGTCGGCTTCTATGACGAGCAAAAGTGTGTCTCCGTTTGTCCGGTGGATTGCTGTGTCGAAGATCCGGATCATCGCGAGCCCCGGGAAGTATTGATGGCGAAGAAAGAAAGGTTGCATCCAGCGTAAAAGCATTGCCGCCGGGCAATGCCGGAGACCTCCATTTTTGCCTGAGTGGCAACTGTTGTCCCGATTCGAATCGCTTTCGGCTTTCTTATAAAATAGAAAACGATACGATTTATGCCGCCGTCGCAGATACGGCCGCTCAGCTCTGTCGTTGCATTTGTACCTACAAGATTCATGCTGAGTTCGATGATTTGCCAATGGACCGGTATGTTTTCTACTGTGTGCGCCAGGACTATAGCAGTCAGTATGTGTTTTATGACAAGTATGTTTACCGCAAGAGCAGGCTTTGAACGCTCACTGCCGAGGCGCTCTTACGAAGCCGGCTCATTGCTGGAAAGATTCACAGCGCCCGGGCAGTAGTTAAAACCAAGGATGTTCGCCATGCAAGAATATCTCGATGCCATTCGCAGCCGCGTGTGTCCGGTGTGCATGGATGCCGTCATGCGCGAGGATCGATTTGTACGTTGTGGATTGCCCAGCAGCAGAAAGTGCCCGGTGGAAGTCTATCTGCCGCAGGTGCTCGAAGTGATGGAATCGGTCGATAGTCCGCTCATCGAAGATTACATCCCGGCCTTGCGCCAGAAGGTGTGCGCCCTCTGCGCGTATTCAGAAGGGGACTTCTGTGCGCTGCGCGTGCAAGCCGATTGCGCCCTGGATCGCTATTTTGTGCTCGTGGCGGAGGCGATTGATGGCGTCAGAACACGCCTGTACGCCGAAGCAGAGACGGCAGGAATACCGTGACCCGGACTGTTCACAACTCCAACAGCCGCAGTGCCTGCCTCCACGGCCGCATTTCTTATCTTGCCTGCAAAAATGAGAGCTCGGCAGAGGCGGCAATGGCGCAGAAAGCTCAACAAATTCCGGGCCAGCGGGTGAAAGGAAAATAAATGGGTAGTCTCAAAGCACGCATTCGCATGACGATGGCACTCGGCGTGCTTTCATTGCTTGCGGTTTTCTTCAGCCATCTCGCGCTAACGGACATCGCCCATGGCGAGGGTGAGGTGTCGCTCGAATGGAAAATTCTGCGTGTTTCGGCGCTGCTCATCATCATGTTTATCGCCTCGGCACTCGTCACTTTGTGGCAAGTGCTCAAGATCCCCGGTGCCAAATGACACACGAAGAGATACTCGGCCGCTTCGTCAACATGCCCGGGCAGTTGGAGGCTGCGCTGGCCGGTCTCCCGGAGGCGGCCCTCGATTGGAGTCGCACGGCGGAGGCATGGACCATACGGCAAATCGTCCATCACGTGATCGACGCCGATGACATGACCAGCGCGATCATCAAGGCGGCGGTGGGCAAGTCCGGCTGCGTCTATGCGCTGGAGTGGTACGACCCCGCCAACATGTGGGCGCAGACGCTGGCTTACGCCCGGCGGCCAATTACACCGGGCCTGGCGCTTTTGCGCGCCAATCACTCCCATCTGGAAGAGTTGCTGCGCCATTTGCCGGAGGCATGGGATCGGCACGTGCTCTTGCAGCGATTTGCAGGCTCGGAAGCGAACAAAATCACCGTCGCCCAGTTGATGCACAGCCAAACGTCCCATGCCTTTCATCATATCGAGCAGATACACATCACGCGGCGAAGGCATGGGCGGTGAGATCGGAACGATGCACCTCAAGAATCAGGCAAAGATACCAATGGCAGAAAAGTGAGCTCCTTTGCACAAAAAATTTCTCCCGTCGCCATGGCGATGCTCTTGTGCACTTGCACGTCGCAAAAGGCAGAATCGGAAAAAAGGATTACGTTTCGGGTGATCGCAAAACCGTCGTCGACGGGCTCTCCGATCCACATCGCCGGTAATCACGCGAAGCTGGGGAAGTGGGAAGCCGACGCCGTTTGCCTGGAAAAACAATCCGATGGCAGTTGGGCCAGGTCCTTTTCATTCGAGACTGGAACGCATCTTGAATACAAGATCACACGAGGCTCGTGGCAAACCGAGGCAGTCAGCGCGGCGGGCATCGAATTGCCCAACGCCATTTTGGACGTGCGCCGAGATACCACCATCACCATTGCCGTCGCAAATTGGCGGGACATTTTTGAAGGCAGAACCGTGCTCTCGGCAGAGCGCTTGCAGAACAAGGCCGGCAATCTCGAGCTCTTTGAAAACTGGAAATACCATCCCGGCAACGATTCCACGTGGGCGG
This sequence comes from bacterium, assembly GCA_044869275.1. Classification (GTDB taxonomy): domain Bacteria; phylum Zhuqueibacterota; class Zhuqueibacteria; order Zhuqueibacterales; family Zhuqueibacteraceae; genus JBIOXB01. The sequence goes on from JBIOXB010000092.1 coordinate 20,131, forward strand.
CGCCGGAATATGATGACCGCGCCTGGGAACACGCCAGTCCTTTGCTGCAGAGGGGAGAGCATCCACCCAGCGGCTGGTCCGGCATCGGCTGGTTCAGGCTTCATGTGCGCGTCGATTCCACTTTGTGGCATATGCCACTTGCGCTCTACATCATGCAGGCCGGCGCTTCTGAAGTTTATCTCAATGGCGATCTCCTCTACCGTTTTGGCATCGTCGGCGCTTCCCCACAGGAGGAGCGGGCTTTTCAAGATCGGAACCCCAAGGTCATCACGTTTGGCGAACAGGCTGACCAGCTTCTTGCCGTGCGCTATTCCAATTTTTCGGCGGATTATTTCAACCAAGCGGGGCACGCAGCGGGCTTCACCTGCACTCTGGGAGACTTGAATTCGTATGTGGACCAAAGAGCGTCCACAATTAGAATCGCCACCATTTATCAATTGCTGTTCACGGCGGCGCCGCTGGCACTGGCGCTGTTGCATTTTTTGATGTTTTTGTTTTATCCGCGCGCCAAAGAGAATCTCTATTACGCCGTGGCCATGACCGGTCTCGCCGCGCTCACGTTTTGTGATTTTCAATTGCCATTCGTGACCAACCCCGCGCACTTGGTGTTGCTGAACCGGTTGGAGTTCCCCATCATCGGTGTCGCACTCTTGTTTGGATTGTTGACCGCCTATGCCCATGTTTACGAGAAAGTCCCGAAGCAAATCATCCCCATCGCCCTCGCGGCCGCGGGCCTGGCACTTTGGGGTTTCCTGCGGTCGGACGAGCTCGCCGGTTTTGCGCTTTATGCGTTTATCGCTTTCGTTGCGGTGGAATTACTGCGTGTCATTCTATTGCCGAGCCTCAAGAGAAAAGAAGGAGCAGTAATTACCGGCATCGGCTTGATCGCCGCGGTGCTTGCTTTTGTTTATCAAATCTTGATCAATTTGCGCGTGTTGCCGCCCATTTTTGAAATGCCCGTGGTATATGTCTATGGCATTCTCATCCTGGGTATTTCAATGTCCATCAACCTCTCTCGCAATCTTGCCAGGACCAACAAAAATCTCGAGCAGCGGCTCATCGAGGTTCAGGCGCTTTCCGAGAAGACGTTGCAACAAGAGCGGCGCGCCAAGCAGGAAGAAATTGCCCGGCTCTTGTTGGAGGCCGACAATGCGCGCAAGACCCAAGAGCTCGAGGCGGCGCATAATCTGCAACTGGCCATGCTGCCGAAGGAAATCCCGGTTCTGCCGCATCTCGATATCGCCGTTTACATGAAGGCAGCCACTGAGGTCGGCGGCGATTACTACGATTTCGATCTCGCGCGCGATGGGACATTGACCGTTGCGGTTGGCGATGCCACCGATCACGGCGCCAAGGCCGGCACGATGGTCGCGGTCACCAAAGGCCTTTTTCACGAATTGGCGGGCAATCCGGATCTGCCGCAGATTTTCGAGAAATACACCTGCGCCTTCAAGCGCATGCATCTCGGCCAACTGTACATGGCCATGACCCTGGCGAAAATCAAAGACCATAAGATGATCACCGCCGCTGCCGGTATGCCACCGACGTTGATTTATCGCGCCGCCACGGGCGAGGTTGAAGAAGTGGAGCTCAAAGGCATGCCGTTGGGCGGATTCTCAAAATTTCCTTATCAGCAGAGAGAAGTAGACTTGCATGACGGCGACACGATTGTAATGATGAGCGACGGTTTTCCAGAGAGATTCAACGACCAAGGCGAGATTCTCGATTATCCGCGTGCGAAAGAAATTTTTGCGGAAGTCGGCGATCAAGCACCGCAAAGAATCGTCGAACACTTCACGCGAGCCAGCGAAGCATGGGCCAAAGGCCAGCCGCAGGAGGATGACGTGACGTTTGTGGTCTTGCAGGTCAAAGAGGCCGCGGAGTCTTCGACCTAATAATCTCATTCGTGTGTGGAGCAATGCCAACAAAAATCAGCTACAAGCTCATTGCCGCCGTTGGCGGCGTCGCACTGGTGATCATCGGCATTTTTGCCTATTTCATACTCGGCGCCCAGCAGCGGCAGCGCATTGCCGAGCTGGAGCGCAATGCCCATCAGCTCAGTGAAACGGTCAAGAGCAGCACGAAATACGACATGCTTTTGAACCAGCGCGAGTCGGTCCATCGCATCATCAATACCATCGGCGAGCAGGAAGGCATCGAGAAAGTGCGCATCTTCAACAAAGAGGGCGCGATCATCTTTTCGACGGATTCGCTCGATGCCGGTAAGATGGTGGACAAGAAAGCCGAGGCGTGCTATGCCTGCCACACGGCCGATCAGCCCCTGGAAAGACTGCCCATCTCCGAGCGCACACGCATTTTTCACACGGCCTCGGCACCACGCACCTTGGGCATTATCAACCCGATTTACAATGAGCCGGGCTGCTGGCAGGCCAGTTGCCATGCGCATAGCAAGGAGCAAAAAGTACTCGGCGTATTGGACGTCACCATGTCTCTCGCGGAGGTGGATCGCGAGCTGCAAGCCAGCCAGATGCGCATGTTGCTCTTTGCGATCATCGCGGTCGCCTCGGTCAGCGCCATCATTTATCTGCTGGTGAATCGCATCGTGCTCAAGCCGGTCGGCCAGATCGTGGCCGCCACCAAACACGTGGCGGAGGGGGATTTGAACTACACTATTGCACTTCACAAGCACGACGAGATCGGCGCCTTGGCGCAATCTTTCAACGCGATGACGCGCCGGCTCGCGGACACGCAGCGGCAGCTCTATCTCTCGGACAAACTGGCTTCCGTAGGCCGATTGGCGGCTGGGGTCGCGCACGAAATCAACAATCCGCTCACCGGCGTGCTGACCTACAGCAGCTTTCTGCTCAAGCGCGTGGAGGACAAGCCAGAAATCAAAGAAGATCTCGAAGTGATTGTGCGTGAAACCAAGCGCTGCCGCGAGATCGTCAAAGGCTTGCTCGACTTTGCACGGCAATCCAAGCCGGAAATGCACCTGAGCGACATCAATGAAACCGTCAGCCGCTCCGTTCGCATTCTGCAAAATCAATTGCTGCGCCATCACATTGAGTTGAAACAAAATCTCGACCCCAAATTGCCGCAGATCAACATCGATGTGGACCAAATCCAGCAGGTGCTGATCAATTTATTTTTGAACGCCAAGGACGCCATGGCTGAAAAAGGTGGCACGCTAATACTCGACACCTCCTTGACGAACTTGAACGGTCATGCCGGTACACCGGCGCAGCACACCTACATTCAAATCCAAGTGCGTGATACGGGCCGCGGCATTCCGGCCGAAGATCTGCCCAAAATCTTCGAGCCCTTTTTCACCACCAAGGGACAAAACGGCAATGGCCTGGGGTTGGCGGTGGCCTGGGGCATTATTGAAAAACATAACGGCCGCATCACGGTCGAAAGTGAAATTGGAAAAGGGACGACGTTCAAGGTCTTGTTGCCAGTGGAAGAAAAGTCATGTTTGAAGAATGAAAAAAGTGGAGCGCAAGGAGCATAGCGCAGGGAGCATAGCGCATAGCGAAGTATGATTCACGCTATGCGCCATGCTCTATGCGCTATGCCCTCCGCGCAAGAAAGGAGACACAAATGGTTGCCATTTTAGTTGTGTCGATGATTATCGCTTTTATTATCATCGACGTTGCAGTGCGTATGATTTCTAGAAAGATGCAGGCAGCACAAGCTCGCAAAGAAAGGCTGGCAGCGCTTGATATCGGTTTGAATCTTGACTTCACGCATGAAGCCAAATCGCTCAAGCGCGTGGACGTCGCCCATCCGCTCGCGCGCATTTTGGCGGTGGATGATGAGCCCGTGGTGTTGGACAGTTTTCGCAAGATTTTGGTGGTGGCGGGCTATGCCGTCGACACCGTTGAAAGCGGCCGCGAAGCGCTGGGCCTGGTGCAAAAGAACAAATACGATTTTGTCTTCACCGATTTGAAGATGCCGGAAATGGATGGCCTCGATGTGGTGAAAGGCGTGAAACACTTCAGTCCCGAGACCGATGTGGTGATGATCACCGGCTATGCCACCGTCGAGTCCGCAGTGGAGGCGATGAAATTCGGTGCGCTGGATTATGTGCAGAAACCCTTCACGGAAGACGAGCTGGTCGGCTTCACCAAGAAGTGTCTCATTCGCCGGCACGATCGCATGGAAAAGCAGATCACGCCCGTCGTGCGCCTGGTCACCACCGAGCGGCCGCACGAGCATGAGTTCGTGCTGCCCGGCGGCGTGTTTATCTCTCCCGGCCACGTGTGGGCCAACGTCACGGTTCCAGGCTTGGTGCGAGTCGGCGTGGATGATTTCGCGCGCAAGATGATCGGCCGCATCGATGCCATCGAATTTCCCGACCGGGGCCGTCAAGTGAAAAAGGGCGAGCCACTGTTTTACATTGTACAAAATGGGCGCAAGGCTGCTTTCAAATCGCCGATTACCGGCAAAGTTCATTTGGTCAATGTCGAGCTGGCGCACAACCTTGCCTGGCTGGAGAAGCAGCCTTACGACAAAGGCTGGATTTGCTCGCTCAAGCCGCTGCAGCTTGCCGATGAGCTCGAGCAGTTGAAGATCGGTGAGAAGGCCGCGGCTTGGTATCGGCAGGAGATCCAGCGGGTGCGCCAGTTGCTCGTGGCGGAGAACGGAAATGGCCATACGCAGGAATTGGCGGAGCTCGGGCAACTGGTCGAAGGCCAGCTCGAAGAGACCGACGAGCGGACTTGGACAAGGTTTGCGGAGACTTTTCTGTAGCGGAGCGTTTGCAGAAAGCAGTCCCGCCAGCAGCTCATGGGAATGATACACTCAAGAGCGAGGAAGGCGTTTAATCGGCGCTCCTAAAAATCAGAGATGTCAGATGGCTGAGCAAGAACATGAAATGCTGGTATGTGAGCATTGCCAGAATCCGGCAAACGAGTCGGATGAATTCTGTCCAAATTGCGGGTCTGTATTTGCGGAAGGCATTGTTTGCAACAAACATCCCGGACGCGAGGCGCAAGGAGTATGTATCATTTGCAGTATTGCTCTTTGTAAGGCCTGTGGCGGGCGAGTGAACGACCTGTTTTTATGCGCGCAACATAGTCAGTACGAGATCTACGAAGGCATGGCACGAGTAGCTGGTGGAAGTGATTTTGCGCTGACACAACACGCGTGTAATTGCCTTCAACAAGCAGGATTGCATCCTTTCCTCTACTATCGAAAGGAGACTGCTTTTGCCGGAGGAGGGCCCGAATGGTCGTTGTTTCGCGCCTCCGGCGAGCACGACGGCCACCTCATCAATGAGTTTAAAGTCATGGTTCCTTGTCAGGAGGTTATTGCCGCAGAGCGAAAGCTGGAGGAACTGAAACTGATCATATGAACCCGTTGAGGACTCATGAGCAAGGTTGAATTCCTATGGGAGAGACCACGCGTGGACCAAATCAGAAAACCTCGTCGTTCTGAAAATCTCGCTGGTCAAGCAGCGAAGTTAATCGATCTGGCGGATTATCAAGAAGGCGCTGTGGTGAGCCGAACCCTGACGAAGAACAAATCTGGCACGGTGACTTTGTTCGCGTTCGATGAAGGGCAGGGTCTGAGCGAACATACCGCGCCATTTGATGCCCTGGTGCACGTGCTCGAAGGTGAAGCAAAAATTACCATCTCCGGCAAAGCGCTGCGAGCACAAGCCGGCGAGATCGTGCTCATGCCCGCGCAACAACCGCACGCGCTGCAGGCGGTGACGAGATTCAAGATGATGCTGATCATGATCCGGGAAGCGGCGTGAGCGGGTGTTGGTCGTCGCTTTATTAGCTTGGTAAGGTAAACTTAAAACCGCACCCCTCATGTTGTCATGCCGTAGGCATCTTCCCCAAAAGCTGCACAAGAAATAGGGAAGATGCCTACGGCATGACAAATAAAAGGGATTCATTATGCAAAAACTTTCTCCCCAACAACTACGCCGGACCTTTGACCCAAAGACGCTAAGCGTCGAGAGCACGGTACCACTCAAGCCGAGCGAGAGCATCATTGGGCAAAAACGTGCGGTCTCGGCCCTGCAATTCGGTCTGGAGATTCGTGACGGCGGCTTCAACATTTACGTCGCCGGCCCGCCCGGAATCGGCAAGATGACGGCGGTGCAATCCTTTCTCGAAGAGCTGGCGCAACGCAAAGCAACCCAGCCGGACTGGTGCTACCTCAACAATTTTGAGGACTCCTATCAGCCCAAAATGTGTCGGCTGCCGGCCGGGAAAGGGCGCGAGCTGCAACATGATATGAAAAGCTTGATCGAGCAGGTGCGGCGCGAGATTCCCAAAGCCTTCGAAAGCGAAGAGTACGGCAACCGCCGCGACGCGATCGTCAAAACCGTCGACAAGCAGCGCGCGCAAGTGTTGGAAAAGCTCAACGCGCAAACCGCCAAAGCCGGTTTTATGTTGCAGACCACGCCTTTCGGCATTGCGACGATTCCCATGTTGAAGGGGCAACCCTTGAACGAGGCCGATTACCAGGCTATGCCGGCACAAGACCGCGCCGATTTTCAGCGCCGGCATGAGACGTTGAAAGACGATCTCGAGGCCGCCATGAAACAGATCCGTGAGCTGGAGCGCGCCGCACAGAAACAGTTACATGCGCTGGATCAACAAGTCGCGTTGTATATCGTGGGCGGCCTCATCGAAGAGCTGAAGGATAAATACCGCGATTTGGCGGCGGTCATCGAGCATCTGCACGCGGTGCAAAAAGACATTCTGGGAAACATTGAAACCTTCAAATCCAACACGGCGCCGAATCCCGCACCGGAGGGGAATGCGGCGGTCACGCCGTGGCTGCGTGAGCTCCCGTTTCGGAAATATCTGGTCAATGTGCTGGTGGATAACAGCGAACAAAAAGGCGCGCCCGTGATCGTGGAGCTCAATCCGAGCTACAACAATCTTTTCGGCCGCGTCGAGAAAGAAGTGCAATTCGGCGCGCTCTACACCGACTTCACCATGATCAAGCCCGGCTCCTTTCATCGCGCCAATGGCGGCTATCTCGTCATGCCGGTAGAGGATGTTCTGCGCAATTTGCTCAGTTGGGACGGGGTGAAGCGTGCCTTGCGCAGCGGCGAGATCGAAATCGAAGAAATCGGCGAGCGCCTGGGGTATCTCGCCACCAAAAGCCTGCGCCCGCAGCCGATTCCGGTCAACATTAAGGTCATGCTGGTGGGGCGCCCGCTGCTCTACTATCTCTTGCATGCTTATGATGAAGAGTTCCCCGAGCTTTTCAAAGTGAAGGCGGATTTCGATACACGCATGGACTGCAGCGCAGAGAACGTTCGCGATTTCCTGGCATTCTTGCCCACGTTTTGCAACAAGGAAAAGCTGAAGCATCTGGATGCCACGGCGGTGGCGAAATTGCTGGAGCACAGTGCGCGCCTGGCGGAAGATCAGGAGAAGCTGTCCGCGCATTTTGGCACGTTGGCTGACATCATCCGCGAAGCCAACTTTTGGACGATGCAAGCGGGCGCGGAGCGGACCGGTGCCCCCCACGTTCAGAAAGCGCTGGACGCCCGCATCTATCGCTCCAATCTCATGGAAGAGCGCCTGCAGGAAATGATCGCGCGCGGCATATTGTTGATCGACACCGCCGGGCAAATCACCGGACAGGTAAACGGGCTTGCGGTGATCAGCTTGGGCGAATACTTCTTTGGCAAGCCCAGCCGCATCACCGCCAGTGTCTGGCCCGGACGCGAGGGCGTGGTCGACATCGAGCGTGAGGTGGAATTGGGCGGGCCGATTCACAGCAAGGGCGTACTGATACTGAACGGCTATCTCGCACGGCAGTTCGCGCAGGACAAACCGCTCACGCTCTCGGCGCGATTGGTCTTCGAGCAAAGCTATGAAGGTGTCGAAGGCGACAGCGCCTCCTCCACCGAGCTCTATGCGTTGCTATCGGCGTTGTCGGGACTGCCGATCAAACAGGGCATTGCCGTCACCGGCTCGGTGAATCAGCGCGGCGAAGTGCAGGCGATTGGCGGTGCCAACGAAAAAATCGAGGGCTTTTTTGAGGTGTGCAAAGCCAAAGGCCTGACCGGCGAGCAGGGCGTGATCATTCCGCACAGCAACGTTGCTCATCTCATGCTGCGGGAAGAGGTGGTCGAAGCCGTGGCCGCAGGACAATTCTCCATCTGGTCGGTGGCATCCATTGACGAAGGCCTCGAAATTCTAACCGGTGTGCCGGCCGGCGTGCGCGACGCGCAGGGAACATTTCCGGAAGGCACAGTGAACTATCGTGTGGAGAACCGGCTGCGCGAGTTTGGCGAGCGGTTGAAAGAATTCGGCAAAGAGAAGAAGAACGCCGGGGAGTTCTGAGTCTCTCATCCCCGGACATGATGCCGTATCCGTGTATTTTGCCGGTTGATTATTTCTGATGACTTGAACAGGCTTTTTGAATCCGCATATCCGTTCAATCCGCTTATCAGAAAGGGACTGGCAATGGCAGCGGCAAGGACTTGAAGTGAAATTGCATCGGGTTCATCTCGCTTCATGAATTCTCAATTAGCCTGGCAATGGCAAGAAGTCTATGAAAAAGCGGGAAGTGGAAATGAATGATGATTTGCGATTGACGATTTTCGATTTCAGATGTTGCCAATTCTTCTTCAATCGTAAATCGTGAATCAACGAGAGGAGCGTAGCATGCCTATAACTCCGATTATCGTCAACGGCAAAAAGCATACGATTGACGCGAGCGCCGATACTTCACTCTTGTGGGTGCTGCGCGACACTTTAAAGTTGACCGGCACGAAATACGGCTGCGGCCGCGGACTTTGTGGCGCATGCACGGTTCATCTCGAGGGCGAGGCTGTGCGTTCGTGTGTCACTTTGGTTGCCGAAGCGAATGGAAGGAAGATTGTCACCATCGAAGGTCTCGCGACACAGCCACAGCATCCGCTGCTGCGGGCGTGGATTGCCGAGGAAGTGCCGCAATGTGGTTATTGCCAACCCGGACAAATCATGCAAGCCGCCGCCTTGCTGGCGCAAAAACCGCATCCCACCGACGCCGATTTGGACGCGGTGATGTCAATCGTCCTCTGCCGCTGTGGCACTTACCTGCGCATCCGGCGCGCGATTCATCGCGCTGCGCAAGAAGGAGGCGTGCGATGAAGGACACTTTGACTTTCACCCGCCGCGACTTCATCAAAGTCGTTTCTGTGGCCGGCGGCGGTTTGGCACTCGGATTTCATCTTCCCGCAAAGGAAGACGCATTGGCGACAGAATCTTTGGATGCGTTTGCGCCCAACGCTTGGTTGAGAATTGATACTGACGGCAGTACCACCATAACCGTGGCGCGCTCGGAGCTGGGCCAGGGTGTGCGCACCGCATTGCCGATGATCGTGGCCGAGGAGCTGGAAGCGGACTGGGAAAAGGTTCGCCTCGAGTTCGCGTTGGCGCATCCGGACAAATATGGAGACATGACCACCGGCGGCAGCACCAGTGTGCGCCGCTCATGGGAGACTTTGCGCAAGGCCGGCGCAACCGCCAAAGAGATGCTGATCACCGCCGCGGCGCAAACGTGGAAGGTGGAGCGCTCTGCTTGCCGTGCAGAAAAAGGCGAGGTAATCCACACGCCCAGCAAGCGTCATTTGAGTTATGCGCAGCTCGTGGAAAAAGCCGCGAAGTTGCCGGCGCCGGCGAACGTACAGCTCAAAGATCCCAAGGATTTTCGTTTGCTCGGCAAGAGCCTGCCGCGCCTCGATACGCCTGAAAAAGTCTATGGCCGCGCCGTTTTTGGCATTGATATTGAGCTGCCAGACATGCTGTTCGCGACGGTCGCGCATTGTCCCGTATTCGGTGGCAAGGTGAAGAGCTTTGAGGCAGGCGCCGCGCAGGCGGTGAAGGGCGTGCGCCAGGTTTTGGAAATCCCCACCGGCATCGCCGTGGTGGCAGATTCAACGCACGCCGCTTTGCAGGGCTACGAAGCTTTATCAGTGGTTTGGGATGAAGGCGTGCACGCCGATCTCAGCAGTGCAAGTATACACAAAATGTTTGAGGAGAAAAGCCAAACAGACGGAGAACCCGCACGCCATGAAGGAGACGCTGCCGCTGCGTTGGCGTCGGCCGCAAAGAAACTCGAAGCGACTTACGAAGTGCCATTTCTCGCGCACGCGCCCATGGAACCGATGAATTGTGTCGCCCGCGTGCAACAGGATCGCGCCGAGATTTGGGTGCCGACGCAATCCCCGCAGTGGGCACAGAGCGAGGCCGCCACTGCATTGGGATTGTCGCAGGAGAAAGTCACCCTGCACGCCACGTTGGCAGGTGGCGGTTTCGGCAGGCGCTTGATGCCGGAATTCGTGGTCGAGGCGGCGCAAATCGCGAAAGCGGTAAATGCACCGGTCAAGATGATGTGGACGCGCGAAGAGGACATGCAGCATGATTTCTATCGCCCCGCCAGCTATCATCGTATGACCGCCGCCATTGGCGACAATCGCAACGTAACGGCGTGGCGCCACCATATCGTCGCGCCCTCCATATCGGCACAACTTTTTGGCGAGCAGGAAGAGCCGCGCCGGCCGGATGCGGTTGATGGTGCGGCGCAATTGCCGTATCAGATTCCGAATATTTTGGTGGATTACGTCATGGCCAACACCGCCGTGCCCATAGGATGGTGGCGATCGGTCTATAACACGCAAAATGCTTTTGTCAACGAATGCTTCCTCGACGAGCTTGCCGCGGCCGTTGGCCTCGATCCGTATGAGTTTCGCCTGGGCCTGCTGCCGCCAGATTCGCGCTTGCGCGGCGTATTGCAGCTCGCGGCGAGCAAATCGGGTTGGCATACACAGACGGCCCCAGGAAGAGGCCGAGGCATTGCCTGCCACGCTTCGTTCGGCAGCTATGTTGCGCAGGTTGCCGAGGTCTCAGTGGAAGACGTGAGCCGTGTACGGGTGCACAAAGTAACCTGCGCTTTTGATTGCGGCCCTATCGTCCATCCCGATCTCATTGCTGCACAGGTGGAAGGTGCCGTGGTCATGGCATTGAGCGCCGCATTGAAAGGCGAAATTACGATAGCGAAAGGCCGTGTGGCGCAATCGAATTTTGACGACTATCCTTTGCTGGCCTTTGACGAAATGCCGGAAGTCGAAGTGCACATTGTGCCCAGCACGGATACACAAGGCGGCGTGGGCGAGCCGGGGTTGCCGCCGGTTGCGCCGGCGGTGTGCAACGCCATTTTTGCCGCGACGGGCAAGCGCATTCGCCGGCTCCCGATCCGGCCGGAGGATTTGCGAGGAACGTGAATGCCAACGGTTTGCCCAGCGAGGGAATTCACCACGCAGAGCCTCACAAAGGATCGCAAAGAAATGCTTTGCCTAAGATTAGCCTCTCAGTCTCGCGCTTGGTGGATTGCGGAGGGCAAGACGATTATTCCGGTGGCCAAAATAGCCTATGGCTGGGGTGGAGGTTTCGGAAGCAAGAAAACAAGTGAAGCTGAAGTCCGCCAACCAGAGGCGGAGGGTGGCGGAGGCGGGTTAGGCCTTGGCGCTACCCCGGTCGGTGTGGTGGAGATTACTTCCGAACACACTCGCCTCATCGAGTTCGGAAGCAAGAAGAAGCTTGCTGTGGCACTGATCGTTGGTGCGGTATTGGGGATTTGGATGGGCAAGAGGCGCTCTCGTGAAAAATGAACGATGGAAGCTTTCTTTCAAACAGGAGACTCACAAATGCCTGGTAAGAAAACTGACCTCGCCGGTCCGGGTATTGGCAACTATGACGAGCTGCAAAAAATCCTGCCGCAGGATTATGAGCCTTTGCTCAATCCCAGGGATACACAAAAAGCAGTTTTTGCGGTGAAGAGCTACATCGAAGAGCATCTGTGCAAAGAACTCAATCTGATGATGGTGCAAGTACCATTGATCGTAGATGTGGAAAGCGGTGTGAACGATCTTTTGGACCGCGACGGCTCGCGCACGCCGATTCAGTTTCATATTTCCAACGACCATAACAAACATCCGCTGGATGCCCAAGTGGTGCAAGCCGCGACGAAATGGAAGCGGGTGGCGCTGAAACAATTCGGCATGCAGGTGGGAGAAGGGATTTGCACCGATATGCGCGCCGTGCGCAAGGATTATTTTCTCGATCACGATCACAGCGTCTATGTCGACCAATGGGATTGGGAACGGGTCATCACCGCGGAGCAGCGCCATCTGGTTTTCCTCAAAGAGGTGGTGCGCAAGATTTGGAAGGTGTTGCGCGACGCCGAAATGCATGTGCAGAAGCTCTTTCCGCCATTGCAAACAAGAAAATATCCCAATCTGCCCGAAGAACTGACGTTTCTGCATGCCGAAGATATTCTCGACATGTACCCCGACTTGCCGCGCAAACAACGCGAGACCGCGGTGTTGCAGAAATTTCCGGCCGTATTCATCCTCGGCATCGGATGGCCGCTCAAAGACGGCTATCCCCACGAAATGCGCGCGGCAGATTACGACGACTGGGTCACGGCAACCAAATCCGACGAAGGCAAGCCCATGCATGGCCTCAATGGCGACATTCTGGTGTGGAATCCGGTCACCAAGCGCCGGCATGAGCTGACCTCGATGGGCATCCGCGTCAATGCCGATACGCTGAAGAAGCAATTGGAGATTTCCGGCCAGTTGGATTTCATGAAGCTGCCCTATCATCAAGGGATTCTGAAAAACGACTTGCCGTTGAGCATTGGCGGGGGCATCGGACAGTCGCGCACTTTTATGCTGCTGCTCAAGAAAGCACATCTCGGCGAAGTCAGCGTCAGCGTGTGGCCGAAGGTCTTGAAAGACATGTGCCGGAAGAGGAACATTCATGTGTTGGAGTGAGGAAACACGCAGGATTCAGGTGTGGACCACGTTACACGTTACACTTTACACGTCGCTGGTGTAACGTGTAAGGTGTAACGTGTAACATGCAAAGTGAAAAGGAGTATCGTCATCATGAAAATCTCAGTCATTGGTGCAGGCCATGTGGGTGCGACCACCGCGCTGTTGCTGGCGCAACAGCGGCTGGGGGATATCGTGTTGTTGGACGTCGTCAAAGGCATGCCGGAAGGCAAGGCGCTCGATATGGACGAAGCCGCGGCCGTGGGCAGGTTCGAGAGCCGCATCGTCGGCACAACTCAGTATGAAAATATCCTGGATTCCGACCTGGTGGTGATGACCGCCGGGCTGCCGCGCAAGCCCGGTATGACGCGCATGGATTTGCTCACGAAGAACGCCGAGATCGTGGCCGCGGCCATGCACGAAGTTGGCCGGCTTGCGCCTCAAGCCCTCGTCGTCATGGTCACCAACCCGTTGGATGTCATGACGTACGTGGCGTGGAAGAAGAGTGGTTTTCCCAAATCACGCGTGGTGGGCATGGCAGGCGTGCTGGACTCGACGCGTTTTCGTTTCTTCGTTGCCACGGCACTAAATGTTTCGGTCGAAGACACGCAGGCGATGGTGCTGGGCGGCCACGGCGATGCCATGGTGCCGCTGCCGCGCTATACCACCGTTTCCGGCATCCCGATCACGCAAATGCTTTCCGCCCAGGAAATCGAGAAACTCGTGGAGCGCACGCGCAAAGGCGGCACTGAAATTGTCAACCTGCTCAAATCCGGCAGCGCTTACTATGCTCCCGCCGCCGCCGTGGCCCAGATGGTCGAAGCCATTGTGTTCAACAAGAAGCGCTTGCTGCCGGCTTCAACCTATCTCGAAGGGGAATACGGCCTCAAGGGTGTATTTGTGGGCGTGCCGGTGATTCTCGGTCGCGACGGCGTCGAAAAAATCGTCGAGATCGAATTGAGCGCCGAGGAAAGACGGGCGCTGATGATCTCGGCGGCGGAGGTGAAGGAAGGCATTCAGGACTGGGAGAAAATCAACAAATGACTACGAAAATCGCTGTGGCAGATTTCGTCGCGCAACGCAAGCTTGCCATCGTGGGCGTCTCGCGCGGCGGCATAAAGTTTGGGAACATGGCTTTCAAAGCGCTGCGGGAAAAAGGCTATCGTGTGTTTCCGGTCAATCCCCATGCCGAAAAAATCGGCGGCGAGCGTTGTTATCCCAACCTGCGTGCCTTGCCGGAAACAGTTGGTGGCGTGCTGGTTGTCGTTCCACCCAAAGAAACAGAGCAAGTCGTACGCGATGCGGCCGCGGCCGGTATTGGCCGCGTTTGGCTGCAGCAAGGCGCAGAATCCCAAGCCGCCATTCTCTTCTGCGAAGAGAATGGCCTCGAGGTCGTACACGGCGAATGCATTTTGATGTTTGCACAACCCGTGGTCTCGTTCCATCGCTGGCATCAGTGGTTGTGGAAAGTGCTGGGCAAGCTGCCGAAGTGAAGGGAGGCGTTAGCACAAACATGGTGATTCGTGATTTTGCGGCCTTGCGCCGCCGCGCGCAAGCTCTCGGCGGGAAACGAGTGGCGGTAGTGATGGGCGATGACGAGCTGGCGCTTTCGGCCATGGTCCACGCGGCGGCATTGGAATTAACCCAGCCGGTATTGATTGGCGAAATCGAATTGATGCGAGAAAAGCTCGCCAAGCTGGATCCAGCACTGGTCGAGCAGGCGGTGTTTCTCGCTGCGGGCGATGCCATGTCAGCCGCAGCCATGGCGGTGGCGCTATGCCGCAGTGGCGAAGCGGACCTTCTACTTAAGGGCCATTTGCGCACCGACGAGCTCTTGCATGCTGTTCTCAACCAACAGCATGGCTTGCGGACTGGGCGCTTGTTGAGCGATGTCTTGCTTTATGAAGACACGCTTTCTGGCATGCGGCGTTTGGTCGGCGTAACGGATGGCGGCATCAATGTGCTGCCCACGCTCGAGCAAAAGAGGCAAATCATCAGCAATGGTGTTGTGGTGATGCATGCCCTGGGCTTGTCACGGCCGCAGGTCGCCTTGATGAGCGCGACCGAGCTGGTGAGCGCAGCGGTTCCTTCAACGCTGGACGCGAAGGCGCTCGCGGAAATGGCCGCGCATGGAGAGTTTGGCGAATGTGAAGTCTTTGGCCCTCTGGCGCTGGACAACGCCTTGCTGGAATCTGCCGCGCGAACCAAAGGCATCTTCTCGCCGGTCGCCGGGCGCGCGGATCTCCTGGTCGTGCCCAATATCGAGGCCGGCAATATTCTTGGCAAAGCGGTCAAATACTTTGGCGGATCATCCTGCGCGCATGTGATCGTCGGCGCCAAAGTGCCGGTCCTGATTCCTTCACGCGTGGAAAGCGCCGAAGACAAGCTCAATGCGGTGGCGTTGGGCGTGATTGTTCGACACGCACAAGACTGTGCGTAAGTACGCCTCGTGGTCAGATTTTCGCGGATGTTAACATTATCAAGTTAAGCTTTGGCTAAAATTGCTGAATTCTTACTCATTACTGAAATGATGGCCATGGCCAGTGAGATTTACAAACTCCTCGCTCTCAACCCGGGCTCGACTTCGACCAAGGTGGCCCAGTTTGCGAATGACGAAATGATTTTTGATGAGACCCTGCGTCACAGCGATGCGGAATTGGCGCCATTCGCCGGCCATCCCACTTGGGCACAATTGGAGTTTCGCCTACGGAAGGTTCAGGACAGTTTGCGCGCGCATAAGGTCAATCTCGCCCGGTTCGCCGCAGTGGTGGGCCGCGGCGGCCTCTTGAAACCGCTGGCGAGCGGAACCTATCGCATCAATGATCGCATGTTGAAGGATTTGCGCCGGGCAGAGCGCGGCGACCATGCCTCCAACCTCGGCGCACCCATGGCGCACCAACTTGCTGTGACGGCAAGATGCCCGGCTTTCATTGTCGATCCCGTCAGTGTGGATGAGTGGGCGCCGGTCGCGCGACTCTCCGGATTAGCCGGCTTGGAGCGCGAATGCCTTTCGCATGCGTTGAACACCAAGGCCATCGCCAAACGGTTTGCACGCGAACAAGGCAAGTCGTACCGCAATTTGCGGCTGATTGTCGCCCACCTCGGCAGCGGTATTTCTATTTCAGCGCATGAGAATGGCAAAATGATCGACGTGACCAACTCGCGCGAGGAGGGCGCTTTCTCCACCGAGCGCGCCGGTTCTCTGCCGGTGATGAAAGTGATAGCGCTGTGCTTTTCCGGCAAGTTTTCGCCGCACGAAATCGAAACAAAGATCTTGCGTCAAGGCGGCATTTTCTCATACCTGGGCACTAAAGACCTCAATGAAGTGTTGCGCCGCCGGCGTGCTGGAGACGAAAAGGCTAACACAGTTTTCGACGCGCTGGTTTACCAAGTCAGCAAAGAAATCGGCGCGATGGCAGCGGTGCTGCGCGGAAAAGTCGATGCCCTCTTGCTCACCGGCGGCATGGCACATGCGCAGGAGTTGATTGAGGAGTTGCGGGCACGCCTCGCCTGGCTGGCGCCGGTGTATTGCTATCCGGGCGAGGCCGAAATGCGCGCCCTGGCAGAAGGAGCTTTGCGGGTATTGCGGGGCGAAGAAGCTCCCGCTGAGTACACATGAGAGGTTGTGTCAAGATTTCTATTGAAAAAGAAGCTTGAAGTAAATTACGATTTTCGATTTACGAAGGACTCAACAACATCTGAAATCGTAATTCGAAAATCGTGATTCGAAAATCGCAAACCGAAAATCATAAATCAATCTTAAGGAGAAAGAAATGGAGCTACTGAGCACCGCATTCGAAGCGGGAGGTCATATTCCGGGAAAATACACCTGTGACGGGGATGACCTCTCGCCGCCTCTATCTTGGATTGATGCTCCGCCACAAACGAAAAGTTTCGCCTTGATTTGTGACGATCCGGATGCACCCTCGGGGCTGTGGGTGCATTGGGTTGTTTTCAACGTGCCTGGCGAGAGCCGGGAATTGGCGGAGAATTTGCCGCCGCAAACCACACTCGCCAACGGCGTGCACCAGGGCAGAAACGACTTTCACAAAATCGGCTACGGCGGACCCTGCCCGCCGCGGGGCGAACATCGTTATTTTTTCCAGCTCTATGCTTTGGACAACAAACTGGAGCTCAAGTCCGGCGCGTCCAGCAGGGATGTGTTGAAAGCCATGGCCGGACATATTCTGGCCGAAAGCAGGCTGATGGCAAAATACAAGCGACGCCAGGGAGGCTAACTTAATGGCTGAAGAACCGAAACCGCGCAAGCGCGCCAAAGCCGAATACCGCATGCGCACGCATCTCATACACGGCAATTATGACAGTAAGAAGTGGGATTACAATCATCACGTTGTGCCTCCGATTTCTTCCTCGGCCACTTACCGGCTGAGCTCGGCACATCGTGGGGCTCAGGGCTTTTTCGAGTTTGCCAGCGAGTCTTCGGATTTTGTCAAGCATGTTCCGATTTACATCTACGATCGTTTGGACGAACCCACTCGCGGCATGCTGGAAGAAAATCTCGCCTATGCCGAGGCCGGCGCGATGTGCGTGAGCTTTGCCACGGGCATGGCGGCGATCAGCGGTGTGCTCGGCATGCTGTGTGAAAGCGGGCACGAAATCGTCGCCCATCAAATTCTCTATGGCTGCACTTATAGTCTGGTCACACACTGGCTGCCACGTTATGGCATTCAGACCAAGTTTGCCAATCTGCAGAATATCGAAGAACTGCGCAAGGCGATTACCTCCAGAACACGCGTGATATATTTCGAAACGCCGGTCAATCCGACCTTGAGCCTGATTGACATTGCCGCGATGCGGCGTGTGGTGGAGGAAATCAACCGAGATCGCCCGCCGGAAAAACAGATCAAGATCGTCGTGGACAACACTTTTGCCACGCCCTATTGCCAGCGCCCGATTGCGTTGGGCGCGGATTTTTCCGTGCACAGCTTGACCAAAGACGTCGGCGGTTTTGGCACGGACATGGGCGGTGCCGTCGTCGGCCCGCAAAAGTTTTATAGCCCGCTTATGTTGTATCGCAAAGATTTTGGCGGCGTGCTGTCACCCAAAGCCGCGTGGAACATTTTGGTTTACGGCTTGCCCACGCTCTCCACGCGCATGATCAATCAACAAAAAACAGCGCATCGTGTCGCGCGCTTTTTGCAGGAACATCCCAAGATCGCGCGCGTAATATATCCGGGATTGGAGTCACACCCACAGTACGAGCTCGCCAAGCGCCAAATGCTCAATTTCGAAGGCAGGTTTTCACCGGGCGCGATGATCTACTTCGTGCTCAAGAACGGGAACGGCAGCAGCGCCGGTGCGCGCGGCGAGAAGTTTATTGATTACATTGCTGATCATTCGTATGCCATCACCCTGGCCGTCAGTCTCGGCCAAATCAAGACGCTGATTGAGAGCCCGTATTCGATGACCCACTCGGCCCTGCCCGAGGAAGAAAAACTGAAACTGGGGATGGAGCCCGGCGGCATTCGCCTCGCACTCGGCTTGGAAGACTGGCATGATGTGATCGAAGATTTGCGCGAGGCGCTGGAGCACGTGTGAAACGCATGGGCTGATTTTCAGAAGCATATGTCAAAATCCAAAGCACAAAATCCAAAATCCAAATTTCAATGCGATCTTAGATCCCAATCACCAACGATTCTGGAAGCACTGAAGAAGCGTTTGGAATTTGGATTTTGAGCTTTGAAATTCAGTAGACGGCTCAGACCGTTAGTTCTGTACAAGAAAACCAATTCACACAGAGAAAGCCATGAGACGTTGCCTGCAACTTTGTATCATTGTGCTTGCCACTCAAATCAGCCTCGCGGCGCAGACGCCGGATCCATCCTATTTCCGGCAAATGTACTTGACGACGCAGCAGGCGCGGCAAAGCGAACAGAGAGGCAAGATCGAGAGATTTCTGGCCAAGCCGCCGGCGCTGGCGCACAACCCTTCCGTTTACGACGCCACTTATTATGACTTGGATTTCGTTATCACGACCTCGCCGCACAATCTCGCCGGCACGGTGACTGGCGTGTTTCGCAGCAGCGTTGACGGACTGCTGGAAATGAGCTTGAATTTCGATTCGCGGGAAGATTTGACGCCGTGGCAGGGTTTTCAGGTCTCCGGCAATTTCAGCAGTTGGACGCATGTGGATTGGGACCTGCGCGTGCGGCTCGATCGGGCCTATAACACGGGCGAAACGTTTCGAATTACTGTACAATATTCCGGCGTGCCGCGAGAAGGCGGATTGCAAGGGTTGGCATTCGATACCAATGCCTACGGCGATCTCGTGATTTCAACCTTGAGCGAGCCCTATCTCGCGCGCACGTGGTGGCCGTGTCAGGATGATCCGGATGACAAAGCGGATTCAGTGCGCGTCCGCATCACCGTGCCGCAAAATTTGATTGCTGCTTCCAACGGCTTGCTCGTCGAAGAAACCGACAACGGGAATGGCAGCAAAACCTTCGTGTGGAAAGAGAGCTATCCGATCACGACCTATCTCGTTTCGCTCGCCATCTCCAATTACGCGAGATTTGGTGATCAATTCGAGTATGCACCGGGCCAATTCATGCCGCTGGACTATTATGTCTATCCGTCGGAATTAGCCGCAGCGCAAGCGGCGTTTGCGACACTGCCGAATATGCTGCGCATTTATTCCGATCTCTTTGACTTGTATCCTTTCGTCAAAGAGAAATACGGGCATGCCGTGTTCCAATGGGGCGGCGCCATGGAACACCAAACGCTCACGAGCATCGGCTGGGTGAGCACGAGCTGGGAATACGTTTACGCGCATGAGCTGGCGCACCAATGGTTCGGCGACCTCGTGACCTGCCAGAATTGGGGCGACATTTGGCTGAATGAGGGTTTCGCGACCTATTGTGAGGCTTTGTACGTCGAGCAGTTATACGGCGAGCAAGCTTATCATGATTATCAGACCGCGGCGCTCTCCAGTTTGCAGAGCTGGGGACGCGATCCTATTTATCGCTATAGCACGGACGATCCCTGGTACATTTTTCAATCGACGGTTTACGACAAAGGTGGCTGGGTGCTGCACATGTTGCGGCACGTCTTGGGCGATGCCGTGTTCATGAAGATCCTGCACGATTATGCCAACGACCCGGTATTCAAATTCAAAACTGCCACCACCGCACAGTTCCGCGATTTTTGCGAGCAGGTGAGCGGGAAAGATTTGGATTGGTTTTTTCAGCCGTGGATTTATGAGCCGTACTATCCGGTGTATAATTGGGGTTACACGTATCAATCTTCGCCGGCCGGGGAAACCTTGTTCTTGAAAATCGAACAGGCGCAAAAAAACGTATCGCCGGAATATGATCACCTTTACAAAATGCCGATTGACCTCGAGGTCTTCTACGCCGATCGCACTTCGGATAGGATGACGATTTGGGATTCTCTGCAAGTGCAGACCTTCTACCTGCCGATCGATTCGATTCCGATTGCAGTGAGGTTTGATCCCGACAATTGGGTTTTAAAAGAAGCACGCAAAGTGCCGGTCACGGACGTTGCGGAAAAAGATCAGACTATTTACAGTTTCCAGCTCTGGCAGAACTATCCGAACCCATTCAATCCTGCCACCGTGATTCGGTACGAGGTGCCGCAAGCGGGATGGGTTGAATTGGAAATCTATAACGCGCTCGGTGAGAAGGTCTATGCTTTTCCCGCGGTGTATCGTGCTTCCGGAAATTATGCCGTCACTTGGGAGGGCAGCGAAATGCCGAGTGGTGTTTATGTGTATCGGCTCAAGGCCGGCAAGAGCAGTATGGCCAGGAAAATGATTTTGATGCACTAAAGGAGGCAAACATGTCCGTTTTAACCCAAGCATCCTCGCAAATGCTAACCCAGCGCCTGCATCTCAAGCTGGAAAATACGGACTTGCAGGGCATGATCGATGAGCTCACCACCGCCGCATGGAAAGTGATCTATGCCGGCGAACCGGATCATAGCTTGGCGAATTACCACAATCTGCGCGAAGCATTGGAAGCGGTTTTGCACCGGCATGTGGTCGCGTTTGATATTTGCGGCTTGGCCGCGGTGTGCCGGGAGGCTACGGAGATCGATGCCTGGCAACTGAAGTAATTCGGGTTTTCCATTTTCGGTGAAGAGCCGGAGCTGGTCGGAGTGGGCGGATCAGGCACGATTTTTTTCGCCGCTTGCAATCTCTGGTGCCTGTTCTGCCAAAACTGTCCTTGCCACAAACCTCCCCCGGTATTCTCATTCCTGAGAAACGCACAATACAAACCGCGGTTTAATTGCAACAAAAATAGCGGTTTTCTCTCGCTTCTTCCTGGCACAGAGTTTGGGTTAATTGACTAATGGCACATTTATTCAGGAGTTCAATGGCTGCTTGCTCGCAAAGAGTTGACTGTATTTGCGGGAGTGTAAAGTGGTGGATTTCCGTTGAAGTGTTTCGAACAATCCCACCAGTGAGGAGAATTGAATCATGAAAGCATTAGTCTATCACGGCCCGGGCAAACGCGCCTGGGAAGAAAAGCCCAAACCGGTTTTGAAAGCGGAAACCGATGCCATTGTCAGAATCACGAAAACCACAATTTGCGGAACCGATCTTCATATCATGAAGGGGGATGTTCCCACCGTGACGGATGGTCGCATCCTGGGTCACGAAGGCGTCGGCGTCGTTGCGGAAACAGGCAAAGCGGCATCGAATTTCCGCGCCGGCGACAGGGTATTGATTTCTTGTATTACTTCCTGCAGCAAGTGTGAGGCCTGCAAAAAGGGGCTATACTCCCATTGTGAAAACGGCGGATGGATACTCGGCAACACCATCGATGGCACGCAAGCGGAGTACGCCAGAATTCCGTTTGCGGATACCAGTCTCTACCGCGTTCCGGATGGCGTCGACGAAGAGGCCTTGGTGATGTTGAGCGATATTTTCCCCACCGGATTTGAATGCGGCGTGCTCAATGGCCAGGTCAAGCCCGGAGATACGGTCGCCATCGTGGGCGCCGGCCCGATTGGGCTGGCCTCGCTTTTGACCGCGCAGTTTTATTCGCCGGCTGAAATCATCATGATTGATTTGGATGAGAATCGCCTTTCCGTCTCCAAAGAGTTCGGGGCAACGCAGGTGATCAACAGCAGCGAGGGCAAGGCCGTTGCGCAAGTGCTGGCCTTGACCAAAAACAAAGGAGTTGACGTGGCCATCGAAGCCGTCGGCATTCCGGCGACCTTTGACATTTGCCAGGCGATTGTGACGGCGGGCGGCCACATCGCCAACGTCGGCGTGCACGGCAAAAGTGTTGAGCTGCACTTGGAAAAACTCTGGGCGCATAATATCACGCTCACCACTCGTCTCGTCGATACCGTGACGACCCCGCTGCTTTTGAAGACGGTGGTATCGGGCAAGCTCCAGCCGAAGAAGTTGATCACCCATCACTTTGAGTTGCATGATATCATGAAAGCTTATGACACCTTCGGCAATGCTTCGCAGGAGCGCGCCTTGAAAGTTATTTTGACGAAGGCTTAGGGGGTTGTCCTCGTGGCGACATTTAGACTCTACCGTAGAGACGATTGGAGAATTTCTGAAATGAACCTGATGCAACTTTTGCAGGAGCGCGGCGGCGACATTCTTCGTGAGGCTTATCAAATGATGTCGCGTGCGCGATTGAAAAACTATGAAGCTGCCGGCGTGCAGCAGATACAACAACGACTGCAGGCGCTTTATGAGCTCGTGACACGCAGCGTTGCCGAAAGAAATCTCGTGCCGATGCGAATGTATGCCAAAGCGATCGCCACCGAACGATTTGAAGCCGGCTTTGATCTTTGGGAAGTGCAAACCGCCTTCAACGTTTTGGAGGAAACCATTTGGAAGTGCATTCTGAATGAAATGCAGCCGGAGCAGTATGCCGAAGCCCTGAGTTTGGTGAGCACGGTGCTGGGCACCGGCAAAGACACGCTCGCTCGAACTTATGTCGCACTGGCCAGCAAAACCAAAACGCCAGTTCTCAACGTGCAATATTTGTTCAACGGCCCTGAGGGTTTCTGAAGTGGGATCTCAGGGAATCACACTGCCCGTCAAGATAAATCAATTCACTCATCCAAGGAGATTTTAACATGACTATCAAAGTGGGTATCAATGGTTTCGGCCGCATTGGCAGGCTGGTCTTCAAAGCCATGCAAAAAGACGCGGCCATTGAAGTGCTGGCGATTAACGATATCACCGATGCCAAGACGCTGGCACATTTGTTGAAGTACGACTCGGTGCACGGCCGATATCCCGTCCCGGTGCACGCGGACGGCGATATGCTGATCGCCGGCGACCGCAGGGTGAAGATTCTGGCCGAGAAAGAGCCGGGGAAGTTGCCGTGGAAAGAACTGGGCGTCGATTTTGTGATTGAGTCGACCGGCGTTTTTACTTCGCGCGAAAAGCTCGGCCTGCATCTGAAAGCCGGCGCGCGCAAGGTGCTGCTCACCGCCCCGGCTAAAGACGAATTGGACAATACCGTGGTCATGGGGGTGAATGACGGCACGCTCACGGCCAAGCACGTTTTCGTCTCGAATGCCTCCTGCACCACAAATTGTCTCGCGCCGGTGGCCAAAGTACTGCACGAAAGCTTCGGTATTCAACGTGGTTGGATGACGACGATTCACGCCTATACCAATGACCAGCGCATTCTCGATTTGCCTCATAAAGATCTGCGCCGTGCGCGTGCCGCGGCGAGCAACATTATTCCGACCACCACGGGCGCGGCCAAAGCAGTGGGGCTCGTTATTCCCAGCTTGAAGGGCAAACTGGATGGCATCGCATTGCGGGTGCCGGTCATGGATGGTTCTTTGGTGGATTTAGTGGCGGAGTTGGATAAGAATGTAACCGCAGAAGAAATCAATCTTGCCATGAAAAGTGCGGCTGCGGGCGCGCTCAAGGGCTATTTGGAATATTGCGAGGATCCGATTGTCTCCTCCGATGTGGTTGGCAATCCGGCGTCGAGTGTTTTCGATGCCCTCTCCACGCGCGTGCTGGAGGGCAATTTTGTGAAGGTGATTGCGTGGTATGACAACGAATGGGGTTATTCGAAACGTACGATTGATTTGCTCAAGAGAATGGCGGCGTTGTAGTGGCGACGAAGCTGCAATCCGTCGCTCCAACAATCCGGAAATCCATCAATCCAACTCATGTGAAGGAGGGTGCTATGCCGGCCGGCCTAGCCGTTGATCACCGTCGCTTATATCGCTTGCCCTGGTCATTACCCGACAACGCCATCTCCTGGCTTGAGCCGACCTCGGCCTGCAATTTGTCCTGCGACGGCTGCCCGGACATGACGCTGTGGAACGGTGAGTTGGTGTGGTCGTGTCGTATGGAAGAGTTGAAGCATTTCGGCTGTTGGATACGGTCGGTGCCCTGCGCCGCGGGCGGAGAATGAAGATGGCCTACATAAATGGATTGATGGACCCCGGATTGCTTGTAAAAATCCCAGGATCCATCAATCCAACCCTCCTGTGACTGGCCCGTGGCTAGGAAAGTTGCGCAAGGCAGCGCTGGGCACAGCCGCTTTTTTCCGGCCATAAGGAGCAATCGCGAACACGCAACTGTGTTTTGTCCCTGGCCGCGCCCCAAGCCGCTGCCTTCGCATCGATGCGCACCGAGGCGGTTTTTTCTTCTTCGGGACAGGTTAGGCTGCGGCGCTTGTGATAACGCCAGAAAGCGTCCAACATCACCGGTAGCACGACGTAGACGGCGCCCAACGCGGCAATGGCAGCAAGGAGAAGCAGAGGACGTTCCATCTCATACTCCCTTCGAAGCTTGAAGTTCGGTGCGATTCTGTTGCACAATGAACCGTCCGGACGCTGCCATTTAGCCCACAACGTCCCAGAAAGTTAATGAAGTCGATAACTTATGACTAATTCCATCGCATACGCGCCCGGACGGTACTATCCAATTCTTGGGGAAAGCAAATGGCGTGCAATTGTAATGAAGATCACGAAAACAATCTTTTAAGCCGATCTAAATCCTCCACATTTTCTTAATCCTGCAATTTTCACCCGCCATTTTCGTGAGTTTGAGAAAAAGTGAAAGAACAGCGACCCAATTACACCGCCTAAACCTTTGAAATTGCTTCAAACTCTCGCCTGATCTCACACCTTTTCCCGGCATAATTATTGACCTTTCCTAAAGAGTTCTTGGAAGGCTTTCATCATGACGCTCATCAGCTATTACCTTCCCGCTGGAGCGCATTGCATGGCACGACGAATACTTCACCAGGCGCCAGCGCTAACCCAAAATCGATTCTTACTCCGGCATCATCTATCAATTCATCGATCCAACAATCCATCAATGCACTTCACTGAGAGGAGGCACTTATGCCAATGAAAAAGATTCTCATTCTGGTAGGCGACTTCGTAGAGGACTACGAAGTGATGGTTCCTTTCCAGATGCTAACGATGGTTGGCCATCATGTCGACGCCGTGTGCCCCGGAAAAAAGAGTGGCGACAAAGTGCGCACGGCCATCCATGATTTTGAGGGCGATCAAACTTACAGCGAAAAGCCCGGCCATGGCTTTGTGCTAAATGCGACTTTTGAAAAAGTCCACCCTGAGAATTACGACGCGCTGGTGATTCCAGGTGGGCGCGCGCCCGAGTACCTCCGTCTGAACGAAAAAGTCCTCGCTGTGGTGCAGCATTTTGCCAAGGCCAGCAAGCCCATCGCCGCCATTTGCCACGGCGCGCAACTGCTCGCTGCGGCGAATGTGATCGAAGGAAAGACCATTTCGGCCTATCCTGCGGTCAAGCCGGAAGTCTTGCGCGCCGGCGCCAAGTGGGGTGAGGTCAACAGCACTTTCAACAATGCCCATGTCGATGGCAACTTTGTCACCGCCGCGGCCTGGCCGGCGCACCCCGAATGGATCAGAAAGTTCCTGGAAGTTTTGGGAACGAAAATCACACTGTGAGTTTTTGGAGGTTTGGAGTGGTGGAGTGCTGGATTGTTGGAAGCATGGATTAATGGACGGCAAGCATGCTTTTGTACTACTCCATGAAGTCAAAATTCAGCACTTCGCTTTTCCAAAAATGCGATGAGAACAGGCTTCATGCGACGAATCTAGATTTCACCTTTTAATCTTGAGGAGCTTGAAGAATGAGCTTCGCAACCTGGGAACGCATTCTGTTGGCCATTCTGGTGGCGGGCACCATCGCACTTTTTGCGAAAGACCTGTCCAAAAAGATTGGCCTGATTCTCGCCGGTAAACCTGATCGTTCCCGCACCGATCGCCTTGGAGCGCGCATACTGCGCGCTGTGAAGGAAGTCATATTGCAGTCGCGCGTGGTTGGCGGCCGCCCGGTTGCCGGCCTCATGCACGCCGCCGTGTTCTTTGGTTTTCTCGCCTTTGGTCTGGAAACCATTGACCATTTTTGCGAGGGTTTCGGTGTGCCATTCCTGCTGCCGATCTTGGGGAGCTACCTGACGGTCTTCCACAAATTCCTCGCCGTGATCGCGATTTTGGTCAGCTTCGCAATAATCGGTCTGGCTTTCCGCCGTTTCGTGCTGGTCAAGATTTCGCCCGATCCCAAATCCTACAGCTCCGGCTGGGTGGCACTGTTGATCTTGCTGTTGATGCTCACTTATCTGAACGGCGTTCGCGCCGAGCCCATCGCCGAGAAAGCGAATTGGTGGTTGCATGCGCTGATCATCATCGTCTTCCCGCACCTCATTCTGCGCTCCAAGCATTTCCACATCTTGATGGCGCCCGTCAATATCTTTTTTCGAACGCACCAGCTTGGCGAATACGCGCCGCTCCTTCTCGACCCGGACAAGTTGGCGGATACGGATAGCGTTGCCCTGGGGCTCGAAAGCATGGCCGACGTGCCGTGGAAGATGCGCATGGATTTTCTGACTTGTGTCGAGTGCAAACGGTGCACCGACCAATGCCCGGCCGCAGCCTGTGGCCAGGAGCTCAATCCACGCGGCTTCATTCTTGCCGGACGTGAAGCGTTGGGCAAGAATGGTAAAAATGGACCGGTCATCGATACCATCATCTCGGAAGCCGCGCTCGGACAGTGCACCAGTTGTGGCGCATGTGAAAATATTTGTCCAGTTGGCATTGAGCACCTGCAATTGCTGTTGGGGGCCAAACGCGCGCAGGCTTTGGCCATTGGCAAAGGCATGGTCGCCACGGAGTTCCTGGAAAGGATGGAGAACTATGGCAACCCATTCGCCGCCGGCAAAGAAGTGCGCGCCAGGTTGATTGATGAGCTCCAGATTCCTTTATTCGAAAAGGACAAAACCGAATACCTATTGTGGCTGGGTTGTGTCTGGTCCTACAATGCCGATGCGCGCAGTAGTGTCGCAGCAATGACCAAAGTATTGCAGCAGGCTGGCGTCAGCTTCGGGGTTTTGGAGCACGAGATATGCTGCGGCCACCACTCGCGCCGGCAGGGGGAGGAAATGCAGTTTCAAAATCTGGCAAGGGATAACATGGTTATGCTGCAGCAGCAAGGGGTTGGAAAAATCGTTTCTCCGTGCCCGCACTGCTTGCACACCATGCGACGCGAGTACGCGTCCCTGCAAAAGGATTTTGCAGTCGACGTCGTCCACCATTCCGAACTGCTGGTGAGTCTGATCGACCGCGGCGCGATTCAGCTTGCGGCCACAAACGGAACGACCAAGCAAGTGACTTATCATGATCCCTGTTATCTTGGCCGTTACGAAAAAATTTATACGGCGCCACGGCAAGTGATCCGGAAAGCGGGATTCGGCCTGCTTGAATTGCCACGCCATGCTGAAAAATCCTTTTGCTGCGGCGGCGGCAGCGCCGGATTTGTGCGCGAGCAGAAAGTGGCCAAACGCGTGGATCAGGAACGGAAGGCTGAAATCGCAGCTTCCGGTGCCAAAGTACTGGTCACCGCCTGCCCGGAATGCAAAATGATGCTCAACGCTGCCGTCGAAGAAAGCAAAGACTTGGCGGAGTTGATTGCCGAATCTATGCTCTTTGTCGAGCCTGAAGCAAGAGAACTCGTATCTACCAAGGAGAGTGCCATGTTAGTCGACTACGAAACCACGACTGGCATCGCGGAAAAAATTCGCGAATACTTCATTTTTCATCCGGATGAGAAATTGCATCTGCTGGGCATTGTCAAGCACGCTCGTGTTAGCGGCAAACTGAAAGATCTGCGGCGGATCGCAGATGAACTGGTCGCACAAGGCGATCTGGTCGTCGAAAAGCGCTTTGGCGCAAGATACTACAGACTGGCGTCGCCAGCGAATCACAATGGCGCAGGGAATGCGCGCTGGTAGTCAGGGCGTTGGAGAGCATCTTTAGAAATGGATTTAGGAAACCTGCAGCAGGCAGCGCTGGCCGCAGCCACTCTTTTCCAGCCACAGCGAGCAGGCGTAAACGTGCAGTTGCCTGCCGTCCGTAGCCGCGCTCCAAGCAGGCCTTTTCGCATGATTTGAACGGAAGCGATGTTTTTCTGCTCATGATTTCTTAATCCTGCAACTTCCCGGAAATATTTTCGCGACGTTGAGAAAAATCCCCAAAATGTTCTCCCGTTATACCAGATAAGCCGTTGGATTTCCTTAATTCTTTCCCCTCCCGTTGCGGCATAGTTATTGACCTTTTCTCATTTTGGCCTGGTGTATTCCTATTCTGCCGGTCATCCCAAGCCGATGCCCTCCGCGCGAGCGATGCAGCTTATCGGCTATTTGGCCGTATACGCTGGATGAAATCGATCCCGAGGACAGACGAATCGTAAGGAAGCTTGCCGAACCAACAACGAAAGCATGTGAGGGCTGAAAACTTGAACGACACCTCCGAGCCGAAGCTCGCACAAACGTTGATGCAAGACGTGCGCCGCGGCGATCTCAAACGCACCATTCGCCGCGATTGGAGCGAGCTCAAAGAGTTCTATCTGGATCAGCAGCGGCAGATCCGGCTGCAAGAAATGGGGAAGGTCAAGCGGTTCTTTGTCATGACGTGGTGGCTGCTCAAGAGCCTTTTTTTCAAATTGACGCCGGTGCGGCGGGTGTTGTTGGTGATTAGTTTTTTGCTCACTTTTCAGGGGGGCACGGTTGGCTGCCAAGGCGACAACGTTCAGATCACCGGTGATACCGGAAAGGCCGGCTTCGCCATTCTGCTGTTTATTCTGATGCTGGAGCTGAAGGACAAGTTACTGGCGCAAAGTGAGCTTGCCACCGGCCGCGCGGTGCAGCGCGCGCTCATGCCCAAGCGCAATCCCGTCGTGCGCGGCTGGGAGATCTGGATGACGACGAAACCGGCCAATGAAGTCAGCGGCGATTTTGTCGATTATTTGGAATTGGGGGAGCAGCGCTTCGGACTGGCGCTGGGTGACGTGGCGGGCAAGGGCCTCAAAGCCGCGTTGTTGATGGTGAAATTGCAGGCCACGCTGCGCGCGCTGGCCGCAGATTTTCATTCGCTCGTCGAGCTGGGTGCGAAGGTCAATGCCATTCTTCGCCGCGATGGCCTGCCGGATAGTTTTGCTACGCTGTTGTATTTGGAATTGCAGCCCGATTCCGGCAAAGTTCGCTTGCTGAACGCCGGCCACCTGCCGCCGCTGTTGTGTCGAGGGTATGCGATCACCGAGATTGCGCAAGGCACCGCAGCACTGGGTCTCATGTCGGGGGCGGCATTTTCCGAACAGCACCTCGAAATGCAAACCGGCGACGGGCTGGTAATTTATTCCGACGGCTTGACCGAAGCGCGCAATGAAGCTGGCGCGTTCTTTGGCGAGCCACGCCTGTTTTCCTTCTTGCCCACGCTCGCAGGGTTGCCGGCGAATGAAATCGGAACCAAGCTGTTGGCGGAAGTCCAAGGCTTTGTCGGCGAGGCCAGAGCGCATGACGATCTTTCCTTGATCGTGTTGAAACGCCTCGCGTGAGAGGGCTGCTGATGTTGCCGTGTGGTCTGGGCTTCTTATCGAGTTCGCCACCTCAGTTTTATTCAAAGCACGGAGGCGTGAGTCACTGCAGGCGTCGCGATCAATCGCAGCGACCGCTTGATTCATTTTAGACGCGCTGGTACATGGACAAGGAGCATAGAATGTCGCAGTCAAAACTGCATCAAGCGACGGGTGCTGAAAACGTTGATGCAGGCTGGAAGAGTCTTTACAAAGTGGCGGTAGGAGCATGGTTATGGACTTCACCGAAGAAACAGTCAATCACGTCAGAATCTTGCGGTTGAGCGGCAAGATCATGGGAGATGAAAAAACGCAACTCATGTGCGTTCGCCTCAAAGATATGATCGCAGCAGGCGGGCAACGCATGGTGATGGATTTTCGCGAGGTGAGTTGGATCAACAGCAGCGGTATCGGCACGATCATCGCCTGCTTGACCTCCTTGCGCGAGCATGGCGGCGACATCCGCTTTGCCAATCTGCATCACATGAGCCAGCAGTATTTTCATCTGACCAAGCTGGAAACCGTTGTGCAGATGTTTGACAGCGTCGAAGCGGCGGTGGCGAGCTTTGCACCGGCACAAAAGTGCTGATTTCGGAGATCGCAACATGCCCGGTGCCCATCGTGCACAACTGATCGAGGTCACTGCGGAAAATGTCGCGGAGACGGGCTTTTTCTGCTGCATGAGCAAACCCAAATCCCAAGGCTACCAGTCAAAGCTGAACTGGCTCAAGGCACGATTCGCTGAAGGGATGCGGATCAAAATGTACAAACTGCCGCAGCGAGGGTTCATCGAATATATCCCTGGCGAGTGCGCCTGGCGCACCGTCGAGGCCAAGGGCTACATGTTCATCCACTGTCTGTGGGTGGTTGGCAAAAGCAAAAACCAGGGATTGGGCGGGCGTTTACTCAAGGCGTGCATCGAGGAAGCTCGCGACGCAGGCATGCATGGTGTGGCCATGCTGGCGAGTGAAGGAAACTGGCTGGCCGGCAAAAAGCTCCTGCTCAAACACGGTTTCAAATCGGTGGCACAGGCGCCACCGTCATTCGACTTGATCGCGATGAAATTCGATAATGCACCACCACCGGTACTATTGAACAGTTGGGAAAAGAAAGCGGCACAGTTCGCGCTCGGGCTCACCGTATTTCGCTCAGATCAATGCCCGTATATCGATGATGCTGTCAAAACGGTGTTGCACACGGCGCAAAGACTCGGCCTCGAAAGCCGTGTGGTTGAGCTAAAGACTTCTGAAGAGGTCCGGAATCTCGCGCCCTCGCCTTATGGCGTGTTTAGCATCGTGTACAACGGGAAACTGTTGTCGCATCACTATCTGCTCGAGAAAGAACTATTGAAGCGTCTGCAAGCAGAAGTCTCTCCGTTCAGCTCTCCTCACCGTTCGCTCGACCGCTAGCGCGGCCGGAGAAGGGCCGTTATTTCAACAGTAAAAATGAAGCGACCATCACGAATTTCTGGAATGCCGCCACCGCCGGCAATTGTGCAAGCCACGCATTTTTCTTCATGGGATTCCTCGCCGCAACTTTTCTGAATTATGCGGAGAAGAAGTGGCTGAATTGGGTGATGGGAGTGGTTTTCTTCCTGCTGCTCCTGATGCCTATCGCCGGTTTGTTGACGCGCCACCATTGAGAATCATAAGGCTGGATGCCGTCCACCGCGAATGAACGCCAATAAAAATTAGCGCACATTTGCGTGAATTGGCGGTTCATGGTGAATCATAAAATGAGAGAAAGAACATTATGGAAACGAATATATTCATGGACAAGTCGGTCAAACCGGACGACCGGCAACTTGCACACGCGCTCGGAGAAAAAGCAACATTTTGGGAAGCGATCAAGAAGCACCTCGCGCAAAATTACGGTGAAGTCAATGAAGAGTGGAAATTCTATAACGCCAAATCCGGGTGGACATTGAAAGCTTTGCTCAAAAAGCGGAATCTATTTTTCCTCACCCCGTCGCCGGAATTTTTCCGGCTGGCTTTTGTATTCGGTGACAAAGCCGTCGCTGTGGTTGAGCGCAGCGATTTACCTGAAGATATAAAGAACGAATTAAAGCTGGCGCGAAAATATGCCGAAGGCCGGGGCATTCGCATTACAGTTAAATCTCAAAAAGACGTCGAGTACGTGAAAAAACTGATTGATATCAAAATCAGCAATTGAAATAGCTGGAGAGCAGGTAGCTTTTATCAAATCAAATCTCATCTGAAAGGAAAGGAATCATGCTTCTCAAACGCAATCAACCGGTGCTTCTCTCTATTTTCACACTCTGCGTGATATTCGTTTTGGCGAGTGTTCATGTGCTTGATCTGCAAGCCCAAAACCTTGCGCAGAGCTCGACCTCACAGGAGACAGCCTCCTATCCGAGCTTGCAGCCCGACCAATTCATGACCAAATGGTTGGTCTTGGGGCCGCTGCCGGTTTCCAAAGAGAAACCCAAACCCGAAGATCAAGCCACGCAGAAAAAGTCCTTCGCTGCTGAGCTGATCGAACACGAGTTCGCAACCCTCGCCGTCGGCGCAAGCCAGCAAATTGGCGAGAAAAAATACGAATGGCGTTTCGTGCAAGCCACGGACGAGATCGTGGATTTGACACAAACCTTGGGCGATTCCGACTTCGTCATTGCCTATGCGTGGGCAGAAATCAACGCGCCGGAGGCTACGACCGCGCTCATGGCGCTGGGCAGCGATGACGGTGTCAAAGTCTGGTTGAATGGACAACTGGTTCACGAGAACTGGATCGGACGACCGGTGGTCAAAGACAACGATCTCTTTCCCCTATCGTTTAAAAAAGGGAAGAATCAACTCCTGCTCAAAGTTCAAGATATGCAACAGGCCTGGGGATTTTGCTGCCGCGTCATCGGGCCGGCGTTGTTTACGGAGAAATTAGCCTCCTTTGCGGCGCAGGGCAATCTCGATGCGCTGCAACTGCTTTTGTCGCACGGCGCCGAAGTCAACAACAAAACCAAATCCGGCCAGACTTCATTGCATGCCGCCCAAATCCATGGTCGTGAAGGCGCTGCCAAAATGCTGTTGGAAAAAGGCGCAAATCCGAAGATCAAAATGCCGGCGACGGAAGTGCTCGTCGACGCACTCTTCACCGACGCGATCACCGGAGATTCTCCCGGCGCGGCAGTGTTGGTGGCGCAAAACGGCAAAATTATTTACCAGAAAGGATTCGGGTTCGCGAATCTCGAAAACCGCGTGCCGGTTACGCTGGAAACAAAATTTCGCATCGGCTCCATCACCAAGCAATTTACGGCCGCGGCAATTTTGAAACTGCAAGAAGCCGGTTTGTTGAGCGTTCAGGATACGCTATCGAAATTCATTCCGGATTATCCTCGCGGCAATGAAGTGACCATTCACCATCTGCTCACGCACACTTCCGGCATCCACAGCTACACCGACAAGCCGAATTTCCTGCAAACTGTCACGGTGGAAACCAAGCCGGAGAGTTTGATCGCGAGTTTTAAAAACGACAAGTATGATTTCGACCCCGGCACGCAATGGCGCTACAACAACTCCGCCTATTTTCTGCTCGGATACTTGGTCGCCAAAACCGCGAATGAATCATACGATGACTATCTCAAGAAAAATTTCTTTGTACCACTCAACATGAGGGATACGGGCGTCCATCACTGGAGCGAAATTCTCGCGCACGAGGCGACCGGATATTCCTACCTCGATCGCAAGTTTCAAAAAGCACAGAATTGGGATATGTCACGGGCCGGAGGCGCGGGTGCGCTATACTCGACGGTGACTGATCTCTTCCGTTGGAACGAAGCGGTGTTCCATGGCAAAGTGTTGAGTGAAAAAAACCTGACTGCCGCCTTTACGCCCGCCACGCTCAAGGATGGCAGCAAGCCCCAAGCGATCGGCGGGGGATATGGCTATGGGTGGGTCATTAGTGAATTTCGTGGAATAAAAGAAATTTCCCACGGCGGTGGGCTGCACGGCTTCGTCACCAATTTGGCGCGTTATCCCGAGCACAACATGACGATTACGGTTTTGACGAATTGCGCTCCGGCACGCGAAGTGAATCCCGGCGCGTTCACGCGTGAAATTGCGCAGATTTATCTGTGGGAGAAGATGGCGAGCCAGGAATCTTTTTCCACCGACACGACGGTCGATCCCAAGCTTTACGATGGCTATGTGGGAAAGTATGAATACCCCGGCGGCGCGATTTTGACCGTCACGCGAGACGGCAACAAGCTCTTCGCCCAATTAACCGGCCAGCCGCAGTTCGAAATCTTTCCCCGTTCCGCGACGGAGTTTTTCTGGAAAGCGGTTGATGCCCAAATCACCTTCGTGAAAAATGAAAAGGGTGAAGTCATTCACGGCCTTCATCATCAAGGCGGGCAAGCGCTCACGGTTCCAAAACTCAAGGAAGAAACACCTGCCAAGATTGATCCGGCGGTTTATGGCGCGTATGTGGGCGAATATGAGCTTGCGCCCAATGCGATCATGACGATCACCCAGGAAGGTGAGCAATTGTTTGTGCAGTTAACCGGCCAACCGAAATTTGAAGTCTTTCCACGTTCGGAGACCGAGTTCTTCTTGCAGGTGGTGAAGGCCGATATCAAATTTGTCAAGGACGAGGCCGGCAAAGCCGCCAGTCTTGTTTTGAAGCAGGGCGGCGCGGAGCAAACAGCGAAGAGGATAAAGTAAGATGCCACACCGGATTTCCAGACAAGCTGGAACGACATCCCGACTTATTCGGGACAAAACACAAAATCCAAGAATGGTTTTGAGCTTTGGATTTTGGATTTCTTTGCTCGGAAAGCACAGATTTCACTTGTAGTTGTTGGTTTTCATGTTCTTCAAATGGTCATGCGCAGAAATAGTGAGGCTATGATGAAGGCAAATATTGTGGAGCTTGCCCCGAGGCGGGTTGCGAGCGTCCGCGCCCTCAGTGAAACGCCTGGCGAGAAAGGAGAGAAAGTATGAAGCAAAATAACTTTATTGCCGTTTTGCCCTTTGGTGCAATTCTGTTTGCACTGACGTTGCTCGGTGCGGAATCGGTCCTCGCGCATTGTGACGGCATGGATGGCCCGGTGGTCAAAGCCGCGCAAAAAGCGCTCGAGACCGGCAACGTGAATGGCGTTTTGATTTGGGTGCAGAAAAAAGATGAAGCCGAAATCAGAAGAGCGTTCGAGCAAACCTTGGCCGTGCGAAAACTGAGCCCGGCAGCCAAAGAGCTGGCCGACATGTATTTCTTCGAAACCCTGGTTCGCGTTCATCGTGCCGGGGAAGGCGCGCCGTATACGGGTTTAAAGCCCGCCGGCCGCGATCTTGGCCCCGCCATTCCTGCGGCAGACCAAGCGCTCAAGACTGGTGCAGCAGAGCCGTTGCTGAAGCTCTTGCAGGACACGATGCACAAGGGCATTCACGAAACATTTGCCCAGGCCATGGGCAAAAAGAATTTTGATCAAGACAATATCGAAGCTGGACGCGAGTATGTGAAAGCTTATGTGGAATTCATTCATTATGTCGAACGGCTCCATGAAGCTGCCGCGAAGCCGGCGCAAGGGCATGCGCATGAAACCAATAACCGCGAAATGCCTCACGAAGAGCCATAGATGTAGCGTTGAATTGAGCCAAGGCCAAGACAGAAGAATGAAGGACAGAAAGATGGCAACAGATCTCTTGCCCGGAGACGGGATGTGACGGGAGAGGGCAAACGACAAATATTTTTCTGTTCTGCATCTTTCTGTCCTCTGCTTTTTTGCAGAAACACGATATGAAGGCAACCGATGCCATTCTAAACTGGCTGCTGGAGGGTGACCCAGCGATTCGCTGGCAGGCGCTGCGCGATCTGTGTGGCGCAGGGGAGGCGAAGATTCTTAGAGAACGAAAGAAAATTGCCTGCTTCGCTAAAACACAGCGAAACGTGCGTCGCCGGAATGGTTCTGTCCATTCTCGCTTATTTCGATTTTCACGATGAACGCCTCGAAAAGCTGGTGCGCATCTCTATGCGCAACAAATGCTGGATGGCGGATGGAATTGCAAATCCTATGATGGAGCGACGCACAGTTCATTTCATACGACCATCAGTGTCTTGGAAGGTCTACGCGAATACGAAAAACGCCGTCCTTCCGAAATCGCGGCACGGAGCCAGAAGCGCGGCGTTGAGTTCCTACTGGTGCACAGGCTCTTTCGATCGCATCGCACCGGCGCAGTTGTCGATTCGAAAATGACACGCTTCTCGTTCCCACCGCGGTGGCGCTATGACCTCATGCGCGCGCTGGATTATTTTCAAGCATGCAATGTGCTCCGCGATCCTCGTCTGGAGGAGGCCATTGCCAAGATCAAAAAAAAGCGCAGCGCAGACGGCACGTGGCTGCTGCAAAGCAAACATGCGGGCAGAACCTTCTTTGAAATGGAGAATATAGGAAAGCCAAGCCGCTGGAATACCTTGCGCGCACTGCGCATTTTGAAATGGTATGAACGATGAAGAACCGCTGGTTGTGCGATTGGCTCATGGAGAAGATCAATGATACTCCGCTACACCTTTGCCTGGCTCATCTTGGTTGTTGCCGCGATTCTCAACGGCGCTCTCCGCGAGGCGGTTTACAAAAACGCTCTGGGCGAATTGCGCGCGCATCAATTTTCCACGCTTACCGGCATCATCTTGTTCGGCGTGATCATTTGGGCCTTGAGCCGTTTGTGGCCGTTGCCCTCAGCCAGACAGGCCTGGAGCGTGGGCTGCCTCTGGCTGGCCATGACGATTGCATTTGAATTCCTCTTCGGGCATTTCGTGGCGGGACATGCCTGGAGCAAGCTCTTTCACGATTACAACATTTTGGCAGGTCGCGTGTGGCTGCTCGTGCTGGTCTGGACGGCGATTGCGCCTTATGTGTTTTACAAATTGAGATAACACGAGTGGATCGAGAATCTGATTGGTGCTGACTCAACTTTCTGAGTTCGTGTTTTGAGGCTGTAAAAATAGGCCTGCGGCGACACTCATTAGATCGTCAATTAATTGCGTCAAAAGTTTTTCACCAAGCTCCCATCGCTGTCTCAACCGTTCAATCA
>JBIOXB010000093.1:0-4289 GCA_044869275.1 bacterium
GTGGGGAATAGTCGTGGCCCCCGACATCAAAGTGGCTGAAAGATCAGCGCGGGTGGACATTGAGCGCCGAAGACAAAACGTACTACGCTAAAATCGTGGTCGCTCTGCACGAAATAGTTCGCCTGATGGGTGAGATTGAAGCGGTTTTCGAGGAGTACGGCTGAGAGCTTATCGAGATTCTTGTTTTGTTTCTGAGCCGCTTTGTAGTCCTTCTTGAATTGGTTGGTATAGATAATTCTCACTTATCCAATTCCTCGAATAGCTCGTCAACGCTTCCAACTTCATTGAGCTCTTCGCCCTGTTCTGACTTCCGCAGGGTTGCGGCAGTAAGCTCATTGGGGATTTCAGGAATCCTCAACTCGAAAGGGATTCCTTTATAAAGCGCAACCTGCGTAAGATACATCGAGATGGCTTCGGACATGGAGATATTCAGCTGATCCAAGATTTTTTGAGCTGCAGTCTTCACCTTTGCATCGATACGCGCTTGGATTGTTGCTGTTCTCGCCATTTTTATATCCAATGTTTTGAAAGTTACGATTTCGAGCTAAATAGCCGATTTGAGCTCATACCAATGACTGTCTGCCTTTGTTCGGACGCGCGTAGGACAAGATGAATTCGCGTGCGATCGGCAATTATTGATACGACCGCAAAGCCCACTATGTTCAAAGATACGGAGTATGCGCGGAAGAATCAAGTTGTACATGAGTTTTTTATTCGTATTAAAAACGAAACAGTTGAATTCATCAGCGCGGCTTGATGATCAGAAAAGTCTTCTCTCCTCACTGTTTCCCAATCTTTAATTGCAAACTGCATTATCTGTCCTTTGCCTTTGTGTTGATGGATACGAACGTAAGCAACCTTACAATTTTGTAACCTGTAACAAATGCGGCACCCTCGTCTATCCCCCCCCTTCGTGTTCAAAAAAGTTGTTTTCTTCTGGTCTTTTCCTGAAAGGTGATGAGAATTTCCAATTTGCTTCATCTTCTGTGCTTATGGGAGGCGGAATGGATTCTCCCCAATGACCAGACCTGGCACAATATATGATAGGGTATTTGACACCGGGTGCGTATCACAGCAAAAAGGACCCTGCGAGAGACGTAGCTCCGAAAGCGAGCTATGGGATCAACTCACAAATTCGAAATATTCTCCAAGGAAGAGAGAAATCGACATGACACCCAAGAACCAATTTGCAATTCGGCAGCCGCTCATACTCATACTCTTGCTCACCCTCTCGCCAGCGTGGGCGCAAATCGGAAATTATTTTGGTCAAAATAAGGTGCTTTACAAGGACTTCGATTGGGCGGTTTTTCGCACCGCCCATTTTGACGTGCATTATTACCCCGAAGAGAAACAGGCCGCGCTCGATGCCGCGCGCATGGCGGAGCGCGGTTATGATTACCTGAGCGAAGTGTTGAGCCACCAGATCAAAAATCGCACGCCGCTGTTTCTCTACGCCTCCCTCAACGATTTTCAGCAAACCAATGTCGTCTCTGACTTGCTCGATCAGGGCACGCGCGGCGTCACCGAAGGTTTGAAGAAGCGCGTGGTGTTGCCCATCACCGGTTCATATCGGGAATTCAACCACGTGCTGGTGCACGAATTGGTGCACGCCTTTCAGTATGACTTGATGCTCGGCGGCAAATTCAAAAACAGCCGGTTCAATCCACCGCTATGGTTCGTGGAAGGCATGGCCGAATATCTCTCGGTGGGTATGGACAACATCACCCGCATGTGGGTGCGCGATGGGTTGCTCAACAACAAACTGCTAACCGTCTCGCAATTGAATGGTGCGTATGATATTCGCGTCTATCGCTTGGGAGAATCATTGTGGCATTATATCGGCGAAACGTACGGCAAGAAAATGGTGGGCAATATTTTCAAAAGCGCGCTCGAGCTGGGCGAGGTGGAGCCGGCCCTCAAAAAATTGCTGGGCCTCGAGGAGAAAGAGCTCACCAAAAGATGGCACGAGCACGCTCGCAAGCTGGTCATGCCGCAAGATTCAACGCTGCAGATGTCTGATCAAATCGCCGAGCCCATCACCCACCAGCAAGGCTATTACCATCGTCTCAATGTCGTCCCCTCGATCAGCCCCGATGGGAATCGCGTCGCCTACGTGGCCAACAAGGATCTCAAAGAAGACGTTTATTTGCTCAGCAAAGACAAAAAAGGAAAGTGGAAGGAACAGCGGCTGGTCGAGGGCGCTGACAGCAAGCGTTTTGAGACGCTGCGCTATTTTGACAGCTCCCTCGGCTGGTCGCGAGACGGCAATCGCATTGCGTTTATCTCCAAATCAGGCAAGGACGATGCGCTGTATGTCATGAACCCGCGCACCCAAAGAGTCACGCATAAATTTGTGTTCGCGAAATTGAACGGCTTGCAATCGCCCAGTTTCTCGCCACGGGGCGAGGAGCTGGTCTTTGTCGGCATCGCCGGCGGCATCTCCGATCTGTATGGTGTGGACCTGGCGGGAGGCAAATTGAAGAGATTGACCAATGACCGTTTTACCGAATTGCACCCGCAATGGTCGCCGGACGGCAAAGCGATTGTTTTCGTCACCGATCGCGGCACCGGAACGGAGGAAGAGAAGCTCATGTTCGGTGATTACGATTTGGCCATTTATCGCCTAACGAATAATAGCGTCGAAATGATCACTGATCTGCCGGGTAACGCCACCAGCCCGCAATGGTCACCCGACGGCAGCGAGATCGCTTTCATTTCCGATCATCAAGGCATAGCCAACATTTACCGCTTGCGCCTGGCAAACAAAACCATCACGCCGGTGACTTTCCTGCGCAACGGCATTGCCGGCATTACCGAAACTACGCCGGCGCTGAGCTGGTCTGCCAATGGCAAAGTGATGGTGTTCTCGGCTTTTCAGAAAGAAAGCTGGCAGCTCTACCGCCTGGACGCAACAAAATTGCCGTCAAAGGGCAAGCCACCTGAATTGACTCAACTCGCTTCCAATACTACTGTTGGTTTCTCCCCAAACAGCAATGCGGCTGCCACAGATAAAGCTTGGCTTCCCGCAATCCCGGATCCCAACACTTTCTATACGAATTATCGTCTCGCTTCAGCTGATTCTATCGAGAAGCGTGACTACAGCAGCAGTTTCAAGTTGGACGCCGTATCCGTCGGCGGAGGTTATAGCACCTACTACGGCGGTGTGGGCCAGGCGGTTTTTTTGTTTAGCGATTTGCTGGGCAATCACAATTTCTATTTGTCCACGGCGCTGCAAATCCAGAGTCCTTTGTATTCGGATTTCGGGGTGACCTATTTCAATCAACGCCGCCGCATCAACTATGGCGTGCAGGCTTTTCAATCGAGTTTGCTCTATAACACGGGCGGCGATATCAACGCGGTGGGATATTTGCGCAACACTTACCGTGGCTTCAATGCCATCGCCGCGTATCCGTTCAGCCGTTATTCGCGCGTCGAGCTTTCCGGCGGACTCACGTGGGTGGATCAAGACATGGTGGTAGATACCTACACGCGGGGCGGCATTGATCGAGCCACGAACGATGTCGCTCTGTTCAACTACGCGCAGGTGGGAACTGCGTTGGTGTATGATAATACAGTTTACGGCGCGCTGGGCCCGGCCAGCGGCAGTCGCAGCCGCTTGGCCGTGGAGACCACGGCGCAGGATTTTCAATTCACGAACTTCTCCGCGGATTACCGGCGCTATTTCAACATCCGCCATCGCACCGTGCTGGCCTGGCGTTTCGTAGGCGGTACGAGCGTCGGGCGGGACCGGCAAATAATCGGCATTGGCGGGCCTTACACCTATCGCGGCGCAGGTTACGACGCATTGGTCGGCACCAATTATCTGATCAGCAATTTGGAGTATCGTTTTCCCCTGTTTCCTTTTCTGCCGGCCAAGCTCGATTGGCTCGGCGCCGCCGTATTTTATGACGCCGCAGCCGCCTGGGGCGTTGACATTCCGGGATTAAGCAAGGCGAGCTTTCAACCCTTTTCCTCGCAGAACGGCTTTCGCTTGCAAGACTTGCAAAGCGCCGTGGGCTTAGGCGCGAGATTCAATATCGGCTATTTTCTGCTGCAATATGACGTCGCCTGGCCGACGAATTTGAACAGCTTCAGCCGGCCGGTGATGCAGTTCTCAATTGGGACGTATTTTTAGCATCCGATTAGCTTGACAATGTTAAGTACTCAACTTTCTGAGTTCGTGTTTTGAGGCTGTAAAAATAGGCCTGCGGCGACACTCATTAGATCGTCAATTAATTGCGTCAAAAGTTTTTCACCAAGCTCCCATCGCTGTCTCAACCGTTCAATCA